>CAZUNI010000014.1:0-80278 GCA_964622265.1 uncultured Acidobacteriaceae bacterium | reverse complement strand
TCATATCGCTTGCTTCATGATCGTCTTGCGGAGGGTTGTGCAATAGCTTCTAGAACACGAGGGTGTTTATGCCAAGCGTTAGTCCTTGTGCACCTAATTCACGGGTTGGGTTATTCATTGCGAAGTATTCTGTCGGCGAGATCAAGACGATGGAGCCGTTCTCGTAACTAGCCTCTGCCTCCGGTGGCTTCTGGCAGATATTCCAACAGCCATAAGGAATTAGTACTGTACTGTTACGCAAGACACGATTTTGGTAAATGACGTCATCGTCTGCGCCCCGAGTTTGACCGGTTTTGTAAATTTTTCGTTGAAGAAGTTTTGGTAACGACGGCAATCGTTTCATAAGTGCGGTGATTGTACCAAAATGAAACAGCAGAGGTCCAAAAACAACATGTGTCAGCGACTTTGAAACACCCGCTCACGGTGGGCCAGCGGAGCAATTGTTTTCCGTTCTATGATCGCAACTGATTTCCACTCATAACTCGTCCACTCATGGAGCCCGCGTTTCGGAGACGACAATTCGGTTTCATATCCCGAATTTTTCCGTGCAAGCGATCGATTACATAAACTGGCAGCGTATCTCGCTATAAGTGCGCTCCGCGGATGGAAGCGGTCTGTTTGAAAAGAATTGCACAACCCTTTCTGCGCCGTGATATGCTTAAGCATATGCGAACTACCATCAATCTGCCTGACGACCTCATCCTCCAGGCGAAGAAGGCCGCGCTGGAGTCGGACACCACGCTGACCGAGATTATCGCCAATGCTTTGCGCGAGGCACTCCTGAAGGGACGCCGAAAGCAGCCTCGTAGGGAAATCAAGCTGACTACATACGGCGAAGGCGGAACTTTTCCGGGTGTCGACTTGGACGACTCTGCCGCAACGCTCGATTTGATGGATGGAATTAATGATCCTCATCGACGTTAACGTGCTCTTGTATGCGCATCGGCCTGATGCAATCGACCATGATCGCTACCTGGCGTGGCTGAAAAGTGCTCTCAATTCTGAAGAAGTCTGCGGACTCTCGGAGTTGGCGCTGTCCGCGATGGTTCGGATCGCAACCCATCCGCAGATTTATCCCAAACCCACGCCCATCGATCTGGCCCTCAAATTCGCGCAAGAATTGCGCGACGACGAGGGAACCGTCATTGTTTCCCCAGGACCGCGCCATTGGGATGTTTTTGCGGGATTGTGCAGGGCAGCGGGAGTGAAGGGAAGTCTGGTGACCGACGCTTATTTTGCGGCGCTGGCTATAGAATCCGGCGCGGAATGGATTACTGCGGATCGCGATTACGCTAGATTCCCGGGTCTTCGCTGGCGGCATCCGCTTGCTTAATGGTTCATTGCGCCACCCGCGTGCTGGGACGCTCGACAAGCCTATGAACCACGCCCGGGAAGTCATCGAATTGTGTCTTAAATGTGGTGAGGAGGTTGACGATTCCCTTGAGTTTGTCGGAGTTCAGCAAATTTCGATATGAAATTGCTTGTATGGGTTGCGAATAAGTTTCGAAAAGTGTTTGGCCGGAAGCGGAAGAAGGCTTCTCGTCGCCCCATCGAATTGACTACTTATGGAAGTGTTGGCGTGTTCTCGGGAGTCGATCTGGACAATACTGCCGCTTTGCTCGATTTGATGGATGGTCTCGACGATCCCACGCTTGATCCGAACAATCGATATAATCCCAAGATGAGGTGATTGGCGACTCCTATCTCAGTGTTGGGCGATTTCGGTTTTTGTAGCACAGGCACTCTTGCCTGTGCGTTCAGCTGAGAGCGCCCCGCAGAGCATAGCCAGGAGTGGCTGTGCTACAAGTACACTAGCCCAAAATCCTGGTTCCCCGCGCTTGGGATTGAATTGGGATCCGAATGTGGAGCGGCGATATCCCTCGCCTATGTCCTCGGACTTACCGCCGATTCCCGCAGAGGACTTGCACGTCGATCTGTAAATTCTCATCCAGTTGCACCTGCCCCAAATTGCCCGCTGAGCAAATCTGGCTGGCTGTTACTCCTACCGCCCCTTTCAGATTCGCGCCTTGCAGGTTTGCGCCGGTCAGGTCGGTGCCGCGCAGGATTGCTCCCTGAAAATCCGCTCCGCTTAGATTCGAATTCCGCAGATCGGCGTCGGTGAGGATGGCTAGGGAGAGGTCCGCCCGTTTCAGTTGGGCGCTGGCCAGTTTGGTGGACGTCAGGTAGGTTTCCTGGAGAATTGCCATCGTCAGATTGGCGCTTTCGAGATTTGCTTCGCGGAGGTCGGCTTGTTTCAGGCTCGCCCTTTGCAGGGACGCATTTCGCAGGTCGGCCTTGTAGAGATTCGCGCCGTCGAGCGTGGCATCCATCATAGTTGCGCTGGACGCTACGGTGGACGTCAGGTTCGCGCCCTGCAAATCGGCGCGATTCAGGTTCGAGTTGCGCAGGTCGGTCTCCTGGAGCGATGCGCGCGTCAGCTTTGCGCGATCCAGAACCGCGAATCGCAGATCGGCCTGGCGCAGGTTGGCTTCCCGCATGTCTGCTTCCGAGAGATAGGAATTCCGCAGATCGGCTTGCCAAAGGCGCGCCTTCACCAGGAAGGCACCATAGGCCTGTAAGTATCGGAGCTGGAGGCGGTTAAGGCTGGCCCCCTTTACCTGGGCAAAGTCTTCGGCTTTCGCTTGGGCTGAAGCCGATTCCGACCACGAGGACGGCTTCGTCGAAACTTCAGTTTCGGTCAATTGGGCGTAGGGGCTGTACTTGATGCTCCAGAGGGCGTCGGCTGCCCATGTGTTGACTCCTCCGCTCTTTGAGTCTGCCGTGCGGTTCGTGTCGTGAGGCGCGCCGAGGATGGTTCCGATGGAGAGCAGGAGAAGAAAAAGTCCGACGGCGATCGGCGTCATGACGCGCAGCATCAATGGTTTACGAGCTTTTCGGCGCGGGGATGTCTTCGCGTTCGAAGGCATCGCCAGGTCGGAACCGAACGCTTTCCCGACCATGCTCGGGAAATTCGTCGCTGCCGCCACCGCACCGCCCACGAGCAGCACGTGGACGATACTCCCGCGCAGGTCTTGCACCGTCAGGTAGCGGCCCCAGAACAAGAGGACCGTTGCGGGCGTGACCCAATACAGAAGCAGCATGGCAATCCCGGCCTCCAGAAAAGCCAGCGGGGAACGCCTTTCCCTAAGCCATTTGGAATGTGAGCGCGCGCCCCACCTCGAGAACCACGGCAGGCGTTCGTCGAGACTTCGCCCATCGGGAAAGATTGCAGGCAACTGCGCCGCGCCGTCCCATAACCGCTGTAAATAGAGATGGAAGCAGACGTACAGGATCAGAATCAGGATCGGGCCGAACAGATAAAACGGAACAAACGGCACGTCTGCCTGCATCCCCAAGAACGGCAATGCCGGGCCATTTTTCAGCAGGGCAGCATCTTTGGTGGTAAAAATTCTCAACCAGGCCAGAGCATTGACCAGCAGCATCGATATCAGGAATAAGCCGGACTTGTGGGCTACCTCCTTGACGTAGGCCAGTCCTTCGGAGGGTGAAATGTCGGCGGGAAGTACGGCGCCGAACAGGTTTGCTCCCGCAAATTGGCTGCTGAGCAGTCCGGTCGCGCCGCTGAGATTGGCGGCTTGCAGGTTCGAATGCCGAAACACTGTGCCCAGCAGGTTGGCGTCCTGCAGGTTTGCCTGCAACAGGCTCGCGCCGCGCAAATCCGCCAGCATCAGGTCGGCATGTCTTAGAATCGTCTTGTTCAGGAGCGCGTCCTGGAGTCGGGCGTCGATCAGGTCCGCGCCTTCCAGATTTTCGCGCGAAAAGTCAGCCTGGATGCCGGCTTCTCCGCCGGAATCGAGCCAGTCGCCATGCTGCTCCAGAATTTCCGCGACCCCGCGGACGGCAACGGGGCGGAAGTCCTCTTTTTCGGGAGGGGACACTTGTACTTGATCTGATGCTGTTTCCACTATCGATCCCCTGAAATGGCAACCCTGCATTCAGGCGGCAGGGCACGCCGTAAGACACACATTTCGCGAAATTGCTGATCTTGAACCGGAAGACGGGGTGGGGTCACCCGTTCGGAAGCATATGATTCTGAAAGGCGATACCGGTCTCTCGCCGGGGCCTCAGAGCATTTTCTTTTCAGGACGCGCCAGAAGAGTATCGAGGTCGGGGCCCGGTTGTTCCTTCCGGGACACTTCGATTGCGCCTTTGAAATACGCGCCGTCTTCGATCACGATTCGAGCGGTCATCAGATCGCCCTTGACCGAGCCATGCTTCTTGATTTCAATTCGGTCGCTTGCAAGGAGGTTTCCGCTCACCTCGCCGTGGACGACCACTTCGGAGGCCGTAATTTCACCGTTGATGTGCGCGCTCTGCCCTACGGTGAGCCGGTGATCTCCGAGAGAGATTGGTCCTTCCACTTTGCATTCCAGGTGGAGATTTTCTGACCCAGAAATTTGTCCCTTGATTTTCAGGCCCGGCCCAAGCCAGGCGGGAGCACGGGAGGCGGCTCCCTGCGGTCGAACACTGTCGATCGGATTATTGGCGGCCCCGCTTGTGCTGGTGCGCACCTGTTCCGGTAGCGTTTCGACGGCGGTTCCTGCTTGCGTGCCTGACGGATGAGAGGACTGCTTATTCGTCCACATTGCAACCTCCTGCGGATCAGAATGAATAGTTAGTAGGGTCCGGGCTGCCTTCAGTCTAGGTGTCAGCAGCATACCGAATCAAGGACGGACCGCGAGCAGGTTGTCCGCATGGTCAAGGCTAATTTGCTGTAAACGATAAGACTACCCGGGGGGTTGGCCGCGGGGCTGGAAAGGTTCGTTGCCAGGATTTCTCGGCCCGGGTTGAACGCCGGGCTGTGGCTGCGGCTGTGCACCGGGAGGCTGTCCGGGCGGCGGTGGGGCGGGATTTCCGGGTGGCGGAGGAGGAGGGGCCGCCGGGGTGGAAGGCTCTCCATGGCCAGCGTAAATTGCCGGGAAATCGTGGGGAGGCAGGCGCAGGGACCGCGGGGTGACGACAATAAACATTTCTGTATCTTTCAGATCCGCCGTATTTTCTCCGGTCAATAGCCCAACGCCCGGTACCGTAGCGGCCCAGGGCAAGCCGCTGATTGTACGGGCTTCGCTCGATTGGATTAGCCCGGAAAGAACAGAGGTTTCGTTTTCGCGCAGCCGAATCGTCTGGTCGATGGTGCGGTTGGCGAGGATCGGAATGCCATTGATGGCAGACCCAGCAAGACTGCGGATATCGAACTCGAGATGAAGCGTCACCTCATCGTCTCCATGCAGGCGGGGGGTTGCTTTTATCTTCAGGCCCAGATCGACGTATTCCGCCGAGGGATACGCAGTCTCCCCAGCGGTGGAGGAAGAGTTGGGGGCCTGTAACGTATTGAGAGTGACCGTAATCGAATTTGAGGTTTCATTCGCTGCCACCAGGTCCAGCGTTCCGTCGCCGTTCAAATCCGCCGCAGCTAGGGCGACGGGGTCATTCCCCGAGGGAATACCGATGGGTGAAGTAAACGTTCCGTCTCCATTGCCGGCCAGAATGCTCACCTGATCGCCTGTCGAATCGGCAACGGCAAGACCGGGATTTCCGCTACCAATGAAATCCCCGGCCAGCATACCGACCGGACCTGACCCGGTTGTAAAAGCGGTTTGAGTGCCAAATGTCCCGTCACCATTGCCCAGCAGAATCGAGACGGCGCTATCGGTCTGATTGGCAACGGCAAGGTCCTGCCGACCGTCGCGATTGAAATCCGCCGTCGCGACGCCCTCCGGACCGTTGCCTGTCGCGTAGTCCGTTTTCAACCCGAATGTCCCGTCGCCTTTTCCAAGCAGGACGGAAACCGTGTCGTTCGAATGATTGGTGACAGCTAGGTCGGCAAATCCGTCAGCGTTGAAGTCTGCCGTAGCAATCGCGACTGGCGCTACGCCGACCGGATAATCTGTCTTGGCCGCGAACGTTCCGTCCTGTGTGCCTCCCGGTTTGTTGCCCAGCAGAATCGATACTGTGCTCGGGTTGGTTCCGTCTCCTTCATTGACCACTGCCAGGTCCGGCTGCCCATCGCCGTCAAAATCCTTTGCAACCAGCGCGACCGGGTCCAACCCCGTCGGGTACGTCACCGGTGCGGCAAACGTTCCATCGCCTTTGCCCAGCAGAATCGACACGGTGTTATCGCCCGAATTCGTTACGGCGATGTCCAGGTTGTTATCGCCGTTGAAATCCGCCACCGCGACCGCCGAGGGCGATTTGCCCACGGTAATGTTCGTCGGAGTACCGAATGTGCCCGCTCCGGTGCTGAAAAAAATCGAAATCGTCCCGTCAGTCTGATTCGCAACGACGATATCCGGGTAGCTGCCCCCATTGAAATTGGCGATTGCCACCGCGACCGGAGCATTCCCCGTGTTGTAATCCGTTCGGGGCAGCAGGCCGGACAGGATTCCTGCTGCGAGCGCCGTTGTCGAGGACGTCAGGCTGGAGGAAAGTATTCCCAGCGATATGGGATAGCGGTCGCCAACGAAGAATGTGGCCGGTTTTCCATCCTCGGCGCGCAACAAAATGCGCTGTGCGCTGCGTACTTTACTGAGAGTCTGATTGAAATTCGCGCTTGCGCCGGGCACGGTTGCAAGAAAGATCGATTTCCCTCCTCCCAGCACGACCAGGGGCGGCAGAACGGAGCCGGCAGCGCCCCCCAGAGAAGCGCTGCTGCCAAATATGCTTTCGATAAGCTGCAGGAGCGTTCCGTTGTTCTGCGCCTGCTGGAGTTGCTTGATTTCACTCAAATTGAGCGTGTAAATTTTTACCGAGGGCGGGGGCGTAATGCCCAGTTGGCGTGCTGCGTCGCGATCGAGGTTGAGGATTTCAATTTCCAGCATTACTTCGCCGTGGGGCTGCTCGATCTGTTCCAGAATCGCCTGCGCCAGCGCCACGTTTTCTTCCGTGCTACGCACGGTCAGCGTCCGCGTGGCGGTGTCGAGCTGGGTCCGCGAGATTCCGGTGATTTCTCGAATCATTCGAACGGTCTCATTCATTTCATCCGTGGTCACCGACTCCGGAAGAAGCAGATTCTTCTCGATTTCCGGCGCATAATCGCGGATTTTCTGGGCGCTGTCCTCCGTAACGAACAGGGTGTGTTCGTCGACGACGCGCGTGAACGTTTTTGTTTGGCGCGAGAGAACCATAATGGCCGTTTCGAAATCCAGCTTCGGGACCTGGAAGCGTAGGGAACGGTCGGCTAAATCCCCATCGAAAGCCATGGTGACGCCGAATTGTTTTCCTATCTCTTCATACGCGCCGCGCACAGAGCCTCGGAAATCGAAATCCCGCGTTCCGGGCTTGGGATTCAGGCGCGGCAAACCTGCAAGTCTCGATTTTTTTTCTGGCGTGACGGTGACCGTATCCGGCGCCAGTTCCAGCATTCGCTCCCGGGCTATGGAGTAGTTCGGATCGATTTTCAGGGCGTTATTGAGCTGTTCGCGCGCGCCGTCGAGGTCTCCAGAGATGGCCTTTCGCTCCGCCAGATCGGTGAGTCCCTGAATCATCTGGAAACGGGCATGCTCCCGCAAGATGGGGTATTGCTTGTTCGCAGGAGCGTACGTCGCCGCCTCGGAATACGATTCGTAGGCGGATTTCCAATTGCCAGACTGCTCCGCGCGTCGCGCTGCTTGAAAAGCTTTTTGCGCACGGCCTTTATCGGGCTGAACTGCCAGAGGTTGTGCCGCCGCAGTCATCGGAGGATTGGAACCGGTGGGTGACCCGCTGGGGGACTGCGGGAATGCGGGAACAGTCACAAGCAAAATTGCCATTGCGCAGAGCAGTATGTACCGCACTGCACGAGTGAGTATGCCCGCGGAGCATTCACTATGGAGCAAGGGGCGAGATTGAAAGCAAGGCACACTCATGTAGATGCATATTCTACCTTATAGGGGGGTGAGACCTTCGCAGGTGAGGGTGAACAAATGGATACTTTTCAGCGGAACTCGTTGAAAAGCAGGGCCGTAAAATCCTTGACCTTGGAGTTCAGGCGAAGGTAGAATGAACGTCATAGTTGATACAGAGTTGCAACTGGCTTTTTTGCCCCTTCGGGCTCCACAAAGGATACGCCCATTGCTCTCCTCATTTTTGATCGCTCTCCGCGAGGGCGTAGAAGCCGCCCTGGTCGTTGGTATCGTACTGGTTTATCTGAATCGTACAGGCCGTTCCGCTTTGGCGCGATGGGTGTGGGGAGGCGTGGCGGCAGCTGCCGCCTCCAGCCTCGCGATCGCCATTGCATTGGAGCGCTGGCAGGTGAGCGAGGACGGATTCGAAGGCGTGCTCCTGCTGGTTGCGGCGGTTTTCGTCGTGACCATGATTGTGTGGATGAACCGTGTGGCGCGGCATCTGAAGAAGCACATTGAAGATCGCGTCGAAAGCTACGCTGGGAAAAGCGAATTTTCAGCGGGAATCGGCCTGGCTACATTCGTATTTCTGATGGTGGTCCGGGAAGGGGCCGAACTTGCGCTGATCCTGCGCGCCGTGGAGCTCTCCAGCGAAGGCCTAGCCGTATGGATCGGCACAACCCTTGGCCTGGGCGTCGCGATCGCCGTCGGATGGTTTTTCTTCCAGGGGACGCTGAAAATTTCGCTTGGCAAATTTTTTGCCGCCACCAGCACCATTCTCATCATCGTTGCCGTGCAACTTGCCCTGACCGGGGTTCACGAATTGAGCGAGTCGATGTGGATTCCCTCCAGCCGGCTCGAGATGGCATGGATCGGTCCGATCGTTCGCAATGAAGTGTTCTTTTTCACGGTGATTCTTGGCGCGGCAGCGCTGCTGGTGCTGCGCGAATACATGAGCGCGCGGGGGCAGTCTACCGCGAACGTTTCCGACGCCGCGGAGCGCCGACGAATGGAATGGGAACGCCGCAAGCAGCGCCGTTGGGCATTCGCGTCCGCGTTCACCTGCACGGCAGTGATACTGATTCTCGCCGCTGAATTTGCGTACACACGCGTTGCCGCGACGACCGAGGCGCGCGCGATTCAAACGGACGGCAACGTGGTTCGCATCCCCATTGCAGAGGTCAGCGATTCGAATCTGCATATTTACAGCGTCGATGCCAACGGGACGAGTGTCCGCTTTCTGGTGATTCGAAAGCCGAATGGGAGCTGGGGCACTGCGCTCGACGCCTGCCTGATCTGTGGCACGGCCGGGTACCGGCAGGAAGGTTCGAATGTGATCTGCCGGAACTGCGCCTCCGCCATTTACATCCCGACGATCGGAGACGCAGGTGGCTGCAATCCGGTTGGAGTCCCTTCGCGGACCGAAAACGGCGCGCTGATCATCGATGTTTCTACTCTGGCCGGGGCGAGGAGCAAGGTCTCGCACTGAGACGCTGAGACTATGTTTTTTCGCATCGTCAGCGATTCGTTTGCGCGCAAGCCGCGCCGCAAGGCGTTGACGGCTGCTGCGCTCGCGTTGGGGATGGCTGTTGCCACGGCCACGCTCGAAGTCGCGCTCGATGTTGGAGACCGCCTCGCGCACGAATTTCGTTCCCTCGGTGCCAATCTTCTCGTCACACCTGCAACCGATACACTGCCCCTCGAAATTGGCGGCGTCGATTATCGTCCGGTGGATGCAGGGGCCTATTTGCCGGAGGGTGATCTTGGCAAGCTCAAGACGATTTTCTGGCGCAACAATGTGATGGGTTTTGCGCCATTCCTCGATGTTCCGGTCCAGGTTACGACTACATTTTTAGACAAAAGACAAATTCCCGGCGAAGGCACCACCGAAAACTCGAGAGAAACACTGATTGGAACCTGGTACAGCCACACCGTCGATGTTCCCGACGGAAGCAAATTCGTCACTGGTGTTTCTGCGACCGATCCGTGGTGGCATATCGATGGTCGATGGTTTGCCGATAATGTGAAAGAGTGTCTGATCGGCTCGAACCTCGCGCGACGCACAGGCCTGGGCATCGGGGATTCGATCGATGCGCGCGTTGGCGAACAGGTTCAGACGCTTACCGTCACCGGCATCGTTTCCACCGGCGGTCGCGAAGACAATGCGATTCTTGCGCCCCTGCAGGTGGCGCAGAGCCTTGCCGGTCGCCCCGGCCGCTACCGGCGATTACTGGTTAGCGCGCTGACCAAGCCTGCCGATGCATTCTCGGAGCGCGATCCATCGTCGATGACTCCGGTCGAATACGATCGCTGGTATTGCAGCCCGTACATTTCATCGATCTCGCGCCAGATGCAGGAGGAACTGCCGGGCATCGAAGTCCGCGCGATACGACAAGTTGCCGAGGGAGAGGGCCGGATTCTGACGCGTGTGGGCAGCCTGATGTGGCTGGTGACGTTCGCCGCATTGTTTGCCGCGGCGCTTGCTGTGGGCGCGACATCTGCGACCACTGTGCTGGAGCGTCGTTCGGAAATTGGTTTGATGAAGGCGCTGGGCGCGAGCAATCGCGCGGTTGGCGCATTTTTCGTCGCGGAACAATTGCTGCTGGCGCTGGTCGGCGGCATTGCCGGATACGCGATCGGTCTGGGACTGGCGCGCCTGCTGGGTGTTGGAATTTTCGGTATGGCTCCCTCTGTACGATTGATTCTTTTTCCCATCGTGCTTGTTTTAGCCGCCATCGTGGCTCTTCTTGGCAGCCTACTGCCGCTCGGGCACGCAACGCGTGTCGATCCTGCCCCCGTATTGCGGGGAGAGTGAAAAGTTGGCGCCGCGTTCCCACTCCATGTTTTGGCGAATCTTCCGGCAGCTGCTTCGCGCGAGCCGCGGGCGGCTTGCCGTCGCTCTGATTGCACTTTCCAGCGGGGCGGCGATATCGTCCGCGCTCCTGAATATCAATTTGGACGCGGAACAGAAGTTGACGCATGAGTTCCGCTCGCTTGGCGCGAATGTCGTCGTAGCGCCGCCTTCTTCAGGCAGTGACGCTCCGCTCGCCGATGCCGCCGTCATGGATCGCATCGCTGCAATGCATGCGCCGGAATTAGTTGGAGCCGCACCGTACCTTTATGTTGCAGCAAACGCGGGGTCGCAGCCCGTCATCCTGGCGGGGACATGGTTCGATCAGGTGGCGAAAATAAACTCCTGGTGGAAGGTGGACGGTGAATGGATCGTTTCCCGCGACGATCGTTCGCATTGCATGGTTGGCCAGGCCGCCGCACGTCAACTGAAGCTTGCGCCCGGCAGCCGCATCGATCTGCGCTCGGGCGAGCACAATGTTTCACTGACGGTTGCGGGCATTATTACCGCGGGTGCGGCTGAAGACAGTCAGATTGTCACCGGCCTAGATGTTGCACAGAGTCTTGCGGGCCTGCCCGGACGCTTGAGCCTGGTGCAACTCAGTGTTTCGGGAACTTCTTCACAAATAGAGGCCTTTACTTGGCGGTTGGCTGGTACATTATCCGGTCTCGATGTTCGTCCGGTGCGGCAGCTTGCCGCGGCGGAGGGTTCGATTCTGGCGCGAATTCGGGGCCTGATTTTCTGGACCATTTTGTTGATCCTGACACTGACTGCGCTAGGGGTCCTGGCGTCGATGGCTGCTTTGGCGATGGAGCGCCGCAGGGACGTGGGCTTGATGAAAGCGCTTGGCGGAACCGTGCCGCGTATCATGCGTCTTTTTCTGGCCGAGGCGGGCGCGCTGGGCTTAGCAGGCGGCACATTGGGATTTGCAATTGGAGTCGTGCTGGCGCGCTGGATCGGTGGGCGCGTCTTCGGCGTCGCTATTTCACCGCGACTGGAAGTGTTTCCGGTGACCATCGTTTTAACGGTGGTCGTTGCGCTGATGGGTTCGTTTCCGTTGCGGCTGCTCGGACGCGTGCGGCCGGCGGAGATTTTGCGGGGAGAATGATGGCGGCTCTGGTCCAAATCGATCACCTTGAAAAGCGTTTCGAGGACGTGTGCGCGCTCGACCATGTAAGTTTTGGGATCGAGGCGGGCGAATGGGTTGCCATCATGGGGCCTTCGGGCTCGGGGAAGACGACGCTGATGAATATTCTCGGCGGTCTGGATTATCCCACATCGGGACGCGTCGTCGTGGATGGATTGGAAATCGGGCAACTCGGCGAACGCGAGCTGACCCGGTACCGGTCGGACAAGATCGGCTTCGTCTTCCAGCAATTTCACCTGGTGCCGTATCTCAGCGCGATTGAAAACGTCATGCTTGCGCAGTATTTCCACAGCATTACGGATGAAAAGGATGCCGCCGAGGCGTTGCAACGCGTGGGTCTTGGCGACCGGCTGGAGCATCTGCCCTCGCAGCTTTCCGGCGGCGAGCAGCAGCGCGTCGCCATCGCTCGCGCACTGATCAATCATCCAAAGCTGATTCTGGCCGACGAGCCGACGGGCAATCTTGACGAAGCGAACGAGGCGATTATCCTGAAGATTCTGGCCGAACTACATTCGGCAGGGAACACGATTGTGGTGGTGACGCACTCGCAGGCCATTGGGAATCTCGCCGACCGCCGCATCGAACTCGAACATGGGCGTCTGGCGCGAATCACTGCGCCTGTTCGAAATGCGGGATGAGGGTTCTGCTAAGATAAGCACGCAATGCCAATCCCCATCGATGTCCGGAGAAAACCTGCAAGCGTGAAGGTGCACGTGTCTTCCGGCGCGGGTGTGGACATCACGTGGTCCGACGAACACGCCAGCCATTATGATTTTTCTTACTTGCGCGAACAGTGTCCGTGCGCGATGTGCAACGACGAACGCGAGAAGAAGGCGAACGCCCCTATCGCATCGGCTCCCGTGTTGAGTTCTCCGGCGCTACCGATGTTCAAGCCGAAGCTAACCGCCAAGGCGGCTCATGCCGTTGGTAACTACGCTCTCCGGATCGATTTTAATGATGGACATACCACCGGCATTTTCAGTTTCGATTATCTGAGGACTGTTTGTCCCTGTGCAGACTGCGCTCACGAGTACCGCACCCCGGCTCAGCACTCCGCCTGATTTATCTTCCCTATAAATAGAACGAATCGCTCGCGATCTAGACAGCGCCACATAAAGATGCCATTATGAAATCCTTATATAAAATTAATACCTCATGCCATCAACAACAGCGGGAACCAATCTTGAACCTTCGCGAATCGTAACGGTCCCGCGCGTCATCGTGGCCACTACGGCCATGCTGACGTTTATCTCCTTCTGGCGGGCCGCCGCAATCGTGCTGAACGATCTGGCGTCGTCGGCCTATTACGCGGGTGGAGAATCCGAAAGCTTTATAGGGAAGTCCGCGCCATGGTTCATTCTCGGCGTTATGTGCTTCTCCTACTGCGTCCGCGCGATTTACGTCGAAAGTTGCAGCATGTTTGTGCGCGGGGGCGTCTACCGCGTCGTCAAAGAGGCCCTTGGCGGGACGCTCGCAAAATTCTCAGTGTCGGCGCTGATGTTCGATTACGTCCTGACCGGGCCGATCAGCGGCGTTTCGGCAGGGCAATATCTGGCCGGACTGCTGAATGAGCTGTTTGCCTATTTTCACGTCAATATTGTCTTGTCCGAAAATGCCACGGCGGCATTTTTTGCGGTTCTGGTCACGCTCTATTTCTGGCACGAAAATATCAAGGGTGTCACCGAATCCAGCGATAAAGCCCTGAAGATTATGCAGGTCACGACCGTGATGGTCGTGCTGCTGATTGTCTGGTGTACATATACGGTTTGGGTCAAGGGCGCGCACCTTCCTCCATTTCCATGGCCTTCTAATATTCAACTGGATCAGCGGTCCCTTGGCTGGCTCTATGGAAAACAGATCGTGAAAATGATCCCGATGATCGCCGTGTTCGTCGGCGTCGGGCATTCCGTACTGGCTATGAGTGGGGAGGAATCGCTCGCACAGGTTTACCGTGAAATCGAAGCTCCGAAGCTGCCGAATTTGAAGAAGGCCGGGCTGATTATCTTTATCTATAGCCTGCTGTTTACCTCGCTGGTGTCCTTTTTTGCCGTGATGATCATTCCGGATGGGACTCGCGGAAAATATCTGGAAAACCTGATCGGCGGCCTGGCCATGAATCTGGCTGGACCGTTCACATTGCGGCTGGTTTTTCATGCATTCGTAGTGGTAGTGGGCACGATGATTCTGGCCGGCGCTGTGAACACGGCGATCGTGGGTTCCAACGGCGTGCTCAATCGCGTGTCTGAGGACGGTGTGCTGGCCGATTGGTTCCGGCAGCCGCACCGGAAATACGGCACGTCGCACCGCATCATCAACATGGTTGTAGTGTTCCAGATTTTGACGATCATCGCCAGTCGCGGCGATGTAACATTTCTCGCCAATCTGTATGCGTTCGGCGTGATCTGGAGCTTTACGATGCAGGGCATCGCAGTTCTGGTGATCCGGTACACGCATCCCGGAGACCGTGAATATCGCGTGCCGCTCAATTTCCACTTGTTTGGCAAGGAAATTCCTCTGGGGCTGGCGCTAATCACGGGATTCCTGTTTTTGATCGCCATCGTGAACCTGTTTACCAAGCCCAGCGCGACTATTGCAGGGACCACGTTCTCACTCGTGATGTTCTGCGTATTCTCTCTTTCCGAGCGTATCACACACAAGAATCGCGGCGCCGCGCACGTGGAAATGGACCAGTTCAACGTGGCTGCGCAGGAAGAGCTCTCACCGCAGAGCGTCGGTGTGCGTCCGGGGAGCATTTTGGTTCCGGTGAGCAATTATCACGCTCTCTATCATTTGCAGGCGGTTCTGGATCGTGTCAAGCCCGAGCGCCGCGATGTCGTGGTGCTTCACCTCCGGCTCCTGCGCCGATCCGGATCGAGCGAGTTGGAAGCCGAACAGCTCTTCGGCACCGTCGAGCAGTATTTATTCACGCAGGCTTTGTCGCTTGCCGAAAAGCGCGGGAAGAGTATTCGTCTGGCCGTCGTCTCCGCGAACGACACGTGGGGAGGCATTCTGAATGCCGCGGTGCAGTTGCAGTCCAACACGATCGCACTCGGACGATCCGCGAAACTGAATTGCGCCGAGCAAGCCCGGGAGATTGGCCTTGCATGGGAACAGCTTCCGGATCCACGCCCGCAATTCAATATGGAAATTTTTGCTCCCGGCGGGCAGCGAGAATTCTTCCTGTTGGGACCGCATGCGCCGAATTTGACTTCCAACGAAGTCCGCTTGATTCATCGTCTCTGGCTGCGATTCAGCGATTTGGTTCCCCCAGGCGAGCTTCATCACCATGACGTAGTACATTTCGCGCTGGATGAAGTGTTAAACGAGTTGCAAGAAGGCAAGGAATCCGAAGTGGTGGTCCGGTTGAAACACCACCTCGATCGCAATAAGGCCGCGCACACGAAACCTTCCTAATCGTCGCGGTCTTCTAAATTCCACAGATATTTCAAATTATGCTGGCCGGAGTTCCGAGGTGCATTGCGAGCACTTCGTGGCCTTCAGCGGCACTGCGGAGAGGCAATACGGGCAATCGCGCGTAGTTGGCGCTGCCGGGGCTGGCGCCGGTTTTGCGGTGAGACGATTCACCTGGCGCACCAGCAGGAACACAGCAAAAGCTACGATCAGAAAATTGACGATCGTATTCAGAAACAGGCCGTAGTTGATGGTGGCTGCGCCCGCAGCTTTTGCCGCTGCGACCGTGTCGTAGTGCGTGTCAGACAGGCTGATAAAAAGATTTGCGAAGTCCGCGTGGCCAAGTAACTTCCCAATGGGGGGCATCAGGATATCCTGTACGAAGGAAGTGACGATCTGGCCGAATGCCGCGCCGATGACGAAGCCAACCGCCAAGTCGAGGACGTTTCCTCGCATAGCAAATTCCTTGAATTCTTTAAACATGGCAGATCTCCTTTCGAGAAATCGAACCTGCGGGGACCTAAACCGTCCGAACGAAGAGCACAGCGCTAAGCAATCCGCGCAGCACCAATATGCCACCTGCTACGGCCAGCACTGTACCTGCCCACCGCAATTGCACAAACGCCAGAGTCAGCATGATGAAACCGACCAGCGCCAACGACGCGCCGCCGATGCGAACCGCCGTGCGTTCGGGAGTTTTCGCGTACCGCTGTGTTTTTACCCATGAGCGGCTGCCCCAGTACACCAACACGGCGCCGAGTGCCAGCCACGCGGGTTGACGCGGGTCGAACATAAACCGGCTGGTCAGCCCCAGCCACACGAGAAATCCACCGAGAAGCACGAAGATCATCTCGGTCATCATGCGGAACAGGTTGGTGGGGCTTAACATACCGGTTTCGCGCTGAATCAGACGCGCTCGATCTTGACCGATTTCAGGATCACCGCTTCCTTGGGCTTGTCATTCGCGCCCCGCGGCAATTCCGAAATCTTGACGGCTACATCCAGTCCTTCGACGACTTCCCCGAAGATCGCGTGCTTTTTGTCCAGCCAGGAGGTTGGCGCAACGGTGATGAAGAACTGGCTTCCGTTTGTGTTGGGTCCGGCATTGGCCATGGAAAGTTTGCCCGCCTTGTCATGCTTCAGCGAGGGGTGGAACTCGTCTGCAAAGCGATAGCCGGGATCGCCGGTTCCCGTGCCAAGAGGGCAGCCGCCCTGAATCATGAATTCAGGAATCACGCGGTGGAACGCCAAGCCATCGTAAAAGGGCCGCTTTATCTTCTGCCCCGTGCGGGGATCTTTAAATTCCTTGGTTCCCTCGGCGAGGCCGACGAAGTTCGCGACCGTCTGTGGGGACTCCTTTTCGAGCAGGCGAAACACGATTGTTCCCTGCGAAGTATCGAATACGGCGTAGGTTCCCGGTGTACGGCTCAAGTTTCCTCCTCAGGAAAACGAAATGCCTTGGCATTATACCCATTCTGGGGGGCGAGACCAGTGGCGTGTCGGTGATAAGAATGAGAGACAGGGAAGTCGTGATCGCAAATCTATCGATTGCAAATTGTCCTCAAGCAGGAACTTGCCAGGGGAAGGGATGAATCTGAGCGATGCGGCCAAAATCCCGTTCGTTGGCTGTTATGACGGTCATCCCCAGCCGCCCCGCGCTCATCGCCAATAGGGCGTCATTCGTGAGCCGCGCTTGCCCGATCTGTTCATAGTCGTATTTGGCGGCCAAGCGAGCCAGCACCTTTCCGGTAAGAGTCCAGTCGTTCAGGTTGGGTACAAGAATCCGTTTCGCCTTGTCGAAGTCGCGTTCCAGACGCTCGACAATTCGAGAATCACGGGGCTTCACTCCGGCGTACAACTCCTCCAGCACAACGGAACTCAACCAAACCGGCGCCCCTGGAGTGAAGCGCCGGATTTTCAGGACAGCATCATCGCCCGCACGCAAGGCCGTGATGTAAATGGAGGTGTCGAGAAGAACCGGTCCCATTTAAATGGCCAGCTTGCCGTAAACATCCTTGATTTCAATGCCCGTCTTCACAAACCGTTCATTGGCTTCCATGGCCAGCTTGCTGCGCTCGTGCTCGGCGATGACGGCATCGAGGGCGCGCTCGATCGTTTCGGTTTCGGTTTTCGCACGCAAGACCTTCTGGGCGCGACGAATCTTTACGGCATCGAGCTGGAAGTGCTTGTGGGAGACGCGGTTTCTTGCTGCGCGCATGGATTTGTCCTTTGAAAAATTCTAACATTCTATGAACATAAATGGAATCTTTATGTACATGAGTAGAGAGATGGTGGGCGAGGGCCGATCCGGATCATGGTGAGAGAAAGTGGCTTAGGCTTCAGCCTGCGTTCTTTTGGTTTGTTTGTGCGGGTAATTAAACCAAACCCGCGCAGGCTGAAGCCTACGCCACTTTCCTTGCTCTCGTGTTAAACTTCGGTGCTTTGTGTTTTGCATCGATTCGCCTGTTGGAAGAATCCAATGCCGGGTAGGGAGAAGATCACTTGAACAACGTCATCATCATTGGCAGCGGCTGTGCCGGATTGACCGCGGCGATTTATGCGGGGCGCGCCAACCTGAAGCCTGTCGTAATCGACGGCTTTGAGCCGGGTGGGCAGCTTTCGCTCACCACGATGGTGGAAAATTTCCCCGGCTTTCCGGAGGGCATTCTCGGCCCCGACCTGATCGAAAACATGCGCAAGCAGGCGCAGCGATTCGGGACGGAATTCAAGGCGGGCGTGATCACCGAAGTGGACTTGAGTAAGCGGCCGTTCACGATTAAGACGGCGAAGGAAACGTTTGAAACTCGCACGCTGATTGTCGCGGCGGGAGCTTCGGCGCGCATGATCGGGCTGGAGTCTGAGCGCAAGCTGATCGGGTATGGCGTATCGACGTGCGCGACCTGCGACGGATATTTCTTCCGTGGCAAGGAAATCGCGGTGGTCGGCGGCGGGGACACAGCGATGGAAGAGGCCAATTTTCTTTCCAAATTCGCCAGCCGCGTTCATCTGCTGCACCGGAGAAACGAATTTCGCGCCTCGAAGATTATGGTCGACCGCGCGCGCAGCAACGAGAAGATCCGGTTTGTCACTCCAGTGGTGGTCGAGGACATTTCGGATGTCTCTAAAGGCGGCGTCGAGAACGTGAAGCTGCGTAATGCGGAGACGAATGAGATTTCCACGTTGCCCGTGGAAGGCGTCTTCATCGCCATCGGACACGAGCCGAATACAAAAGTGTTTCGCGGCCAGCTGGACATGGATGAGAACGGCTACCTGATCACGAATAACGGCAGCAAGACTAACGTCCCCGGAGTGTTCGCCGCCGGAGACGTGCAGGACCATCATTACCGTCAGGCGATCACGGCGGCGGGCTCAGGCTGCATGGCCGCGCTCGATGCTGAAAGATTTATTGACGCTCACAAAGACGCCTGACGCCTCGCGAGCCACGCGTTAGTTTCGGCGTCAACAAGCCCGATACCCGATGTTGCGCACGCTGCTTCTCGAACTTGCCAAAAGCTCCCGCCTCCGCCGCTGGATTACCTCCAACGGCACGACGCGCCGATGGGCGCAACGATTCGTCCCCGGAGAAACGCTCGACCCTTGTATAGATGCGGCGCGCCGCTGCAATCAGGCCGGGATGAGCGTAAGCCTTGACCATCTCGGCGAAAATGTTGGGAGCCGCGAAGACGCGGAGCGCGCGCGCCAGGCCTACACCGACGCCCTCAATCGTATCGCGTCGGAAAACCTCGATGCGAACGTGTCCCTGAAGTTGACGCATCTCGGACTCGATCTCGGCGACGAGTTCTGCGCGGAGCAACTGGGCATCGTTACGGATCGGGCGACGGCACTACAAAATTTCGTGCGCGTGGATATGGAAGGCTCGTCCTACACAAATAGAACGCTGCGCATCGTTCAGCAGGCGCGCGCAGGTACTGACGCGGTTGGCACCGTGATTCAGGCATACCTATATCGCAGCGAGAAAGACATTCAGGACTTGCTGCGTATCGGTTGCCGCATTCGTTTGGTAAAAGGCGCCTACAAAGAGCCCCCTGAAATTGCATTCCCCCGGAAGAAAGACGTCGATGCAAACTTTGTGAAACTGATGCAACTGCTGCTGCCAAGTGCCGTTTACCACGCCATTGCGACGCATGACCCGAAAATGATCGAAGCGACCACTCGATTTGCCGCCGAGCGCGGCATCGCCAAGGATAAGTTCGAATTTCAAATGCTTTACGGAATTCGAACAGATTTGCAGCGTCAACTGGTTCAGCAAGGCTACCGCGTGCGCGTGTACATTCCATTTGGCCAGGATTGGTTCCCGTACTTCATGCGCAGGCTGGCGGAGCGCCCAGCAAACCTGCTGTTCTTTGCCAGGAATTTATTCCAGGGAAATGCAGGTGGGGATCGATGAAGACCATGCGCGCGATGGTTCTGGAACGAGTGCGGGAACCCCTAGTTCTACGTGAATTGCCGGTGCCGGAGCCCGGTGCCGGGAAAGTACGGCTCAAAGTTCATGCCTGCGCCGTTTGCCGCACGGATTTGCATGTGGTTGACGGCGAATTGCCTAATCCGAAGCTGCCGCTGATCATCGGGCACGAAATTGTGGGACAAGTGGATCGAGTCGGCGAAGGAGTCGCCCGGCTTTCGGTCGGCCACCGCGTCGGAGTGCCTTGGGTGGGATGGACCTGCGGGCAATGCCCGTATTGCAAAGCAGGCAATGAGAATTTGTGTTCCTTCGCGCGCTTCACCGGTTACACGATCGATGGAGGCTATGCCGAATACACCGTAGCCGACGAGCGTTTCTGCGTCCCAATACCGGAGATGTACTCGGACGTCGAGGCGGCACCACTGCTGTGCGCGGGATTGATTGGATACCGGTCGCTGGTGAAGGCCGGAGACGGGAAGCGCCTGGGGATTTACGGATTCGGCGGCGCAGCGCACATCATTGTTCAGGTTGCTCTATTCCAAGGCCGCAGCGTGTACGCATTCACCAGACCGGGAGACGATCATGCCCAGCAGTTCGCGCGAAAACTCGGCGCAGTTTGGGCAGGAGGATCGAACGAACGTCCTCCGGACGAGTTGGACGCGGCCATTATTTTTGCGCCTGTGGGAGCGCTGGTCCCGGCTGCCCTTGCGGCAATTCGAAAGGGAGGAACGGTTGTGTGCGGCGGCATACACATGAGCGACATCCCGTCGTTCCCCTACGATCTGTTGTGGGGCGAGCGGACCGTTTGCTCGGTGGCGAATCTGACGCGCAAGGACGCCGCTGAATTCATGAAAATCGCGCCTCAGGTTCCCGTGCGCACGACGACGATGCAATTCGCGCTCGAACAGGCCAACGAAGCGCTGGAACGGCTTCGAAGTGGAAAGCTGGATGGATCGGCGGTTCTCTCCATCGGCGGCACGCTCTGATTCTCATCCAGCGATTTAGCGCTTTCGGCAGACGGCGACGCCGTCCCGCAACGGCACGATCACAGGATACAAATTGCGGGCGGCATAAATCATCTTGTTGAATTGCTGAATGCCGCGCGTCTCCTTCGAATCCGCCTTGTGCGCGACGCGCCCACTCCACAGGGTGTTGTCGGCGATAAGCAAGCCACCTCGTTTCAGTCGCGGCATGGAGATGCGGAAGGCTTCCGGATACTGGTGCTTGTCGATGTCGCAGAAGATAATGTCGAACGGCTGCTTTTCGCGCTTCAGCAAATCGAGGGCGTTGCCCACCTGCACTTTGATGCGGGAAGTTACCCCCGCACGCCGGAAATATTCCTGCGCGCGACGGGCATTTTCGGGATCGCCATCGGTGTAATAAACTTTCGCGCGAGGGCCAGCAGCTCGTGCCAGCCAGATGGTCGAATACCCGATTGCCGATCCCATCTCAAAAATACGGCGCGCGCCGCTCAATTCCGTGACCAGCGTCAGCAGGCGCGCCACGGCCGGCCCGACAATCGGAACATCATGAAGTTGGGCGTATTTTTCCATTTCCGCGACGACGGAATCGCGCGGCGGCAGAATATCCGTCATATATTTATCGACGGGATCGTGCAGAATGTTTCGCATGACGTGCCTCACTTTCGCGGCTGGCGATAGTTGCCCGCCATTGTAGCTGTCCCGGATTCAATTTCAACCCGGATTGACCGAACCAAGGCGAACGGCGTGCTATAATTTCGAGTTTAGGAAACGGCTTGTGTGCCGTAATGTTTGGTGATATAAACCGATCTTTTCAGTTGGCCTATAAGAGCTATTTTTGGCAGGAAATTAATTTCCAGACACCCCTTGAAGGAGAGTCGCGATGGCGTATGTAATTGCTGAGCCCTGTGTAGGAACCAAGGACACTGCTTGTGTGGACGTTTGCCCTGTGGATTGCATCCATCCCAGGAAAGACGAGCCTGCTTTCGAGGCGGAGACGCAACTGTATATCAGCCCGGTCGAGTGCATCGACTGCGGTGCGTGCGTTCCAGTCTGCCCCGTGACGGCCATCTTCGCTCTCGAAGACCTGCCGGAGAAGTGGGCGCACTTTACGCCGATCAACGCGGACTGGTACAACAAGCCGGCCTGATTCGCGTCGCTGTATTTGAGTCGATTGCCCCGGCGAAACAGATTGGAAATTTATCTGCGGCGTCCCCGTTTCCATGGGGACGCCGCATTATTTTTGACCGCCATACACTCCGCGTAATCCTGGCGTATTTCTTATTGATATCCCTTTGGTGTCTAATATGAGACTCTTTGAGTGCCTCGGGTAGCACGTCCTTCCTACGAATACGCCCCCCGCCCGCGGAATCGAGGTGCAACTTGTCCGTTACCCGGTCACTTAGATCAGAAGATGCAGACGCGCAATTTCAGCTCACCATCGCGAAGCCTGCATCGGTAGCGACAATCGCCGGAACCGCCACTGCCGCACCTCCGCATCTGCTTACCCGCGACATTGTGAAAAGGCACATGCAGGGCGTATTTTCGCTGGACGGCAAACGGCTCGAGGCCATTCATACCGTCATCGATAATTCCCAGATTGACCAGCGCCACAGCGTTTTTCCAGTGGAATACATTATCGAGCCGCGTCCGCTGTCCCGGATTAATAGCGAATACCGGGAAAAGGCCTGCGAACTGGGACGGCAAGTAACTGTAGATGCCCTTGCGAAGGCCGATATGGCGCCCTACGATGTCGATCTGCTGATGACTGTTTCCTGTACAGGCGTCATGATTCCTTCTCTCGACGCGTACCTGGCCAATGAAATGGGTTTTCGTCCGGATGTGCGCCGGCTTCCGATTACCGAGCTTGGCTGTGCCGCAGGAGCAGCGGGGCTGGCACACGCCGGGGAGTATCTCCGCGCATTTCCGGATCGCACGGTACTGTTGGTGGCAGTGGAGCTGCCCACGCTCACGTTCCAGCGCAAGGATTTCTCGCAGGCCAATCTGATTTCCGCAGTGCTATTTGGCGACGGCGCGGCAGGTGTGGTGGTCACGGGTCGGGAGGCGTTCGGGCCGCGGATCGTCGCCTCGGAATGCTATCAATTTCCCGATTCGCTGGACGCAATGGGATTCGACCTCCGAGACTCCGGCTTTCACATCGTGCTCTCGAAGGATGTCCCTCAATTGATTCGCGAAAGGGTGAAGGGCATCGCGGATAGTTTTCTGGCCCGCCAGGGGCTGCGCAGGGAGGACATCGCCGCGTTCATCCTGCATCCGGGCGGACAAAAGCTGCTTTCCTTTATGGAAGATGAGCTTGGGCTCACCCGTACCGATACGCAATTTTCATGGGACGTGCTGCGCCGCTTCGGTAATCTATCGAGCGCAAGCGTTCTGTTTATTCTTCAGGAGTGGATGTCCAGGCGCGAGATGGCTTCCGGAAGCTATGGGCTGCTGATGGCGTTCGGACCTGGATTCACAGCTGAGATGATCCTGCTGCAATGGCCATGACGAACGCGTACCTTGCGCTGCTTGTGCTGGTGGGCTTGGGGCGGCTCATTGAGCTTATGATTTCCCGCCGAAATCAGCGGAAGCTTGAGCAACAGGGTGTTCGCAAAATTGCCGAACCGCATTTCCGGTGGATGGTGGTCGTACACGCCGGCGTTTTGGCTGGGGCCGCCGCCGAAGTAATCCTGCTCCATCGACCGTTGATACCGAAGCTTGCCGCTACCATGTTCGTGCTGTTCATTCTTGCCAACGGGCTTCGGTGGTGGGTGATTCGCACGCTCGCAGGTCACTGGAACGTGGAGGTGATGGCGTCCTCGCGCGTGGGGGTGGTTACGACAGGCCCATACAGATGGGTGCGGCATCCCAATTACGTTGCCGTGGTTGTTGAAGTATTTTCCCTGCCATTAATTCACACCGCCTGGATTACCGCGCTGGTTGGGTCGCTGGCAAATTTGGAGATTTTGCGGCTAAGGGTGCGCGTGGAAGATGGGACGCTAATGGCTGACCCGGCGTATCGCGAAACCATGGGCGCGAAACCCGCGTTTATTCCGAGATTCTTCTAATCACACCGACAAATTCAATTTGAGGGATTTCATGCGTTTCCTTATTTTGCCCATTATTCAGCGCCTCAAGCCACTGGCGAACCGCAGCCCGCAGGGCTTCGACATCAATTTCTCGATGAACTTTGGGAAACGCCTCGATTTTCGCAAGCCCAGCAGCAAGTAGATTTTGCGTCCCCTTGCGATTTGCCCGTGAATGATGATGGAACGCCGCTGCGATCTGAATCAACCCTTGCACGAATGTCTTCTCCGGGTTCGGAGTCTCCAGCCAGACCTCTTCCCAATGTTCATGCGCCTCATAAAATTGGCCGGCATTGAAAGCCTCGAGGCCCTTCCGAAAAAGTCGATCTTCATCGTTAAATTTCATTAATCTTCCGCTTTGTACGCGCTAAACAGCTCAACATAGTAGTAAAGTCATGTAAGGTTTATCTGCGTTTATGTGGGAAACATTGTAATGCGCAGGATAGCGGATTTGAATTTCGCTCCCCGGCCTCTATCACGCTATCATACAGGGTCTACCTGAACCGTGAGGTCCGGACTTGCCGAAATTCAACCTCGTCCTTCTAATCCACGCACACCAGCCCATCGGCAATTTCGATGAAGTGATGGAACGCACCTATGTGCGCTCTTACTTACCCTTTTTGGAATGTTTGGAGAGGCACCCGAAGGTGCGCGCGGGCCTTCACTACACGGGATCCCTGCTGGAATGGATTGCCGAGCATCATCCGGAGTACCTGCATCGAGTCAAGGCGCTTGTGGACCGCGACCAGATCGAAGTGGTCGGCGGTGGGTTCTACGAACCGATTCTGATCACGATTCCACCGGAAGATCAGATCGAACAGATTCGCCGGCTCGCGAGTTTCGTCGAGCAACATTTTGGAAAACGCCCCAGCGGCGCATGGCTTGCCGAGCGCGTGTGGGAACCGCAATTGCCTGCGGCGCTGGCCGAAGCGGGCGTCGAATATACGCTGTTGGACGATAGCCATTTTCTTACCGCTGGCCGCGAGATGGAGGAATTGTACGGCTACTACGTCTGCGAAGAGCGCGGCAGGACCGTGAAGGTCATTCCCGGATTGCAACAATTGCGCTACCTGTTGCCATTTGGCAGCGTGCATGACGCCATCGGTTTTCTGTGCCAGGCTGCGGCTGAGCATCCCGGCGGAATGGCCTCGATGGGCGACGACATGGAGAAATTCGGCGGGTGGCCGCACACCTACGAGCACTGCTTCCGAGATGGCTGGCTCGACCATTTCTTCTCCGCGCTGGAGGCCAATCAGGATTGGCTGGAGACTATCCCTCCCGGCGAAGCTCTGGCCACGCGAAAGCCGCTCGGCCGCGTGGACCTGCCCACTGCCTCTTACACCGAAATGATGGAATGGGTTCTTCCCACTCCCGTTCGCAAGAAATTTCACGCGTTGCAGGAAGAGTTTTCGGGACGCCCGGACGTGAAGCGATTCCTCCGTGGCGGCTTCTGGCGCGGATTCTTCAGCAAGTATGCGGAAGCAAATCTGTTGCACAAGAAGATGCTGCGTGTTTCCTCGAAGCTGCGTTCGGTTGGGCAAAAGAGCGGCAAGAAAAGCGCGAAGTACTCCACGGCGATGACTCACCTGCTGCGCGCGCAATGCAACGATGCGTACTGGCACGGGATTTTCGGAGGACTATACGCGCCGCACCTGCGGACAGCGTTGTGGCGCGAACTCATCCTTGCGGAAACGCTGGCCGATGCGGCGCGGCACAGGGCCGCCCAGTACCGGGTAGCGGAAAGACTGGATTTCGATGCGGACGGAATGGAGGAAATCGAAATCACGTCTCCGCAATTCGCCGCCTTGGTGAAGCCTTCAGGTGGAGGGACGCTTGAGGCGCTCGATTTCCGCCCGCGCGCGGTGACATTGGTGAACTCGCTCCAGCGGCGTCTCGAAGCCTATCATTCCCGCGTGAGCGCTGCCGCAGCGGACAGGAAGCTGGATCAAGTTGCGTCGATCCACGATCTGGCGCTCGCCAAGGAAGAAGGCCTCGCGGAGAGGCTGAGATACGATCGCTGGCCGCGCCACGCGTTCCGACTGCTGCTATTTGCGGAAGGAAAGAATCACGGGGATTACGAAGCGATAAAACTTGATGAGGTTGGCTCGTTTGCCGGTGGCGATTACAAAATTGAGGAAGTCGCTCGGGATCGCGCGACGCTCTCCATCGAAGCGCCGCTTGTTGGGGCCATGTCCGTCGCGGGTCAATGCAATAATCTGCGGGCGTTGAAGATCATGACGTTTACTTCCTCCGCCGGAATTTGCGACGTCAAATGCGGCATCGAACTGTCGCGGTGCACCGTGGAATCTCCAGCGCCGGATGACGTCGCGCATCTTCAATTCATGGCCGCACTGGAAATCGTGATCAATATGCTCGCGCCGAATGTTCCCGACCGTTATTTCGAATATGCCGGGAATCGTCAGCCGCTCGCCTGGAGGGGCGTTGTCGAGGGATCGCACGTGCGTGTGGTTGACGAATGGCAGGACGTCGCCGTGGAAATCGATGCTCCCGGCGCAAGCCAATTGTGGATAGCGCCCATCGAGACCGTATCGGAATCCGAGGAAGGTTTCGAACGCGTGTACCAGGGCTCGCAAATCCTGGCGGTCTGGCCCGTGCAGTTGAAGCCCTCCGAAAAATGGAGCTCGGAGGCGACTCTTCACATCACGCCCGCTCGCTCCGAAAAATAATCACCGGCAATTATTCAGCGATCTTCTATTCAGCGATCAGCAGATTTTCCGCAAATGGCCAATCCGAGTCGATCCACTGCGCTTCGCAACGGAAGCCGACGCGTTGCGCCATTTCCGGAATTTCGTTCACCGTATATTTGTGGGAGCTTTCGGTCCAGATCGTTTCGTCCTTTGCAAAGGACACCGTACAGCCTGCGCGGGGAATCCACATAGTCTGTTCGCGCACCGAACGCAGATGCATTTCGACGCGCCGTTCGGACTGGTTGTAACGCGCTTCGTGGCGAAATCCTGCAAGATCGAAGTTAGCATGCAGCTCGCGATTAATTCGCGCCAGCAGGTTCAGATTGAACGCTGCGGTTACGCCGATCGGATCGTCGTAAGCGCCGAGCAGTTGATGCAGCGGTTTTTCCAGGTCCGTGCCCAGCAACAACGCATCGCCGGAATTTAGGATGCGGCGAACTTCGGCCAAAAATCGCTCACCTGCGTCGCGATCGAAGTTTCCGATCGTGCTGCCAAGAAACAGAACGAGCAGATGGTCGTCCGCGCGCCGCGCCGCCGCAGCTGCAAGCAAACCGTCAAGGTACGGGTGCTCGAACCCGACGATGCTCACGCATTCGATATGGCCCAATTCGCTTTCGCAACGGGCCAGCGCTGTGGGAGAAATTTCGATGGGGCAGTATGTCGTCCTGTGCTGCCGCCGAGTCAGAGCCTCCAATATCCAACGCGTTTTCCGCCCGCTGCCGCTCCCCAGTTCGGCGACGAGCACTCGTGATTGTAATCGCGCCACGATGTCCATGGCATGGCGGCGCAGGAGACGCTCGTCCGCACGTGTCAAACCATATTCCGGAAGCACACTGATGACTTCGAACAGTGCCGAGCCTACTTCGTCGTACAGATATTTTGAGGGCAATTCCTTCTGACCGGGACGGAGAAGCCCGGTCCGCACATCCTCTGCGAAAGTTGGTTTCGAATGCTGAGATAAAACGGCGGTGGCCATAGTCCCTCCTGTCAAACGGTTCAAATGTCAGCGTTCCACGCAACGGAACGTCGCGTAGACATACGGATAGTGGGGCTGGAACCAATTTCGAAACGACGGCCGCAGCATGCACGATGCGGTGCGTGGCGAACCGCCCTTCATCACAAAATGTTTCCCGTCGAAGAAATTCGCGGAGTAGCCTGCGTAAAACGAAAACGGTTCAAATCCTAGAAATGGTGCGAAAGGTGTGCCCGTCCATTCCCACCCGTTTCCAATCATCTCTGTAACGCCGAAGCCGCTTGTCCCTGCGGGAAACGATCCCACAGGTGTTGGATTCCAGTGGCGGAAATCGAAATTGCCGTGTTGCGGCGAGGGTTGCTCATCGCCCCATGGATAGGACCGTTCTGAGCCGCCACGAGTTCCGTAAGCGGCGCGGTGCCATTCGGATTCGCTCGGCAATTCTTTTCCGGCCCACTTCGCGTAGGCGGAAGCCTCGTCGTGGCTCACGTACACCGGCCAGGTCAGCGGCAATGGGATTTCCTCGAACATCGCCCGGTATGTCCATGAACCATTACGGCATTCCCAAAAGATCGGATGTCTTCGGTTTTGGGCGCGAATCGCTTCCCAGCCTTCATTGCTCCACAGCGATCTATCTGCGTAGGCGCCCTCGTTAACGAATCGCAGGAAATCCTGATTCGTCACCTTGTATGCATCGATTGCGAAAGCAGGAACCGCCACTCCATGCTCCTCGAATTCGTTGTCCCATCCGAATGGCCCGTGAGGGGAACGGCGCAGGCCCAGGGTTGCAAATCCAGCAGGGATATCGACCGAGTGTGGAACGAAGGCCGACGCCTTCCTGGCAGGCGCATCCGAACGCGCGTGTTTGCGTCCAATCGGCAATTGGTGCAGCATGTAGCACAGCGTTTCGGCATGCATCAGGCGGTGCTCGACGGCGACTTCGAGCAGGAGCCCAGTTTCCAGACGCGCGAGGGCGGGATCTCCCGTGGCAGCCCTCAGTAGCGCTTCATCCAGCGTTTCACGCAATTGAGCGCTGTAGTGCCGCACCTCTTCTACTGAAGGCCATTCTCGGGGCTGATCGTCTGGCAGGCCGCCGCCCACGGGGTCGATGCCGAATGCGAACAGCTGATCGAATACTGGGTGGAAAGATGTAAGACCAAGAGGCTCCCGGAGAAGATTCCAATCGAACGCCTCCAGATGGCCCACATAAAATATAATTCGGTGGCGTTCGGGAATTGGCCGGTCATAGAGTGCCTCGGGCCTGACGATGCTGAATAGCTCTTCGCTGCGCAGACGAGCTTCTCGGATACGGGCTCGAAGCCGGTCGGCACGGGATTGGGCAACTGCGGTGGTGTTCAAAGAGTTCTCCGAAGATGCGGCCGGCGAAGATTGGACCTTACAGCGATGATCATGATACTTCTCCCCTCAATCACAGCGAACCTGGGGCGAAGCTCCTGTCCGGAGACTAGAAAGTCTATCCCAAACTTCCGCGGATATGCCCGTCTTTTATTAGACACGTAAGGGGCTGGAAGGTTACATCCGATGAATCCTGTATCTGACGCCGGTGAAGCTCTGGAGTTCAGCAATGTAACTTTCCGATTGCCCTCCGCCGTCGCACTGCTATCGAACTTGAATCTCGCGGTCGCCCGAGGAGAAACTCTGATCCTGCTGGGTCGCAGCGGTTCCGGCAAGACCACCACACTTAGATTAATCAATCGTCTGCTGGAGCCCAGCGAGGGAGAGATTTTTATCGCAGGTCGAGCGGCCCGGGACTGGAACCCGATTCAATTGCGGCGCGGGATCGGCTATGTGATTCAAGACGCGGGCCTGTTCCCGCACTGGAGCGTGGAGCGAAACGTCGCGCTGGTGCCTCATCTTGAAAACTGGGAGCCGGAGCGCATCCGAGCACGAGTTAAGGAAATGCTCGATCTGGTCGGGCTTCCACCCGCGGACTTTGCGCTGCGCAAGCCCTCGGAACTTTCCGGCGGTCAGCGTCAGCGCGTGGGCGTAGCAAGGGCCCTTGCCGCGGATCCTCCGATTCTGCTGATGGACGAGCCCTTCGGCGCGCTCGATCCGGTGACGCGCGCGGAATTGCAACGCGAGTTTCGTTCTCTTGCCGCGCGGCTGAAAAAGACAATCGTGTTCGTCACGCACGATGTGCGGGAGGCCCTTTTTCTGGGGACGAAGATTGCGCTGCTCTCGCAGGGACGGTTGGTAAACATATATTCGCCGGAAGAATTTCTGCGCGCGGCCGAACCTGAAGCACGCGCATTCGCGGCGTCCCTGCAGATGGCGAATGGCGAGGAGGCGCGATGAGCTGGTTCGATTTTCTGGTGCGAAATCGCGACGAAGTGCTGGCGCGAACGGTCGAACACATCGGTCTGGTGGCCGCGGCCATGGCGATTGCGTTGGCTATAGGACTGCCTCTGGGAGTCGCGCTGGTGCGGCGCCGCAACCTGCAGCGGTGGGTGCTTGGCATTGCGAACGTTGTGCAAACGATCCCGAGTCTTGCGCTGTTTGGTTTTCTGATCCCGGTGCCATGGATCGGCGGCGTCGGCGCAAGCACAGCGATTGTCGCGCTCGCGCTGTACGCGCTGCTGCCGATTCTGCGCAACACATGCACCGGAATCATGGGCGTGGACGCTGCGGTCGTCGAGTCCGCGCGAGCCATGGGGATGACTCCGCGCCAGGTGCTCTGGCAGGTGGAATTGCCGCTGGCCGCGCCTGTGCTGCTTGCCGGAATTCGCGTAGCCACGGTGATTTCGATTGGCGTGACAACGATTGCCGCCGCGATTGGCGCGGGCGGGCTGGGCGTCTTCATTTTTCGTGGCGTAGCGATGGTGAATAATAAAGTGATTCTCGCCGGCGCAATCCCTGCGGCGCTGCTCGCAGTGTTTGCCGATTTTGCTCTCGGATTAGTGCAGCGAAGGCTGGCTTCCCGGTGAGCAACCGACACTCCTGTTTGCTCTTCTTGCTCGCGACCGCACTTGCAGCGTCGGCCGGATGCCACAAGCAACACGGCGAAGCGATTGTCGTCGGCTCAAAAAATTTTACCGAACAGATCGTGCTCGCGGAGCTATTCGCGCAGCAGATTGAGGCGCATTCGACGCTTCGAGTGGAAAGGCGCTCCAATCTGGGCGGCACCTTGATCTGCCATCAAGCCCTCGTCGCCGGAAAGATCGACCTCTATCCCGAATATACGGGCACAGCGCTAACGGCTGTCTTGAATGAACCTCCGCAGAATGATCCTGCAACCGTTTTCCGAATCGTGCAGTCGGAATATCGCGCCAAATTTGGAATTGAAGTAATGCCCGCACTCGGATTCAACAATACATTCGCCATGGTCGTCCGCGGTGATGATGCCGCGCAACTGCACCTTCGAAAAGTGTCGGACATCGCCGCCTACGCACCGAAATGGCGCGCCGGATTCGGCTACGAATTCATGGAGCGCCCGGACGGATATCGCGGATGGGTGGCCGCGTACGGCCTGCATTTTTCCAGCGAACCGCAGATTTTAGATTTGGGCTTGCTCTATCGAGCGCTGAAGGACCGGAAAGTGGATATCGTCGCCGGAAATTCCACCGATGGACAGATCGCAGCCCTGAACATGGTTGCACTCGAAGACGACCGTCATTATTTTCCTCCGTACGAGGCAGTCCCGCTGGTGCGTCGCGCGACACTCGATGCTCATCCCGACGTCGGCGCGGCGCTAGCTCAGCTTGCCGGAAAAATCTCGGAAGATGAAATGCGGCGCATGAATTACGCAGTCGATGGTGAGCTGAAAGATCCGGCAGATGTGGTACGGGCGTTCCGCACTGCCAAAGGCTTGTGAATGGAGAGGAGATAGATTCTCTTGATCGCTCCTGAATCGCTGCAGGCGAATCCTCTCCGCGGGAGTGCGATTGTGCATTATGATTATTCGCTGACAAGTCTGAATCCTATAATTGCGATCTGTTGCGCTTACTGATTTCCCTATGACGACTGACAATCGCAAACTCACGCGCACCGTCGCGGCCCTTCGCGGACGCCGCATCGCCGTCGCCGGCGATTTCATGCTGGACCGCTACATTTGGGGCACGGCCTCGCGGCTTTCACCGGAGGCCCCAGTTCCGGTAGTGGATTTCATGAACGATAGCCAGGTGCTCGGCGGCGCGGGGAATGTGGCCGCCAATCTTGCCGCGCTCGGAGCCACGGTGCTCCCGTTCGGCGTGGTAGGAGAAGATGAGCCGGGCGGCGCGATCCGCGAATGCCTGGCCGCCGCGGGGATGGCGACGAAGGGATTGGTCGCCGACCCCTCGCGCGTCACCACGGTGAAAACGCGCATCATCGCAAAACAACAGCAAGTCGTGCGTGTGGACCGCGAGCGCCGCGAGCCGCTCTCCAAGAATCTGGAAGAGTCCCTGATTCGCCGAATCAAGACTGCGCTTGGGCAACTCGATGCGGTCGTGATTTCCGACTACGACAAGGGAGTCGTGACCGACGCCCTGGCAGAACGCGTCCTCACCGAATGCCACCGTCGCGACGTCCCGGTTCTGGTCAAGCCAAAGACCTCGCGGCTATTTGCCTATCGAGGTTCAACGGCGATCGTGTGCAATACAATAGAAGCGAGTTTTTTCGTGACACGGCAACTTGACACCGATGAGTCCTTCGAACGGGCAGGTCGCGCACTCTTAGCGCATTTTGGTTGTTCGTCGGTGGTAATCACTCGCGGGAAGGATGGACTAAGCGTATTTGAGGATACGGTGACCGAAGCATTCCACGTAGCCGCGACCAGCCGCGAAGTCAGCCTAGATCGCATCGGCCAGACGCGCACCGATCACGCTTCGCACGGTCGCCAAGTCTTCGACGTTACCGGAGCCGGCGATACGGTGCTCTCGGTCCTCGCGCTGGCAGTAGCAGCGCGCGCTCCGATGCGTGAGGCTGCGGTACTAGCCAACGCTGCCGCTGGAGTTGTCGTAGGGAAGCTAGGCACATCGACGATCACGCCCGGGGAATTGCTCGCAGCCGTACGCGATCTCTAGGGAGGAAGTTCTGCGACGCGCCGCGACGTTTCCACATTCCTGAAATAATAAAAAACATTGTCATTCGAGGCACGTTTTACGCCGAGGAATCCCTCTTTGTTTTTTTTGAATTCAGGAGAATAGTGATTTTTGGCATCGCGTCAGCGAGAGCGCCCGGAATGTCACCCGCAGACTTCCCGGACGGCACTTAGCGATAACATCAACCCCTACGGCGGCGGAAATCCCAGCGAATGATCGGACTTCTCCACCCAAATCTGCACTTCCTGATTCTGAGCGAACTTAATCGTTTCCTGCGGCGAAGGAAACGGCGAGTAAGCGCTAAGCTCCACCACCACTACAACCCCGCTTCCACCCTTAGGCGGCGCTTCAGCGGTCTCAATTCGATAGCTCTTAATCGGGCTGTAATAACCCTTCGGTCCCCAAAAACTCAGGAAATCCTCATACTTGAAGCTGGATGAAGCCGCCGGATGCCAGATTTGAAATCCCGTTTGCGTATCCCCGGCCACCACGGCATCCATGAACCGCTCGACAACCCGCTTTTCCGGCGTGAACCGCAGGAAATACCAAAGCGCTCCGGCAATCATCAGCGCCAGAGCAACTCCGCTCACCACGTAACGCAGCGCTTTTGATTTCGGTTCTTCCGCGCCCGAATCGAGTATGCCCACGAATGATTCTCCTATTGGCATCTTATATCCGCTTTCTAAAAAAGGCGACAGGGAGCCGGACAAGCAGAATCGAAAATCCAGTCAAGACAACGAGGTCCGAAAAAAAACCTACGCGTCGAGATTGGCGGAGGAAGCGGCAGCCGGCAGATCAATCGTATATTTCGTCCGCTGCTTTTCGCGATGCTGCGCCAGCGCCAGTTCGATCAGGCGATCGAGAAGGTTGCGGTAGTTGAGGCCGGAGGCTTCCCACAACTTCGGGTACATGCTGATCGACGTGAAGCCGGGAATCGTATTGATCTCGTTCAGCAGAATCTTGCCTGTGCGATTCTCCAGAAAAAAATCCACGCGGGCCATGCCCAGGCATTCCAGCGTGCGGAAGGCGCGGACGGCGTACTCCTGAAATTTCTTGACCTGCGCTTTATTTAATTTCGCGGGAATCAGCAGGCGGGTGCCTTCTTCCAGATATTTCGCGGCGTAGTCGTAGAATTCACGGTGCGGCACGATTTCGCCGGGGATCGACGCTTTGGGGTCTTCATTGCCCAGCACGGAAAGCTCGATTTCGCGCCCGCGAATTTCGCGCTCGACCAGAATTTTCTGCGCGAACTCCGCGGCCAGGTCCATCGCGGCGGCGAGTTCCTTCGCATCGTGCGCCTTGGTCATGCCCACCGAACTGCCCAGCGTCGCGGGCTTCACAAAAACTGGGAATTTGAACTTCTTGCGGATCGTGCTGAGAACTTTGCTGCGCGACTTCTCCCACTCCGAGCGCGTGATGGCGATGAATTCGCCCACCGGAAGTTTCGCCTGCAGGAACAGCCGCTTCTGCATGTCTTTATCCATGCCTACCGCCGAACCCAGCACACCGGAGCCCACATACGGAAGCCCCGCGAGATCGAGCAGGCCCTGCACCGTGCCGTCTTCTCCATAAGTGCCGTGCAGCACAGGAAAAACAACATCCACATGCAACGCGTCCGAATGCGAATCGCCGACGTGTACCAGCGCCGCAACATTCGGATCCGCGGAGAGCATCACCTGCTCGCCCGTGCGCAGCACTTCGGGCAGCATCTTGTGCGCCGCTGTTCCGGCGAGCCACCGGCCATCCTTCGTGATGCCGATGGGCACAGCTTCGTATTTCGCCGGATCGAGAGCACCGATGACCGACGCTGCCGAAATCAGTGAAACTTCATGCTCGCCGGAACGCCCGCCGAACAACACGCCAACTCGCAACTTCTTTTTTTCTGTGGCCATAATTTATGAGATCCAATAGCACAGACTTCAGTCTGTGCGGGGTTGGTTTAGATGTCAGAAGAAAAAACCAAAAGCGCACAGACTGCCCTTCGCGAACTCAGGCTAAAAAGTCTGTGCCACTTGAATGCAGCATATCCTTACAAAATCCTCTTCCCCAGCCCGGAAAGCACCATTTCAACGCCCAGCAGCGCCGTCTGATTGTGCAGATCGATCACCGGATTAATTTCCACGACCTCTAGCGACACCATCGATTCGCTGTCCGCGATCATCTCCATCGCCAGGTGCGCCTCGCGGTAGGTCACTCCGCCGGGTACGGGCGTACCGACTCCGGGAGCATCGGTGGGGTCTACAAAATCCATATCGAGGCTGACGGCGGCACCATCGGTATCGTCGGTGACGAAGCGCAGCGCTTCGCTCATCACGTCGCGCATGCCGCGCTCATCGATATCGCGCATGGTGAAGACGTGCACGCCGGACTCCTTGATCAGGCGGCGCTCCTTCGGATCCAGATCGCGCACGCCCACCAGCGCCACGTTGCGCGGCTCGACTTTCGGTTTGTACCCAAGCAGATCGACCAGCTCCGTCGCTCCATAGCCAATAATCGCGGAGAGCGGCATGCCGTGAATATTTCCCGACGGCGAACTTTCAGGAGTATTCATGTCGCCGTGCGCGTCCAGCCACAAATAACCGATGCGCTTGGATTGCCCGCGAAAATAATTCGCCACGCCGGAAAGCGATCCCACCGCCAGCGAGTGATCGCCGCCCAGCACCAGCGGCAGAAAACCTTCCTTGAGCGTGTTCTCGGTCATCTCGGCCAGCCCGCGGCAAGTCTCGGCAATCTCATGCAGGTATTTGGCGCGCTTTTCTCCGTAGGGTTGTTCCTCGGGCTGCTTCACGTGGATATTCCCGATGTCTTCGACGTTGTGGCCCAGCGCCTTCAGGCGATGCTGCAATCCCGCGACGCGCAGCGCAGACGGACCCATATCTACCCCGCGCCGGCTCTGGCCGAGGTCCATCGGAACGCCGATGATGCGAATCTTCTGTGGCATAGGAAATACCCCGCGCTAACCCCCGTTGCGAAAGGCAATGAGCCCTTAAGGATAGACTCTGTAGATCATCCGAGGGAAGGGAATCACTTCGCGAATGTGCTCGGTTCCGCAAATCCACGCAACGGTGCGTTCCAGGCCCAATCCAAAGCCTGCATGCGGAACGCCGCCATATTTGCGAAGGTCCAGATACCAGCCAAAGGCCTCTTCGGGCAGGTTGTTTTCGCGCAGCCGCTTGAGCAACAAATTGTAATCGGCAACGCGTTCGCCGCCGCCGATGATTTCGCCGTAGCCTTCCGGCGCAAGCATGTCGAATCCCAGCGCCAGCTCAGGACGCACCGGGTCTGGCTGCATGTAGAACGCTTTGATGGCCGCTGGATAGCGATGGACGATTACCGGACGATCGTAAGTGCTGGACAATATCGTCTCATCGTCGCCGCCGAAATCCTCGCCCCACTTTGCCGGATTGCCTCGCTGTTGCAGGAGTTCCACGGCTTCATCGTAAGTAATACGCGGAAAAGGAGTCTTCACGTTGGCAAGTTTGCTCACGTCGCGCCCAATCGTTTCCAGTTCCCGCGCGCGATTCTTCAACACCGATTGCACCACGTGGCTCACCAGGCCTTCGCCCAGCGTCATCATATCTTCCAGATGAGCGTATGCCGCCTCCGGCTCCAGCATCCAGAATTCAGTCAGGTGTCGCCGCGTTTTGGATTTTTCGGCGCGAAACGTCGGCCCAAAGGTGTACACCTTGCCCAGCGCCATCGCCGTAGCCTCGACGTAAAGCTGCCCCGATTGCGTCAGGTACGCCTTCTCATCGTCGATGTATTGCACTTCGAATAGCGTGGTCGTGCCTTCGCAAGCGGCGGGCGTAAAAATGGGCGCTTCGGTGAGGATGTAGCCCTGTGAATCCATAAATTCGTGCGCGGCGCGAACGGCATGGGCGCGAATGCGTAGAATCGCCGCTTGGCGCGGCGTTCGAATCCACAGATGCCGGTGGTCCAACAGGAAGTCAACGCCATGCTCTTTGAGTTGAATCGGGTAGGGAGTATCGTCCGGAACGCGCTGCACCACTTCGATCACGGTAATCTGAATTTCGAACCCGCCCGGCGCGCGCTTATCGGCGTGAATTTTCCCGGTGACAATCACGCTCGATTCCTGCGTCAATCCGCGCAGAGATTCGAACGCCGCAGGCTGATCCTTCAGCGAAACAACGCCTTGAATAGTTCCCGTGCCGTCGCGAAATATGGGGAACAGGAGCTTCCCGGCTTCGCGCAGATTATAAAGCCAGCCGCGCAGCGTGACTTCCTGCCCGTCATACCGCCCCACATCCTGAATCGTCACCACCGGCATGGAATTCGCTCCGCACTTAGTAGCACAGACTTCAGTCTGTGCGGGTTTGGTTTAGATGCCAGGAAAAAAAAGCATCCAGTCCGCCGCAGTGGACGATGCCACTAACCCCCCGCAAGAATCTCTTCGAACTTATCGAACACAGTCCGCACGCCGCGAAACAATTCAGCAAACGCCTGTATATCGCCAGTCCCGGCAGCCGCCGCAGGCTCCTTCAGCTCAAGCACCAACGGCAAATTCTTAGGCAGCGTAGCAAGCGTCTCAGCCCAGTCGATGTTTCCTTCGAACGGCAGCAAATGATCGTCGCGCTCGCCCTGATTATCGTGAATGTGCGTCGTCACAACGATGTCCTTGATCGTCTCCAGAGCCGCCGCGCCGCCGCTCTGGATATGCGCGTGGCCGGTATCGAAGCATAGCTTTACGTTCGTCAATCGTGTGGTATCGAGAAAATTCTTCAGGTTCGCAGGGGTGGCCATCTCCCCCGGCGTATTTTCGAGCGCGAGAGTCACACCGCGCTGTTTCGCGAATAGCGATAGAAGTTCGAGCGAACTGAACGCCGCATCCCATCGTCGCGGGTCGGGTGTATCGCGCGGTCGGGCAACATGTTGAATGCAATACTGAAAGGGCACGTAATCCACCACATCGAGGGCCCGCTTGATTTCATCCACCGCTTCCTGCCGCCTCAAGCGCTCGGGATCGGAGATCGAAAGCGGCGTGCCGCTCTCGCGCGCCGTGTTGAAATCGCGTGTGGTGGGGGAATGAATCGATTGCAGCGCGAGATTATTTCCCGCAAGCCAGGAGGCCAGTTCCCGCGCATCGTCGGACGAGCGGTAATCGAAATGGCCGCGCGAGCAAAACAGTTCAATCGCGGCAACTCCGGTCCGCGCGGCCTCACCGATCAGCGCGGCGTTCAGTTTGCGATTGACGAAAAGATACGTGGAAAGAACTCGCTGCATGAGTCAGGGACGACGGCCAAAAAATTATTCTTCTTCGCTCAAAAACTCAGCGTCGGGCGGCCCGGGAATCAATCCCGCATTTACGCCACGCGTCAGAAATTCGCGCACCGCCGCGCGTCCGCGCTCGCCATAGCCGAGCGTCCATTTGTTCACATACATTCCAATGAACTTGTCGGCCAGTTCCGGGTCCATGTCACGCGCAAACTGCATTGCGTAATTGACGGCCGCTTCGCGATGTTCCAGGCCATAGGTAACACTCTCACGAATCGCGCGCGATATTTGAGCGCCAACCACCGGGCCCAGCGCGCGGCGAACTCCGTTGCCTCCGAGCGGCAGCGGAAGGCCGGTCTGTTCCAGCCACCACTGGCCCAGATCAACAACCTTGTGCAGGCCCATCTGCGAAAACATCAACTGCCCTTCGTGGATCAGCAGGCCCGCATCGACGACGGAATTTTTCACGGCATCCAGAATCTGATCGAATGCCATGGGAACGGCTTCGATGCGCGGTTCGAACAGCTTCAGAGCCAGATATGCGGAAGTCCGCAGCCCCGGCACGCCGACGCGACATTTCGCCAGGTCCTCGCGCTTCAGGGGGTGCTGCGAAATCACAATTGGGCCGTAGCCCTCTCCAATGCTTCCGCCGCAATCCATCAGTACGTACTTATCGCGCAGGAAGGGGTACGCGGCGAAGCTAAATGCCGTCACATCATAGATTTCCTGGGATGCCGCCTGGTTCAGCGTTTCAATGTCGGCCAGCACGTGAGTGAACTTCAGGCCGGGCGTGCGCACCTTCTGCGTAGCCAGCCCGTAAAACATGAATGCGTCATCGGAGTCCGGCGAGTGCGCCAGTTTGATCTCAATTGCTTTTCCTGTGGCAGGTTTCGTCGGCATCGCGCTCTTTCAACTTTCCCCAGTCTGTGAGTTTGTCGGTCCGAATAAGCCTCTGTGGAGTCACTCCACCCTGCCGGTCGCCAGTTGATCTGGAGTCGCAGGGTATTCCCAGGATGACATCGTCAAGCAGAGAGGAGCATCGGAGGCGGACTCCGAGTCAGCGGAACCCGCTTTCAACGCCAGAAGGTTACCATAGTCCGAGTCGCCGGACAATTACACCACAACGGGTTCAGAGAGCATCGGCCAGCCGTGCAATCGCCGTCCCAAAAGAAACCTGGCTATCCAGATAGGGCCGCCAGTAAAGGTCCAACATGCCCCGAAAGCGTTCCCACGAACCGGAATAGAGGCCGAAACGCGCTGCATAGGGCTGATAATTTGACGGCAAGGTTCCCGGCGAAAACGTCATGTTTCCGTACGCCAGATCGCGACGGACCAGTTCGCCTGTGGTGTAGAACAGCAGTGCATGCCAGAGATCGCGAGGTATGGGCTTGTCACGGTCGCGAAACTCCTTAGCGATGGCTTCGTTGACTGCGCCAGCGAGCGCGTGCGAAGACTCATGGAATAGAACTTCGAATCCATAGATCCCCTTATTTCGCGCGTCGTGGCTGGAAATGGTTACGTGTACGGGGCCGAGGGTTGTGTAGGCTCCAAACGGGCCGCCGTACCACACGACGTCCACTCGAAGCCTCCCGCTAGGCCACGGTTTTTGGTACACATCGGCAAGCTGGCCGGAAAGTTCAACGCCCGTTTGTCGGACCATCGGAGCGATCTGCGCGATCCATTCGCGGTTGGCTCGATCTTGTTCGGCCCACCAATGCGCCCGATAGACCGGCGCGGCACGGTCGAGAACATCGACTAGATCAGGCTGGAGTCCGGACGCGCACGCTGCGGAACTTTTCCCCTTCAGGTCTGCGCAGCTTTCCATTTCAGACAGGCGATTGTTGATCGTCGTCATCTCACCGTTGAGAAGCAGATCGCGTTTGGCCATATCTTTCGCGTAAAACGCCACGGCGCTCTGCCAATTCTTGATTTCTTCGGAGGGAAAATCCTGCAGCGAAACCGGAGCATCGTCCAGCGGCGCAGCGCCCCTTACATTTTCAGTGGAAGACGACTTGCCATTCAACAGCCGCGCTTGCAGATACAGGAAATGGTGCAGGTTGACCCAAAATCCGCTGTGCAATTCGAATACAGGGAGAGGAGAGTCTGTTCCAGAAGATTGTTGCGGTCCCGGAGCCTCCGGGTCGCGTGCCGATGAGTTTCCGGCAAAGGATTGCGCGCATCCGGGCATTGCGAAAACGAGGATCGCCGAAATGACGGCGACGCGGCGTCTTCCATTTCTGAAGATTGGCAACATGACTCGAACTGGATGGTATCGCCAAAGAGGCTTCCTCCGCTAGGCGTGTTATCTCTGCGAAGGCATGCTTTGCGGGGAACTGATGCGCGGGTCTTCCGAAGTCGCGACCGCGCCGTTCTTGTCGTCGCCTCGAAGGACACCTGCTGAATCCAGGAAAAAGGATTTCTTCCCGGCGTCGCCATATTTAGCGGGCGTTGCCGCCAGTTCGAATTTTGCCGCCTGATTGGCTTCGTCTTCCGGCAAGCTACCCTCGGCGGGCAAAACTCGATAGCGTATTTCGTAACCGTTCTTCTTTCCCGCGGCCAGCTCCACATCCACCAGGCCTGCCGCCTCCGGCGAAATGCCTTCTTTCGGCGCGGGCCCCAGAGGCTCCAGCGAGTCCGGCAATTTACCGTACGCGTGCCGGTACGTTTCCAGCGCGGTCGCTAGAGTGCGCAGCGCAGCGATGGCGTTGTCCTCGCGCGCCTCCAGGTCCGCCTGCTCCCACTGCCGAGCCATCGAGGGAATATCCAGCAGAATCAGTCCCACAGAGAGCACTTTCCAGTTGCCGCCCTCGCGCACTAGCCCAAAAGTGATCGAATGCGATGGCTCGCCGGGCAGCGGAATTTCCATCGGAATGAACGCCAGATTTTCGCGCAAGCGCGTCTCGCCAAACCGCATCTCGGTAGAGATGCCCGGAGCTTCGCAGCGGATCACCGGATGGCCGGTCGCCCCGGTCGATAGAAGCGTGCGACCGGGATCTTCGAGCAAAACGAACCGCTTCATCATCGCCGTTTGCTGCGGCCCGGCCAGCGATCGATAGGCCGTCGCGTTATCAGCGGTAAGAAATGTGGCGAACACCGCAGAGTCCTGCCGGCACGCAGAAGAAAGCACCCCGGACAACGCCGCCTCAGGTGTCGCCGCAATTGTCTGCTGTGAGTGTGCCGGGATTGCCGAAAGTAATCCAGCCGACGCGAAGACAAAAGCCAATGCAATCCGCCATTTCGAAAACAGGGGGCGGCAGTGGTACGCAGACTTGCCGCGCACAAAAAAAGTGCTTGTCATTCCGAGCCCGCCGCGGCGGGCGAGGAATTCCTCTTTCCTTTCCCGCTTTTCGTCCCGGAAAAAAATCCCGCGTCCAATCAAGACTTCGTCCCTCTCAAAATCCCCGCCAGATTCTGCGTAAACTTCGACCGGGGCATCACGTCCACGCACCCCGCCGCCAGCGCCCGCTCGGCCAGCTCCGTCTGCACATGAGAGAGAAACGCAATCACCCGCCGCGGCTTGCCCGTCCCGTCAGGAGTGCAAAGTTGCTCCACAGCATCCAGCGCCCCCTGCCGCGCGTTCAAATCCACAATCACCAGCGCCGAGGGACTAGCCGCCGCCGCTTTCACCAACTGCTCGCCCGTCCCCGCCGTCTCCAGCGTGACCCCGGTCAGCTTCGCCGTCTCATGCAATTTTGCCTGAAAAAACAGATCGTCGATCAAGACAACTACATCGGCCATATGTGCTCGCCCCTTAAAATACTCCCCATCGGATGTACCACGCGCGTCGCCGCAAAACAAGCCGCGTCACAAATCGGGAGTGACTCAGTTTGACTTAAAGACCGTGCCCTCTCCGTCCCTAAGTACAAGGGACGGAGAGTCCTCTACAAAAGCGCCCTTCGGTCTGGAATTGGCACTTGTAGCGGCCGCCCGGTTTCAGGGCGGGCAGGTTTTAGTCCTATCGACACCAAACTGAGTCATTCCCCACAAATGCGCAGCATCCCAATTTGAAATTGAATTCGAATGTCGGGGGAGTGAATCCTGGGAACGCCAATCTCCCGATTGGCGTCTTGTGCCCCAATACAGTCGCCAATCGGGAGATTGGCGTTCCCAGGAAAGGCTCCGAATCCGCAGCCCTGGATTTGTTTCAACGCGAGTCTCTAAATTAGAACACTGCCGGGCATTCTCAGGACGCCCACCATTCCCATGCATTGAGCTTTTCGGAATTCCATAAATACGAAGATTGCGGTAAAACAAATGCACCGATGGACTCAACCGAACGCAAAGTCCTGGCAGCCTTCGACCGCCCCGGCGCATCCGCCCTATCCCTCGCGGAATTGGGAGACCCCGCCGAAGCAAGCGCCGCAGTGCGCAACGCAGTCGCGCAACTGCTGGGCCGCGGCTTGCTGCGCCCCGCGGAAGCCCCGGACACCTACGTGCGCACCGAAGACGGCCGCCTGCAACTGGCAGGCCCCCGCGACGTAACCATCTATTCCCGCCCCGGCTGCCACCTCTGCGAAGAAGCAAAAACGCAAATCGCGCCCCTGCTCGCGGAATTCAGCGCCCGCCTCACCGAAATCGATATCGACCGGGACCCCGATCTCCGCGCCCGCTACGATTACGATGTCCCCGTAATTTTTCTGGGCTCGCGCAAAGCCGCCAAGCACCGCGTCGATTTGCGGCAGTTTCGTCGGCAACTTCGCGATGCCATGGCAGATAAATTGGAATGAGGCTCCATTTACCTCATTGACGCTCGGGCAAACTTCTCCAGACACATCGCGTGTTCGTCTATTTATTTTTGTTAATTCTTAATACCGCACTGCAACAATCCGCAACAAATTTCTCGATAAAGACCTGTTGGCTCTCAGGAGTTCTTGAAAAGAAATAGACATTCTCTGAGTCGAGTTCCTGTTTATACAGCCAGTGAGATTTTTCTGCCACTCCCATCCCCAGCACCTTTTCAATTCCCTTCGGGATGTCATAGGCTTTATAGACAGCTATGGTAGGGTTCGAGAAATATACCCCTGACCAGCAATTTATGTCTCCTACCTTGAAAGAATATCCAATTCTATCCCATCGTATGGCTCGGATTTTTTCTGATGCCTTTGCTAATTGGATGGCCCCATCAAACATCGCAATGAGTGCCTTCAGTGATTCGACACCCCCTTTGAGTTCCCAATCTACTAGTTCCATCCACATCCCCCTTTCCTTCAGGAATTCTACGAATTGCCTCATAAGGAATTCCGATATGACCTCTGTGGTTGTCCTTAGTGCAGAATTCAAAGTCTCAGCAACGTGTCGCCATAGGACGCAAGCGTTCACCTGGGCGGCGTCGGATTCGCTAGGTGGGCAACGCGTGAGTAGTACGAGGCACTTGCGATCCAACGGACTATTGCCAATTATCTTTTGATATCGAACTAGCTGTGTCTCCCCAAGACCGGCCTCCACTTTTACCTCAATAAGTATAAAAAAACGTGGATGTGTGATCTGAATGTCTGGCGTCCCCTCTGAGAACGTGGTTTGCGTTTCAATCTTGAAATCGGAGGGGTGCTCTCCTTCTAGATCGAACGCGCCGCCTGTCAGCCGCCCGAGTAATAGAATGAAAGCAGGTGAGTCGTGGCGCGCTAGATGTCGCAGGACAGATACAAACGCTTCTGTTGTGAAATTCTCGTCTTGTTGCGCGTATTTGTGCAGACAAAAGAATAGATTGTCGGAGTTCTTGCTCACAATTAGCTCAGTTTATCTTTCGCCGATTATTCGTTGTGAGATTGGCGTTGTTCATCGAATATTTATAATAGCATGTGATATAAAATAAATTGGTAGTACCTTTCTTAAGTTTGAAGATAGTGCCCAGCGGCTATTCTTGAAGCGTAAAGCTGCAAAAGGTGAGGGCCTGCAAAATACGTCCTAGTGCCCCAAAACCGGTTTCACGCCAACCGTCCGGTCCGGCACATCGCCGGTGCGGCCTTTGACGCGGTCGTACACGGAGACGAGCGAAGTCGAACCCAGTGCTTCGTTGTAATAGGTGGGGACGCCGAGCGCGGTTCGCAGCTCTTCATTAAAACGCCTCATGCGGAGAAGCATGTCGGCGGTGGCAGGGAATTTCCGGCCGTCGTCGGTGAGAAGGAATTTCTGGTAGCCCGCGTCCCACAGGCGCGTGAATTGGGTGTTCATCAGGATGGTGGGCAGAATCGTCATGGTGTAGTGATTGTCGCCGGTTCGGCGGAACTCCGCGCCGCAGCCGTATTTTTCCACGCGCGTGACGCCGCCCGTGCTGTTGACCACAAAACCTTTGGCGGGCAGGGCTTCCATCAGGGCCGATTCGAACCGATCGTTGACATTCCACATGGGATTCCAGAATACGAGAGGGGGAGGACGGTGTAAAGAAAATTAGCAGTGCTGTAGTCGGTTGAGAATGAAAAAGATGAAATGAGGCCGTGGGGACGGTGGTGTAGGCGGCGGTGGTGGCGGAGGTGCTGGACGTGGCATTGGAGGCCACCTTTTTTCAATCGGATCAGGCATGGTGATTCACCAGACCGCGTAGAGCCAATACCTTATCTTGCCATTTCTCCATCAGTTTTTGATCGTTAGGAGCTTCCGTTGTGGCCAGTTCCGAGGGCTCTTCTTCCAGTTGAATAATCCTTTCCAATTGAAATTCGGCATCCTCTGCGTAGGTATGATTCCACAGACGTTCGTATTCAACCATGATACGGTTCCAAGCGGAATGTAGCTTGGCCATGGTGCTTATTTTTCTATCGAGACTGGTAGCCATCGAATAGGCACTTGCTGCAGCGGCGATGAGGGCCAGTATCAGTGGAACCCAACTTGGAGTTTTTGCAACAATGGTTGCAGCAGCCCCGGAAGAAAGGAAGAAAGATACCCCCGTAATCCACTGTTTGTATGAAGTATAGCGGGAAGCTAAGTCGCCGAAATAAAATGAGCGGGCTTCCGCAGCCAACATATTTTCCCACACCTGCTTAGTTTGCGCTTCGTTCAGCATATTTAATCCTTCTGTTTAAATTTTACCGCAATTGCGATTACGATACACCTTGATTTTCAAATTGTGCCCTTCGGCCACTCGCCTAAGTTATGTTAAATTAACCGGATACCGCTGAAGCCTTTCGGCATCCTTTGACAAGGCGGGTATGTGTTTGTGTTTTTGAGTCGTTCGAACAGAGGCGGGGAATCGCTGCGCGCATGCATACGGCTAATAAACCTATACTTGGCGGGTCGTCCGCCGTTACGGCAGCCAGGGGGAAAAAGCTCCTGGACTGCATCGGGAATACTCCCTTGCTGCGGTTGGAGCGGCTTGGCAGCAGCTACCCTAACGCTGAGTTTTACGGCAAGGCGGAATGGTTTAACCCCGGCGGCTCGGTGAAGGATCGCCCTGCTCTGGAGATGATTCGCGATGCGGAACGCACCGGACGCCTGAAGCCGGGGCAAACGATTCTTGACGCCACCAGCGGGAATACGGGAATCGCCTATGCCATGATCGCGGCGGCGTCCGGATATCGCGTGAAGCTCTGCCTGCCCTCCAGCGCGAGCGAGGAGCGCAAGAAAATTCTCGCGGCCTACGGCGCGGAAATCGTTATCACGCCGGGCGATGAAGGCTCCGATGGCGCGATTACGCGCGCGCGTGAAATTATCGCCGCCGAGCCGGGAAAATATTTCTATCCCGATCAGTATGGCAATCCGGCGAACTGGCGCGCCCATTACAATACGACGGCGCCGGAAATCTGGGAGCAGACCGGCGGGCGCGTGACTCACTTTGTGACGGGCCTGGGCACCAGCGGAACGTTCGTTGGCGTGACCCGGCGATTAAAAGAATTGAATCCGGCGATTCGCTGCATCAGTCTGCAGCCGGACGCGGCGTTTCACGGCCTGGAAGGCTGGAAGCATATGCCGACGGCGATTGTGCCGGGAATTTACGATGCAACGCTGGCCGATGCAAATCTCTCGATCGACACCGAAAACGCGTATCGAATGGTGAAGCGTGCTGCGCGGGAGGAGGGCTTGTTGCTGAGCCCGAGCGCTGCAGCTGCTCTCGATGGCTGTTTTCAGGTGGCGGCAAAACTGAAGCCTGAGGAGCACGCGGTGTTCGTAACGGTTTTCGCTGATTCGGGGACAAAGTATTTGAGCGAGCGTTTTTGGAATGAGGTTTAGCAGGTTCAATAAAAAAAAGTTGTCATTCCGAGCGGAGCGAGGAATCCCTCCTTTCTTGGCAATCGCAAAACCAAGAGAGATTCCTCGCTCCGCTCGGAATGACAAGTAGTCTTGGTTTATCTTTCTTTAATCTACAGACACATCCAAGAGAGAATTGCTTAATGCTTCTGCTGGCGAAAAATCTGGAACAGGAAATTCGCGACCACGGCGCGAAGGACTATCCGAACGAATGCTGCGGCGCGATGCTGGGAACCGATGGCGATGCCGGGCGCGAAATCCGCGCGCTTTTCCCGCTGATCAATCGCAGGGACGATTCTCCGCGAAATCGCTTCTCGATCACGCCGGAAGATTTTCGCGATGCCGAGCGCGCCGCATCCGAGCGTGGATTCGACCTGCTGGGGTGGTATCATTCTCATCCCGATCATCCGGCGCGGCCCAGTGAGTTCGATCGTGAGCATGCCTGGCCGTGGTACAGCTATGTGATCGTCAGCGTGGATGCGGGAAGTCCCAGGGATTTGACGTCGTGGCGGCTTGACGACGACCGTTCGAAATTTGAGCCGGAAGAAGTTTTGCCGGTACGCGCCGCTAAACAGGGGACATAGGACTCGCTGAAACTTCAGCCGTAGTTCGCGCATCCGATCCAACACCCTGATTAGGGTGTTTTAATAGGGGAGAAACCGCCGTATGGCCGTGAAAGTCCTGATTCCGACGCCGCTCCGCCAGTTCACCGGAAAGCAGGCGAGCATTGAATGTAATGCCACGACGGTGGGCGAAGCCCTGGGCAGCCTGACGGGCAGCTTTGCCGAATTGCGCAAGCACCTTTACACCGAAGACGGGAAAATCCGCAGCTTCGTGAACGTCTATTTGAACGACGAGGACATCCGCTTCCTCAACAAGGAAAACACGCCGACCAAGGATGGCGATACGGTGAGCATCGTGCCGTCCATCGCCGGTGGAGTGGGTGTTCGGGTTTAAGCGAGATCATAGGAGAACGTAAGTGGCAATTCCGACCGACACATTATCGCAAGAGGAAGCGAAGCTTTCGAAAGATGAAATCCAGCGCTACAGCCGTCACCTGATCATGCCTGAGGTGGGTCTTGAGGGGCAGCTCAAGCTGAAGCGCGCTCGCGTGTTGATGATTGGCACGGGTGGTCTTGGCGCGCCGCTGGGTCTCTATCTTGCAGCTGCAGGCGTAGGCCATCTGGGTCTGGTGGATTTCGATGTTGTTGACAATTCGAATTTGCAGCGCCAGGTGACGTTTACCACCGCCGATGTGGGCAAACCGAAATCGGAAGCTGCGAAGGCTCGCCTGTCCGCGCTCAATCCGATGATTGAAATTCAATCATTCGAAACGCGCCTGACCAGCGACAACGCGCTCGACTTGTTCAAGGATTACGACATTATCGTGGATGGCACGGATAATTTCCCCACGCGCTTCCTGGTGAACGATGCTTGCATACTGCTCGGGAAGCCGAATGTGTACGGCTCGATCTTCCGCTTCGAAGGGCAGGCGACGGTGTTCGGCTATCCGGGTGGACCGTGCTACCGCTGCCTGTATCCGGAGCCGCCTCCACCGGGCCTGGTGCCATCGTGCGCCGAAGGCGGCGTGCTGGGCGTGCTGCCCGGCATTATGGGCTCAATTCAGGCGATGGAAACCATTAAGCTGATCCTCGGGACCGGAGAGCCGCTGGTTGGGCGTTTGCTGCTCTTCGATGCGCTGGCCATGCGCTTCCGTGAACTTAAATTGCGCAGGAATCCGGAATGCCCGATGTGCGGAGATCATCGCACGATTACCAAGCTGATCGATTACGAAGAATTTTGCGGAATTCGCGGTGAGGAGACCCCTGCTATGACTGACGGTATTGTGGAAATTACACCGAAAGATTTGAAGGCGCGGCTGGATCACGGAGATGACTTGTTCATTCTGGATGTGCGTGAGCCGCACGAATACCAGATCTGCAACCTGAACGGGAAACTGATTCCTCTCGGCGAACTCCCGCGCCGCGCGGCCGAACTGGATAGTTCGCGCGAGATGGTCGTCCACTGCCGCAGCGGAAAGCGCTCCGCCGACGCGATCCATTTTCTTCAGAAGGCGGGATTCAAGAAGCTGCTGAACCTCAAGGGCGGCGTTCTGGCGTGGGCCGATCAAGTCGATCCCACCATGCCGAAGTATTGAGGTATTGTTGTAACCCGGGCCTTTGATCCAAAGCGAATGCAATGGATCAGACCCGGGTTTTCGGTGCGACAAGATCCAGGAAGCTACTCACGGAGGAAGAATGGCATCGACCAAGATTATCGTGCGGGATGACGGACCTTTGCGCATCGAAGGAGATTTTGAAATCACGGACATGACGGGCAAGCCATTCGGCCTCGCGGGGCGCACCGCCATCGGTCTATGCCGCTGCGGGCATTCGGCGAACAAGCCGTTTTGCGACGGTTCCCACAAGGCAGCAGGGTTTAAGGACTCGCAACATGCTCGAGAGCTCCCGCCACCAAAACCGTAGGGGCTCAAGCCATTCAATGCAATAAATTCGCCCACTCATAACCAGGCGTGTACTCCCCTAGTGTCAAACTTGATACGGATGAATCCCAGATCGGGAAGCCCGTTTCAGTCCTTGTAACGTTTCTACCCACCTTCTAGGCACACATTTCCCCCTACATGGATTCACGCCAAAATGCCTAAAATCTAACGCCTTTATTTTGTGTTGCCTGCAAGGTGCTCCATGATGGCACACGAAAGGACATGAATATGCATCCCCTGTTAACGTCGATCGCATGAAGCGATTGGAACTGCTCGAACTGGGGGGGCGGTGAGTGTGTGGATTCAAATTCGGGAATGGGCCTGGCGCCTCCGCTGGATTCTGGGGGGCGCGGCGGCTCTATCGTGCTTTTTTCTTGCCGCATGGCTGCGAGACTTTCCGTTTTCGTCCGAACCCATTCTTTATTCCTATCTCCAGATTGTCGGCAGCCTTCTCTGCTTCACCTACGCGGCGAATGCGATCGTGCGATTCCGTGGCACGCATGACCGGCGAACGCTGATCCTGGCTTTTGGATTCGTACTATCCGGAATCATTGAAACCGTTGCTACATTCAACTTTGACGACATTCTCGCATCTGGAGCCTCGATACAAACACGCGTTCCTTTGGCGTGGATGGTTAGCCGGACCCTGCTGGCTCTCGTACTGATCGCGGCACTCGTGGTGGAACGGCGCATACCCAATTCCCGTGAGCCCGGACGGGAAATCGCTGTCGCAATGGTTGTGGTGGTTGCGGTCGCGTACCTGACCAGCGCTGCGTACCTCAGCTCTCCATTCGCGCTGACGATGAATCCCAGTGCTTTGCTGCCAAGGCCTGCCGACCTATTTCCTGCGTTGTTGTTCGCCGCGGCAGGCATTGGCTTTGCCTGGAGGCAGCGCCGCTCAACTTCGTTGGTCGATCAGACATTTCTCGCGGCGATATGGATCAATGTCGCCTGCCATGTGGTTGCCAGCCAGTCCGCACGGCTGCTCGATGCGCCGTTCACTCTGGCGCAAGTTCTGAAGGTCAGCAGCTATGCGATCGTCCTGGGCGGAGCTTTGCTGGATAACGCCAGGCTTTTCGATCAAGTTCAGCGGCTGGCTGTGACCGATGCTCTTACGGGTCTTTCAAACTATCGCACGCTGATCAACGTAATGGAGTCCGAAGTTCAGCGCTCACGCCGCACTGGACGTCCTTTCGCGATTCTGCTGCTGGACCTCGACGGGTTGAAAGCGATCAACGACCGCTATGGCCATTTGGTTGGGAGTCGCGCCATCTGCCGCCTGGCGAATATTCTGCGAGTGCATTCGCGCGCGATGGATACAACCGCACGCTATGGCGGCGACGAATTTGCCGTCGTGCTGCCGGAAGCGGGCGAGGAAGCTGCCGCTCTGGTTGGACGGCGTATTTGCGAGCGTCTGGCAAAAGACGGCGAAGTCCCGCATGTCGCCGTAAGTATCGGCGCCGCAGTCTTTCCGAAGGATGGAGAAACAATTGATGCGCTGTTTAATGCCGCCGATCGTTCGCTTTATGCCATGAAAGGCCGCTCGGAAAGCATCCATTCATTGGCGCGCATCGCGGCGTGTCTCTAAGGAAACGATGACAAACATTTTTGGTGTCGAGCGTCTCGAAAAAAAATTCCGATGGCCGTTGCAGTCCATCTTTCCGGGCACGATCGCGCGCCGGGCGTGGAGACGACATTCACCGAGAACGTCAGTTCGCGTGGAGCGCGCGTATCGAGCATCCGTCGCTGGCGAAAGAACGAAACACTGGAAATCCAGTCACTGCCGGGCGACTTCCACGCGAGAGCGCGTGTGGCCCATTGCCAGCCGCAAAGCGAAGGCTTTGCCGTCGGACTTGAGTTCCTAGAACCATCTGGCCGGTGGGTTGTTAACACCCCGGTTGCTTCAGGGAAACCGCTGCAAGGATAGGAGGGACACGCGAGAAGGCAAACAACTGGCGTAATACATCTTTACCTAAAAGCGCTTGCCACTCCGCGGGAACGGGGTGCCCGGCGCTTTTGGCGTTTTGGGGGGAAGAAAACGTGACTGGCGATTGGTGATCAGTGACTTGTGGGCCACCGGCGGGCCAGGTTTTCACCCGCCACTAGTCACTGAATCGTAGAGTCGCAGCGTCGTTTCCACCATGCGGTCCGCGGAAAAACGCCCCACGATGGTTTCGCGAGCGGCCACGGCCAGCCTCTGAGCTTCAGCGGGATCCGAAAGCAGGCGCGCTGTCGTTGCCGTAAGCGCGTCGGATTCGAGATTCTGCACAAGGAGGCCATTTACACCATCTTCCACGACTTCAGGAACCCCTCCGCGCGCGATTGCAACTACGGGAAGTCCGTATGCCATGGCGGATAGCAGCGAACTGCCGAGCGGCTCTTGGTGAGAAGGAAAAACAAACAAATCCATCGCCGCGAATATACTTTCCACGTCAGGCACAAACCCCGGAAGCTTCACGAAGGCTTCCAGTCCAAATCCGCGAACCAAATCCTGCATCTTTGACTTTTCCGGACCATCTCCAGCGAGCAGCAATACGCATTTTGGAAATTGCCCGCGCAATTCTGCAAATGCGCGGATGAGCAGTTCCTGTCCTTTTTCAGGCACGAATGCTGCTACGTTTCCAATGCAGACGAATTCCTGCGGAATCGCAAACCTGTTGCGTGCTCCCTCGCGATTTTGCGGAGATAGAGTCGGGGGAATTTCCACGCCATCATAAATTACATCGATCTTGCTTGCACCGAAGAAGCTGGAGGCTACGGATTGCGCAACGAATTGCGATACGGCGACGATGCGTGAGCACGCTCGATAGCGGGCCTGTGAAACCGTGCTTGACGAGATCGGCAGTGCGATTCGCCGCGAAACAATCATCGGAACGATTTGGTTCGCGCGGGCCAGCCACGCGGAGCTGAGTGCGTGAGGTTCGTTCGCGTGAACCACATCCATTTTCCGGCTTCGCACAAGTCTGCGGATTGCGAGAGTTGCGGCGAGACGCTTGCGTCCGGCGGGAACGCTATGCACAGCAATCCCCGCATCAGTTGCGCGGCGGGCAAGCAGGGAATCGCGAAGAGTAATTAATTCGGGCGCATGACCTCGCTCCAGTAAGCCCCGCAAGAGCAAAAACGCCTGGTGCTGCCCCCCGCGATATTCGTGCCCAAGGTCGACGATAAGCGGGCGCACGCTCAGGCCTCGCCGGGATTCGGCCACGAACGGTGCGTCAACTTCTCGCCCGCGAGCAGCCGGCCTAGTTTTCGATACTTAATGTATATGTAATATGCGGAAAGCCAGGCGATCAGCCAGCCGCGCCTGCCGTCGAGCACGCCGAGTTGAAATACCAGGCGTTGAAAAAACGTCCACGGAGGGGCAAAAATCATCGTCGCGCGCCAGTTCTTGCGCCCATGTGCGAACATGTCTTCCGCGGCCATGGTGGAAAGAAAATCGAGTTTGCCTTTGTGTTCCTCGTATGAACGTACAGTGTAGTGAAGCAGGTGGCCTTGCAGATGCCCAACCGGACCATCCAGCTTCACGCCTTCGTGCAAAACGCTAACGAATTTCCCTCGGCCGCGATGATACAGGCGGACCTTATGATCGGGATACCAGCCCGAATGGCGAATCCACCCGCCCAAATAATTCGTCATCAGCGGAAAGTCGTAACCGGCCTTGTCGGGATTGTTCTGTTTCCACGCGAGGATCGATGAACGCAGCTCAGGACTTACTTCCTCATCGCAGTCGATCGAAAGAACCCAGTCGTTCGATGCCAGTGACGCCGCATAATTCTTTTGTTCGGCAAGGCCGTCCAATTTGCGCGAATAAACATGCGCGCCGGATTCCCGCGCAATTTCGAGGGTGCGATCTGTGGAACCGGAATCGACCAGTATGACTTCGTCAGCGACGCCCTTGAGCGAAGCAAGCGCGCGCGGCAAATCCAGCTCTTCGTTGTAAGCGATCAGAATCGCGCTAAGCGCAGGCATCGACCAGATAAGTTAGCATAAGTGGCATACGCTTTAGCGAGTGCGCTTTTGGTTTTTGCCGTTCGAAATCCGCTACATCTCAAGTGTGTGAAATCTTACATGAAATGTGCCGCACGCCACAGGCGTAACACCTCAGCGAGCCACATCCAACTTCGGCGTAACACTAAGCAGAACAACAGAAGTTCCCAGGCGAAATTCGGCGAGATGTCTTAGTTCAGCCACGCGAACGCGCTCATCAGCAAAGTAAGTACCGTTAGTGGATTCCAAATCGCGCAGCCGTATGACATCGTCCTTGATTTCAAGGGCGCAGTGCCAGCGAGAGATTTCCTTGTCATTGATCGTGATATCCGCGTCCGCTCGTCCGATCACCACCCGCGGCTTTTGCACGGGATAAACGAGGCCCCGCGCAGGACCGGCTATCACAGAAAGAGCAATCGCCTTTCCCGTGGGCAGCCGCAGGCCGGTTTCTTCCGCAGTGTTCCCTCGTGCGAGCCGAGGTGCGCCTGCGCTGCGTGCAAACTCCGGCAGAGGCGACAGAATCTGTGTCGCATCGGGATTTTGCGCGACTTCCACTAGCGTGGTTTTGCCGCATTTTGCGCAGCGAAATTGCACGCGGGGACGACCCGCGAGTTGCGCGTCTGGGAGAGAGTGCTGGGCACCACAACCTGAACATGCAGCCTTCATAAGACGATATAATCCAAATCTAATTTAGCATGTGTCTTATCGCTGGGAGCACGTCATCGGCCTGCGTGTGCCGGTAGGGGAACTGTCCCTTGGTACAGGTGAGACTAGCGGGTTGTAAATTACAGAATCTGCGTAGATGATATCTGAAGTTTGGCGGCACCAAGGAGCGCAGGTTGAAACTCAAGGAATTGCCATACTTTCTCGGACTCCAACCGGGACCAAAGTCGTACGGGTTTAAACTGAAGCGTTTCGACCTGCCCACGGATGGAATCGTGGAATACGCACAGTGGCTGCACCCGCACGAAACAGCAAAAGAGATCACGCAGCAATCCGTGGACAATTTACGAAAGTTCTTGTCGCCGGGTGACGTGGCCATTGACATCGGCGCGCATACAGGAGACTCAACCGTGCCGATAGCGCTCGCCGTGGGAAAGACCGGTTGCGTCATTGCGCTGGAACCCAATCGCTACGTCTTTCCAATCCTACAGAAGAATGCTGAGTTGAATCCCTCGAAGACCAATATTATTCCGCGGATGTTTGCCGTGACTGCCGAAGACATGGAAATGGAATTTCAGTATTCGGACTCCGGATATTGCAATGGCGGCCGTTTTGAAGGGATGAGTAAATGGACTCACGGCCATCCATTTAAATTGGCAGTGCAGGGGAAAAATCTGTACTCGCTTCTCAAGGAAAAGTACGCAGAACTGATCCCGAGAATTCGATATATAAAAATCGATACCGAAGGATATGAATCCGTCGTACTTCAGTCGCTTTCCGATCTGATCACCCGATGCAAGCCGTTTCTAAAAGTGGAAGTTTATCGAAAGCTGGACAATTTGCAGCGGCGCACATTGTATCGCTCCATCGCGGAACACGGCTACACGGTCCACAAAATTGCCGAGGACGGCGAATATTTCGGCCAAATTCTCGCCGAGCAGGATCTCAGCAACTGGCGGCACTTCGATATTTTTTGCGCGCCAGGTTATTCCTAATGGCGGGCTGTAAGTACAGCCCGCACCCGAATCCGGCTGGCCGAAAGTAACCCTACTGCACAAATCCGACGTTGGGCACTGGATTCGGTTCGGGAACTTCGCGAATCGGGCCGAACTGAGCTTCATAACGGCTGATGTTCTCGCCAAGGGCTCTCCAGATACGCTTGGCGTGCTCCGGGCTTACGATCACGCTCGATGCCAATTTCCCCTGCGGCACATTGGGGAATACATAGATGAAGTGCAGCGTGAATTCCTCCGCATTGTGATGAAACATCACTAAATTGCTGTATTGCCCGACCAATTCCTTCTCGTCGGCTTTGATCTGCACCTGCACTTGCTCGCCAGTTGGTTGCACCACGACTACCTCCATTTTCTTGGTGACACTAACATATTCTCACATTTCGTAGCAGCGTGAACTCGTGACCGGTTTCCGGCCCCGCCTTCCCATTGTTCCTTTCGCTTCAGATCGATGCAGCCGGATTGACTGGATCCGCGTGTTAATGCTAGTTTATGTCTTTAGTTCAACGAAGTTAACTTATGTCCGCTCCAGTCACCCCGCTAACACCATCAAGTTCGATCCCACCTTCCACTGGGGATGATCGGTTGAATACCGCAGCTCCGGAAAGTGCACTGAAGAAAGTACGCTCCCCTTCGCTTCCCGAATCGCATCGCAGCATTCCCGTTTTGGCCGGCGCATCATTCTTTCGAAAAATGCTCGCGTTCGCTGGTCCAGGGTACCTCGTAGCGGTCGGCTATATGGATCCGGGCAATTGGGCCACCGACCTGGGCGGCGGATCGCGTTTTGGATACACGCTGTTAAGTGCAGTGCTTATTTCGAGTCTGATGGCGATTTTTCTCCAGGCGCTCTCCGCGAAGCTGGGTATCGCCACAGGCCGCGACCTGGCTCAGGCGTGTCGCGAGCATTATTCAGAGCGTGCAAGCATGGTCCTCTGGGTTCTTTGCGAGGTCGCCATCGCTGCTTGCGACCTTGCGGAAGTACTCGGCTCGGCGATTGCGCTGAAACTGCTGTTTGGATTGCCGCTGCTCGCGGGTGTGCTGCTGACGGGACTGGACGTCCTCCTTGTGCTGGCGCTGCAAGGGCGCGGATTCCGCGTGTTGGAAACGCTGGTGATTACCCTGATCATGACCATCGCCGCGTGCTTCGCGTACGAAATCTTTTTCGCGCGGCCGCTGTGGCTGGAGGCAGCGCGCGGATTCATTCCCGTAGCGGACATGCTGCGGAACCGTGAAATGCTCTATCTCGCCATTGGCATACTTGGCGCCACGGTGATGCCGCACAATTTGTATCTGCACTCCAGCCTGGTGCAGACTCGCGCATTCACCGAAAATGCCCAGGGCAAGCGCGAAGCCATCCGTTTCGCCACACTCGATTCCACGCTCGCTCTCGGTTTTTCTTTATTCATCAACGCCGCCATCCTGGTGCTGGGCGCGGCGGCATTCCATCAGCGAGGCATGACGACCGTCGCCGACATCAGCCAGGCGTATCAATTGCTCACTCCGGTATTGGGAGCCAGCCTGGCGAGCACACTGTTTGCCGCCGCTCTGCTCTGTTCCGGCCAGAACTCGACATTAACCGGCACGCTGGCCGGCCAGATCGTCATGGAGGGATTTCTCGACCTGCACATCAAGCCCTGGCTGCGGCGGCTGATCACGCGGTCTCTTGCCATCATTCCGGCCGCGCTCGTGATAGGCATCATGGGTGAGGGCCATGTCACCGCGCTCCTCATTCTGAGCCAGGTCATTTTGAGCTTCCAGTTGCCCTTTGCCGTCGTGCCGCTGATTCAATTCACCGGCGACCGCAGCAAGATGGGCGAGTTCACCAACAGCCGCCTGACCGCTGTCTGCGGCTGGGCGATGGCGGTTGCAATCGTCGTCCTAAACGCTGCTCTGCTGTGGCTCACCTTCGGCGGAAAGTTATAGTACTGCTGGACTATGGCCTCCGCGCCTTGGACTCTGTAAGCTATTTACTCTGATTACGCTAGTAGGCACGTGGAATGGTTTCTGGCATTCGATAATAGGCGCGACATCCTGGCTGTCCGCACGAGCATCTGACTTATCAGAAAGGTTAGAACCCCGGTTTTACAGATGAAAATTGACCGCTCTTATGGCAAAATTTGAAGCCTCGCAAAATATCCAAAAGGAGCAAGCGGAATGATTCAACGAAGTAAAGAAAATACCCTGCTGTTGGCCGGAGCTTTGGCGGTCAGTCTGGTTTTGGGCTCGTCTATCTTTGTCGCGCGCGTCGGTGCGGCCGATGACGACAAGCCCTGGGTTGCGCCTGAAGCCGCGCGGGCAGTTAAGAACCCGGTCCCGGTCAATGCTCAGACTCTTGCTGCCGGAGAGGACCTTTTCCATGAGAACTGCTCGCCCTGCCACGGCGATAAAGGCAAGGGAGACGGCGAAACCGGCAAGATCATCAAGAAGAAGCCAGCCAACTTTACCGACCCGAAATTGATGGCCCTGGAAACCGACGGCTCGCTTTTCTGGAAGATGGGCGAAGGCCGCGGTCCGATGCCGTCCTGGAAGGATGAGCTGTCCGACAAGGAACGATGGACGCTGGTCAATTACATCCGGAAACTTGGCAAGGATGCGGCAGAAGGGAAGTAAGGTCTTAAAGATTTAGCAGAAAATCCAAGGGCGCGGCGCTCCTCGAAATGTTCGAAAAGCGGCCGCGCCCTTTTTATATCCTTCGTTCTAAATTCCCTGCGTCCCGCAGCCTTACTTTACGCTAGCCAGGGCTTCGCCGACTTCCTTCATATCCGGCATCACTGGGATATCGTAGTTCTTGAACCAGGCGATCTTTCCGGCCTTGTCGATGATTGCGATGGCCCTTCCGGTAATTCCTTTTTCCGGCAGGTACACGCCGAACTTGTCCGCCACCGCGCCTTTCGGATGGAAATCAGCCAGCAACGGATAGGTGATTCCCATTTTTTCGGCAAAGGCTTTGTGTGCCCAGGCGCTGTCCACGCTGAGGCCGAGAATTTGCGCATCGAGCTTTTCGTATTGCTTCAGATCGTTGACAAAGCAGGCATGCTCATTCGTGCAGACCGGGCTGAAATCGAGCGGGTAGAAAATCAGAACTACGTTCCGCTTCCCGGCAAAATCGCTAAGCTTGACTTCCTTCTGGGTTTGGTCCTTCAGCGTGAATTCCGGTGCAGGTTGTCCTACGGCAATTGGCATCAAGCCTCCTGAGATTTTAATAATTGCAGCCACTAATGATAGCGCAAGGACAACAGCGGGTGAAATCGGATTTCGTCGAGCGCCACGGCGCAATCTGGTACTATCGGCGCTTTATGGCGCGTCTCGCACTGGACCAGGCATATCCGGGAATTTCGTTTCGGCGGAAATCGCTTCGGCTGTGGGCGCGAATGATGCGCTGGCCCGCCGAATGCACCCACCTGGAAAATGGACATCACTGGATGGCGACCTTCATCCCCGATACGCTCTATTTGCGGGGCAAGGCCGTGTTGCGCCGCAGCCCGTCGCGCCCGGAAGTTTCCCTGTGCCTGGATTGCCTCGCAGGTCTCCTCGAACCGGAGCTTGCCGCCTATGCTGGCCGTGTGGTCGCATTTGAGCCTGACGGCGAGATCTTTACGCAGTATTTCTTTGTCGGCCTTGAAGATTTCGCGGGGGCGGGATTGCGATCGGAGGTAGCAGCGGCAATCGAGAAACGCCTGGAACATCTAAGCGGCCCGTGTAGCGATTGTGGCAAACTGGCCACCTGGCTCTGGATTTCCCGCCGCGAAGTCTCCAGCCTCGACCAGACCGAACGCATCGAAGAATCCCCCGGCGCGCTGTACTGCTCGAAGCACGGGGCCAAAAAATTGTGCGATGCACTCGGCAAAATAGACCAAGCAAATCTGTTTTACGTCAACGCGCCGTATGGAGATTCGGGGGCGTACCTGTGGATTTGATTGGCAGCGATCGAGGTCTTGGATGGAATTCGGTCGTAATTGAAGCCTTCGCAAGCTCCGTGATAGCTTGCTCGAAATTGATGAATTCCACACCTGCAACGCGAATTCGTGCATTCCTGCGCATCACTTTCGCGTCCGTACTTGTGGCTATATTTGCGATCTATGGGACTGTGCCCACGCACGCACGCATCACGAAAATCCAAATCATCGCAAGGGAATCACCCACGTTTGGCGGTTATGCTTGGCCGGGAGTCGGGCAATACGAAAAGATTGTCGGAAAAGCATTTGGCGAGCTGGATCCAAATGACCCGAAAAATGGGGTCATAGTCGACTTGCAACTTGCGCCGAGAAACGTCGCGGGCAAAGTTGAATATTCCTTCGACTTTTATATTTTGAAGCCGATAGATCTTTCCAATGGCAATCACAAGATGGTGTACGAGCCACCAAATCGCGGCCGGAAAACGATCGGTGCTCTCAATCGCGGCGTCGGCGGTGACGATCCCGGTTCCGTCAAGGATGCGTCGCTCCTCGCGAACTCTTTCCTGATGCCGCAGGGCTATTCGATCGTCTTCAGCGGCTGGGACGCCTCGGCGGGAACCCGTTCTCGCGGTTTCAACACAACGATTACGCTGCCGGTCGCGAAAAATCCCGATGGCTCGTCAATCACCGGGCCGTCCTACGAATACATTGTCGTAAACGGCGGAACTTCCTACGAGCTCGCCTATCCCGCTGCGACACTCGACAAATCGAAAGCAACACTGACGCATCGGGTTCACTTGAACGATAAGCCCGAGACCGTCTCCGGCTGGCAATACAACGCCGATGGCACCGCAATCGAACTGCAACCTGCAGGAACGCAGTTCGTCGCCAACGACATCTACGAATTCAGTTACACCGCGAAAGATCCTACGGTCAATGGTGTGGGCTTCGCGGCTGTCCGCGACTGGAACGCGTGGCTTCGCTTCGAAACCAAAGACGATTCAGGCAACGCAAATCCATTCGCCGGAGATATCAAGCGAATCTACACAGAAGTCTCTTCGCAGCCGGGGCGCTTCCTGAACGATTTCCGCTATTTCGGATTCAATCAGGCGGAAAATGGCAAGCAAGTCTTCGACGGCATGATGCAGTGGATCGCCGCCGGCGACGGCCTCAACATCAATTACCGCTTCTCCCAGCCGGGACGAACCGAACGCAACCGCCAGGATCATTTATATTTCGAAGGCCGGTTTCCCTTCGCGAATGTGACGACGACGGACCCAATCACCGGCAGGACAGACAGCCGTTACGCAAGGTGCGAGCAAACCCACACGTGTCCATATGCCGTGGAAATTTTTTCGGCCAGCGAGTATTGGGTGAAGGCTGCGTCGCTGATGACTACCGATCCCACAGGCACGAACGATTTGCCGGATTCGCCGGACACGCGGATTTATTTCATGTCCAGCATGCAACACGGAACGGGAAATCCCACAGCGAAGGGGGCCTGCCAGCAATTCCAGAATCCGCTCGATTCGCAATCCGTGCAAAGGGCGCTTTTCACGGCGATGGATAAATGGGTCACTAACGGAACTCTCCCCCCACCCAGTCAGCTTCCCAAACTTTCGGACAAGACCTTAGTGAAGCCCGATCAATCCTCAACTGGATTTCCCCATATCCCGGGCGTCACGTACACAGGTTTCAAAACCACACGATATCTGCTGAACTACGGGCCGAACTTTTACGCGACGGGAATTCCGACGATTAATCCCCCAACATTCGAACCGCCCTACCAAGACAATCCCGCAAATGGCCCGATTTATCCGAGCTTCGTGCCGAAGACGGATGCGGATGGAAATGACATTGCCGGGATTCGTCTCCCGGAAGTTCAAGTCCCGCTCGCAACCTACACAGGCTGGGCCATTCGCGCCGCGCCGCAGAACGACGACGGTTGCGAAGGCCTCGGCCAATATATTCCATTCCCGAAAACAAAGGCGGAACGAATCGCCAGCGGCGATCCGCGTTTATCCATAGAAGAGCGCTATGGAAATATCGAGACTTACTCTTCGAAGCTGCGCGGCGTGGTCGATAAACTAGTGAAGGCCGGTTTCCTGCTGCCGTTCGATGCGGAGCAGGCGGTCAGCAAGAATCTGAGCTACGTGCAAAGCAACAATCTTCTGCCGGAGAAATTCAAGTAGCACAGGTTTCAACCTGTGCGGTTTTGGTTTTCGTTGCAGCAACCAACCCAACCCCGCACAGACTGAAGTCTGTGCCACTAATGCCGTGTCCCATTACCAAGAATCTTTTCAAAAATCTGCGGAATTTCAAAAATCGCGCGATTCTGCATGCCGGCAGCCCGTTCCCGCAAGCGAACCAGCTCGCCAGGTTTCAAAAGGTCCGCCACAGCCGAAGCAACCTGCCGGTGATGCTTCACCACAATTCCAACTTCTTTCTCCCGAACCCACTGGGCGTTATAGCGTTCCTGCGGCAACGTCCACGCGTTGCAATCGATGATAACCGGCAGCCGTTTGGAGAGCGCTTCGCTGATACTTCCCGGCCCCGGCTTCCCGATGAAAAAATCAGATAGCGCCATGAAATAGGGAATTTTCGTCGTGAACCCCTCTACATGGATGGGAATTCTGGTTTTCATTTCGCGCAGAGCCTGCGTCAATTTTTCATTTTTTCCGCAAATCAAGATCAGCTGCACTGCGAGGGAAGACTCGTCGATCTGCTTCAGGATTTTCAGCATCTTCGAAGTGCCGTATCCTCCGAACAACACGATGCCCGTGGGAAGATTCGGATCGAGGCCAAGTTTTTTTCGCCCTTCCACGCGGTCCTGTGGTTCAGATTCATAAAAGCGCGGATGAAGAATCATTCCAGACGTGCGGAAGACAGAACCATTCGAATGGCCGAACTGCTGAGCCTGTTCGACGGCCCGCTCGGTGCCGCAGACCACGTATTGCTCCTGGCGTTCAATCCAGAAATGTTTCGGATAATCCGCCAAATCGGTCAGCACCGTAACGAACGGCCTACCGGGAAACGCCTTCTCAAAACTTTCCTTCATCGCGCGATTGAAATGTGGAACCAGCGACACCACCATGTCCGGCGATGTCTCACGCCAGAATTGTTCGAGCACTTTCACCGAAGGCCCGTGGTACGTTCGAATCACCAATTGCAGCACGCGCATCAACTGCGGGCTCCCAAGCGTCCACCCGTTTCGCAGCATCCTGTTGTACATATCCTGAATTCGAATGCCGGTTAACTTCCTGAGGACATCGAGCGGGTCAAGTACTTCTTGAAGGTTTACCAGCGTGACTTCCAGCGGCAGGCCCTGGCGCTCGATCTGGACCTGTAAAGCAGTGGCTGCATTACGGTGCCCCCCACCGGCGTCAAAGAAGATAAGGGAGATGCGACGCTTGCGAGCCTGCTGACCTGGCATGTCATCTGCCATCTATGTTACGCCTCCATTTACGATAAGTTATTTGTGCTCTATCAGTAACAGACAATTCTTACGATCTGTTCAATGTCCTGTAACAAGTTATTAAACAAAACTTGTCAGACTTTACTCATGAAATGCGACCTTCACGTTCACTCAGCTCACTCTGGAACCGTGCCCGTTGCTGTTCTGCGCCATTTCTTCCTAGAGAGTTACAGCGATCCAGCAGACGTTTACGACACGCTCCGTCAGCGGGGCATGGACCTGATGACATTGACCGACCACGACTCAATCAGCGGCGCGGAAGAGTTGCGGCGCCATCCAGACTTCTTCGTCAGCGAAGAAGCCACCTGCACAATGCCCAGCGGGACGCAAGTCCACATTGGCATCTACGACCTGACCGAGCGGCAGCATGCCGAGATCAATCGGCGCCGCAATGATCTGATCCGTCTGCTCTGTTACCTCTCCGAGCAGCGGCTGTTCTTCACGGTCAACCACGTCTTTTCCTCCGTCACCGGACGGCGCAATGAAGAAGATTTCAAATGGTTTGCGGATTATTTCCCGGGCGTCGAGGGCCGTAACGGGCAGATGCTTCCCGCGGCCAACCGGCACGCGTCGGTGTTTGCGCGGCGCAAACGCAAGATTCAGATTGCCGGTAGCGATGCGCACGCGCTGTCTTCAGTAGGCACCACGTTCACTGAAGTTCCCGGAGCGCGGAATAAGGACGAGTTCTTCGCCGGACTCTGGGCCGGTCAAGGCCAGCTTGGCGGTGAATCCGGCAGATATTGGAAACTGACCCGCGACATCTTCCTGCTGTGCTTCGAGATGATGCGTGAGGACCGCTGGACCATCCTGCTGACTCCCCTGCTGACGCTGGTCCCGGCTGGAGTCGCGGTCAACTATCTGGTGGATGTCGATTTCGTGCGGCGCTGGGGACGGCGGATCAACCCCGTTTCCGTCGGCGCACCAAGGCCCGTGCCCCAAGTCGTAAAGCAACCGGCGTAGCTGTTTTGAGGAGGTCGTTGCGATGACTCCCACAAGAATGGTTTGGCAATACATCGAGAACCGAGATCATCGCGTAATGCGGAGTGTCCACCGCTGGCGCGCGCCGCGCTGGCTTCGCGTCTGGATGGTTTTATCATCCCGCCTGGGAGACGGCTGGATCTGGTATTCGATCGGAATTGTGCTGCTGCTGTTCGGCGGCGAATACCGGTTTGCCGCTTTCGGCGCAGCCGTCACGGCGGAAGCGGTCACAGTCGGATTGTTCCGCGCGATCAAAAATGCCAGCAAGCGGAAGCGTCCCTGCCAGCTTGAAGCACACTGCTGGGCCAACGTTCTTCCTCCGGACCAGTTTTCATTTCCCTCCGGCCACGCCATGAGCGCATTCGCCATTGCCGTGCCTCTGTGCATCTTCTATCCCCAAATGCAGGCTGCCTTGATAGCGCTATCGCTAAGCATTGCCGTTTCGCGGGTAATCCTCGGCATGCATTTCGTAAGCGACGTGGTTGTGGGTTCTCTGCTGGGAGTAGGAGTAGGGTACGGGGCGTATCTGCTTTTCAGGTAGAACAGACTTTTTATCCTGAGTTCGCGAAGGGCAGTCTGTCCGGTTTTGGTTTAGTGTCGGGAAGAACGAGAGTCCAATCGAAAGCAAAGGCGGACAGACTGAAGTCTGTCCTACTACAATCCATCACACAAATGCTTGGCGACATGAAAACAAAAGCACTTATGGTCATAGATTTGGTTTTCCAGGTCGCAATCAAAATCAACATTTTGAGGCGCTGAAAGCGCCGCCGGAAACCAGCCCGGGGCAACGCCCCGGGTTTCGGAATGAATCGATTAGGGTGCGCCCTGAAAGGGCGCAGGGAGTCCTTTCGCCCTTTCAGGGCGGTCGAATTCATCGGAGAACTAAACCCGGGACGGTGCCCCGGGCTGGTATTCCCCGCGCCGTTGGCGCGACAGAGGGGCTGAGTTTTTATGCTGGAGAAAGAGGTACAAAGTGGTTTATAAGACAGCCTGTTCTACGCAACCCGCTCAAAAATCCCCGCCGCGCCCATTCCTCCGCCGATGCACATCGTAACCATCCCATAGCGCGCATTGCGGCGCTCCATTTCGCGCAGAATCGTTGCAGTGAGCTTTGCCCCAGTGCATCCAAGAGGATGCCCGAGGGCGATGGCCCCGCCATTCGGATTCACTCGCGCCGGGTCGATCCCAAGTTCCTTAATCACCGCGAGAGATTGCACGGCAAACGCTTCGTTGAGTTCAATCACGTCCATCTGATCGAGTCTTAAACCTGCCAGCTTCAACGCCTTCGGAATCGCGAACGCCGGGCCGATGCCCATCAGTTCGGGAGGCACGCCTGCTGTTGCAAACGCGACAAAGCGCGCCATGGGCTTGACGCCCAGCATGCGTGCGCGGTCGGCACTCATGACAATCGCGGCGGCAGCGCCATCGCTCATCTGCGAACTATTTCCAGCGGTGGTCGTGCCGCGAACGTGGAACGCCGGCTTGAGCTTCGCCAGTGCTTCGAGCGACGTATCGGCGCGCGGCCCGTCGTCTATCGAAAATTTGGTGGTCGTCGTTTTTGCTTTGGCGACGTTGCCGCCTGCGGCATTCGCAACCACGGTCGTTTTCACTTCCACAGGCACGATTTCATCTTGGAATTTTCCGGCAGCAATCGCGGCAATCGCCTTTTGGTGGCTCGCGAACGAAAATTCATCCGCCTGCTCACGCGTGATGCCATATTTGCGCGCCACATTTTCCGCCGTCAGGCCCATGTTGAGGTAGGCATCCGGATTGTGGTCCATCAGCCAGGGATTCGGAGAAACCTTGTTCCCGCCCATCGGAACCATCGTCATCGATTCCGTGCCGCCCGCCAGGATCACGTCGCCAAATCCGGCAATAATCCGCTCGGCAGCCATGGCAATCGACTGCAAACCCGAAGAGCAGAACCGATTGATCGTAATCGCCGAAATTTCAACGGGCAGACCCGCCCGCAGCGCGGCGTTGCGCGCCACGTTCATCCCCTGCTCGCCCTCAGGCATGGCGCAGCCGATGATAATGTCTTCGATTTGCTTGGGATCGAGCCCCGGCACGCGCCGAATCGCTTCTTGAATCACGATGGCGGCAAGATCATCGGGCCGCGTTGTTCGCAGGCCGCCCTTGAAGGCTTTCCCGACTGGGGTTCGAACTGAACTAACGATTACGGCTTCTTTCATAATGTGACTCACTTGCCCTGAGCCCGTTCTATCAGGCGAAGGATGATTCGTGATTTGTGATTCGTGTTCCCATGACTGACATTGGATGCCCGTTCGGAGCAAAAAGCAACAGGAACGCCTGGGAACGCCAATCTCCCGATTGGCTTCTCTTAAAGCCCGCCAATCGGGAGATTGGCGTTCCCGGGTAGCTACAACCGAAGAACCTGTGCTACTGCTCCCTGTCCGGCGCGTGCATGTTATCCTTTCAAACTTAAACAGATGCGACGCCGACGCACGTTAATCTCCTCCCCACTCGAATGGCAGATGACCTCGCTGCCTGTAGCTCATCCCGCGATCCCGGTCATCGCCGAACGTGGCGGCACGCAGCTTCGCACGCCAAAACCGGTGGCCGTGGTCGATACGCGCGAGCAAAATCCGTTTTCCTTCGCGCGGTTTCAGGGCTGGTTCACAGGCGTCGAGAAAAAGCCCCTCGCTCTGGGCGATTACACCGTCAGCGGACTCGAAAACGTCTGCGTCGTCGAGCGCAAAGACCTGAGCGATCTCGCGCGCTCGTTCACCGTCGAGCGCCCCGTATTCATCGACCGCCTGCGCCGCATGAGCGCGTATCCAGACCGCCTACTGGTCATCGTCGCCGCGCTAAGCCAGGTGAAATCCCGATACGAACACAGCCCCGCGAACCCGAACCGGATCACGCAATCCCTGATCGCCACGCTGGCCGGGCTCCGCGTGCCGTTCCTGTGCGTCGAAACGCACGAACTCGGCGAGGAAATCGTCGCGTCGTATTTGTATCAGGTCCACCTGTACCATTGGCTGGAAGCGAATGGACATAGCCGCCGCCTGGCCGATGATGATTTGTGAGTTCGCATCGCAAGTTGTAACCTAGTCTGGCCTTGGACGGATCGACCGAATACTTGACCCAGTCGGAGCGTCGGCGGTAGGCTGAGGGCCTCCCCAAGAGAGCTTCATGCGATTCATCTCGAACCTATTCCGTCGCCACAACCACCGCGATCCCAAACGTGATGACTGGCTAAAGATCTCAACTGCGATTACGGCTGGTTTCGAATCCGATGCAAATCTTTTCTTCCAAGCAGTAGTACGCACTATCGACACATGTCCTCTAGGGGAGTGGCCAGGAGGCAAGGTTCTTCGCCCCGTCCACCGGATAATCGGGGGAAAGGCTGAAATAGCCATAAAGGCCTACGAACTGAGTGCCCTCTCTGGGTTGCTGGACGCGATGAAATACATTCAACGCCCACAAGGACACGATTTTTGCGATTTGGTGTTCGGTCAAGTTTGCGGTTCGGCTCTGAGTGACATCCTCGGGCGCATCCGCATTGAAGATGGTTTGACCAAAGATGCGCGTGCTGCGAGATTCTCAGGAGACATTACACGGTTTATCCTTAATATGGAGATGGACAATCTAGGTTGCATCTTGATAGCAACGGTGATTGTTCCCGCGCTGGAACCTATGTTCCAGTGCCACATTGGGATGACCGTCGCACAGGCTTTTGGCGACGACCTTAATTTCCAGTCGTTTAAGAAACAAGCAAGCGATATGCACGCACACCTTCGATATGGTCAAAACGCAGGCTAAGGCAATAGGCTGATACGACAGGGAAACCCTGGGCCGGGTGCTCGTTTAGGAAGAAGGTAAGCGTACTCCTGGCTCGTCGTATGGGTCTTGCATGCATGGATTTCCCGGTCTTCATCGTCAATGTCTAAGTGGTCCGCCACTTCGGAGCACGCAGCAAAATCACAGTAACAAATTTGATCCGATGGGTGACTAAGCTGAAAGTGTTGCATGATTCCCGAACTCCCTTCCTTTAACTCTAAAACGGACACATTATACTAATGGAATTGATTTTAATGTTCGCCAAAGGACAGAAGTGTACGAGGCGGGGCGCAGGTCATGTCGCCATGAAAAATCAACTGTATCCGATGGCCCCTAATTAAGGCAGTGCGGTTTCAAAGTTAACGCATATGAAATGGGGCGTCGAGTTGCAAACCATTTCGAGTTCAGATGGGCCGCCAATCAATTCCTCAATGGCTTCCCCGTCTTCAGCGTATGCGCAATCCGCTCCTGCGTCTTACGCTCCCCGCACAGCGAGACGAACGCTTCACGCTCGAGATCAAGCACATACTGCTCGCTCACCAATTGCGCCGAAGTGAGCGCGCCGCCGGCCAGCACGTGCCCGAGCTTGCGCGCGACCAGCGCGTCGTACTCGGAAATATATTCCCCGCGCAGCATCATGTGGACGGCTAGCTTTGCCGCTGCGCTAAACTCTTCGCCGAGCACACGGATCGACGGCTCGGTGGGCGCGGGAGCGGTCTGGCGCCATTCGCTGCGAACCAGGCCCAGAGCGGTTTGTTTGGCGTCGGCGACCAGGCGGTCGAGGTTCATCGCCACGAGATCGGCGCGGCGGAGGTAGCCCAGTTCGCGGGCTTCTTCGCCGCTGGTGGAGACTTTTGCCATGGCGATGTTTTCGAACACCGGCTTCAGCGCGTGGAACAGGTCGAGATTTTCCTCACCCTCGGCGCGTTCGTTCGCGCGGATCATCATTTCCTTAGTGCCGCCTCCGCCGGGGATCAGGCCCACTCCGGTTTCGACCAGGCCCATGTAAGTTTCCGCTGCGGCGTGGATGCGCGTGCCGTGCAGGGCGATTTCGCAGCCGCCGCCCAGCGCCAGGCCCTGCGGCGCAACGACCACCGGTTTTGAGGCGTGCTTGATGCCGAGGGTGACGTTCTGGAATTGCCGCACCATCAGGTGCAGGTCGTCCCACTCCTGCTCCTGCGCGGTCATCAGGATGAGCATCAGGTTCGCGCCGGCGGAAAAGTTTAAAGCCTGATTGGCGATCACCATGGCGTCGAAATCTGTTCGTAATCGCCCTAAGCCTTTATTGATCATGGCGATCAGGTCGCCGCCGATGGCGTTCATCTTGGCGTGGAATTCGCAGCAGACTACGCCGTCGCCTAGGTCGATCAGGCTGGCCCCGGAATTTTTCTCGATTTCCTTCGAACGGTCTTTCAAAGATTTTAGAATTACAATGCCTTCGGACTGGGGCACCGACTTGAATTCCTTGCCACCGATATCGAAATAAGACGTCGCGCCCTGTCCAGTCTCATAGAACGATTTCTTCCCGGATGCCAGAAGTGACGTCACCACCGGCGGCAACGCTTTGCCTTCTTTTTCGAACTGCCTGGCCATCGGCTCGACGCCGATGGCGTCCCACGTTTCGAATGGGCCCATTTCCCAGCCAAAGCCCCAGCGCATGGCGCGGTCCACGTCCACGAGGGAATCCGAAATTTCCGGGACGCGCCGCGCGGCGTACAGGCACATTTCGGAGATCAGTCCCCATAGGAATTTCTGTGCCTTGTCGCTATCTTTTCCTTCGAGGGCTGGACCGACGAGCATGCGCAACCGGTCGCGAGTGTTTTCAATCGCTTTGCCGGCATCGACGGAAGCGAAGCGTGCCCTCAGCCGCGGGCGGTACTCCATTTTCGCGGGATCGAGCGTGAGAATTTCGGATTCCCCGCCGGATTTTTTCACGCGCTTGTAAAAACCGCTGCCCGTTTTGTCGCCAACCCATTTCCGGAGTGCCAGTTCCTCGATGATGGGCGGCACGCGGTAGAGTTCGCGCGACTCATCGTTCGGGATATTATCGTAAATGTTTCGAATGACGTGCTGGAGGACGTCGATGCCGACGATATCGGCGAGCCGAAATGTCGCCGACTTCGGCCAGCCCAGCGCGGGGCCCGTGCACGCATCCACCTCTTCGAACGTCATGCCCAGCTCGCCCATCAGGCGTATTGCGCTCAGCATCGTGTACGTGCCGATGCGATTGGCGATGAAATTTGGGGTATCCTTGGCGATCACGACGCCCTTGCCGAGCTTGCGGTCGCAAAATTCGGTGAGCGCAGCGATCACTTCGGGGCTGGTCGCGGTTCCAGGAATGATTTCGACCAGCTTCAGGTAGCGCGGTGGATTGAAGAAGTGCGTGCCGGCCCACTGCTGCTGCCATTCCTCGGGCATGCCCTCGGCAATGCTGTGCACGGGCAGACCGGAGGTGTTCGTGGTGACGATTGTTCCGGGCTTTCGAACTTGCGCGACGCGCGTGAGCAACGCGCGCTTGATCTCCAGATTTTCTGCGACGACTTCGATGATCCAATCCGCCTCGGCGCAGAGCTTTAGATTGTCGTCAAAGTTTCCCGTGACGACGCGATTTTCCAGGCCGCGCGTAAAAAACGCCGCAGGCTTGGATCTTGCGGCGGCAGCCAACCCCGCGCGAACAATTCGGTTTCGCACCTCGGGACTTTCAACCGTTAGCCCGCGCTTTTGCTCATCGGCGTTCGGCGCGGACGGCACAATGTCAAGCAGCGCGCACCAGACACCGGCGTTGGCGACGTGCGCGGCGATCCGCGCACCCATGGTGCCTGCGCCTAAAATCACAACTTTTTCGATGGATTTTTTCATAATGGCCAGCGCCGAAATCCGCTCCCGATCTAGGCTCACCCGTTTGGAGAGAAGCGACTGGGCGCTCATGCAGGTTACAGAACCGACAATCGTGGGTCAACCGGAAACCCCAAGCATCCCCGTTTGCGTTAACGTATTCTAATACGCCCGATGAGCCCTCGAAAGAAAAAGAAAGTCGTCAAGTGGCTGAAGACAGCGGTCGAGCGCGTGCGTGAATTTGCTTATGAGGAGCCCGGCGGCAATCAGCCAGCTGTAAGGCCCCGGATCGGCGTGGCGCTCGGGGGCGGATTTGCCCGCGGAATCGCCCACCTGGGCGTGTTAAGAGTGTTGGAGCGTGAAAAGATTCCCGTCGATTTCCTGGGCGGCACCAGCGCCGGGGCAATGCTGGCCATCGCCTACGCCAGTGGCCACCCCATCCCCCAAATTGTGGCGCAGGCCAAAGCCACACGCTTCAAGGACTTCGGCAACTGGAAACTTTCCTGGATGGGCCTGGCCTCCAACCAGAAGCTTGAACATTATCCGCGCAAATTTCTTGGCGTGAGTAATTTTGAGGATTTAAAGCTGCCGCTCGCTATTGCCGCCACCGATCTGGGCACCGGAGAGCCTGTCTTTTTCACGCGAGGGCCGCTCGGTCCCGCGCTTCGAGCGTCCTGCGCGTATCCGGGGATGTTTGTTCCGGTCGAATTCGAAGGGCGCACGCTGGTGGACGGCTTTCTGGCCGCTCCGGTTCCGGTGGACGCTGTTCGAAACATGGGCGCGGATATCGTTATCGCCGTGTTTCTGGAAGCCGCCAACAATCGCAAGCCTGAAAGCATTGTGGACGTCATCGGTCTTTCCTTCGCCATTTTGCAGAGGCATGCGGACATGGAATGGCGACGCGCTGCCGATGTGATTGTTGAGCCCAAGGTGAAGGATTTCCTGTGGGACGATTTTGAAAAGACTTCGGAGCTGATTGCCGCAGGAGAAAATGCGGCGCGTGCCGCATTGCCGAAAATCCGCGCGGCGCTGGAACCGAAGCTTGCTCCAGAGCCACAGGTACCGCCTTTCCCGGGCGACCGGCGCAAGCGCGTAAAGTAATTCCCTTTAAATTTTTCGGAGCATTCAAAAACCTTCAGGCGGGATGGACTTCCACCTGAACGGTTTGGCCATTACCCTTGCCGCGTTTGGTGAGCCAAGCGGAAAGCGCCTCGGCCAGCCGTTTCGGTTGGACGCGGAAGCCGGCTTCCAATTGTCCTTCGCCGGTGGGAAGCGTGTCATCGAACTCCGCTGAGCCCGTAAAATTGCGCATCGCGAAGGCGTCGAGCCATTCCAGGGGGCAGGGACGGCGCTCTCCGCCGATAATGATGTCGATTTTGAATTTATTGGCATACATTCCACCGCCGAGTATAACACTCGGAGAAAATGTGACTTAGGTCACAAAGATGTTGTTTTCGCAGCACACGTACATACGCCGATGTCTTGCGTTCGGCCCACGCCTGCCTTAAACTTTCTTGTTAACACTCCGCCGCCTGACTTGTCGCAAGGAGAATTTCACTCCCCGCGCCCCCGCAGGCATGCCGGACCACAAAACTATTTGGAGGCTTCGTGGCTACGCCCCTCGAGCAATGGGTGGAATCGGTTGCGCGCATGACGCGCCCCGAACAAATCGTCTGGTGCGACGGGTCGGAGGAAGAAGCCGCGCGCATCCAGGCGCAGATGGTCCGCGAAGGCCACACCCTGGCACTCAATTCGAAAACGTACCCGAATTGCTTCCTGCACCGGAGCGATCCGAGCGACGTGGCGCGCACGGAAAAGGTCACGTTCATCTGCTCGCGGGACAAGGAAAACGCCGGCCCGACCAACAACTGGATGGCCCCAGCCGAAGCTAAGCAAGAGCTGGGAGGCCTTTTCGAAGGCGCAATGAAGGGCCGTACGATGTACGTGGTCCCCTACATTTTGGGTCCTACGGCGTCGCCGCAAAGCCGCGTTGGAGTTGAAATCACTGACAGCGCCTACGTTGTCGCCAACATGCGTATCATGTCGCGCATGGGCAAAGTCGCGCTGGACCGTCTCGGCAATTCTTCCGATTTCGTTCCTGGACTTCACTCCCTGGGCGATTTGAAACCGGAGCACCGCTACATCGCGCATTTCCCCGAAGAAAAATTAATTTGGAGCATCGGCTCGGGGTACGGCGGGAACGCACTGCTGGGGAAAAAATGCTTTGCTCTGCGCATCGCGAGCTCGATGGCGCGCGAGCAGGGCTGGATGGCTGAACACATGCTCATCCTGGGACTGGAATCGCCCGGAGGGAAAGTCACGTACATGGCCGCGGCGTTCCCGAGCGCTTGCGGAAAAACGAATCTGGCCATGATGGTTTCTGCCCTCGAAAGTCAGGGCTACCGCGTGTGGACGGTAGGCGATGACATTGCCTGGATGCAGGTCGGCACGGACGGGTACCTGCACGCGATCAATCCCGAAGCTGGATTTTTTGGCGTCGCGCCAGGCACAAACGAAAAGACGAATCCCAACGTGATGACCGCGCTGCGAAAAAATACGGTTTTCACGAACACGGCCATGACTTCGCAAAACGAGCCGTGGTGGGAGGGAATGAACGACAGCGAACCCACAGGCGTGGTGGACTGGCAAGGGCGCGCGTGGACTCCTTCAAACGGCCTGGCAGCACAGCCGAATTCGCGTTACACCGTGCCTGCCAATCAGGCGCCATCGATTTCTTCGCGCTGGGAAGATCCTGCCGGTGTTCCGATTTCCGCGTTTATCTTCGGAGGACGCCGCGCGCGGCTGGCTCCGCTGGTCTACGAAGCATTGAACTGGCAGCACGGTGTTTACGTCGCCGCGACGATGGCTTCGGAAACCACTGCGGCCGCGACCGGAGCTGTTGGCGTAACACGACGCGATCCCATGGCCATGCTTCCCTTCTGCGGCTACAACATGGCGGATTATTTCCGCCATTGGCTGGACATGGGCACGCGCACTCCGCACCCGCCAAAAGTTTTCCACGTGAACTGGTTCCGCAAGGGCGCGGACGGAAAATTCCTTTGGCCGGGTTACGGTGAAAATGTCCGCGTGCTGAAGTGGATACTCGAACGCATCGAGGGCAAGGCTGCTGCCACGGAAACTCCGATCGGCCTCGTCCCCACTTCGACCGCGCTTACCCTGGACGGCCTCGACGTCTCCCGCTCGACGATGGATAACCTCCTTAACGTCGATAGCGCGGACTGGTCCAAGGAACACACGGAGACCGGCAATTTCTTCCAGGAATTTGGAAGCCGCCTGCCGGATGAAATCCGCGATGAGCACAACCGGCTGGGTCAGCGGTTGCAGCGCGTTGCGGTGACTCCGAAGTAGCCGCGGTTGCCGAAGATTTGAGATCTCATTTACGATTGAGGAGCGTCATTTTTGCGCCTATACAAAGTGAACTTTATCTAGGCGTCGATCGATACGTTGTTTCTCACGACCAGGGCCAAACTCGGGACGGGTCCCGGATAGAAGTTTGCTCTTGCCACACAACCCCGTTACAATGATTTTCTACGCCTTTAGTAATCCGTCCCGGATAACGAGAAAGGGAATATGGCTTCGAGAACCGTCTGGCACTTTGCTTATGGCAGTAACATGAACCGCGCGCAAATGCTTTCCCGCGTGGGAAACATTGTGGAAGAGCACAATGCGTCTCTGCCGAATTTCGAATTGCGCTTCAATAAAAAAGTTCGCGGCGGCACGGCCGGCGCAAACGTGCAGCCGTCTCCGGGGAAAACCGTGTACGGAGTGCTGTACAAGATTGAAGAGAATTCATTCCGAGGCCTGGACCGCTACGAAGGCGTTCCCGAGCACTACCGCCGAATCGAAATTCAGGTGACGCCCGATGGCGGGCAGCCGGTGCCGGCGCAGGTTTATATCGCGTCGAAAATAGAAAAGGGATTGCGCCCGTCGCCTCACTATTTGCAGGCGATTCTAGACGGTGCGGGCGAGCGCAGTCTACCGGCGACTTACATCGGCGAGATAAAGTCGGCAGCACGCACCGCCTAGTAACACAGGTTTCAACCTGTGTGGTTTTGGTTTCTCGCACACCCGGAAAAACGCACAGGTTGAAACCTGTGTTACTAAAATCTTCCTGCGGAGGGAACATGGCCACAACATCGCTACCGCGTGCGGCGTCGCGCGGGGGAAGCTTTCTGGTGGAGGCATGTGCTCCAGCCGATGTCTTCACGCCTGCGGACCTCACGGACGACCAGAAGTTGATTGGCCAAACCGCCGATGAGTTTGTCCGCAACGAAGTGGTTCCCCTCATCCCCGATCTCGAACAGCACAAACCAGGTTTACTACCCCAGTTGCTCAAGAAAGCGGGGGACCTGGGGCTGCTTGGCGGCGGCGTCCCGGAAGAGTACGGCGGCACCGGTCTCGACAAGGTTGCCAGCGTCCAGCTTGCCGAAAATCTTTCCGCGAACGCATCGTTTGGGGTCAGCCATGGGGCACATGCCGGAATCGGAACGCTTCCGATCGTTTTCTTCGGCACCGAAGAGCAAAAAAAGAAATATCTTCCGCAACTCGCGACCGGCGAAAAGCTGGCCGCGTATTGTTTGTCCGAGCCGCAAGCCGGTTCGGACGCGCAGGCTTCGCGCACACGCGCCGTGCTTTCGCCGGACGGGCGCCATTGGATCCTGAACGGCCAGAAAATGTGGATCACCAACGGCGGCTTCGCGGACGTGTACATCGTATTCGCAAAAGTGGACGGCGAAAAATTTTCCAGTTTCATTGTCGAGCGCGGCTTTCCCGGCTTTTCATCCGGCGCGGAAGAAAAAAAGATGGGGCTCAAAGGCAGCTCGACGACGGCCCTGTTTTTCGAAAACTGTCAGGTCCCGAAAGAAAATCTGCTGCATGAGGTCGGCCGCGGCCACATCGTCGCGTTCAACATCCTGAATACCGGCAGGTTCAGCCTGGGCGCATACTGCACGGGCGGAGCCAAGCGCACCCTGGAAACCGCCGCGAAATACGCGAAGGAGCGCACAGCTTTCGGCAAACCCATTGGTAGTTTCGGGTTGATCCGCGCGAAGCTGGCGGAGATGGCCATCCGAATTTTCGCCGTGGAATCGATGATCTACCGCTCCGCAGGCCTGATGGACCGCGCGATAGCCGCAGCGGGCGATGGCGCGGATAAATCTCAGCAATCGATGAAGGTGTATGAGGAGTACGCGATCGAAAGTTCGATCAGCAAGATTTACGGATCGGAACTGCTCGATTTCGTGGTCGATGAAGCGGTGCAGATTTTCGGCGGCTACGGCTTTCATGAGGATTATCCGGTCGCCCGCGCCTATCGCGACTCACGCGTCAATCGCATTTTCGAAGGCACGAACGAAATCAACCGCATGCTCATCATCCAGATGCTGATGAAGCGCGCGATGTCGGGAGCGCTGCCGCTGATGCAAGCTGGCGCGAAACTACGCGAAGAAATCCTGGCCGGCCCGTCGTTCGAAGAGCCGGAGCAGGGCGGCTGGAGCGAAGAAGAACGCATCCTGGCCGGCGTGAAAAAAGCATTTCTGCTGGTGGCCGGCGCGGCGCTGGAAAAATATCGCGATCGTCTCGCGGACCAGCAGGAAATTGTAGCCACGCTTTCCGATATGGCGATGGAGTGTTACGCCGTCGAATCGTCCTTGCGCCGAGTGCAAAAAGCGGAAGCCGCCCGCGGCGCAGAGGCAATTGCCGTCATGGCTGACGCGGCGCGCGTGTTTCTTTACGACGCAGCCGACAGAGTCGATGCCGGAGCCCGCAAGGCGTTGGCTGCCGTGCTCGAAGGCGACATGCTGCGGACGCAACTCGCCGTGCTGCGCCGCTTCCTGAAGCGGGAACCCGCCGATACGATCGCGATGCGACAGCGCGTCTGCGCAGCGGTTCAGGCAAGCGACAAGTATCCGTTCGAAGGACGCTGAAATTATTTTTCGGGCGGATCGAAATCGCATCGTTTAAATTCGAAGGCACGCGACATCGTTATGTGGCGCCATCCTCTCAATTCAGGAAAATCTTCTTTCGAAGTTCCGTTTTTTTCTCCAGTGGACAGTCGCTTTTACATCAGATATCAGCCCCCCTTTCGAAAATTTAATTTCGCATCTGAAAAGTACAGATTTCCTTTGCCCTGATCTAACCCCTGTTCGAATCAGGGGATAGTCCTCAGTTCTTGCTCAATCGTATTTAGCGAGTACTGGTAGTCCTGGAGCAAAAGTTTTCGTTTCAACTGTCTCCGTACCATAGGAACTGCGCTGGTCATGTCTTATATTGAACCTGTGTCTTTTTGGCGATCTATTGCATCAAATATGAAGTCACAGGAAAGGGTTCAGATGTCGAAGGTGGGCCAGGTATTCGCTGAAAAGAAAGCCCGGAAGTGGATGTGGATAGGGCTTGGGGTTTTCGTTGCCTTGCAGATTTATTTTGTACAGGAAATGCTCGCCGCGCTGGCGCTGTTTACCGGGGTATTTGTCGTTCTGGCTGTGATTGCGCTTGTTCTCTATCTGATTGATAGGGCAGGGCAATGGAGTCTGGGGTGGGCGAGTGAACATGCCCGACCTGTTTATGATTTTTCCCGCCGAGTGTGGACTCTGGCGGAAGACGTCAGTAGAAAGCTGCTCCGCCGTCCACGTTCAGAGCCTGCCCAGTAATCGCGCTGGCCTGATCGGAACAAAGGAATAGCGCCGCATCGGCAATCTCATTGGCGGTTTGCCCGCGCCCTTGCAGAATTGTGCTCAGGAAACCCGCCAGTTGCACCTCGGGTGACACACCTAGTCGCTCGGCAAGGGTATTCCCTAAATCCTTTGACATCTTCGTTTCCGTCACAGGACCCGGACAGATCGCATTCACGCGCACCCCTTTGCGGGCGGCTTCCGCCGCCACCACACGAGTCATTCCCAGCATTCCAGCTTTTGCGGCGGCGTAGGGCGAGCCCCATCCAAACGCGGACTTGGCGGACAGGCTTGAGATATTCAGGATCACGCCCGATCCGCGAGCATACATCCCTGGCAGGACCAGCCGCGTCAACAAATAGGATCCGCGCAAATGCACGGCAATCACGTGATCCCATTCCGCAGGGGTGATCTCCTCCACTGGTTTCACGGGGCCATAGTCCCCGCCATTGTTTACAAGAATATCGACGCGCCCAAATTGCGCCTCGCAGGTGTGGATCAGATGATTGCAGGCTTCTTCCCTGGCCAAATCGGTGGGAACAGCCAGCGCGCGGCCTCCGGCAGCAGTTATTTCCCTTGCGACGGATTGTATTTCCGATTCGGTCCGCGCGGCAACCACGATAGCAGCGCCCTCGGTCGCAAACTTCAGGGCGATTGCGCGCCCGATTCCGCGGCCTCCGCCGGTAATCACAGCCACTTTCCCGCCTAAAAGCATTTCACGCCTCCCTGACCTTCCGGCAGGATAGCATTTGGCTGCGACTTCGCGAAATCATCCTTAAACGACACAGGTCGAACTGAATTGGGGGATATAAAAAAGGAAAGAAACCATGTCGGGCCTGAACACAAACGGAGCTAGTTACTTGCCGGACGGGCCTTTATGTTCCGGTTCCAGGATATTGGTGTCAAACGCCCGGTTCTCATGCGGGCTACAGATAAACTCGTGAAACTCTTCTTTGGGGGCCAGATGATAATACTTCTGGAATCCCGGCCAGGACTTCTCACCCCAGGCTTTCGGATCGTACAAGTCGTATTCGATTAATAGATTGTCATGGTCGACTCGGCGAAAGCGCTCCACCAGATGGAAAGCATCGCTCTTACGGTGGCCGACATTCCCGTTGATCATGCTCTCACCGTTAAACCCAACCGTATCGACCACCAGCGTGTCTCCGTCCCAGTGCGCGATGGAGTCACCCTCGAAGTTCGGCTCCGGGTCCTTGGGGTGCTCGCGATTCAGCCAGAACGTCCGCCATTCGCGGTGATATTCATAGAGCACGACGATGCGGCTGCCGTCGGGTGTCGGCAGAAATTCGATCTGGCCTAGTTGCGGGAAGTCATAAATGGCTGGCGGACCCAGCGGCTCACAATCCTTGCCCGGGTATTCCCCTTGAAGATCGTTCGCCGGGACCCCGTTTGGATCGGTAGCGAAGCATGGTGCGTCGGTACTTGGGCAAACGTTCCCGGCGCGGTCCCAGCCCGGCAGATGAGGGCCTCCCAACGAATCGTGAGAGATGGATTTAATCATCAAATTCTTTTTCGCCCAGTCGGTGAGAGGCGGTTCCGGTATTTTCTGGTCGAAGGCTTCCACATTGGTACGGCCACCGGGACCTTTGCCCGGCCCGATGCGCGCATTCCAACTGTAGCCAAGCCATGGCCCCTGCAAATCATGAGGGTTAAACGGCAAATCCTTGGTTGACGGCGCTTTGGCGGCGGGAGCGGGAGCACTCGGCGCCTGGGCGTGCAGAAATGGCGAGCAGGCCAGTGCAACGAGCAAAAAGACAGAAATGATATAGCGAAATCGCATCGCCGATTTTCTCCAATTCTAATTCTCGTGCAACCCGTGCAATTAGTTGCTGTTACCGCCACCGGAACTTTTGGGGATAACTTTGCCATCGGGCATCGTCACATTTTGCATCACTCCGGCATGAGCCCCACTCTTTGCCGGGCTATAAGTGACTGTCACCTCGTCGCCCGGTTTGAGTGAATCGAAATCGAACCCGGCAGACTTCATTCCACGGACGCCCAGGCCTTCTATGATCCAATGTTCTACGGTTCCATCCGCGGCCTTCACGTCGAGATTCATCTGAGAGTGCGGATTGACCATCATATAGCTCGTAATTGTACCTTTCAGGGTACGCGTAGCGGTCATGTCATAAGCCGCGTATCCGTGGTGCGCAAATGCCGGAGCGGCAGGCATCAGTAGGCCGGAGATCAAGGCAAGAAAAATGATTACTTTCGTTTTCATTACTTGGCACCTATGGGAGTGCATCTAGAACCGAACTAATGAAAGTTTATTCGCACGCAAGGGGCGTGTCAATGCACACTCCCGGCAAAAGGTCGCATATCGCTCCCCGGCCGTGATAATGTATTATGGATTTTTGAGGCTAACCGATGAGCTACCAGACCGACTCTGGAAGTGAAGGGAAAAGTTTGATCCGAGTTCGTCCCCGCGGGTTTTGCGCGGGTGTGGTGCGCGCCGTGGACATCGTGGAGCTGGCGCTGCAAGCCTACGGGCCGCCGGTCTATGTCCATCATGAGATTGTGCATAACCGCTATGTTGTGGAGGAGCTTCGCAAGAACGGCGCGATTTTCGTCGAGGCCGTCGAAGAAGTTCCGCTCGGTGCCGTGCTGGTTTTCAGCGCGCACGGAGTTCCGCCCAACACACGGGACGAGGCGCGCCTGCGCGAACTGCGCGTAATCGATGCGACCTGTCCGCTGGTGACGAAGGTTCACCTAGAAGCGTTGAAATTTGCGCGCGAGGATCGAACGATCATTTTGATCGGTCACCGGGACCATCAGGAAATCGTCGGCACGTCGGGTGAAGCGCCGGAGAAGACTGTTGTTGTGGACAGCGTCGAGGCTGTGGACGCGCTTGAGGTCGCGGACCCCAACCGGCTTTCATTTTTAACGCAGACGACGTTGAGCATTTATGACACGCAGGAAATTGTGTCTCGTCTGCGCGAGCGGTTCCCGACGATCGTCGGTCCCGCCTCGGACGACATTTGCTATGCCACGCAGAACCGGCAGGAAGCGGTCGAGCACCTGGCGCGTGAAGTCGAACTGATTCTGGTAGTCGGCTCACCCAACAGTTCGAATTCAAATCGCCTTGTGGAAGTCGCCAAGCGTTCCGGTGTGCAGGCCCAATTGATTGATTCCGCCAAGGATATCGATTCGAACTGGCTCGAGGGCGTGCGCCGCGTGGGCCTGACTGCGGGCGCATCGGCGCCGGAAGTTCTGGTTGAACAGGTGAGCGAGCGCCTCGCTTCCCTGGGCTACACCAACCAGCGCGATCTGGACCTGATCCGCGAGGATGTACGATTTACTCTTCCCCCGGAGTTGACGACAATCGCTCCTGCTCCAAGATAAGGGGATAATTTTCCCGCGGCTTCCCGCGGAGTCCGCCGGATCGTCGTGGCGGAATGCAACGCTTGGCTGTCCATCGTCCGCAGGGGCGGACGGATTCCCACTTCAGGAGGGCGATTTTGGCGGTCAAGATTACCCGTCAGCCGAAGAAAATTGTCCTGCTGGGAGCAGCGACCAGCGCGGCTGCGCTTCGTTCCGGATCTGAGCGCGCGCCTGCCGCATTGCGCTCCACAAGCCTCGCCGATCGGCTGAAATCCGCCGGATTTGACGTTGCCGATCATGGCGACACCGCCACACACACTTTTCAGGCCGACGACGAGCACCCCCGAGCAAGAAATGTCTCCGAAATCTTCAAATCCCTGAACGACTTGCGTCCCCGCGTGGAAATGGCCGTGAAGTCCGGAGCGCTGCCGCTGATTCTGTCCGGAGACTGCATTTCCGTTCTGGCGGTCATCGCTGGCGCCCGCCGCTATTTTCGCAACGTTAGCCTTATGTACGTGGACCGCGACGCCGATCTGAATTTGCCCTCTACCACCACCTCTGGCTGCATCGATGGAATGGTGATTTCCCATGTAATTGGGAAGGGAGCGCCGGAACTCGTGCGCTTCTGGGGTGAGCCGCCGCTGGTGCGCGAGGTGGACATCGCATTATTCGGTTTCGAGCGGCTGGACCCGGCAGAAGAGAAATATCTGGCGTCGTCACCGCTGCGCCGGCATCCGGCGTCGGAAGTTTCCAACGCGGGAGCTGTGGCCACTGCGCGCACTGCGCTCGAACGTGTCCACGCCGGGAAGCATGAATTCGTGCTTCATTTCGATATCGATACCATTTCGAGCGGGGAATTTCGCGCGACCAATTTTCCAGGGGAAGGCGGCCTCAGCTATCAGGAAGTCCGCGACGCCCTACGGGTATTCGCCGTGCAGCCAAACTTGATTGCCATCGTCATCGCCGGATATAACCCGGACCTCGATCCCGATGGGGATGCCGCCCGGCGCCTTGTGGATCTGCTTGTTGATGTGTTGTCGGTGCGGATGGATACCGGGTCAACAGGGTCAAACGAAATTGCCGCCGACGCGGCTTTGGCTTCGGCTGCCGGCGCTCCCATATCGAATTCTTCCGTGACGTCACCAGCCGAACCCGATTCATCCACAATCTCTAGAAGCTATTGCACAACCCTCCGCAAGACGATCATGAAGCAAGCGATATGAA
>CAZUNI010000013.1:0-90876 GCA_964622265.1 uncultured Acidobacteriaceae bacterium | reverse complement strand
ATCAGAGTCAGAGTCTGATGTACTGCCGATTGTACGACCTCCCAGCCGAGGGAGACAAAGAAATAGGTCGTGATTAGCCAGCGCATTTCGCGGCCTCACGACCCAACGTACTTACTTTAGACAGGAAAGCCGATTCCGTCAACCGGACTGCGATGACAGTCAATCTGGGTAATGGACTCAGTAATCGAGCGCCAGCGCGCAGCCACACTGTATTATTGTGGCGCCGAAGACGAGGATGACGACGGGATACACAGCAGAGTCATTTGTGGATCGATGAGCAAGCGCTTGGGCGAGATTGGCGTGGTGAATTGAAAGGAAGTTTCCTCGCCCGATGTAATCACATGGCCCAGGAGCACGGGCTTTGAACTTTGTCCCTGCACGTAGATCGGGACGCGCAGAACGAAATCATCGGGAACATTTTTCTGGGTCAGTTTACCCTTTACCAGGAAACCCTTTGGGCCAGGCCGCACGGAATACTCCGCGTCGTAGGACGGAATTCCCGTTGAACGCACGTACTGCTCGAAGAACCAATCCATCGAATGACCGCCCTCGATTGCCATGGAGGGCGTCATGACGCGCTCGATGGCCTTTTGCAGGTCTTCCGTGGTCAGAGCGCGGTAGCGATGCGATTCCATCAGCGAGTGCAACAGTTTGATAAAGCGCTCATCGGGATTTTTGGACGTCGGATCCTGCATCATCATTCGCAGCATATGGAAAACCCACGCGCCTTTGCCATAAATGATCTTCACGAAGGCGTCCGGGTCGTGCGAGGAGCTTAGGCGGCCGCCATGGACTAAAGGACCCGCATCGTCCACGATGTTTTCCTGATCGGGAACGATGAGAGTCAGGTCTTTGCGGTAGCGTTCGAGCCAATGCGTGAGCAGGTGAGCGCCGGGCCGCTCCGCGTCGGCTCCGGCAAGCGCGATGTAATTCGCCAATGCTTCGGTTAGCCACTGGTCGCGGTAATTATCCCAGCCGACGACGTTGCCCCACCACTGATGTGCGACCTCGTGAAATGGAAGGATCTCGTTCACCGTTTCTTTCGAAGTGCCGGTCATTCCGGCGCGTTGTTGTGTTGCCTCCGGCAGGAAAGAAAGAGAGGGCAAATAGAGAAGTCCTGGAAAGCCCTGTCCCACAGTGCCCGGAACCTGGGACACTACCAGTTCGCGATAGGGGAAGGGGCCCATCCACTTCTCCCCAAAACGAATGGCCTGGTCGATTTCATGGCCAAGGTCCTTTAAAGGAGCACCCGGCAACTGTAATTGATCTTCAGTATAGGCTGGCGTCCGGCCGGGCCGTCCTGGAGGCCGTACTGCTGCACCGGGTTCGGTGGTTAGGGGAGTTTGCGAACGGACTCGTTCCGCGATGATGTTTTCGAGTGCCGAATCGGCGGTCAATTCAATTTTCACGCCGTCAACTGCGTCCATATTTTCTATCGTGTACTCGCCAAGGTTGAAGCCGGAGATTGCGGTGGGCCCGTCCGACTGCCAGTGGCCAACGCGCCGGTCGCCTTCTTCGTGCTCGTCGATTTTGCGACCCGTTGCCACCAGGCGGAGCTTTCGCGGCCAGCGAAACGTAGTATCGAACGTCGTAAAATTTCCCATTCCGCTGAAATGCGGATACCAGATGCCGCGGTCTCCCACGAAGTACAAGCCTTTACCGGCGTCGCTGATGACGTTGCCGCGATAGGCCACGCGAACGGTGTAGGTCTGGCCGGTGTGCGGCGAAACCGGGAGGATCACTACAATCATGTCATTGCCGCGCGCCGCCACCTGGTTCCGGTTGAGCGACTCATTCTGGAAAAAATCGAGGGCGTGACCGTCGCCGTCCTGAACGAATTGCACCGCAAGAAAACGCGAAAGCTCGAGCATGATGCTGCGCTCTCCGTCCCGTTTGGCCTGGATCTGGATTGTTGTGGTTCCGCTGAGTGTCCGGTCGCCTTCAATCGTCGTGTCAATCGCGTAGGAAACCGGGGCAAAGGCCTGGGGCAGGGAAGCTACTTCATTGGCGGGCGTGAACGACGCCCATACATCGTAAAACCGGATTCCTTTTGCCCAACGCTCCTGCCCGATCACGACCGGATCGGACTTACGCCCGTCAACGAGGACATCGAATGCTCCCAGGCGATCGTCCAGCAGTTCGGCGTAGAAAAATGGGACGGGTGTTTCCGCTTCCCAATCCATCAGGAGGCGGGTGGACTGGTCCGGGTTCAGGTTCACGATGGATTTATCCCAGTTGGCTGCAAAATCGTCCGCGCTGATCGGATGCGCGCTCAACCGGCGCAACTGTCCGAGAATTTCTCCTGCGGAATCGTCGTCAAACCGCATGTAGGCGCGGGAAAAATTCTGATCGAGCAGTGGGATGCCAAGAAAATGGGCGAGCGACCGTTTTTCGGCGGAATCGCGAGGATTCGCGTTCACATGGCCGCGCCCGGAAAAGACGATTCCGGTGACGCGGCCGTCATAGGCTTGCAGGAAGCCGAGCACGCCGTCAGAAAAAATCAGATTCACCGAGCCGCGGCGCAAGTGGAGTTCATTGACCGTGTAAATCTGCGCCCTATCGACTTGCAGGGCATTCAATGCCTGAAAGATTTCGTGCGGGCTCTGCGCAGCGCCCCAGGCAGAACCGGCAGCAAGTGCCAGGAAAGCTGCGAGAATCGCTCGATGCCATCGGTTCATGATGGACCGACTGTAGCAATATTGGGCATCGACCGGCAAGGTACACCGAGAGAGGATGTCCTTGCTTGCTAAAATGAATGTATGCGGCCCTCCGCAGCGCGCGCTTCAGGGACACTGGCGGTTTTGTGTCTTGTTTTTTCGATACCTCTGGGTGTGTCTGCCGACACCATCTATCTGAAGAATGGCAGGAAAATCACTGCCAGTAATGTCGTGCAGGAAAACGGCCGGGTAAGTTACGAAACCTCCGCGGGCCGCCTGAGTTTTCCCGCTTCCATCGTGGACAGGGTCGAACACGATATCGAGTCGCAGGATGCCAAACCTGCAACGCCGGCGGACCGTGCGGCAAATCTGGCCATCGCGGCTCCGAACGCGCTGAATGCCCATGGCAATGACGAATCTGCGCGCACTGCAGTGCGGGACGGTTCGCTGGATTCGGATTTGCTTGGCCGGATCGAATCCGAAGCGGACGCGCATCCTTCCGCCACGGCTGTGGCCAGGGTTGTCGCGGCCGAATCGGCTGCGGCGCAATTCGAAATCAGCGTCGGCGATTTCGAAAAAGCGGCAGATCATTACACTATCGGACTTCGATACGATCCCGAAAACACAGGATTGCTCGTGGCGGCTGCGTACCTGCACCTTCGCAGGAGCGAGTATTCGACGGCCTTGAATCTGCTCGATCACGCCCGGCGCATAGAGCCGGATTCAATGGATGTGGCGAAACTTTCAGGCTGGGCCTATTACGGATTGAACCGGGTCAAAGAAGCGGTCGCTGAATGGAAACGCGCCCTCGCGATGAAACCGGATCCGGAAATCCAGCACGCAACGGAGAAGGCGGAGCGCGACGCGCAGGAGGAGTCCACTTACAAAGAAGGAGAAACCGGGCATTTCAGTTTGCGGTATAACGGCGACGCCGCGCCGGAACTGGCGCATGAAGTCCTGCGAACGCTCGAAACGCAATATGAGGAAATTTCCGCCGCGCTGAACTATAGCCCGCCCGAGCGAATCGGTGTGATTCTCTATACCAATCAGACGTTTATGGATATCACCCGCGCACCGGGCTGGGTTGGGGCGCTCAATGACGGCCGCATGCGCATTCCCGTCGAAGGCTTGAGTTCCATCACGGATGAACTGGCTCGAGTCTTGAAACACGAATTGACGCATAGTTTCGTTGCCCAAAAGACTGCAGGGAAGTGTCCCGTCTGGTTGCAGGAAGGAATTGCCCAATACATGGAAGGCAAGCGCAGCAGGAGCGTCGCAGGGACGCTTTCCTCGGCCTACGAGCGGCACATGGAGTTTTCTCTCGCCTCGTATGAAACGTCCTGGATGAATCTCCCCCGGGAGACCGTTTCGAGCGCCTACGCGTGGTCGCTCGCGACCGTTGAAGCGATCATAAGCGTCAACGGTATGGGAGACATCGAACGAATTCTGGACCGGATTGCCGCCCAATCCGCGACGGAAGATGCCATACATGCCGTACTTCACGACACGTATGCGGACCTAACGCAATCCACTGTGCAGTATCTGCGGAAGGCGTATCTGTAGTCACTCTACCCTGAATGCCACCGGAGGGAATGGAGGAGTGGTTAAACCGCTTCCAATAAGCCCGCCAGAAGTGCCGCGCGTTCGGGAAGTGCGCAAATTAAAACATTTTCGGTGGGGCTATGCGCTCCCTCGCCTACTGCGCCGAGACCGTCGAGCGTTGGTACGCCCAATGCTGAGGTGAAATTTCCGTCCGATCCGCCGCCGACGGTGGCTTCCCCTAGCGGTATTCCGATTTCCTCTGAAAGCGCGCGTGCTTTTGCGCAAAGCGCGGCGCTCATCTTTTGTTCCATCGGCGGGCGGTTGAAACCGCCTCTCACTTCCAGTTTTGAGCCGGGAAGGATTGGCCGGAGGGCGCGGAATTTTTGTTCGAGCGCGCGCATGTCTTCGATGCGCGACGCGCGCAGATCCAGAACAGCGCGCGCGCGGTCGGCGATGACGTTGGTGCGCGTGCCGCCTTCGATAATTCCGGCGCTCACCGTGATTCCGCGCTTCGGCTGGTTCCAGCGCGAAATGCGTCCGATTTGCAGGGCGATTTCTTCGATTGCGTTGATGCCGTCCTGAGGATTCAGGCCTGCGTGCGCGGAGCGCCCTGTTGCGATCAGTTCGATTTCGCCGACGCCCTTGCGGCCTGTCTTTACGCGGCCATCGAGCCCCAGAGCGGGTTCGAGGACGAGCACGGCATCGCTGCGTTTGGCTTCCCGTTCGATTGCGGCACGCGAGGTTTCGCTGCCGATTTCCTCGTCGCTGGTCCACAGGAAGACGATGCGTTTAGTAGGCGCAAGACCGATGGCGGCGAGCGCGTCCATGGCATAGAGCGCGATCACCAGACCGCCCTTCATATCGAACGTGCCCGGTCCCCACGCGCGTCCTCGGGAGATACGAAACGGCATCCGCGCGATGGTCCCGGCGTCGTAAACAGTGTCCAGGTGGCCCAGAACGAGGATTTGTCCGCCGGGACGTTTGCCCCTGGGACGCCACTCCGCTCGCACATGGTCGCCGCGTTTTTTCTGGCGAAGCAGCGTGACTGCGGCGACCCGCTTCTTCCATTCTGACGCGACGATCCGGCCGAAGCGATCCACGGCAGCCTTGTCGAAACTCGGCGATTCTTCGCGGACAAAATGGCCCAGCAGGCGGGTCATTTCCCGCTCGCGGGGCCGCAACCAATTGAGCAGCGAGCGCATTGGGGAATGATTCATCGCGCCGCTATGCTAACAACGCCGGACCGGAACGGCAATCGCTCGCCGTCGCAGAGCCCAGACGTTTAACAATCGGCACATTTATTACAATCATGTTACAAGCAGGTTAAAGGAGTGTTACATAATAGCCGTAGCAGCGTAAGGTTCCTGTTCACGGAGACTTATCGCGATGGGAATAAAGCTTCACATCGGCTGGCTCCTGACCGCTCTCCTGTTCTATCCACCCTTTACCTCTGCGCAAACTCCGAAATCGAGCAACATGGTTTCCGTGCGGGACCTCAGTATTCCAGCCAAAGCCCAGAAGGATTTTGACAAGGGCGTCGAACTGCTGTCGAAGAAGGATCCAGCCGAGTGCTTCCCCTCTTTTCAGCGCGCCATTTCGGAATTTGCGGGCTATTACGAGGCCTACTACCAGATGGGCGTCGCAGACCTGAAATTGTGGCGCATCGCGGATGGCGAGCAGGCCTTCCGGAAAGCCAATGAATTGAGCGGCGAGCAATATGCGCCCTCGCTGCTTGGCTTGGGCGCAGTTCTTGGGTATCAGGAAAAATTTGCGGATGCGGAGAAAGTGATTCGCCAGGGTCTGGAGCTCGATCCGGCCTCGTGGTCGGGCAACTACTATCTGGGCTGGGCATTGTTTGGGCTCAACCGGTTGAAAGAGGCCGAGAACAGCGTCCGCGAAGCAATTCGACTGAAGGACGATTCTACTGTAGCCCTGCAACTGCTCGCTGACATTCACAGCCGCGAGCAAAATTACCGCGCGCTGATAAACGATCTGGATGAGTATTTGAAGCTCGATCCGACCAGCCCGACTGGCGTAAGAGCCCGAGCGCTGCGGGATAATGCGCAGCGTTTGGTGCGTGAGTCTGAAAACACCACTGCCCTCGCATTGCACTAGCCGCAAGACTTTCAACCGACAATGCCTCGGGCTAGACCCTTCCCCAAGAGCGTTCAGGGTAAACCCTTCGCGAACATCGCTCAGGGTAAACCGCGTTTGCCGCGCGGCATGTTTCGCATATAATTCACAGACCATACCGGCTGCGCTCTTTGGAGCTTTTCCGGACGCGAAACGAGGCAATAGATGATTTTTGACACGATTGGCATCCAGAAAATTCTGCCGCACCGCCCTCCGTTCCTGCTGGTGGATACCATTGTCGAGATGGAGCGACTGAAGCGCATCGTTGGCTTGAAGAACGTCTCCATCAATGAAAGTTATTTTCAGGGACACTTTCCGGGTAAGCCGGTTATGCCAGGCGTATTGATTATCGAAGGAATGGCCCAGACAGGCGGATTGCTCCTGCTGCTGGAAATTCCGGACCGCGAGAAGAAGCTGCTGTATTTTGCAGCGGTGGATGAAGCGCGTTTCCGCCGGCCCGTGGTGCCGGGAGATCAGCTGATTATGGAAGTAACGGTGCTGAAGTGGCGTCAGACGTATTGCAAGCTGCTAGGGAAGGCCACCGTCAATGGCGAGGTTGCGGCGGAGGCAACTCTGACATGCATGCTGGTCGATCGCGATCCTGCTCCCGCGCCGACCGAGGCCACATCGGACGCATCAGTTGGTGCCAAGTAATGAGCGAGATCGATTCGCGGGCGATTATTTCCGCAAGCGCGCGTCTTGGAAGCGGAGTACGAGTCGGCGCGTTTGCCGTGGTTGGCGATGGCGTCGAGCTGGGAGACGATTGCGTGCTTGAGCCGCACGCGGTGGTTCGCGGACCGGCGCGCATTGGGCGCAAAAATGTTTTCGATTCGTTTTGCTCGGTTGGCGGCGATCCGCAGGACCTGACATTCAGCGGCGAAGTCACCGAGCTCGTCGTGGGCGATGCGAATCGCTTCCGCGAATTCTGCACCGTCAGCCGTGGCACAAAGAAAGGCGGCGGGGTGACGCGGATCGGCAGCGACAATCTTTTCATGGCCTATTCGCATATCGCGCACGATTGCGTTGTCGGCAGCCACACGGTTTTCGCCAATGGCGCAACGCTCGCGGGCCACGTTGGCGTGGACGATTGGGCCAGCGTCGGCGCGTTCAGCCCAGTGCACCAATTCTGTCGCGTGGGCCGCTACGCCTACGTTGGAGCCTGCACGGTCATCACGCAGGACGTCCCGCCGTTTTCACGCGTGGTCACCGAGCGCGAAACGCACTGCTTCGGCGTGAACACGGTGGGGCTGGAGCGCCGAGGCTTCGATCGCGAGCGGCTGGACACTATCGAGCGTGCTTTTCGCCTGCTGCTCCGCTCGAAGCTCAACACATCGCAGGCCCTGGAACAGATTCGCGCGCAGCTCAACGGCTCTCCTGACGTAAAAGAACTGGTGGAATTTATCGAGACCGCGCAGCGCGGCCTGCACAAGTGAACTCCTCCGCATCCACGACCTCCTTGCCGGTTTCGGAATCGTCCGCTGGATGGGGACTGATCGCCGGCAACGGGCAATTTCCATTCCTCGTTCTTGATGCTGCGCGCAGCCAGGGGATTGAGATGGCTGTGATTGCGATTCGGGAAGAGGCTTCGCCGGAACTCGAAAAAGTTGCTTCGCGTCTGCACTGGGTCAGCCTGGGAGAATTATCAAAAACACTGGAACTGATGCATCAGGAAGGCATCACCCGCGCCGTGATGGCCGGGCAAGTGAAGCACAATAAGATTTTTAGTTCCATTCGCCCGGACTGGAAGCTGGCGAAGCTACTGTTCTCCTTGCCACTGAAAAATACCGATTCGCTGATCGGTGCCGTCGCTCAGGTGCTGGAATCGGAAGGCATCAAGCTGGTGGATTCCACAACATTTCTGAAGCCACTTATCCCTGCCGCCGGAGTGCTTACCAAGCGCGCGCCGGACGAGCGAGAAGCCGCCGACATTGCTTATGGCCGAGAGATCGCGCGGCAAATTGCGGGGCTTGACCTCGGGCAGACGGTCGTAATTCGCGACCGCGCGTGCGTTGCCGTGGAAGCCATGGAAGGCACGGACGAAACCATCGAGCGGGCCGCGCGGATTGCCGACGGTGGTTCGTTAGTGGTTGTGAAGGTGAGCAAACCTCGGCAGGATATGCGATTCGATGTACCCGTTGTGGGCCTTAAAACCGTCGAAGTGATGCAAAAGTGTAAGGTGTCCGCGCTGGCAATGGACGCGGGGCGCACGCTGCTGTTCGATCGCGCGCGCGTCATCGAAGCTGCCGACGCCGCGGGCATCGCCATCGAAGCATTTCCACTGGAGGCCATTGGGGTGGCCGGCCAGCTTTCAACACAGGGGAAGAAGTGACATCGGGAATCGATTCACCTAAAGAAGTTCGCGTCGCCGTCGTGGGCGCGGGGAATTTCGGCAGAAATCATGCCCGCGTTTACCGCGAGCTTGCCGATGCTAACCTGGTCGGCATCGTGGATTCCGATCCCGCGTGCGCGGCGCAGGTCGCGCAGGAATTTGCGACGGAAGTTTTTCCGGACATCGAATCGCTCGCCGGGCGCGTGGATGCTGCAAGTGTGGCTGTGCCGACTATCGAGCACGCACGCGTCGGCTGCCGACTGCTCGAACTTGGCATCGATGTAATCGTGGAAAAGCCGATGGCCTCCTCGCTTGCCGAAGCCGATCAGCTTCTCGCTGCGGCTAAGCGCGCAAATCGCATTCTCCAGGTCGGCCATTTGGAAAGATTCAATCCGGGAATCGTCGCCGTGATGCCCGCGCTGAATCGTCCTCTGTATTTCGAAGTCCATCGCCTCGGCGTTTTCACGCCGCGCAGCCTCGATATAGACGTCGTATATGACGTGATGATTCACGATCTGGACATTCTGCTCGCGCTGGTCGATGCGCCTGTCACCGACATTAAGGCCATTGGAATTCCTGTCCTCACCGACAAGGTGGACATCGCGCACGCTCGCCTGGATTTCGCCACCGGCGCGGTTGCCAACATTACCGCCAGCCGCGTTTCCACCGAGCGCGTGCGCAAGATGCGTTTTTTTCAACAGCATGAATATATTTCCGTGGATTTCACGCGGCAGGACGCGCTGCGTGTTCGCGTCGTCGAGCCCGGGCCGCAGCCGAAATTCGATTTCGCAACGCTTCCGGCGGAACGCGAAGAGCCGCTTCGGGCGGAGCTGCGAGCGTTTCTCGATTCCGTTCGAACGCGTCGCGCGCCGATGGTGGACGGCGCAGCCGGCCGTCGCGCGCTAGAATTGGCGGATCGGGTCATGGCAGGCATCCTGGAACATGGTAGGCGCGTCCAATTGGGTGCCTTCGCGACCCCGCAGGCACACGGATGATTCCACGAATTCTGGTCCCGAAGAATGCCCGCCCGGTTGCGTCTGCGTCTGACGCTGCGCCGCGTCGTTTAACCTCCGATCTGGATTCGCGCACGCTTGTCCCTTCGAACCTGCCGCACATTGAACTCGATGGCCGCACATCGATTCCCTCGCACATTCCGTTGGGCGTGCTGGGAACGCGCACGGTCGTGCCGCGCGACATGCCATTCACCCCTCTCGATGCGGTCAGCAAAACGCCCGATTATGTCCCGATCAGCATTCTGGATTCGCGCGTTGCCGTCCCCAAAGACGCGCATGCGGGAAAGCTGGAGCACAAGGACCTGGTCGCTATCCAGGATTTGCCTGACGTAATCGATCCGGACGTCCTGACGACGGGCGAAGTAAATCTGCTGGCCCAGCCCGTGGAGGAGCGAACAGATCGATGGAATTCGGTGGCGCGATTTGCCTCGATTGCGCTGCACTTTGTGGTGATCGGCCTTATATTGTTTGGCCCCAGCCTGCCGAAGAGGAATACGCAGGCGGAAATTGGCCGCACGAATATCACCGATCTCTATTTGCCGTCGGATATCAATAAAATTCCGAAATCTCTCTCTGCTCCGCAGCCGAGAACTCCGCAAATGCGGGTGGATCCACGCATCCTGCGCCAACTGGCGCCGCCCCGGCCAACGCAGCCGCCTCCGGGACAGCCGGAACCGGAACGAGTGGCGCCAACGCCAGCACCAATCCCCGCCCCAGCAAAACCGGCGGCACCTTCTGTCGCGCCAACTCCGCAGCTTCCCCTGGAGAGCCCGTTCAAACCGCAAAAGCCGCCCGACCAAACCTCAAGCAGCCTGGTATTGCCGCGTTTTTCTCCCGGGAAAGCATTGCAGCAGTCTTTGCATGAGGCGCTCAAGGAGGGCGGAGCACCCGGCGCGCAGTTCGGCGGACCGGTTGGCCCCGGTTCGTTGCCTGGCGGAGGCGGTGGGGGTGGCGGCGGAGGACAAGGCTACCTCGGCGGGAACGTCGAAATGCTTACGCCCACCGAGGGGGTGGACTTCAGTACCTACCTTGCGCGCGTGCTTGCCAGCGTGAAGCGTAATTGGTACGCGGTGATGCCGGAATCGGCGCGCCTGGGTGATCGCGGCAAGGTGGTCCTGCAATTTCGGATTATGAAAAATGGCGTTGTGCCTGAGGCAGAGCCTGCCATGGTGGGCAGTTCCGGCAAAGACCCGCTCGACCGGGCCGCGGTCTCCTCGATCCGCGCTTCTACGCCGTTCGAACCGCTGCCCCCGGCGTTCGGCGGGCCCTTTATCGAGTTACGGTTCATTTTCCTGTATAATCTACCCTTGAACGAACAGTGAAGCCGACGCGCACACAGGTGTCGGGAGCTCTTTTGCTCGGGCTAGTGTGTCTGGTTTACCTAGTGATTCGGTATTGGAAATTCCTGCACTGAGTGGTCTTCGATTAGTAAGACCCGAAGAGCAAGACCCAATGAGCACGACCCCCAAAGTTACAGACACCCAGAGCGGGAAACCCGAAGACCGCACTTCGGAGGTCGCGCCGCACCGCGGGCAAGGTGGGTTACCGCTAATTGCCATCGTGGGGCCGACGGCCTCCGGGAAGTCCTCGCTTGGAGTGTCGCTGGCGGAACGATTTGGCGGCGAAGTCGTGGCCTGCGATTCCACGCAGGTCTATCGCGGGTTTGACATCGGCACGGCCAAGCCGACAGTTGAGGAGCGCCGGGGCGTTCCACATCACTTGCTGGATATTGTGGACCCGGGATTTGCGTTCACGGCGGGAGAATACCGCTGCCGCGCAGTCGCGGTGCTCGAAGATCTGCGGCAACGCTCGCGGCTGCCCGTCCTTACCGTCGGGACCGGCCTGTACCTGCGTGCGCTGCTGGAGGGCTTGGCCGACGTCCCGGCGCGTTCGGAGCAACTGCGCGCGCGCCTCGAAGCAGGCGCGGATAAGCACAGCCTGCAATACCTGCACCGCGTCCTGCGGCGATTCGATCCCGAGGCCGCCACGCGCATCGGATCGCGCGACCGTCCCAAAATGATTCGCGCCATCGAAGTCTGCATGCTCACCGGACGCACGCTCACCGAAGCGCATCAGGCGGGCCGCACGCGCCTCGAAGGCTATGCGCCGATCAAGATCGGCCTGCAACCTCCCCGCGCCGCGCTTTACGATCGCATCGGAACGCGCGTCCAGACAATGCTCGACCGCGGCTGGCTCGAAGAAGCCGCTGGCCTGCTGCGCAGCGGCATCCCACTCGATTCGAAACCGTTCGACTTCATCGGCTACAGCGAATTGCGTACGCACCTCGAAGGCACCGTCACACTTGCCGCCGCGCGAAAAGAAATTGCCCAGGCCACGCGGCGCTACGCCAAGCGGCAGGTCACTTGGTTTCGCAAGGAGCCGCTGGTGCACTGGCTGCCGGGTTTTGGGGATGATCCTGCGATTGCTGCGGCGGCGGAGCGGTTGGTGGCGGGGCAGTTGCAGTTCGGCGCAACGCATTAGAACAGGGATGGGGCAATAACAAGTATCTTGCCTAAGCGTTCGCTAGTGAGACTATAGAGTATAATTTTAGTTCGATGCCATCCATAGAGTCTATTGATGAGCTGTTAATCCATCGAGGTCAAACCTATACACTCGTCGGTGGCCATGGCGCACTTCTTAGCCCTCAATGCGAATTTGTAAGGGTGCTGGCGGCGAAATCAGAAGATCTCAATCAAAAGTTAGCCCAAGGCCCCGGCATGTTGCTAGGGGAGAATGTAAGCCTTTTCTGCATTACGAAGGCCAACCGTGACGACATGATTGGATTTCTGTTCGTCTGGAAGGGGAAGAAGCAAATTCTATTAGAACATGGTCTGACTCCTTGGGCTACGTGCTATGAAGCGAAAAGGGGAACCGATCTGGAACGGGGTGGTGACCAGAGCTTTCTAATAACAGGGTCAGGCGAAACTTGCGTTTGGCGAGTTGTCCGGGCTGAGTCAGATCACTTGATGCGAGCCAAGCTAACTCTAAGGGCAGTTTCCCCCGCTACAGGTCTCCCACATTTGGATTTCTCGCGGGTTAAGAACCCCCAACTCCGAATAAGAATCGCGTCTGATTGGGCCAAACTCCAAGAACATTTGGCCAATAAACATGGTGACGAGGTCGTAACTTCGTCGAAGAATATCTTGGAAGGCCTTTTTTCTGATTTGCTTGAGTCGGCGGGGCAGCCAGTTAGGGGAAACCTAGTAGACAAGCTGGATCGGCTCGAAGACCTCCAGAAAGCCAACCGAAACTCGATACCCATGGGAAAGTTAGAGCTCCATCTTGCGCACAAACTTCGACTATTGCACCAGCGCACTCACCCTGAACGAGCGGCCAGCTTGGTCAGGCAAGTACGTCCGGAATTCTTGCTAACTTGTGTCGAGGATCTTATCGAAATTCTAGCTGCGCTGGGATACGTTCGAGATGCACCCTAAAAGAACGGAGGAGGGATTTAGCGATTGGGTTTCACAGCGGTGGGAGAATGCCAATCTTGGGGGCGGCAACCCCATCCCCCGTTGAACTCTTTACGAGGTTTATGGCCTCATCCAAGCTGTGAAGTAGTTCCGCCATCGTCTGGCCGTCTGCGGGGTAGGTGGCGACCCCTATACTCGCGGTGAGCCGCTCGTTCAAACCTTGCTCTTGTAGCCAAATAGTCTCCCTGAAGAATCTATAGAACCGTTGTGCGTAAGCACAGGCCTCTTCGCAGTCCAGATTAAGGAAGAAATAAAACTTTCCCTCCCCAGAATGAATCACCTTCCATACATGATCGGGTTCGAAAAACTCTTTCATCTTTCGGCCTACCTCGGCGAGCAGTTGGATGTAATGAGCATAACTCAGAGACGCTGCCAGATTTTTCAACTCGTCGCAAACAACACACACCAATGAAAAAATGTGGGCTCCCCAGTCGCTCCCCTCGGATATCAACTCGTAAATCCGTAGATCAGCTTCGAAAACCCGATCTAGGTCTTGAGCCATGCGAAACCCAGTCGGTTCGTTGGCGAAGGCGAGTAGCATATTTACGCGGCCATATTGCTTCGCGTTCGAGATTGCGATGGCAACAAAGTCAGCCAGCGATTCGAGAAGGGCAAGGTCAGATTGTGAAAAGCCTCCAGGACCAACACAGTCAATCAACTGGATGACACCAATGCACTCGTCGGCCAAAAGGAGGGGAACTGCGATGATCGACTGTGCCTGTTTTTCTTGAGGCTCCTGCACCTGCGCCAAGATAGCCGCGTTCGTCTGGACATTCGTAATCACAGTGGACCTACGACTCTCCGCGACCTGGCCGATAAGACCCTCGCCCACTTTGATTCGATAATGGTCCCTCGGCGGAATATCCGCCGTACCGCCGATTTTTTCGTAATAAAGCTCAGCCTTATCAAGCAGCTCATTGACCTCATCCACCAAAAGCAGGCACCAAAAAGGAGGATTCAAGAACTCCTTCAATTTTTCTTCGAGAATTTCTGATATCTGATATCGGTACGACCCCAGGGTTAATTCTTTGCCAGCTGCGATGACTCTTGCTGCATCCCATCCAGACAGACTACGGAGACCACGTCCCATGAGAGACGCAGAACTCTTTGCTATAGCCCCGGCGCCGCTAGGTACAATTCCTCCTATATTGTCCTTGGCGTTTTCGTCTTCCATGAATAGTCCTACCTTTCGGAAAGACTTTGGAGCCGTTCTCGGGAGACAGCAATCTGTGCATCCAAAGCCTCGGCCATCTCCTGCAAAAGGTCTCGGCTTTCAGTCGCAGCCTCGTCCACCTTTGCCTTTAGCTCAAATCGTTCGGACTTCTCAATCTTTTCGATTTCCTCGTCGATTTCTACGAGCCGTTTCTTGGCCTGTGCGATCTTGCGAATGACCCGAATAAGCTCTGCCCCTGGCCCATCACCCTTGACGGAATCGGGGCTTGATTCGTACTCTTCGAGGATGGCCCGAAGTCGAGCTTCATCACCTTCTTCGTATGCGCGGTTTGCCGCAGCCATGAGCCGTTCTCTTTGTAAGCGATCGGCGCTGTCGTTTGCCAAGTCCGGATGGATTCGCTTGGCCACCTCACGGTACAGGCTTTTGAGAGTCTGAGATTGCGACGATTTGGAGCCTACCGTGTTGGCCGCCAAACTTTCATCAAAAACGGCTCGCGACGCCTGAGCTTGCGAACGCGCTTGGCTTGCGGCGTTCCGGGCGCGGACGTTCTCCGGCTGCATTCGCGCAGCACGCTCCGCAATCTTGGCCTCGATTTCATCGAGTTCCGCGTAGCGTTTTCCAACTGTTCTTATGTAGGTTCGCTCGAACGCGGAGAGTTCCGTGCGCAAGGCCGTCAGGAAAAGTTCTCTGTCGGCCAGTGAGGATTCTAACTCGGACAATTCGGCTTTCTTCCTGCTAAGTTCCTCTTCTTCGGGTTTCCTTACTTGCATGGGTTTGTCGGTCATTTTAATTCTTCTGCTGGCTGGTCGGCAGGAACCGCTGCGCATTGTACTCCAGGCTACTGAGCCATGCACAGTTCTAACAGGCTATGTATGCGGGGTGTATAATGATTTTGTGAACCTGCACCGCTTGACGCACATCTCCCCTATGGGATCTCTCCCCATTCTTTCCGCCGAATGAAGACTCCACGCTCGACAGAATCGCGCGAACGCGTATTCCTTGTTGGTGTGGGAATTAAGCGGCCTTCGCATGTGCATGGCGTGGAGGCCGGAGAAGCGGAGCGCGCTTCGCTGGAGGAGCTTGCGGAGTTGGCGCGCAGCGCTGGGGCGCAGGTGACTGGAAGTATCTTTCAGATGCGCGACAAGATCGATCCTGCCACCGTCATTGGGCGCGGCAAGATCGAGGAAGTGAAGATCGAGGCGGACCTGCACAAGGCGCCGCTGATTATTTTCGATCGCAACCTGACGCCTACGCAGTTGCGCAACCTGGAGAGCGGCACCGAATGCCGCGTGATCGACCGGACGCAGCTGATCCTCGATATTTTTGCGCGGCACGCGCGCAGCCGGGAGGGGCAGCTTCAGGTGGAACTGGCGCAGCTGAACTACATGCTGCCGCGGCTTGCGGGAAGTTCGAAAGCTCTCTCCCGGCAGGCGGGCGGCATCGGCACACGCGGCCCCGGCGAACAGAAAATCGAAACCGATCGCCGCCGCATCCGCGACCGCATCAGCAAAGTCTCCAAGTCCATTGAATCGATTCGCAAGCAGCGTTCGCTGCGGCGGCAGACGCGGCAGGCCGTGCCGCTCGGCTCGGTGGCGCTGGTGGGCTATACCAATGCCGGGAAATCGACGCTGTTTAACGCGCTCAGCCGCGCGGGCGTGCTGGTCTCTTCGAAAATGTTTGCGACGCTCGATCCTACCGTGCGCGCTGTGCGTTTGCCGTCGCGTCGCCGCGTATTGCTTTCCGATACGGTGGGATTCATTCGCGATCTGCCGCCGGGCCTGATTAATGCTTTTCGAGCGACGTTGGAGGAAGTGCAAGAGTCGGCGGTGATTCTGCTGGTCACCGACGTTTCGAATCCGCATCATGACGATCAGGATGAAGCGGTCAAAAAAATCCTAAAGGAACTGGGCGTCGCCGATCGCCCGATCCTGCATGTGCTCAACAAGATCGACCAACTGACACCCGAGTTTGCCGCGGCGTTGAATAGGAATCACAACTCGGTGCGCGTATCGGGATTAACAGGCGCGGGCCTCGACGAACTTCTGAAGCGGATTGACGACGCCATGCCCGTCGATCCACTCCTGCACCTGCGGTTCGAGCTTCCCTTGAAGGATGGCCGGGCCATCGCTTTGGTTCACTCACTTGGGCGGGTGATCCATTCCGAGGTTCGCGATGCCGCGATGGCCATGGAAGCGGAGCTGCCCGCATCGGTCGCTCGAAGGCTTAAAATCAATCAGGACATCAGATTGGCGTAACCCGCCCCCTTGCCCAGTGGAAAACTCTGTGGAAATCCAATTCCGGTCCAGTCCCATTTATTAGATAAATACGGCCAATTTTGAAGTTTTCGCACTTTTCGTATCGCGTAAGCTGCTTGCTATCAATAAGTTGTAGATTATTTTGCTGAACCGCGCAGCAATGGGTGTCTGAAAATCTGCTCTGGACGCAACTCCATGATTTGCACAGGTTTGCGGCGCTGGCGTTCACTATGAGTAACGGTTTGGTACCCAAATTTCCCAAAATTAGATAGCCGAACAGGCCACCGATTCAAGCTCTCTTAGGAATCGTTGACTGCATTCCACAGTGAGTCTATAGTGGGAATGCCTCGCGACTGGAATGGCCCTGGCTTGATTTACTGGGAGCTCCCCGGGTGCGCCATGAACCTGCCGAATAGCCTGACGATATTACGGATATTCTTTATTCCGGTGCTGGTGGTCGTTCTGTTGACGCGCGCGCCGAATGTTGTGTTTTTTGGCGTACCGATTAATTTTGCGGAGTGGGGTGTTCTGATCCTGCTGATGGCTGCCGCCACGGATTGGGCAGATGGTTACTATGCCCGGCGGCGCAGCGAAGTTACGACACTAGGAATTCTGCTCGATCCCCTTGCCGACAAATTACTGATGACGGCGGCATTTATTTCCCTGGTGGAAATGCATCTGGTGCAGGGCTGGATGGCGGTGATTATTATTGGGCGCGAAATTGTGGTGCTGGGGCTTCGCAACATCGCTTCCGCCGAAGGCTTTACGATTCACGCTTCCGCGCTGGGCAAGACGAAAATGGTTCTGCAGGTGATCGCGGTATGCGCCCTCATTCTGGCGGCCAAGCACGAGATTTTGCGGCCACTGGGAGCTATCTTGCTGTGGCTGGTGGTGGGCAGCGCGATTGTTTCCGCCTGGCAATATTTTCAAAAGTTTTGGGGCCGCGTGGACGGCAGCGTGAAGCAGAAACGCCGCCTGCGAATTCTCGAGCGGCACAAGAATCCTCAGGATGTCCCGACTATCCAGTAACGACCGGCAAACTTTGCTCGACATCGCCCGTCGGGCCATTTCAGCCGCCGTCCTGGAAAATCAGATTCTTAATTTCCTCCCGAGTTCGCCCGGCTTGGCTGCGCCTGCCGGAGCTTTCGTTACTTTACATCTCGATCGGCGGCTGCGCGGCTGCGTCGGCCACGTGGAATCCCCGGACCCTCTGTCTGAAACCGTAGCGCGCTCAGCGATCAGCGCGGCATTGCACGATCCCCGTTTCCCTCCGGTGGAAGCCGCGGAAGTTCCGGGTCTTGAAATTGAGATCTCCGTACTTTCTCATCCTGAACCGATTGCGCCCGAATCGATTGTGATCGGCCGACATGGATTGATCGTTTCGCAGGGCGCGCGCCGCGGATTGCTGCTGCCGCAGGTGGCCGTTGAGCGCGGGTGGTCCAGCGAGCGATTTCTGGAAGAGACTTGCTCAAAAGCGGGCCTGCCGCGTGGGGCCTGGCGCGAGCCGTCTTCGCTGATTCTTGCTTTTGAAGCGGAGGTTTTCTCGGAAGAATGCAAGAAGGCCCTGGATCCGTGACCGGACCAGGGTCTCTTTGTCTCCACTGCGGATTGAGTGAAGGAACTTTTGCGGGCGGCTATTCGAGCTCGACGTAATCGCCGGCGTAAACTTCTTCCCGAGCGAGGGTAAGCATTACTGTCGATGAGTTCGGTCCCGTGCGCAAGACAATCCCCTCGCCCAGAACTTGCCGCGGCAGATCATCCCAATGGTATTTAATCGGCGTGCTCCCAAACCCGTACACTTCGTATGCGGTGTTATGAATCTGATAGATCGTGTCGTTATGCGTACCCTGGTACCGGAACACACGGTAATAATCGCCCACATGCACACCCTGGGCGCTGCCTAGATTCACATATACAATCCCTCCCGATCCGGCCACTTGCCCAAAGTGCTTTGTAGTCACTATCATCGCCGTTGGTTTGCCGGAGGGTGGAGCATAGGGATCGAATGTTGTATTGTGAAAGGCTGGCGCGACGCGTGCCTTGAACGGTAGAACGATATCTCCCCGCTGCAACAGGTCGCAGGTCAGCGTCAAATCTGCAATTGACGTCTTGCCCAGCACTTTGACGACGCGAAGGCGCCCGACATCCATGTAGGTCGTTCCCATCGCTTGAGACAGTTGCAACTGCCATTTGAACCACTTGTTCTTGAGCGCATCCTTCGCTGGGCGGACGACTTCGAATTGATCGCCAACCTTGACGCCTTGTTCGAAGCCCTTATTGATGTAAAGATGATCGCCCTGCGAAAAGGTGATTTTGTATCGGGAGTTCTCGCCGGAAATCAGATAGGTGTCGGTGGGTACCGCTTCCGTGGTTGGCAGGCCAGGGCAATAAAGGTCCGATTCCGAGGGGACTCTGGGAGCCTGCTGCGCGTGCGCGATTGAAATAGCAAGAATTGCGGTCAAACCAGCCCTAAGTCCCATATTGAGAAAACGATAGCCCGTCAATTTCCGCATAAAACAACTCCTCCTGCCACACTGAAAAGAGCGCATTTTTCCCGGTAAGACCTTCCATTTCAAGCTAACACCAGCCCATGAGACCGTCAAGAAAGGGCATGCCGCCGCTTTACATACTTGTCACCGTCATGGTAAAGCCTTGGGGGTTGAGCATTTGCCGGGAGAACCGTTGGAAAGACCATTCGGAACTGATCGCGTCTGCGGGGTGATCGCTGCCCCCACATCGAAGGAAATGATCGCCCAGGTGCGGGTGGCGCTCAAATCGGTTCGAACGCTGGAGTTGCGGCTCGATTATCTCCAGGATTCCAGGCAGCGGGCTGGTTTCTTGGCATGGCTGGGTCGCACACGCCCCCGCGCGGTGTTCATCGCAACATGCCGCAGCACCGAGGGTGGAGGGCAGTTCAAGGGTGGCCGCGACGCGCAACTCGACATTCTGGCGGCGGCAGTGCGCGCGGGGTGCAAATGGTGCGATGTCGAAATCGAGGTGGCGAAACATCTTTCGTCGCAGATATTGCGGGAGAGGCTGTCGCCCGCGCAGCTGATGATTTCTCACCATGATTTCGGGCGGACGCCTCGTAAACTTGATGGCATCGTTCGCCGGCTACGAAGTGCGGGTGGGAAGGTCGCAAAGATCGCAACCCACTGCGATTCGATTTCTGACAGTGTCCGCGTTTGCGAGTTCGCCCAAGGCCGGCGAGACGTTGTTGCAATTCCCATGGGAGAAATCGGCTTGGCGGGGCGCATTCTATCGTTGCGGGCGGGTAGCGCGCTCGCTTATGCGGCAGTCGAAAATGCCACGGCACCCGGGCAGCTTTCGCTGGATGCGATGCAGCGTCTTTATCGTGCCGGGCGGATAACCAAACGGACTCGCGTGTTCGGCGTGATTGGCAATCCGATTGGGCATTCCCTCTCTCCGTTGTTGCATAACACGGCGTTTAGTACGCGCAAGGTGGATGCTGTTTTCATGCCGTTTCTGGTTCCGGACTTGAAGGATTTTCTGCTCTCCGTGGAGCCGTTTGGTATCAAGGGGTTTGCGATCACGATTCCCCACAAGGAGGGGATTCTTGGGCATCTGGATGACTGCGATCCGCTGGCGGCGCGGATCGGCGCTGTAAATACCGTCGTTGTGCGTGGCGGAGGGCGGCTCTACGGGTACAATACGGATTACGTTGGAGTTCTGCGCAGTCTGGAGAGCCGTATCCAACTGGCGGGGAGCCGGGTCCTTCTGTTCGGGGCCGGAGGTGCGGCGCGAGCTGCGGCGTTTGCGCTGGCGCAAGCGGGATCGATTGTGTGTCTTTCGGCGCGGCGCCTGGACCGCGCGCGTGAGTTGGCGCGTGCCCTCGGAGCGCAAGTCGTCCCGCGCGAAGAGTTGCGGCACGAATACTTTGATGCAATCGTGAATTGCACGCCGGTCGGGATGCACCCGCGCGGCGGTTCGCCCTTGGAAAGCGCGGAAATGAACTGCCGGCTGGTGATGGACATGGTGTATCGCCCGCGCAAGACGGAGCTATTGCAATTGGCGCAGCGGAAAGGGATCGAGACGGTTTCGGGAGTCGAAATGTTTCTGGCGCAGGGATTCGCTCAATTCGAAATCTGGACCGGCGAGCGCGCGCCGGAAGCAACTGTGCGCAAGGCCATTACAGAAGTGCTCGATCGAGAAGAAAAATCTCTGGGACAGGGCGGGACGAAGCGCATTGGCAAAAAGCTCTAGCGCAGGCGGCCTCGGTGAATTGATGATTCAGCCGGACTTCAAGACATTCTGCAAACTGGCGAAGCAGGGCAATCTCGTCCCGGTGTATGAGGCGTTTACGGCCGATACTCTGACGCCTGTATCTGCCTACCAGCGCCTGGCACATGACGCTCGGTACGCCTGCCTGCTCGAGAGCGTGGAAGGCGGGGAGAAGATTGCCCGGTATACATTTGTGGGCGCGAACCCTGTCGAGGTGTTTCGTTACGTCAACGGGGCGTGCGTGCTTGAAAGCGATAGCCGCGTATCGTGGGTGCAGACTAATCCGCTCGATTACCTGCGCAATCGCGTGGAGCGCTTTCGACCTGTGCGCGTGTCGGGGCTGCCGCCGCTGGTGGCAGGCGCGATCGGATATTTCGCGTATGACATGGTGCGTCTGGTCGAGCGCATTCCCGACACCGCGCGTGATGATGTCGGCATGGACGATGCCGTGATGATGTTTTTTCTTGGGCTAACCGTATTCGATCACGTTCGGCATCGCGTGTGGATTGTGCGAAACGTTTTCACCGACGGCGAGGGTAGTCTGCGCACCAAGTACAACGCCGCCATCCGCGAGATTCGCGCGACTCGCAAGCGCTTGAGTGAACCTGTCGCTGCGGAAATTCCGAAGCGACGCCGCGCCCGTCCGCTGAAGGTGACATCGAATTTCAGCCGCGCGAAATTCCTGAAAGCCGTGGACAAGGCTAAGGAATACATCCGCGCCGGCGATATTTTTCAAGTGGCGGTCAGCCAGCGATTTTCCGCGCGTACCGACGCCGATCCGTTTGAAATTTACAGGGCGTTGCGCGTGGTGAATCCCTCGCCCTACATGTATTTTCTGAAACTTGCGGACACCGCCGTGGTCGGCAGTTCGCCGGAAATGCTGCTCAAGGTTCAGGGACGCGATGCATTCTACCGGCCCATCGCTGGAACGCGCCCCCGCGGCCGTGGCGAAAAAGAAGACGTGCAGATGGAAACCGAACTCGCCGCCGATCCCAAGGAGCGCGCCGAGCACATTATGCTGGTCGATCTCGGGCGCAACGATTTGGGACGGGTGTCCGAGTACGGCTCGGTCCACGTGGATAAGTTGATGTTCGTCGAGCGCTACTCCCATGTGATGCATCTCGTGTCGAGCCTCAGCGGGCACTTGCGGCCGGAAGTGGATTGCTTCGAAGCGCTGGCGGCCTGCTTTCCCGGCGGGACTCTTTCGGGAGCGCCGAAAGTTCGCGCCATGGAAATCATTGACGAGCTGGAACCAACGCGTCGAGGGATTTATGCAGGAGCGATCTTGTACCTCGATTTCACGGGCAATCTCGACTCCTGCATTGCGATTCGGACGATGGTCGTGAAAAAGGGCGTGGCGTATGTGCAGGCCGGGGCGGGCCTGGTGGCGGACTCTGTCCCGGAAGCGGAATTTAAGGAGACGGTGAACAAGGCGCGCGCGCTGCTGAAGGCGCTGGAGATTGCGCATCAGGGGGAAGATCCGGCGGGAGTGTAGTGATTGGTGACTCGTGACTGGTGACTGGTGAAAATCGAACCGCTTGCTCCTGGCTGCGGGGCTTGCTGCCTCATCATGTAAGATATGTTCTTGGGCCCATTTGCATTGCCTGGATTGTCGGTATTTGTGGGGAGCAACATGAAGCTGAATACGGTCCGACTCATTGCGATTGTAATTTTATTTGCGGGACCGTTTTTCCCGAATGTCGGTTACGCGCAGACGCGCGGGCCTTCCACTGCGGCAGAGCGCGCCCGCGCCGTCAAGGTGGCGCGCGAACTGGAACAAGACCCGCTGGCAAAAGATGCGAAGGAAAATCGCGACTGGGTGATTCAGTGGATCATCGAAATTCCGGATATTACCGTGAATGTCTGTTCCGATTATTTCGGGCCGCTTCCCGATCCTCCGAAGGGCCACTCCGAGGAAATTTACAAACAGATGGCGATTTCGAGCACCGCGTTCATGATCGAGCATCCGGACAAAGTGAAGGATGAACAGGCGGTTGCCTACGCAGGCCTGCTCGGCGCGCTGAAGGCCTACCAATCGATCCTCAAGCAGGAACCCAATTCGCGCTGGCCGTATCTGGACAAGGTGGTCCGCATGCGGGATCAGGGCAAACTCGACGACTACGTCGGAGAAACTCGCAGGAAGTGCGAAGAAAAAGAAGAAGAGCCCGATCCCGACACAATGCATGCCGAATTAAAATGAACCAAGCAGAATTGAGTTCCCATCGATGATCTTGCTTCTCGACAACTACGATTCTTTCACCTACAACCTTGCGCAGTTCCTGGGGCAATTGGGCGAGAAGCTGGAAGTGCACCGCAACGATCAGATTACGCTCGATCAGATCGCTGAAATGAAGCCGCAACGCATTGTGATTTCCCCCGGACCCGGCACGCCCGAAGAAGCTGGCATTTGCATCGACGTGATTCGCCGCTTTGCCGGCGAAATTCCGATTCTCGGCGTGTGTCTGGGACATCAGGCGATCGGCTACGCATTCGGCGGTCGCGTAATTCGCGCTCCGAAAATCATGCATGGCAAGACCAGCCGCATTCATCATGATGACAAAACAATCTTCAAGAGTCTGCCGCAGGATTTCGCCGCCACTCGCTACCATTCGCTGATTGTGGAAGAAGAGACGCTTCCCGCCGAACTGGAAATTTCCGCAACGACCGATGGCATCATCATGGGGCTGCGCCATCGCAAAATGTTGATCGAGGGCGTGCAGTTCCATCCGGAGTCGGTTCTGACTGAGGTTGGAATGCAGCTGCTGCAGAATTTCCTTTCGCTGTAGGCGTGAATTCCAGGCGATCCCCTAAAAATGTATTGTCATTCCGAGCGGAGCGAGGAATCCATCTGTGGTTTGTTGCCGCGCGGACAATCGAAGAGAGATTCCTCGCTCCGCTCGGAATGACAACGGGGGAGGGGAGTGGAGTAGAGATCTACCGCTTCTTCATTGCGGGGCAGATTTCTTTATACTCGCACCAATCACAGAGTGGGGTCACTAGTGTGGGGAACGACGCTGCCGATTCGATCACCGCGATCATGTCTACCGTTTTCTGCTTGACCGCTTCTAACTGCCGAAAAGTTTTTGCGACCGAAATGTCCCGATCAAATGTCAGGTAGTGCCAGATCAGTGTGATGCGCTCGGCGTCGGGCCAGCGATGCCTCAAGGCCAGCTCGTAAAGCGCGAGTTGCATGTCGCTGGCGACCTGCGCCGGACCGGGAAATCTGCGGGAAGTCTTATAGTCGTGAATTTCCAGCGAACCGTCTTCCGCTCTCGCCAACCGGTCGATGATGCCTCGAACTTCATGAATATCGGAAATCGGGAATGAGAATTTCTGTTCCAGCTCCAGAGTTGTGGATTCGTTGAACGGAAAAAATCTCTTGTGATATGCCGCCAGCATTTGACGTCCCAGTTCCAGATACGTGCGGGCCGTGGTTCCCGACCTGACGATTCGCATCTGGGGGGTGTAGCCTTCGTCCCACAACTGCTGAAAGTGCGCGAGGATTTCTTCACGTGAATTTATGCGTCCTTGCCTGGCGTCCCCGTAAAGCTTTTCGAGAGCGCGATGGACGGTGTCTCCCAGATGCAGCTCGATGCTTCGGATTGGAGGAGGAATTTCGTCAACATAGCGAAATTTGTATTTCTGCGGGCACTGCTGGAAGGTTGTGAGTTTGCTGTGCGAATAGCTGGGCAAGGATGCAGGCTCCGAAGGACGGCGCGATTATTGGATGGATTGCGCGGGAGGTCAAGGGTGGGTGGTCGCGTGTGACTGGTCGGGTGGCTGCTCACGCACGCTGGTTGGCCTTCTCCCCTCGTTGTCATTCCGATTCCGCCGCGGCGGACGAGGAATCCCTCTTGTGGTTTGTTGTCGCGCGGCAATCGAAGAGAGATTCCTCGCTTCGCTCGGAATGACAGCGTTTGGGGCGGGCGCTCCAATTCTGAGAACCTGAGGCAGTTCAAACTCCTATTTCCTTACACTTTTCCCAATGCTATTTCGTCGCCGTGAACGCAATCAGCGCGTCAAGTTTCCGCTGCGCTGCGCCGGAATCGATTGATTGCGCGGCCAACTGCGCGCCTTCGAGGAAATCGGCGCCCAGTCCTGCGGCGAAAATCGCCGCGGCGGCGTTGGCCACGACAATATCGCGGCGCGGGCCCTTTTCTCCTGAGAGGATTGCGCGGATGAGTCCGGCGTTATGTGCAGCGTCGCCTCCGGAAATCGCATCGGTTGGCGCGCGCTCCAGTCCGAAATGTTTAGGCATTACTTCATAAAGTCGGACTGTATCGTGGCGCACCTCGCCCACGCTGGTTTCTCCGGCCAGCGATATTTCATCCAGGCCGCCCGCGCCGTGGACGACGAAAGCATGGTCAACCCCAAGCTCCGCAAGCACCAGAGCCACTTTTTCCACTACTTTATCGGAGAAGACACCGACCACCTGCGCACGCGCTCCGGCTGGATTGGTCAGCGGCCCGAGCAGATTAAACGCGGTGCGGCCCAGGCGTCGCCTCGCGGGCATGGCATGACGCATGGCAGTGTGCATCGCCGGGGCGAAGAGAAATCCGATGCCGACTTCCTTGATGGCGGCGCCGACGCGTTCCGGTGGAACGTCGAGCGAAACTCCCAGCGCTTCCAGCACGTCCGCCGAGCCGCATTTCGAGGAGATCGAGCGATTGCCGTGCTTGGCGACGCGGACGCCTGCTCCGGCCGCCACAAATGAGGCGGCGGTAGAAATATTGAATGTGCCCGACGCATCGCCTCCGGTGCCGCAGGTGTCCACCAGCAATTCATCGGGGCGCGACCCTTCCGGAAAAATTGGCGTGGCGTGGCGGCGCATGGCTTGCGCGAAGCCGACCAGTTCTTCGACCGATTCGCCCTTCGTGCGCAACGCGGAAAGGAGCGCGACGATGGCGTCTTCACCTGCGCGCCCCGAGAGAATCTCCTCCATCGCGGTTTCGGCCTCCAGCCGCGACAGGTGACCGCCAGCCTCCACCTTTTTCGTGAGATTCTGGATCACGAAGGCACGGCCGGACTGTTCGCAAATGGAATCTTTGGCAAACTCGCTGCCTTCCTTTCGCTTGCTCGGTTCGATAGTTCCCTATAAACTCTGTAGTTTCGACTGCACGTAAATTCTAGCACTGATGGATGGGCGATGAAGATCCACGAATATCAGGCAAAGGAAATCTTCCGAAAGTTTGGTGTCCCGACGCCTCGCGGCGAAATGGTCACTACACCTGAGCAGGCACGCGCCGTCGCGGAAAAGCTCGGGACAAAGATTGTCGTCGTGAAGGCGCAGATTCATGCGGGAGGGCGCGGCAAGGCAGGTGGTGTGAAGCTGGCGAAGTCTCCGGCGGAAGCTGCCGACCTGGCGAAGTCCATCATGGGCATGACACTGGTGACGCCGCAAACCGGCCCGGCGGGACGCGTGGTTCAGCGCCTGCTGGTCGAAGAAGGCCTGGACATCAAGCGTGAACTTTACTTGAGCATCCTCGTGGACCGCGCCGTCGCTGCGCCTGTAATCATGGCGAGCACCGCAGGCGGAATGGAAATTGAGGAAGTGGCGCACACAAATCCCGAATTGATTCTGCGCGAGACGATTTTTCCCGCCACCGGATTGCAACCCTATCACGCGCGCAAGCTGGCGTTCGGACTCGGGCTTTCCGGCGACGCGGCGAATGCCGTTTATCCGTTCCTACAGGCGCTCTATCGCACGTTCCTCGAAACTGACGCCTCGCTTGTGGAAATTAATCCGCTGATTGTGACCGGCGACGGAAAGTTGGTGGCGCTCGATGCAAAGATGACGTTTGACGACAACGCGCTTTACCGGCACAAGGAACTCGCCGATCTGCGCGATTTGAACGAGGAAGAACCGCTGGAAGTGGAAGCCTCGAATTTTAAGTTGAACTACATCAAGCTGGACGGCAGCATCGGCTGCATGGTCAACGGCGCGGGCCTGGCGATGGGCACGATGGACATCATCAAGCTGTCGGGCGGCTCACCTGCGAATTTCCTGGATGTAGGCGGTGGCGCGTCGGCGGAGCAGGTGAAGAATGCGTTCAAGATTCTGATTAGTGATAAGAGTGTGAAAGGCGTGTTCATCAATATTTTCGGCGGAATTTTGCGGTGCGACGTGCTCGCCAGCGGCGTTGTCGCGGCAGCGAAGGAATTGAATATCAAAATGCCGGTGGTCATTCGGATGGAAGGAACCAACGTGGAAAAGGGGCAGGAGATTTTGCGCGAATCGGGTTGCGACTTCACCATCGCGCAGGGAATGAAAGATGGGGCGGAGAAGATTGTGAAGTTGGCAGGGGCGCGGTAAAGGAAGTAGAGGAAGTTATGGAAGTAAAGGAAACAGCCGGGCGCTCGGGCATGGTGCGGACTTATTCCGATTTGTTGGTTTACAAGCAGGCTTATCGGTTGGCGCTTGAAGTTTCGAAGGTAACAAAGGGGTTTCCGCGGCAGGAACAATTTGAGATGGGGCGGCAGCTGCGGAATTGCAGCCGATCAGTGGCGGCCAATATTGTCGAGGGATGGGCCAAGCGAAACTCGGCCGCTGAGTTCAAACGGCACCTTATAATTTCTATCGGCGAGTGTGCTGAAACAAAGTTCTGGATCGACCTTGCCGCCGACGAAGGTTTCGTCGAAGGCAACCGCGCCGGGACGCTGGGATCGGATTACGGCAAGTTGGGTTTTATGCTTCATAATCTATGGAAGGAATGGAGAAAATTTTGATGGGGGGAATTTTTTCCTTTATATCCTCAACATCCTTTACCTCCTCAACCTCGTTATCATGAGCGTACTCGTAAACGAAAAGACATGCGTCCTTGTCCAGGGTTTGACTGGTCGCGAAGGCACTTTCCACGCGCAGCAGATGATTGAGTACGGCACGAAAGTTGTGGCTGGCGTGACTCCTGGGAAGGGTGGGAACAAGCACCTCGACGTGCCCGTGTTCAACACTGTCGGCGATGCGGTTCGCGAAACCGGCGCGGATGTTTCGCTGATCTTCGTGCCGCCGCCGTATGCTGCCGATGCGATTCTCGAATCGTTGGATGCTGCCGTACCACTGGTCATCTGCATCACCGAAGGCATTCCGACTTTGGACATGGTTCGCGTGGCGGCGGTGCTGAAGGAATCCAAATCGCGGCTGATCGGGCCGAATTGCCCTGGAATTATTTCGCCGGGAAAATGCAAGATTGGGATTATGCCGGGGCGCATTCACAAGCAGGGAAATGTTGGCGTCGTTAGCCGCAGCGGAACACTGACGTATGAGGCTGTGGATCAACTCACCAAACTGGGAATCGGACAGTCCACTTGCATCGGGATTGGCGGCGATCCGATCATTGGCACTACGTTCCTTGATGCGATTCGCTTATTTAACGAAGACCCGGAAACGCATGCCATCGTGATGATCGGCGAAATCGGCGGCAACGCGGAAGAGTTGGCTGCCGCGTACATCAAGGCCAATGTGAAGAAGCCTGTCGTGGGATTGATCGCTGGGCAAACCGCGCCTCCTGGACGCCGAATGGGTCACGCCGGCGCAATCATCAGCGGCGGAGCGGGGACCGCGGCGGAAAAATATAAAGCGATGTCCGCGGCGGGGATTCATACGGTCCAAAGTCCGGCCGATATCGGTTCCACTCTGGCAGCGGCGATAAAGAAATAATGTGGTAGTGGACAGGTGAAAGGGAACTGGAATTTAATTTCTGGGAGAATAATTTAAATGGCCATCGAACGCACTCTTGCAATTATCAAACCGGACGCTTTCAAGCGTGGGCTGGCCGGTGAAATACTTTCGCGGATTCAAAAGGCAGGTTTTCAAATCGTCGCGCTGAAGTCCATGCGCCTTACGAAGCCGGAGGCGGAAGGTTTTTATGCGGTACACCGTGAACGCGGATTTTTTGGCGAACTGACCGATTTCATGAGTTCAGGCAAAATTGTTGTCCTGGCGCTCGAAGCGGAGGGAGCAATCCTGAAGTGGCGTGAAACCATGGGTGCCACAGATCCCGCTAAAGCAGCTCCGGGCACGATTCGCCGCGACCTCGGCACCAGCATTGGGAATAATTGCACGCATGGCTCGGATGCTCCGGAGACGGCGGCGTTCGAGTTGGGATATTTTTTTGCGGGTCATGAGTTGATCTAGTTTTGGTGCGCCTTGGGTGGGGAATTGCTTTCAGTGGCTCAGGCTTTTTATCCTGAGCCTTGCGAAGGACAGCCTGCGCGCAGTTGGTGTTTCCGATCCCACACCCAAAACTCAAAAACCAAAACCGCGCAGGCTGAAGCCTACGCCACTTTAAATCCGCTTCTTCCGATTGCGGAAAGAAGTCTTTTCTTCTTGAGATCGTTGGGCTCCGGCCAGTACCATCATTGCTCCAGCGTTTTACAGGAGCGAATACGATGCCGCCCTTAGTCAGCGAATGGACAGGCCTTATTCTTCGGTGGATTCATATCCTCGCGGGGATTTTCTGGATTGGGCAAACGTATTATTTCACCAAGCTCGAAGGGCGCATGGGCCTGGACGAAGAGGCTGCACGCGCAGCTGGGCGCAGTCCGCAAGTGTGGATGGTGCACAGCGGCAGCTTCTCGATGGTGGAGAAACATGCTTCGCCAAAATCGGTGCCGCCGAAATTTTATTGGTTCCGCTGGGAAGCACTTTTTACCTGGGTTTCCGGATTCCTGCTGCTGGGGCTGCTGTATTACTCCGGCGGACTGCTGCTTGACGACAGCGTGTCGAACATCAGCATGGGCGGGGCGGTAGCGGTCGGCCTCGGCACGTTGATCGTCGGATTCACCGTGTACGAAGGCATATGGTCATCGCCGCTGGGTCGCTCGCCGCTTGCTGCCGGGACGATCTGCTACTTGTTAGTCGTCGCGCTGGCGTATGGACTGACGCACATCATCAGCGGGCGCGCTGCATATATTCACGTTGGCGCGTTGTTCGGGACGATCATGGTCGCCAACGTCTGGATGCGCATCCTGCCCGCCACGCGCAAAATGCTGAACGCTGTGCGCGAGGGGAAGCCCGTCGATATCAAGATGGGAGAAAAAGCGAAAGCGCGGACCATTCACAACACGTATATGACTGTGCCGCTGATCTTTCTGATGATCAGCAATCATTTTCCGACGGCTACTTACGGCACCAGTTACAACTGGGTGGTGCTTTCTGTGCTGGTGCTGGTGGGGGGCGTTGCGGCTAAGATTATTTACAGGCCATAAAGCTCTCACATTAGGGTGTCATTCCGTGCGAAGCGAGGAATCTCTATTTTCCTAAGTTCAAAACCAAGGGAGATTCCTCGTCCGCCGCGGCGGACTCGGAATGGCCACGTTGTTTGGGGGCAAAGTTACGTGTGAATGCTATGCTCCACTTCGACCTCTTCGAAAAATTCCCTGGCGGGCCGAATTCTTCCCTTTTTTGCATCTTCCAAGCCCTGGCGGATGTCTTCGCTTTCGTCGACGCGCGCGGCGGCGTCCGGCAGGCGCTGATAAGCCTCCGCATCCTGCACGACGGCCGCTGCCTTGTCCTTCACCGTGAGTATAACCAGGCGCTTGCTTTTTCTGAGCTGCTTCATCAATCAGCCTCGACAGTGAGTTTTAGACCAATTGCTTTGGTGACTGCTACTAATGTGGACAAGCGGGGGTTGCCGCGAACGGACAATGCGCGATAGAGACTCTCTCGTTCGATACCAGCGGCCTTGGCGACTTTGGCGATGCCCTGAGCCTGCGCGAGGTGCCTTAAAGCAAGCAACAGAACGCGCGGTTCGTCTTCATCCTCCAACGCGGCTTTGAGGTAGTCAGCGGCAAACTTTGGGTCGTTGCGAAGTCGGCGAACCATACTCTCATCGTGAGAGATACTAGCCTTACGTTTCATGGGTTCTGGTCCTTTCTTGAAAATCCTTGAGGAACTCCAAGGCCCGTTCGATATCGGATGACTGTTTTCGCTTGTCGCCGCCGCAAAGAAGCAAAACACACACCCTGCCGATCATCGCGTAGTAGACCCGGTAGCCGGGTCCCCAATCAATTCGCAGTTCGGACACACCGTGGCTCAGCGTTTTGCAGTCGCCAAAGTTTCCAGCAGCCAACCGGTTGATTCGGGCTGCGATCTTCGCCTGCGTGCGAGCATCAGGCAATCGCGACAGCCAATCGTCAAACACATCTTTTCCTCTGCGAGTGACGTAATGGCGAAGCTCAATCACACCGTTCATTGTAACTTATAAATCACATGAAGGCAATTCGATTAAAGCTAGCATGAGAACAGATTTCGGAGATTCATAGGAGTCAACTTTGCCCAGCGCGAGGCGCCACAGGAACCATTCGCCCTTTATCCAACGTGAAAGCGCTGCCTCGCCACTCGATGCGATTCATGCCGAAGCTGGCCAGCCAGACGAAGAACGAAAACAGATCGCGGACTGGGAGCAGCCAGAAGCGGCGGCGCAGGATTGGATCGCGCAATCCCCAGACTCCTACGACCCACGCCATTGCGAAGCGGAGAGCGAAATATGCGCCCAGATAGGCTGCGGCGATAGGTGCTGACGGGGCCACGCACGCCGCTGCGATGGCCCAGGGCAGGCCGTGCGTGAAGAGCATGCCAAAATGGCCGCCGGGGCGGATGTTGCGGATGCCGATGGCCCAGCGCAATTCGTGGCGCAGGTATGCGCCGAGGGTCTGCGAAGGGAATTCCATTTGCACCGGGTTGGGGAGGAGTTCGATGCGGTAGCCGCGTTGCGCGATGCGGTGGCCCAGTTCGTAGTCGTCGGAGTGGAGATCGACCATTGCTTCAAAGCCGCCGATTTCTGCGAGGCGCTGCTTTGTGGTGGCCATCGTCGAGCCCATCATGAAGTGGATGCCTTCTAGTTTGCGGGCGACCAGCGCCGCGCCGCAAAACACTGCTGATGAGCCTACGCAATCCATTGCGGCTACAAACTGCAGATTGTCTTTGCCTCGGTAGAGTGCCGTTACGCCGCCGACTTTCGGGTCACGAAACATTGTGGCCACGCTGCGCAGATAGCTCGGCTCGACCAGCACGTCGCTATCGGTGATTACCAGCAGATCGTGCCGGGCTTCGCGGACCATGCGGCAGAGGTTGGAAACTTTTCCGTTCGGGCCGAGACGGTCCGTCACGACGATCAGGCGGATCGGCTTTTCAGGGAAATCTGCGATCAGTTTTTCCACGACTGGGATTGCGGGATCGGAGGAATCGGAAACGGCGAACAGGATTTCGAATTCGGGATAGTCCTGGCGGCAGAAGCTGGCGAAATTTTCGTAGGCGTTGGGATCGAGTCCGCGCAGAGGCTTGAGCACGCTTACCGGGGGAAGTGTTTCTCCGGCAAGACCGCAATTACGGCTCGCGGCTCCGTGCGCTATGTGGAAAAATCGCCACGCGGAATAGATGCCCAGCACGTAGTAACAAAGCGGGCCAATCGCAAGCGCGAGGATTGCCCAACGGATCACGAGGAATGCCGGGAGGAAATGGAATGTGGCAGGAAGGTCGTCCGCCCATGCCATGGCCACGCCGAAGCAGATCAGAATAATGCCTGCCCACCGCGTTCCGTTGAGTTGCTCGCCCAAAAATAATTGTGCGCCGAAGGCGCCAGCTACATACGCCAGAGATGTGGCTGGAATCACGAAGCTCACTGGGAACCACGACAGCATTGCGAGGAACGCGAAGAACGACAACGTCATCAGCAGGACGGCGAGCCAGAGCCAGCCCACTCGCAGCGCGCGCATCACGAACGCAACAATCGCGCGCGGGCGGAAATCGTGGACTTCGCCCAGAAGCTTCATCGCATGGGTGAGGCAGATTTCTCCGCCTGTGCCGGTGACTACGACGAAAATCAGGATGGATGCAGTGCGCATGTCAGGATGGTGTTCCTGAGTCGATTCCCGGATGAGTTGTGCGCGGCGGCGTGCGGTTGATCAGCAATACACCAAGAAAGATGAGAATAATTCCAAACCAGCGCGCGGCGGAGACTTGTTCGTGCAGGAATAAATATCCGAGCAGCGGCACCAGCGCGTAGGCAATCGCGGAAAACGGCATCACGAAACTGTAGTCGGCCCAGGATAGCACCAGCATGTGGCAGACCATGAATAGCAGCATGAGGGCGATCCCCATCCAGACTGTGCCGTTGGTCAGTACACCCACTGCTCCCGCTACGATTGCGTGCAGGTGGGAAAGGTCCAGGTCGCCGACGTCCTTCATTCCTTTGCTAAGAATTGTGTTTCCTACCGATCCGAACAGGACCATGAGAAAAAGCAGGATGTAGGTCTTGGTCTTGTGGCTCTTGGAGGAAGTCATTGCAGAGGAATCATCGATCCAATTCCTTCGGCAGTCTGTGCATGAAGGAAAAATCCCCGCCTTTAATCCATCGCGTTCGCTCAGGACAATAGACGCGTGCTACAACAAAAGTCGCAATCATCTTCCATGTGGAAAAATTGCAGTGATTAATCCCCTGCGGCGCTCGACGTGGGCGCAGCCGCAGCGGCCTGAGCCATTTCGCGCGCCGTCGCTTTGCGTTCGTGCAGGAACTTGAAGAACTCGACGCCTTCGCGCAACCGCCGCTTCATCACTTCCGGATCGCGCAGCATTCCGCCGAACAGCGAGAACATCTTGCGCGGACGGAAATAGAATGCGCGGTAAAACTCCTCGACCGAATTAAAAATGACGGTTGAGTTCAGCCCCGGATAGTTCATCGACGAAGTCTGAATTCCGTGGGTGTCCACCAGCTCGCCGGTCTGGATTTGAAGCCAGCCCTGTTCCTGCGCTTGGCGATAGAGCTCGGTGCCGGGATAGGGCGCGGCGAGCGAAACCTGAATCGTTTCCGGATCGATATCGCAGGCAAATTTGATCGTTTGCTGAATGGTTGCCGTCGTTTCGCCCGGCAGGCCAAGAATGAATGTGCCGTGGACCTTAATGCCCAGTTCCTTCACATTGCGTGAAAATTCTCGGGCAATATCGATGCGCACGCCCTTCTTTATGTTGATCAGGATCTGATCGTTGCCGCTTTCGTAGCCGACCAGCAGCAGGCGCAGGCCGTTGTCCTTCATAATTTCGAGGGTCTTGCGCGGCACGTTGGCCTTGGCGTTGCAGGACCAGGTGATCCCGAGCTTTCCGAGGCGGCGGGCAATTTCCTCGACGCGCGGCAGATCGTCGGTGAAGGTGTCGTCATCGAAGAAAAATTCGCGCACCTGCGGGAAAAGTTTCTTGGCGTGGGCCATTTCCGCTGCAACGTTGTCCGCGCTGCGCACGCGGTAACGGTGTCCACCGAGCGTCTGCGGCCACAGGCAGAACGTGCACTTGGAGCGGCATCCGCGTCCGGTGTAGAGCGATACGTAGGGATGCTGCAGGTAGCCGATGAAATAATTCTCGATGGTCAGGTCGCGCTTGTACACGTCCACGACGTAGGGGAGATCGTCCATGTTCTCAATGGTGGGACGAGGCGGCGTGAAGTGAACTTGTCCGTTCTCCCTGTAGGCGATGCCGCCGACTTCCTTGAGCGGCTTGCGCGCCGCGATATCCGAGCAGATGTAATCGAATTCGCCGACGGCGACCCAATCCACAGCCGGGGCTGCGTTCATCGATTGCATCGGGAGAACGCCAACGTGCGCGCCCACCATGCCGATCATAATGTTGGGATTGATCTCCTTCATGTGCGCGGCAAACTTCGCATCGTTTGCAAATGAGGGTGTACTGGTATGCAGCACAGCGAGTTCATAATCCTTTGCAAGCGGAGCGACTTGCTCGACGGTTAGATTGTCCGGGGGCGCATCGATCAGGCGGCTGCCGGGAACCATCGCCGCGGGTTGCGCCAGCCATGTTGGATACCAAAACGACTTGATCTCGCGACGCGCCTGATACCGCGCGCCCGCGCCGCCATCGAAGCCTTCATAGCTGGGCGGATTCAAAAATAAGGTTTTCATGACTTCCGGCATTGCGACGTTCCCCCTGGCGCCGATCGACCCTGCGCACAGACTCGTTGACTGGAACCAGCATTTTACCTGAAAGACAGCCTTCCGCGACAGGAAAACTCGCCTATTGAAGCACCTTAGCCAACTGGCCCGTTGTACGCAGCAATTCGAGTTGGGCCTGCTGGCGGGCGTAATTCGCGTCCAGATAGGAGAGCCACTTGTCGTTTTCGTTCAGGTGCTCGGCCTCGAGATCCTTCAGGTTGCCGCGACCCTGATCGACCTGCGCTTGCAGGATGCGTAGGTTTTCCTGCGAGAGTTGCAGTTCCAACCGGGCGACTTCGCCGGCGAGGTCCGCTTCGCGCACTTGGTGCGCCATGCGGCGCACGTCGAGGGAAAGCTCGCTGCGCTTTTTCGCCAGCGACAGATTAGCAGCATTCAGATCGGCACGCGCGAAGGAGATGGCGGAGGTTGTACGGGACGCAAAAATCGGCACGCGGACTTCGAGGCCGAAGATGACATTGTTACGCTGGAATTTATCGAAGAACTCGGTGTAGTTGTTGGTGTTGCTCAGGACATTGTATTGGCCGACCAGCGCAATCGTGGGCCAGTACCCGCCGCGCTCGCCTTTGAGTTTTTCCTCGCGCGCGCGCACTTCGGTTTCCGCCTGTCGCAGTTCGATGTTGTTGGCCATCGCTTCGGAGACCAGGTCCTTCGCTTCCGCCATCGCGGCGGAGGGAATTTCCTCCGTAGAGACCTCGATAGGCTGGTCAGCCGGCAAGCCCATCATGTCCCGCAATTCCCCGGAGAGGGCATCTTCGCGATCTTCGAGTTGCGCGATTCGCTGTTCGATGCGAGCCGTGGTCAGTTGGGCGCGCGTAACTTCAATTGGCAGGTCACGGCCTGCGTCGGCGCGCCGGCGCGTCGCGTCCAGAATGCGTCCGGCGCTCTGGCGTTCGCCGTGCAGCAATTCTTCCGCGTGGCGGACCTTGGCCAATTCCAGGTATTCGAGCGCGGCGCGGACCATAACACCATCTCGCACGCCCTCCATGGAGAGGCGCTGTTCATCGGCGCGCTGCTCTGCGGCGCGCTGGTCGCCCTTCAGGGGCGGATTGAAGATCTGTTGGTCATAGGAGAGGCTGAAAATAGCGGGAACGCCACCGCCGGACATCAAAGGGAACCCACTGGTATAGGCAATGCCTGTGCCGGTATAGAAATTGGGACGGAACGCAGACCGGGCCACGCCTGCTTCCCGTTGCACCAGGCCATATTGCAGGCGGGCCAACGCGATATCGCGACTGTTCGCGACCGCCAGAGTGACTGCCTCTTTTAGGGTGAGGGTGCGCGGGTTTTCCGATTGCTGCGCCTGTGCGTTCCGGGCGTGACCACAAATCAACAGAATGACGCACACAGCAGCTTGTAGAATCCTGCGCTGCATGCTGACGAAGTTCGTCGAATCCTTCATCGTCGCGTTCTCACTTTCCATTCGGTCGATCATCCCAACTCGACTATCATTCGTAACGCAGGGATTCGGTGGGTTGTAATCGCGCTGCCCGCTCCGCCGGCAGATAGCCGAAGAAGACGCCCACCGAACAGGACACCAAGAAAGCCAGCACCACCGACTGCCAGGGGACCGGCACTCGCAGGTTCCCGGGGAGCCATGGCTGAACAACCACTGGGATTGCAACCGCAACGAGAATCCCGAGCACGGAGCCAAATCCGCTGATCAAAAAGGCCTCCAGCAAGAACTGCTGCAGGATTTCATTGCGGCGCGCTCCGATGGCCTTGCGAATTCCGATCTCGCGCGTGCGCTCCCTGACTGTCACCAGCATAATATTCATAATTCCGATTCCGCTTACAAGCAGCGCAATCAGCCCGATCAGTACCAGAACTACGGTCAGCGCCAGCGCAATTTTGCGCGCGGCGTCAAGAATCGAGCTGAGATTCATCACCTGATACCGGGCGCGTGTGGGATGGCGGCTCTTCAAGAGCGCCTCAAGCTGATTGGTGACCGGCACAACCCCCTCGGGCGTTCGCGCCTGCGCGTATAACATTTCGAGTGAAGTATCTCCCGTGTAGTATTTCATCAGAGGGAAGGGAATCAGTACGGAGTAGTCCTGAATTTCCGACAGTCCGAAGGTTTCCACGCGTTCCTTGAAAACTCCAATGACCGTATAACTGAATTCGCCGACTCTCAGGTTGTGGCCCACCGGGTCGGTAAAGGGGAAAACGAGATTGGCGAGCTGCGTGGTAATCAAACAAACCCGGCTGCGGGTATGAATGTCCTCAGTATCGACAAATCTGCCCCGCAGGATCAATAAGTTGCGAATTTGCTGGAATCCCTCGGTGACGCCGACAAGGTTCACGTTTCGCTCGACCGATCCAGACAGAACCGAACTCTGCATGCCGCGTGTTCCCGCCACGGTCACCACGCCGGGGATCGCGGTCTGCGCGGCGTTCATATCCTCGAGCGACAGTTCATCCTGCAGCATGATCGAGCGATTGGGATCGATGTCTAGGCGCGCGTACACCAGATTCGACCCGACCCCTTCGATTTGCGCAATCACATAGCGACGCCCGCTTAACGCCACGGTTACGACCAGCACGATGCAAGCGCTTCCTATTATCACGCCGAGAGTGGTCAAAAACGCGCGGACCTTATTGGCCCAAAGAGCCTCCAGCGCGACCATCCAGGTTTCATTTCGAAGCATCATGATTGCTGCCGCAGACTATAATAAGGTTAAGAGGTTCAACAGGGTCGATCTATTTTTTTTGCACCCTCTTGTACGCTTCTTCCACGGCCTTGTTGTGGGGGTCAAGCGTGAGGGAAAGGCGATAATCCTCCGCAGCCTCGGAAAATTTGCCCTCGCTTTCCCGGAGCTTTCCGAGCCATTCCAAGGCGGATGCGTGTGAAGGAAGATCGGCGTTGTCCGGAACCGTTTTAATATAGGACCTCAGCAAGGTTTCCGCCTCGTCTGGCTTTTTTCCCACCATCACCAGATGAACGCCCCGGTAATATTCCAATCGACGATCGTCGGGGGCGATGTGCGCGGCGGCGGCAACAGCCTCGCCCATTTTTGCTTCGTTTTGGCGGTCGCGATAATAATCGGCTACCTCAAAATAGACTCCGATTCGGTCTGTGCCCGAATTCAGAAGTTTCGCGAATACTGTATCCGATTCCGCCAACTTCTTCTTTGCGGCAAAAAATTCCCCGCGGGCAAGCTGTCCCTGGACGGCATCGATCTTTTCTAGTTCGTCGATATGTCTCTGCGCCTTATCCTCGCCACCGCCCACGATGCCCGGGGCCAACATTTCAAAACGGATCAGATCGCGCTGGCCTTCAAAATTTGCGGGGTCCAGTTCGACCGCCACTTCAAATTCTTTATGCGTTTTCCGTGCCCAACTCAACGCATTAAAAAAAATGGACTCCTCAGCCCTGCGGCCGTAGGCCTTGCCGAGCCAATTGTGATACTGCGAATTGCGCGGAAGCAATTGAACACTTCGTTCAAAACTCGCTGACGCCCGGGGAAATTCACGGAGCTGGAAATAGGACTGACCGAGAAGAAAATGAAGAGCCGGATCGTCTGGGGATTTCGCGAGAGCAGCCGTCAGAGTATCTACCGCATGGTGGTACTGTCCTGTGTTGTATTCATGCTGAGCTTCCGCAAGCGCGTCCTGCGCGGCGCGACCGCCTGGCGCCAGCACCATGCACGCCGCAACCAGCACGACCGCGCATTTCAAACGAAAGCTCATTCGGTTCGCACCGGTTGGATACGCAGATTTTCCTTCAGGGATACTTCGCCGGGAAGCGCAACTTCTTCTCCCTGCTGAAGGCCCGAAAGAACTTCGATCATGGTTGGATTCGCGATCCCCACACTGATATCGGTCCGGTGCAATCGGTTATTTGTCACCACAAATACGAATCGCTTGCGGCCGTCGATGTACACGGCGCCTCGGGGAACGGTCAGAACGTTGGGGCGCTCGCTGATATGAATTCGCACATCCACCGTCGTGTTCGGAATCAGATCCAGACGGTCGTTGGATACCGTGCAGAGCAGTTCGCCGACATTGCGGGTGCCGTGGGAAACCACTTGTTTGGGAACCATCTCAGTATGGCCGGACCATGTGCGGTCCGGATGCGCGTCCCAGAAGATATCCACGGCTTGGTTTGGTTCGATCTGGCCGAGTTCAGGTTCGTCGATAAACGCGCGGACCTGAACATGGTGCAAGTCCGCCATTTCGGCAAGCAGGTCGCCATTCTTTACGAAATCGCCCTTATGAATGGGAAGCGCGTACAGAGTGCCGTCCATCGGCGCCGTGCCATGAGCGGAGTTTAATTTTTCCGTCAGGTCCGTAATTCGATGTTGAGCGTTCTCCACGAGCAGAGTTACACGGCCGATGTCCACTTGCGCCTGGCTCCCATAATTCTGTTTCACTTTTTCGAGCGATTGAAGGTCTGCTTCGGCCTGGGCCAGCGCAAGCCGGTTTTGTTCCAGTTCGAGCGGAGTGGCCGCTTTCTGCGCCACCAGTTTCGTCAACGATTCGTTTTCGCGGGTCAATTGATCCCGCGAATCCCTGGCCTTTTGCAAATCGGCGACGGCCTTCGCCACCTGATCGGATCGGCCGCCGGCGCGCGCAACCCGAAGCGACTCCTGCTCCGACGCAAGATCGGCGCGCGCCTGTGCGAGTTCGGCGCGGGTTCCAGTGTCATCCAATTGGAACAACAATTGTCCGCGCTTCACTTGCTGACCTTCCGACGCAAAGACTTTCTCGACGAACGTGGGAAATTCCGCGCGAAAGGAAACCGGCATCACCGGTTCCACTTTTCCGTTGCTGGAGACCACGGAACTCAAATTTTCCCGCACGACATCGGTCACGGCTACGTGCGCGGTTGCCCCACGACCGCTGACAAACACCAGGATCGCTGTCAGCAGAAGGGCGCCCCCGACCAATAGCCATAATCTTCGTCCGAGTGCCGGTCCCATTCCGTCCTCACTCTGCCGGCATGCGCCGGCGGGTCAAAACATTGCATTCTAGCAAAGTTAGGCACGGCAATGGAGCGATCGAAAAAGTCCTGGAATTCTCCGACTGCTCGTCATTAAGATGCGTCACTTTGCAACAGGGATGCCGCCTGTACGATACTTCCCCGCGACCGGGGTTTCAGGTTACACGACACTATGCTAGACTTGCGCCATGAGTGCGGAACCAAACCAGCCACAAGTTCATGCCCCGAAACACGAAGCTCCGACACCGGGGCAACCTGCTATTCATCGCGTTTGCACACAGTGTAACAATATGTTTCGCGTGACGCCCGATAATTTTGACGCCAAGCAGTGTCCAAACTGCCATAAGGGCTAGCTTCGCAGGACCTGTCCTCGTTCTGAAATCAGCTACAATTCTTATTGGATGCTTCCACGCCCCTTGTGGAGTGTCTTACACAAACCGGCGCAAATGAACCTGCATGATTGAAGCGCAAAACCTGGTCAAGAAATTTCGAGACAAGAAGCGGGGCGAAGTGCGCGCCGTTGATCATGTGACTTTCCATTGCCGGCCAGGCGAAATTTTCGGACTGCTGGGCGCAAATGGCGCGGGGAAAACCACAACGCTGCGCATGCTGGCAACAATTTTGACTCCTTCCGAAGGGACCGCCATCGTCGCGGGCCACGATGTAAGGAAAGAATCTCAAAAGGTACGTTCCTCGGTCGGGTTTCTTTCCACTGCGACCGCTCTCTACGGGCGTCTTACCGCTCTGGAAATGGTCGAATATTTCGGGCGGCTCCATGGGCTGGACGAAGCGACTCTGCACTCACGGATCGACACGCTCTTCAGCCGACTGGAAATGAACGACTATCGCGATCGCCGCTGCGACAAGCTGTCGACCGGAATGAAACAAAAAGTCTCGATCGCGCGCACGCTGGTTCACGATCCCTCCGTGATGATTTTCGATGAGCCTACCGTGGGCCTGGATGTGATGGCCGCGCGGACGATTATCGGATTTATCCGCGAATGCCGGGACCAGGACAAAACGGTGATCTTCTCCACGCACGTGATGAGCGAAGTCGAAAAACTCTGCGATCACATCGGGATCATACACAACGGCAAACTTTTGGCTGAAGGGACTCTCGCCGAATTGCGCCAAAGATTCGGCAATCAGGATTTGGAAGATATCTTCGTTGAGATTGTCGAGGCCGCGGAGAAATGAGCCTGCGAAACATCGGTATTGTCTATCGCAAGGAGTTGATCGACTCCCTCCGCGACAGGCGAACTCTGGTATCCATGATCGCCGTCCCGCTTCTGCTGATGCCGCTCCTCACCATTGGCATGGGTGTGCTGACTGCAAGCATTGTAGGGCAGGCAATGGAAGAAGTTCCCAAAGTGATGATTCTCGGCGGTGAAGACTCGCCCAATGTGCGCGCGAAACTTCAAAAAATGGATACCATCCGAGTCGTTCCCACGAAAGCGGATTACGCTGAGGAAATCACCGCCAAGCAGATCCGCGCGGCTGTGGAAATTCCGGAAGGCTTCGATGAAAAACTTGCCGCCGGCGAATCGATGTACGTAAAGATTTACATGTATGAAGGCGACCTGAGGTCAGGCTTCGGCGCGGACCGGCTGCAGAAATTCTTCCGCGACTTGCGCGATCGAGCCGTTCGCGATCGCCTCGAAGCGAAGGGATTGCCTAAGAACTTGATTCGCCCATTCGATATCGAGCAGCAGAATGTGGCGCCCGCGGAAAAAGTCGGCGGCGCGATTCTGGGCGGACTGGTGCCGTACTTCGTCATCCTCCTGTGTCTGACCGGCGCAATGTATCCTGCCATGGACCTGACTGCCGGAGAGAAGGAACGGGGAACGATCGAGACGATCCTCTGCAGCCCGGTGTCGCGCACGCATCTGGTGCTCGGAAAATTCCTGATGGTCCTTACCGCCTCGATTGCCACGGCCATCCTCTCCATCAGCTCGATGGCTACGTCGTTCTTTGTGGGGAAAAAAATGTTGAGCAGCATGGGCAATGGACGCATCGACGCCGCATTGCAGATTACGCTGACGTGGAAGGCTATCGTGTCCGTCTTTATCATGGTGCTGCCGCTCGCGGTGCTGTTCTCCGCGGCGCTGCTGGCGATTTCCCTGTTTTCGAAAAGCTTCAAGGAAGCGCAGAGTTACATTTCTCCTCTCATGATAATTGTCGTGCTGCCGGCGGTGGCGGCGGTGTTGCCGGGCGTGGAGCTGAGCGCGAGCCTCTCACTCATTCCCGTGCTGAACACTAGTCTGGTGAGCAAGGAAATCATGTCCGGCACCTATCACTGGAAATATATCGCGTTGATTTTTGGGTCGTCGTGCGTTTACGCTGCGGTGGCCATTGCCATTGCTGTGAAATTGTTTCAGCGGGAAGATGTGCTGTTTAGGACGTGAAGGAAAGACTGCGCTGAAAATCTGCTCGTGTTTGTATCTAAACCCGCACCCTTGAAAACCACAAGGGTGCGGCATCCCCCATCGTCAATGGGTGCTCAAATTGTTTTACGCAGGCCGTGCTGTCTCGTGGTGTTCTTCCTCCCACGCATTCGAAAGGCGGCGGACGGTTTCGCGTAGTCGAACGGCGAGCCCGGCTATTGTTTCGAGGCGCTCGACGGCGGCGGGAGGCAGGCGATCACGGCGGGCCAGCAGCAATTCGGTATTGCCGAGAATGCCGGTCAGCGGATTATTGACTTCGTGGCGCAGAATTTCGCCGAAGTCGCCGGTCAATTCGTCGCTGGGGAACTGGATCATTCCTGTGGCGCGCTCGGCGACGCGCAAGCGGTGATTGATCAAATCCGCGGCGGTCGACAGAAAGCGGCCCACGCGTGTAACAAAATCGGCCGCGCCGGAAGTAATCAGGAATGCGAGGGCGGGTTCTTTATCTGCGACTGCTGCGACGACTACTGGCGCCGCCTCAGTCAGCAGCGCGACAGCGGACTCGACGGACTCATTCAAAGTGTCCACAGCGGACTCATCAAGAAAGATGACCGACGGTATGAAACGCTGGAAATCCGCGAAGGCGCGTTTCAGCGATGTGGCTGTTCGAATCTGATACCTCCCGTTGGATGCCGTGAGTTCGTGGATGCATCCCTGCATGACCGCCGGATCGGCGCTTACGACAAAGATCGTTCGACCTAATAGACTCATTTTTCCCTCGCAACGGTTTTCGGAAATTCTGCTCCGGCATGGGATTCTTCGGCGGACGGCGCGGGGGCCAGAGCGCCTCGCACGGCCTCTTTCAATTCTTCCACCAGAAATGGTTTGGCCAGATAAGGGAGGCCGCTCGCATTGAGAAATTCCAGCGTTCGCGGGCTCATCGTATCTCCGGTAACGATTAGGAGTTTGTGCGGAAAAGGGCTTCGGTCACTGACCATCTCCCGATAGAGGTCCGCCCCGTCCAGATGCGGCATTCTCAGGTCGCAGATCACGAGGTCATAGGGATTTTTCTTCAGGCGATCGAGGGCTTCTCGGCTATCGAGCAGCGTGTCCACGCGATGGCCTTCTTCCGATAACACATCGGCGATCAACTGCAATACCGTTGGTTCGTCCTCCACGACCAAAATTCTTTCCCGGTGAACTGGATGACTGGGGTTGCGCCGACCGGGGAGAACGGCAACAGGGTGATGGACGGGGGACGTTTGCCCTTCGTTGAAATGAATCGAAGCAACCGAAAGCGCTGGCAGCTCGATAGTGAGGGTAGCACCGTGCCCCACGTGACTTTCGACGCTAACCTCGCCGCCATGCTCCTGCACAATCCCATACACAATCGAGAGCCCCAATCCTGTTCCAACCCCCACCGGTTTTGTGGTGAAGAAGGGATCGAAAATTCGCGACACGATTTCGGGAGCGATGCCCGGACCGTCGTCGGATATTTCCATCGCGATGCGATCGCCGGGAAGTCTCCTCGTGTGGATACGAATCCGGCCATCCGAGGCCTCCTGCCCGCGCCCTTGCTGTATGGCTTGTTGGGAGTTAACGATCAAATTGAGTACCACCTGTTGCAACAGAGCAGCGTCGGCAAGTGTCCGTGGCAGAGCGGCTTCGAGCGAAAGGTCCAGCGAAATGTTTTCGATTTTCAATTCGTACGCGCGCAAGGCCACCGTCCGTTCGATCACTTCGTTCAGGTTGACGGCGCGGCGCTCGGGCTTGGCTTCCCTTGCGAAGAGCAGAAGATTTTTTACGATTCGCCCCGCGCGCGCGGCTTCCTGGGAAATTCGCCGGGCGTCGGAAATCCGGTCCTCGGCGGAGCGGCGGCTGATCAGCAGTTGGGCGTAGCCCTGAATGCTCGTCAGCGGATTGTTCAGCTCATGGGCGATCCCGGAAACCAGCAGGCCCAGCGCTGCCATTTTTTCCGTCTGCAACAGCTTGGACTGGATCAACCGCTGTCCCGTAATGTCGCGATTAACCTCAAGCCAGCCTATGCGAGCTCCGTTCGCATCCAGAATCGGCCGCGCATACCGTTCGACCACTTTATGAGATGGATGCATCAGTTCGACTTCCTCCCAGCTGGCTTCATCCGCGCGGCGTACGTGCTCGCGCCAACTTGCTGCCGCCTCGGCTGGATGACTGAACCGAGCGGCCAGGCATTCGATCAATGCTTCGATCGTGCCCAGCTCCATTATGGCGCGAGCTTCCACTCCCATGATTTGCCCAAAGCGATCACTGACCGCCCGGATGTTTCCCTTTGAATCGAGCAGCAATACGCCCGAATCAATCGAGTCCATAATTCCGGCCAATTCTGCCTCGAGTTGGGGTTCTTGCGATACGAACATGGTCTTCCTAAAAGTCCAAACGCAAAATCAGGCAGCTCAACAACAGTGCCGTACTTGCCGTTGCTTTGCATTTATGGTTCTGCGGATCAACCAATAGTGTATGAAGTATCCGCGATGAAGCATGGCAGCCCCCCGCAATTGACCCTGCACTGCAGTAGCCAATAGGAAGAAGTAAGATAAGCGTTTTATAATCACTGTTTTCCGTGCGAATGAGTCGCAGTCGTGTCGATCTCTAATTTCCCATCCCGAAACTTCGGCAAGACAGGATTCCCAGATGGGAATTTCCTCGACGCAGGCAACTGTCTGATATAGAAGGTACTTGACGTCTAACCATATCTGGTTTATTCATAGCTAGAATAAAGCCACGTCCTCGTGCGGTCTTGCGTGAGACACCGCCATCCAATCAGATTGTTTCGCCGGAGGTTTTGATGCATCAGGTAAAAGGCATGTCAACTTATCTACTCGCTCTGACGTGCCTCCTTCTGATATCCGCCGTCTCCCTAAAAGCTAAGAAGCAAGGGGAGAGCAGCAAACAACCAACTGCCGCCAGTTCGCCTGCACCCCTGAACTATGAATTCTTCAAGGAGAAGGTTGAGCCTATCTTCGTGAATCGGCGCCCCGGCCGCGCGCGATGCGCCACCTGCCACACCACAAACAATGCCGCTTTTCACTTGGTTATCCTCCCGCCCGGCCAGGCCATGTGGACCGAGGAGGAGTCGCGAAAGAACTTCTTGCTGATCAAGCAGGTAGCCTACCCCGGTGATTTGGAAAGCCCGCTGCTGACACACCCGCTGGCGGAAAAGGCCGGAGGGGATTTCTTCCATAGCGGCGGCAAGCAATTCGCGTCGCAGGACAACCCGGAGTGGCAGACCTTGAAGGCATTTGTGCTAGGAGCGACACTGAATAAGTAGCGGCACAGCATGGATTCGAATGATGGAGAGGATGGATAGACCATGACGATTGAGAAAATTTCACGAAAATACGGTCTTTGCGGGAATCTGGCGGTATTAGGCGCGCTGGTCCTGTTCCTACTGTCAGTTTCCGTGATGGCGGCGCCGAAACTGAAGGTCCGCATCATTCAGACCAACGCCGCAGGCGATAACCTCCACATCATCGACCCTGAAACGAACAAAGTGGTGGGCATTATCGAAGGCATTGAAGTGGGCCACGGCGTCGCAGTGGCGAAGGACGGAAGCGCCATTTATGTAAGCGACGAGGGAAAAAGCACTCTGGATGTCGTAGACGCCAAGACTCTGAAGGTGGCTCACGAAATCCACCTCAGTGGCCATCCCAACAATATCGCCCTGACCCCCGACGGGAAACGCCTGTATGTCGCAATCGTGCAGCCCCCCGGGGGCCTGGATGTGATTGACACTGTTTCGCTTGAGGATTTCAAGACGATCCAGACGAAAGGCCCGATCCACAACCCATACGTCACTCCGGATGGCAAGTATGTAGTCGCCAGTTCCGTTGTCGGAAAGACGGTGAATGTGGTCGATACGCAGACCAACGAACTGTCCTGGTACGTTCAATTTGAAATAGGCGCGCGCCCGATGACGTTTTATACCAATCCTGACGGCTCGACTAAATGGATCTTCGTTCAATTGTCCGGCATGAACGGGTTTGTCGTGATCGATTTTGCAACGCACAAGGAAATCAAACGCGTTACCAATCCCGATCTGCCGCCGGGAAAGGAAACAGTCAGCGCGGGCGCCGATCCGTCTCACGGCATGGCCGTTACACCCGATCGCTCGACACTATTAGTGAACAGCCGGCTGAACAATTATCTATACGCGTACTCACTCCCGGACCTGAAAGTGATTGGAGCCGCGGAATTGGGCGGCAAGGGCGCAGCCTGGTTGACTCTCACTCCTGACGGGAAGACTGCCTACGTCGCGAACGCAGTGACGGACAATGTTTCGGCCGTCGATGTGAAGTCGATGAAGGAAATAGCCCTCATCCCTGTTGGCTATGTCCCGAAACGGAATACCACCGGAATGCTTCAATAGGAAATTTCAGAAAATAATCAACTCAAATCGCCGAACTTTACGTGTTCGGCGATTTGCGGTTTTTGATGGATCCAGAACGAACAATCGAAAGTGTGTGTTACATTTTCTTGGACTTGATTTTTTCCATTCCGGGGCTTCCTGTGGCTCTCCCCCTTTCTAGACCGGAGTTGTGAATCCTATGACGCCTGAAGAACAGCGGCTAGAGGAATCTCGCCAGCACACGCAACATTGGAAGCGCTGGGGACCGTATCTCTCCGAGCGTCAGTGGGGAACCGTGAGGGAGGATTACAGTCCGAACGGAACTGCCTGGGAGTATTTTCCACACGAACATGCGCGTTCGCGGGCGTATCGATGGGGGGAAGACGGGATTGGCGGCATCAGCGATCGTCATCAACGGGTGTGTTTCGCGCTGACGCTGTGGAATGGGCGCGATCCGATCCTCAAGGAGCGCCTGTTTGGGTTAACTGGAAATCAAGGCAACCATGGGGAGGATGTGAAGGAGTATTACTTCTACCTTGATTCGACTCCCACGCACTCCTACATGAAGTATCTGTACAAATACCCACAGGCAGAATACCCGTACGAATTGCTCGTCGAGGAAAACGCCAAGAGGACCAAGCGCGACCCGGAATTCGAACTGATCGATACCGGCGTATTCAACGAGAATCGCTACTTCGACGTGTTCATGGAATATGCCAAAGCCTCGCCGGAAGACATTCTGATTAAGATCACTGCATGGAATCGCGGCCCAGACGAGGCGCAACTCGATCTGCTGCCTACATTGTGGTTTCGAAACATTTGGTCATTCGGAGAAAAGCACGGGCATCCCCGGCTCTGGCGCGTTCCCGACTTCATGGGAGCGGCAGTGGTTGCGGCGGAGGAAAGCCGCTACGGAAAGCGGTGGCTGCTTGCGGAAGCCGCGCCGGAAATGCTCTTCACCGAAAATGAAACGAATTTTCAACGTGTATTCGGATTCCACAACGAGACGCCCTACGTTAAGGACAGTTTTCATGATTATCTGCTGCATGGCGCAAAGGAGGCCGTAAATCCGGCGCAAGCGGGCACCAAGTGCGCCGCGCATCATCGCGCAAAGATTGCGCCGGGGGCTTCGACAACGATTCGATTACGCTTAACCAATGTCGAACCCAAATCGGGAGCCGCGAATCCCTTCGACGCCGATTTCGAAAAGATGTTCGACCTGCGCCGCGGGGAAGCGGATCAATTCTACGCGCGGCGATTTCCGCAGGAGCGTTCCGAAGACTCGCACATGGTCATGCGCCAGGCGCTTGCGGGCATGCTGTGGTCCAAGCAGTGCTATCACTATGACGTCCATACCTGGCTGAACGGAGATCCCGGCCAGCCTCCTCCTCCTTCGGAACGCAAGAAGGGCCGCAATCACGATTGGACGCACCTCTACAACGCCGACGTGCTTTCGATGCCGGACAAATGGGAATATCCGTGGTATGCCGCATGGGATTTGGCATTCCATACTGTGGCGCTGTCCCTGGTCGATCCCGATTTTGCGAAGGAACAACTCATCCTATTGCTCCGCGAATGGTACATGCACCCGAGCGGGAAATTGCCGGCGTACGAGTGGGCCTTTGGCGACGTGAATCCTCCGGTGCACGCGTGGGCAGCGTGGCGCGTTTATAAGATCGAAAAACGCATTCGCGGGCGCGCCGACCGGGCGTTCCTGGAACGCGTGTTTCACAAGCTCCTGCTGAATTTCACCTGGTGGGTGAACCGCAAGGACCTTGAGGGAATGAATGTGTTTCAGGGCGGCTTCTTGGGCCTGGACAATATTGGAGTGTTCGATCGCTCGCAGCCATTGCCGACGGGAGGGCACCTCGAGCAGTCCGACGGGACGAGTTGGATGGGCATGTACTGCCTGAATATGCTGGCCATTGCACTGGAATTGGCCCGCGAAAATCCGGCGTATGAGGATGTGGCCAGCAAATTTTTCGAACACTTCGTATATATCGCGAGCGCGATTAACGAACATGGGAGCGATGGAATCGCGCTGTGGGATGAAGAGGATGGATTTTTTTACGACGCGATCCATTTGCCGAACGGCGATCAGCATTATTTAAAAGTGCGCTCCATGGTGGGATTGATTCCGCTCTTCGCCGTCGAAACCCTGGAACCGGAGACCATTGTGCGGCTGCCGGGCTTTCAGCGGCGCATGCAATGGTTTTTGGACAACATGCCGGGCTTCGCCTCGCGCGTGGACAGCAGCCAGACTTCTCCGAATGGGCCACGCCGGCTGCTTTCGCTGGTGGACCAGAAACAATTGGTGCGCATTCTGAGCCGCATGACGGATAAGGAGGAGTTTTTTTCACCGCATGGGATTCGCTCGCTTTCCAAGTACCACGCGGCGCATCCGTACATTCTTTCGGTCGATGGCGTCGACCATCGGGTGGATTACGAACCCGGAGAATCGCAAAGCGGGATGTTCGGCGGAAACTCGAATTGGCGCGGCCCCGTGTGGTTCCCGCCCAATTTTCTGATGATCGAATCGCTGCAAAAATTTCACCACTATTACGGAGACGATTTCCGCGTGGAATGCCCCGCCGGTTCGGGACAGAAAATGTCGCTGTGGGATGTGGCCGGGGAAATTTCACGGTCGCTGACGCATCTTTTCCTGCGCGACGAAAATGGGCGTCGCCCGCTGAACGGTTCGATGGAACAATTCAAAGACGATCCGCACTGGCGCGACCTGATCTTGTTCTATGAATATTTTCATGGCGATACCGGAGCCGGATTGGGCGCGAGCCACCAGACCGGGTGGACCGGGCTGGTTTCCAAGCTGCTCGAGCAGACTGGAGAATAGGCGGCTTCATGAACTTTCACGACAAAATTGTCTTAGTCACTGGGGGCACCGGCGGCCTGGGCCGCGGAGTTACAATGGCCTTCCTGGAGGCGGGAGCGACGGTCGTCGTAACCTATCGCAACTCGGATGAATTTGCCGCTTTGCTGGCTGCCGCGGAAAAAATCGGAGCAACGCCGCCCTCTGGCGTCTCTGTTGATGTCACCGATGCTGCCGCCGTTGAGAAATTCATCTCAGAGCTTGCGGCGAAGCATGGGCGGCTCGACATCCTGGTGAATACGGTAGGCGGTTACGCGGGCGGGGAGAGCCTGTGGGATACGAATCCGCGCCTGTTTGACCAGATGCTTCAGCTGAATCTGAGGGCAGGATATGTTCTGGCGCGGTCTATCGTGCCGCAAATGATCCGGCAGAAACGGGGCTGGATCGTCAATATCGCGTCGAAAGCTGCGGTCGATCACGCCGCCGGCGGCGCGTTCTATGCCGCATCCAAGGCGGGCGCGGTGGCGCTGTTCGATTCGCTGGCCGGGGAAGTGAAGCAGCACAATATCAATGTGAACTCGGTGCTGCCCAGCGTCATCGATACGGCGGCGAACCGGAAGATGATGCCGGGCGCGGATTTTTCCAAATGGCCGAAGCCGGAGGAAATTGCGCGCGTGATTCTGTTTTTATGTTCGGAGGATGCGCGGGTGATTCATGGCGCGGCGATTCCGGTGTATGGGAAGACTTAAGGTAAAACAGACTTCAGTCTGTTTGGTTTTGGTTTGTTTGGACCCAGATATAATTCCAAACCAAAAGCGAACAGACTGAAGTCTGTTCTACTGACTGCTCACTAATTCCAGAAGGACTTTCCCGCCGCTCGGGACGCTCACCAGAAAGAAATTCACGCGCGTGCCGTTTGCTCCGGGGCGCGTCGCGGGATAAATCGGCTCCAGCTTAAACCTTGTGCGTAGAATCTCCGTGGCTCGATCCACATCCGTTACATCAATTTCCACCTGCTGGATGCCCTCGCCGAATTTCTCCAGGAAGTGATCGAGTGCGCCGCCACCGCCGGGAGCATTGGTCGTCAGAATGTCGAGTTGTATTTGCCCGGAGAAATTCAGCTCAAATTCCAGCACATCCTGATCCGCGGGAGCGTCGGCGAGCGGCGTGGCGTTGTTTCCCGCGCGAATTTTGTCAAAGGTCTCTCGATGAACGGCAATGCCAATGGTAATGGAGGCCCCGCCGGGGAGGGCGTTTCCGTTAACATCGTGAGCGACGAGCAGCGCTTTGAATTCAGGGTTGTTCCGTAGTTCGGTCAGAAATCTTTCAATGCGCTCCAAGCCGGATGCGAACAGCGTAGCTGCGCCTGCGGCACGTAGTTCGGCATTGGCATGTGACAGATCCAGAAAGGCATTTGCGGTATCGGACTGTTCCGTTTTGACCGCCGAAGGTTTGCGCCGAACCGCCAGCAACGAAATCAAGATCGAAATTGCAATCGTTGCGCCCACGATAGTCAGCGAAAGGCCGGTCGAAATGTGAATCGACGGCTCGCCGAGCATCTTCGCGCCGATAAACATGAGCACGACGGCGAGGCCTTCATCGAGATATTGAAAATACGGAAGAATTCCTGCCAGCAGGAAATAAAACGCGCGTAGCCCCAGAATTGCGCAAACGTTGGACGTGTAAACCAGAAAAGGATCACGCGTGACGCCGAACACCGCGGGAATCGAATCGGTGGCGAAAACCAGGTCGGTCGTTTCGAGGACGATAACAACCAGGAAGAGCGGTGTGGCCAGCCATCGTCCATTTTCTCTCACAAATAATTCCGGCCCGGCAACGCTCTTCGACATCGGCAGGATTTTCTGGATCCAACGGAGCAGCGGATACTTTTCCGGGTGAACGGTATGGTCCGCGCCGAACAATTTGAAGCCTGCGTACAATAGGAACGCGCCGAAGACGTACAAAACCCACTCGAAACGTTGAATTAGAACCGTGCCCGCGCCGATCATCGCGCCGCGCATCACAAGAGCGCCCAAGACTCCCCAAAACAGCAAACGGTGCTGATAGCGCGAATCGACCCGAAAATAGCGGAAGATCAGAATGAAGACGAAAACGTTGTCCACGCTGAGCGCTTTTTCAATGACGTAGCCGGTGAAAAACTGGAGGCCGGGATCGTGTCCCCGGGACGCTGCGATCCAAAACCCGAACGCTACCGATAGCGCAACCCATACGGAGCTCTCAATCGCCGCCGCGCGAATCGATATGGCATGCGCTCCACGATGGAATAGACCTAGATCGAGCAGCAGAAGCAGGGCGATGGCCGCGTTAAACGCGATCCATAGCGTCCATGTCCCCATCTAAGCCATGCTCGCTTTTTGGGATGGAGGCAAAGCGGAAGCGGCCTTTACTCGTTTGAATTTCGAGCGGATGTGTAAGGTTTTGCGGCGTTAAAATTCGTCAACTCGACGCGAGCCGTTTCCGATGCCTGGACTGTGACAGGAACGTCCCAGCGAAGGCGAACATCTCCGGAGACAGCCTGTGCGCCGAGCATCCCGATCCAATAATTGCCGGGAGCGATCCCGCCGAACCAGCCGCGGCCTTCGAGGTTGGTATCGGTCTTTGCAACCAGATAGCGGGTTTGCGCCAGTTCCAGAGTGCGCTTTTCCAGGCCCTGCCGGTGGATGCTCAACAACTGTTCCCATTTTGTGGCGGGGTTGATGTCGATCAGGTCGGCCTCGATTCCCTGCACGCTCTCCGGCACGGCTTCGATAAATTTGTGTATCGCTGCCCTGTACTCTTCCTTCTGCCGATTATATTTTTCGGGATTGGCCGTGCGGTCTTTTTCCTTGAATTTCGGTTCGGGGAACCCGACGCCTTTAAATCCCTCATTGCGCATCATGTACGCGTCATAAAACTCGGGGACGTCCATGATGTCGTCCGCCGTGAGGCTTTTTGCGAAATTCGTTGCCCCGAAATTAACCGTATGAGTTTTCTTGATCCACGCTTTTAATTTGGGCGACGTGGTGAGGCTGTCGGCGAATTTGTCCAAGTCCGGGGGCGGGTCCGATTGCAGGGCCTCCTGGCGGATATCGTTGAGGCTCTTTCGTATGAGGGAAAACGTCAATTGCCGCACAGGCTGCGGCTGGCCGTCTGTGGGGGCCACAAGTGCGGTGAATTCGATGCTCCCTGTCTGAGCTGCAAGCCGCGCCGGCATTGCAATGAGCAGCAGTGTGAGTCCAACCGCTAAAGTGAAACCAAAACGCAATTTGATTTTCATGGTGGCCCCTCCAGCGAAGTGTACTCCGCCATGGGTGGATTGAAAATGGTTCGTGTGGGGCGTGTTTCCGTGATCGATAGAGCGTGCTTGCGATGGATTAAAGAAGCCGGAAAGTAACTTCGATGGGGACGACCACGGCTACGGGTTTGCCGCCGGGCCCCATTGCCGGCTTGAATCGCCACTGCTTCACGGCTTCCACTGCTTTTTCTTCCAGACCAAGCCCAGGGCCCTTCACGACTTGTATTTCAATCGCCCGGCCGTCGGGCGTTATGACTGCCTGAAGGACGACCGTGCCCTGATATTTCGCCTTGCGGGCTTCTTCTGAATATTTCGGATCGGGGCAGTACGCGCAGGCTGGGTAGCCGACCCCGCCGGTTCCCGGATGAAAATATCCGCCGCCGGTGCCGCCGCCGGTTCCCGGACCGAGTCCGCCACCTTCGCCGCTGCCAATACCGGTACCGGTGCCGCTCCCGATGCCACTTCCGCCGCCCGGCCCACCTGAGCCGTTCACCATCTTGGCGAGTGGATCGCCGAAGTTATCCAGGTTAGGACTGGGGATTTTCAGGTCCGGAGGTCCAAGCAAAGTCGCTTCGAACTTCGAATCGGGCTGGGTATGGACCATGGGAGGAGCAATCTGCGTCATGCTCCACTTTGGCAATTTTCCCTTGGTCGCAGGAATGGGATTTCGCTCGCCGCCGCCACCGCCTCCTCCAGCTTTATCCTTGCCGGGGGGCAGCTTCATGGCGTAGTCGGAAATATCGATGGGGGTGATCAGCGTGTTGTTGACAGGATTCGCAGTCGCCTTTTTCACCACCGAGTACATCAACGGAGACAGGATCAGTACGGTGATGGCTATGTGAACGCCCAGAGCTATGGCCTGCGCAGGACCGAAGGCTTCGTCCTTGCTCCAGATATCTTTTACTTTGACCGATTTGCTAGTCACTTTGAGCGGAGCCAGCTTCGGCGGGGAAATCAGGTCCCGAATATTCTGCCAGAGGACTTTCGAGGTCGGTTGCCAATCGACCGTCATGCGCGAAGAGACGGCCTTCGGCGTGGGCTTGAACCATTCCTTAAAATTGTCGGCGACGCCGCTTCCGAAACCTTCCGGCGTGAAAACAGCGCCTTGGCCATTCTTGGGAACTTTGATCGGACGCTCAGCGAGGAAATCCCTCAAGTTGGAAAAAAAGCCTCGGGAGAGAGGTTTTTGCGATCCGGCGAGGCGCGGGGCAGATTCACCGGCAGGCAGCGTCACCTTCGGCGGAGGCGTACCCGGATCACTCCATTTGGGCGAAATTGTACTCAATGATTCCTGTCTCATCCTGCCGCAGTATCCCCCCTAAAGCTGTGATTCCTGGGCGGCAGGAATGGATGCCCGGCGGCACACGGCTGACATGACGCCAATTCCATTGTAACATTGTGACGCAACCACGAGGAAGAAGGTTTCTCGACGGGGCGAGATAGGGATGGGGGATGTAATTTTCCCGCTGCGCCTCCAATAGCCAACTTATGCCCAAAACTGTCGATTTGAAAAGTACATTGAATCTGCCGAAGACTTCCTTCCCGATGAAGGCGAGCCTTCCGCAGAACGAACCCAAGCAGCTTGCCGAATGGGAGGAGAAGAAGCTCTACCATCGCATTCAGGAAGCGCGCGCCGGCGCGCCCACGTATGTGCTGCATGACGGGCCGCCGTATCCGACCGGGACGATTCACCTTGGCACCGGCCTGAACAAGATTTTAAAAGACATGATTGTGAAGTCCAAGACCATGGCCGGATTCCGCGCTCCGTACGTGCCCGGATGGGATTGCCACGGCCTGCCGATCGAAACGCAGGTGGAGAAGGAACTTGGCGGGAAAAAGGGGAGCGTGCCTCCCGGAGAATTCCGGCGCATGTGCCGGGGATTTGCATCGCGCTATGTGGATCAGCACCGGCGGGATTTCAAGCGACTGGGCGTTCTCGGCCAATGGGAAGACCCATACTTGACGATGAGTCCGCAGTATGAGGCGACCATTGCCGACGCGTTTGTCACGTTTCTCGAAAAAGGCTACGTGTACCGTGGGCTGAAGCCTGTGTACTGGTGCATCGTCGATTCCACGGCGCTGGCGGAAGCAGAAGTCGAGTACGAAGATCACACCAGCCCGTCGATCTGGGTGAAGTTTGCTGTCGAGCCGGGAACTGCGGCTGAAAAACTCGGTTCGAACGTGTCCGCTGTGATCTGGACAACCACTCCCTGGACGCTGCCTCATAACCGCGCGCTCGCGTTTCATCCTGACTACGATTACGTTGCGGTCGAAACTGCCGCAGGGGCGTTACTGCTGGCTGCGGATTTGGTTGGCCCGGCGCTGGACGCATTGAAACTGGAAACGGAAACCGTGCGCGGTCCGTGGAAGGGCAGCGACCTCGCCGAATTGAAATTCAAGCATCCGTTCTTGGATTTGGTCGTGCCGGCGGTGCTGGCGGATTACGTCACGCTGGATCAAGGCACGGGGATCGTGCATACCGCGCCGGGGCACGGTGTCGAGGATTTCCAAACCGGGCAGAAATATGGCATCGAAGCGTACGCGCCTATAGATGACCACGGACGCTATCTCGAAGGTCTGCCTGAGTACAAAGGGAAGACCGTATTCCAGGCCAATCCAATTGTGGTTGAGTTGCTGCGGGACCGCGGTGCATTGCTCGGCGAACAGAAACTTTCGCACAGCTATCCGCACTGTTGGCGCTGCCACAATCCTGTCATCTTCCGCGCGACTGAGCAGTGGTTCATCGATCTGGACAGTACGGGACGCGACGGAAGCGGCGCGATCCGGCCGCGAGCGCTGGCGGAAATTTCCAAAGTGAAATGGACGCCCGAATGGGGCGCCGAGCGAATCCATTCGATGATTGCGGAGCGGCCCGATTGGTGCGTTTCGCGGCAGCGATATTGGGGCGTGCCGCTGGTGATCCTGTATTGCAACAAGTGCGGCAAGCAGTTTGACGATTACGCGGCGCTACATGCGCTGGTGCGGGAATGGTTCACGCGCGAAGGCGCGGACGCCTGGTTCACGCATACCGTCGAGGAGTTGCTACCCGCAGGGACGAAGTGTAGTTGCGGCGCATCGGACTGGCGCAAGGAAACCGACATTCTGGACGTGTGGTTCGATTCCGGCTCCTCGCATCTGGCCGTGCTGAATCGGCTCGATTCTTCGGGGCAAGAACTTCCGTGGCCCGCGGATATGTACCTCGAAGGCCCGGACCAGTATCGCGGATGGTTTCACAGTTCGATGCTCGTCGGCGTCGCGGTCCGGAATGGCGCGCCGTACCGGCACGTTCTCACGCATGGCTGGACGCTCGACGCGAAAGGCCAGCCGATGTCGAAGTCGCTGGGCAACGTCGTGCTGCCCACTGAAGTCTGCGAAAAATGGGGCGCGGACCTGCTGCGTCTGTGGGTCGCTTCGCAGGATTACACCGCCGACGTGCGAATGTCCGACAACGTGATGACGCAGCTTTCCGAGGCGTATCGCAAGCTGCGCAACACGTTCCGTTTCGCGCTCGGCAATCTTGCCGATTTCAATCCCGCGACCGATTGCATTCCCGATGGCGAGATGGAGGAACTGGACCGCTGGATGCTCTCGCGCACGGCGGACCTGGTGGCGCAGTGCCGCAAGTGGTATGAGAATTTTGAATTTCACCGAGTCTTCCACGCGCTGCACGATTTTGCCGTCGTGGACCTCAGCGCATTTTATTTCGATGTGCTGAAGGACCGGCTGTACACGTTCGCTCCGCGAAACCGCGCTCGGCGCTCGGCGCAGACCGCCGTATATCGCATTGCGAAGGCATTGCTGCGGCTGGTGACTCCGATTCTCGCATTCAGTTCCGAAGAAATTTGGCGGCATTTCCCGTTTGTTTCGGGCGATCCCGCAAGCGCGCACATGGCGCTGTTTCCTACATCTGGCGAACTCGGCTCGCCGCTTGATCCTGGAAAGGCGGCAGCCTGGGAGAAGCTATTGGCGGTGCGAACCGAAGTGCTGCGTGCTTTGGAAGCCGCTCGCAATGCGAAAACGATTTCCGGGGCGCTGGAAGCGAAGGTTTCCCTCAGTGCAGGCGAGGATATCGCTCCATTGCTCGATCAATATGGGGCATGGCTTCCGGGGCTTTTCATCGTATCGCAGGTGGAGCTTACTGGTTCGCCGTCGGAGGGTGCACAGAAGTCCGAGTTGCTGCCGGGACTCACTGTTGCTGTGCACCGCGCTGACGGGACCAAGTGCGAACGCTGCTGGAATTATTCGACGCACGTAGGTGATAGCGCCGATTATCCGACGGTTTGCGAACGCTGCGTGAAGGCGCTCGACGAAATCGAGGGGCAGGCAGGGACTGCCGGCGTCGGAGCTGGGTCCTGATGACCGGCAGGGCCGGCGCACGCTGGCTGTGGTTGTCGTTCGGAGCGCTGCTGTTGGACCGCGCGACCAAGTTTGCGATCGAGCGCTACACCAGTAGTCCGTTCTTTCGCTTGCCCATTATTTCGGACATCGTGGTTCTGGTTCACACCAAGAATCCTGGCATCGCGTTTAGCCTGTTTTCCGATTCAAGTTCGCCATGGCTTAAGCCATTGTTGCTGATAAGCTCCGGTGCGGTCATGGCATTGCTCGTGTGGCTATTGGTGACTGGCCGGGCAGGCGGACATCTGGCCACCGCCGGAATTTCTTTGATTCTGGGCGGAGCCGCGGGGAATGCGCTCGATCGCCTGCTGTACGGCGGCGTGACCGATTTTGTGGAAGTACGCCTGTGCACCTATCGGTGGCCGGCGTTCAATGTCGCGGATTCGGTGATCACAATTGGGGCGGTGCTGGTACTGATTGAGTTGATCCTTGGCGGCAGAGAACACAGTGATTCCGCTGATTGAGCATGGATCGACTGCAAGGGCGATGTTTCGCTTAAACGCTTGAGATATAGCTTTTTGAAGAGTGCGTCTACCAGTAGCACAGACTTCAGTCTGTGCGGGGTTGGGTTCGTTGGTCGAACCAAAACCAAGAGCGCACAGACTGAAGTCTGTGCTACTTCCATGACGGAAAATGTTCCAGGGCAACAAAAATTGATTGCGGCATCGGGAGACGCGGGACGGCGTTTGGATCTATTTCTTGCCCAGCGCGTCCCGGCTTTAAGCCGCACGCGGATTCAGGAGCTCATTCGCGACGGAAAAGTTCGCATCAATGAGAGGACTGCAAAAGCTTCCCATCGGGTTGCGGCTGGGGAGGCAATCGAATATGAAGTTTTGCCCCGCCCCGCGCTGGTCGCCGAACCGGAAGACCTGCCGTTTGAAATCCTGATGGTGGACGACGACTTCGTCGTGGTGAACAAACCGGCGGGGATGGTGGTACATGCGGGCGCAGGGCACGCGCGGGGCACGCTGGTTAATGCTCTGTTGCATCGCCTAGGAAAACTTTCCGGCGCGGGCGGCACTCTCCGTCCAGGCATCGTTCATCGACTCGACAAAGAGACCTCCGGCGCGATGGTGGTTGCCAGGAATGACTCGGCGCATGAAAATCTCTCCGATCAATTCCGATCGCGCAATGTCCGCAAAATTTATCTCGCTCTGGTGCATGGAAAAATGCCGCGCGATTCCGGCACAATCACGCTGCCGATTTCGCGCGATCCCAATCGCCGTACGCGGATGACGGCGCGCCAGCGAACGGGACGCCACGCGCGGACGGACTGGCGTGTGATTGCCCGACTGGACCGCTGCACGCTTGTCGAAACTGCGTTACACACCGGGCGCACACATCAGATTCGCACGCACTTTGCGGCGATCGGCCATCCGGTTGTCGGCGACACGCTGTACGGAGCGCCGCGCGGAATTCGCGCCGGGACGCGCACTCTTCCGCTGCTGGAACGCAATTTCTTGCATGCCTCGCGTCTGGGATTCTCGCATCCATCGAGCGGCGCGTGGATCGAAGTTCGCGCTCCGCTGCCGGCGGATTTGCGGGTATACTTTGACCAGATTGCAGCTACTTTGGGGTGGCGCGGGTCGGAGATCGACGCTGCCCTTGCGCCGTACCTGTGACGCCATGAAAAAACGTGTGCTTCGAATTGTGGTTCCCATCTTGCTGCTCGCGGTGGCCGCCGTGCGCGCGCAACAGCCTCAGCAGCCTCCCCCGCCACCAGCGAAAGACCAAGCAGGTCAACAGGGGAAAATCGTTCGAAACGTCAACCTGGTGGACGTCCTGTTCAGCGTGGTGACCAAACGCGAAAAACTTGTCACCGATCTGATTAAACAGGACTTCAAGGTTTTTGACGATGGCGCGCAGCAGGAGATCACCTCCTTCAGCCAGCCCACCGACTTGCCTTTGCGCATCGGGATGGTGCTGGATACTTCGAACAGCATTCGCGACCGGCTGAAATTCGAGCAGGATGCCGCCATTGATTTTATTTTTAATGCGTTGCGCGGTGATAGGGACCAGGCATTCCTGATGACTTTTGACGACGGTCCTCAAGTCATCAAGGATTTCACTTTTGACACCGGCGACCTCCGCGACGCCATTTTGAAGCAACGAGCCGGCGGCGGCACTTCGCTCTATGACGCGGTTTACACCGCCAGCGACAAATTGCTGAATAAATCCCCACTCCCGCGAGGCCCGAATCCGGATGTGCGGCGCGTGCTGGTGGTCATTTCCGATGGCGACGACAACAGCAGCAATCGCTCGCGCGGCGCAGCCGTGGAGATGGCGCAGCGCGCAGGCGTGATCGTCTATACGATCAGCACCAGCACGCAATGGATTAATGCCGAGGAACAGACAGATGCCTCGAAGCGAACCAATCGGAAGTATTTGAAAGACGAAGGGGACAAGGTACTGGAACAACTGGCCCTCGAAACCGGCGGGCGCGCTTTTTTCCCTTACCGAGTCGATGATTTAGGGCAATCGTTCCTGGATATTGGGGATGAGTTGCGGCACCAGTATGCGCTTGCCTACAGTCCCGCCGGACGCGGTGCCGACGGAAAATTCCACACGATTAAGATCCAGGTAAGCCGGAAAGATGTTATCGTTCGAACCCGCAAAGGCTACTATTCGGTGGCGACGCCTCCGTCACTGCAGTCTCCCAACTCTCCTGCAAATCCATAAGGTTTGATTGCCGCTAATTGCTGGGCGCGTAATAGCCGCGGCGGGTGAGGGCCGAGTAATCCTTGTTCTTCATGTCCAGTCTGATTTTCCGGTAGCCGCCGTCGTGCGCTTTGTTGGAGGGAACGTAGCTGATGGTGTACTGGCTTCGCAATTCCTCGGAAATTTGATCGAACGCCTGCTCGAGATTTTTCTCATTGCGGACCACAATCATGCGTCCGCCGGTTTCATCGGTGAGTTTCTTGGCCACGCCCTGATCTCCTCCATCGGCCGCAACGAGAAGGATATGCACGACCGTGTCGGTGCGTTGCGCGGCTTCGATGGCATCCTGCAACCTTAGTCTGCTGCCGGTGTCTTCGGCGTCGGTCAGTATAATCATGGCTTTCCGCCCGGCTTCACTGGAGAGTTTGTCGTGGGCGGCGAGGTAAACGGCGTCATAGAAGTCGGTGCCGCCGCTGCCACTGCTCGGGAGCGGCCCTTGCGCGATGATTGCGCCGCTTCCCGGTGCATTGATTTGGGCGCGGTTGATGGCTCTGTCGAGCCTGCTGCGGTCTTCGGTGAAATCGGCAAGCAGGTCCACGTCGGTGTCGAAGGTCATGACCATGGCGAGGTCGCCCTTGCGCATCACGCGCTCCAGGAAGCGCGACCCTGCGTCTTTTTCCGCGGACAGCATGAAGCTTTCGCTGCCGCTGGTATCCAGCAATATGCCGAGCGTGATGGGAAGATTCGAGTCGGCGGAGAAATTGGTTATTTCCTGAGGCTGGCCATCCTCAAAGACCTGGAAGTCATCCATCTTTAGGCCGGTGACGATCGCTTTATGCTTATCGCGGACAGTGGCAAAGAGATTGACCAGGTTGACCTGCACGCGAATTTGTGCCGGCGGCGCGGCGTACACCAGACCCGCGGCAATCGCCGTTATGCACAGAACTGAGACCGCCGCCCGGATGCGCATTGTATACTTCCTCCAGACATGGTTCGAACTTGCAGGGTAGGATGCAGCACCGGAAATTTAAGATGCGTGGGAGCAGATGTCCGGCCCCTGCGGGAAATAGTGACGGCACACGAATGAAATGTCCACGAAAATTCCTGGTGGTGGGACTCACGCTTTGCGCCGCCAGTCTGGGTTTGGCGATGCCGCAAGGATCTAAGACGCCGCCCGATCAATCTTCCGAACCGGCGCCGACCTTGCGGAAACCGACAGAACAACCTCCTGAGCCTAAGACTCCTGTGCCGTCGCGGGCACCCGCAACGCCCGCAACACCGTCAACGCCGCCCGACGACCCTCGGGCGCGAATTCGAACGACGGTATCGCTGGTCGTTGTGCCCGTCACCGTGAAAGACAGTTCCGGGGAATTAGTGTCGGACCTCCAGCAGAACGATTTCCGAATCTTTGAAGATGGCATCGAACAGAAAATCGCATTGTTTTCAGTGGATGCATTTCCGCTGTCGGCCGCCATTCTGATCGACAATGATTTGAAACAGAGTACGGCGAACCGCGTCCAGAAAACCCTGCAGACGATCGCGGCAGGGTTCACCGGGTCCGACGAGGTTTCGATCTGGCGCTTCGATCAGGTTCCCGAGTTGATTTCCGATCCCGAATTTATTGCTGATACCGACGTGATGCTCACGCAGCTCAAGCGGATCGACCTGAGCAGTTCGTTTCCGGGCGTCGGCTCTGCCGTGATGACCGGCGAGCCGCGCGTGAATACGCAGGCGCCGACGGGCTCTCCGCAGATTTCGGCCATGGGGATCGGGCATCCCAACTTCAAGCACATTAATGACGCGATCTACGCCGCGGCAGAGCAGTTGCGCGACCGTCCTCATGAGCGGCGCAAGATCATTTTTCTGGTTTCCGACGGGCAGAACGCCAAGAACAACACGCACAGTTATGAGGAAACACTGAAGCTGCTTCTCTCGGCGGACATATCCGTTTACGTGATAGGCGTCGGAGAAGCCAATCTCAATCGAGGCATCACATTTCTTGGGAACAATATTATTGGCAAATATGCTCACGCGACGGGAGGGGATATTTTTTATGCGTCCAGCCGCGAAGACCTCGAAGGACTCTACCCGCGCGTTTCGGAACAGGCGCGCAACCAATACACGATTGCCTATTCGGGGGCGAGGACCGATCGTTCGGTGCCGTACCATGCGATTGAAGTGCGTGTGAGGCGTCCGGGGCTTTCCATGCTTGCCCGCGATGGCTACTACTTGAACGATATTCCTTAAAAACGAAGAAGCATCCCGGGCGTGGGCGGTGGGAGCTACTCTTCGCCCGAAGCGCTGGCCGCTGTGCCTTGCTCTCGTGCTGGACAAATGGATTCGTAATCGCAGAACTTGCAAAAGAAGCCGGGCTTGGGAGGGAACTCTCCGGCACGGATGTCGGCGGCCGCTTCCTGAATTTCCGCGCGCACCTTGTTAAGTTTCTTGTCGTCGCGGGTCGAACTGATGGCCTGATTGGTTTGCAGGTTGTAGAACGTCAGCCTCGTCGGATTCCAGTCGAACACTTCCCGTGCGGCGAGCGCATAGACGCTTAACTGCAAATCTTTCTTGGCCTTGTCGTCGTCTTTCGGCTTGCCGGTCTTGTAATCCACTATTTCTTCCTCGCCGGGGGCGATGCGATTCACCTGATCCATGCGTCCGGTCAGGATCACGTTGTTTTCCATCGGCAGTTCGAACGGTTTTTCCTGCGCGATGACTTCTGGGGGCGCGGCCAGCGTGGTCGCATGGAATGCCCGCAGTTGGGCCAAGCCGTCCTTCTTGTACTCCTGCTCCTGATAATCGTCTTCGAACCCTGCGGAGGTCCATTCGAGGTCGAATTTCTTCTGGATCTCTTCGAACGGCAGCGTGTGACCTTTCGCAATTTCTCCGACAAAATATTTGATCGTGTTGTGCATTACGCTGCCGAAGCTCATGGCGGCGGCAGGCCCGCCCCGGAGGCCCCAGGCTTGGCCGAATAGATATTTCTGCGGGCACGATCCAAGCATGTCGATGCCCGAAGGGCTGAGTTGCAGGGGCTCCGATACAGGAGGCCGGTAGGTGAGCGCCCAGTGGCCGATTTGCGAGCCGATCCGCGTTTTGCGCTGCGGGAGTTCGAATAGCGTGGGCGAGGGTTCGGAAGCAGAAGCCGGAGCGCTCGCGGGTGGAGGAGCGATTTGCTCGATGTCGCGGCGCTTGATTTGGGCGTCCATCAGGATGTCGTCGAGAAACGGGGAAGGTTTCGAACGTTTGTGCTCGACGGTATTGAGCGTCAGCCGCTGGCGCGCGCGTGTCACCGCCACGTAAAACAGGCGGCGCTCCTCCTGAATGTGGAAGCTGCCCTGCGGTTGTTCTTCCTTCATTAATTCCCGAGGAAATTCGAGCACATGCGACCGCTCACCCAATGGGAATCCCCGCTGGACTAATCGCAGCACGTACACGTGGTCGAATTCGAGGCCCTTCGCGGCGTGGACGGTCATCAATTGCACGGCGTCACCAGACTCCTGTTCCAGGTTGATCGAGCCGCCGGCCTGATCGAAATAATCCAGGTACTCGACGAACTCTTTCAGGCGCTGCGTTTCGCTCTTGGGCTGCCACTCGCGTACGAACTGAGCGAGGCGATCGAAATATTTTCGGTCTTCCGAAGAGATGTCGGAATCGATGTGCAAAGCCTCGGCCAGCTCATCGAATAGTTCGGCTGCGGTCAGGCGGTGTGCCTTTTTTCGCAGATCGCTAATCAGGTCGATGAGGTCCCCTACATGATGATCACCACCGGAGAAGGGCGGTTCGTTTTGCGCGGACTGCAGCGTGTCCCACAGCGTCTGGCCTTTGCTCTTCGCTTTTCGCTCCTCCAGACGCACCAGATCGCTCGGCTCGCAGCCCCATGCGGGCATGGCCAGCACACGCGCGAAGGCGACTTCGTCCGAGGGCTGATCGATCAAGCGAAGATATGCGATCAGGTCGCGGACCAGGCGGTGCGACAGAATTGAAAGATTCTTGATGACGAACGGAATCTTGCGCGTCTTCAGGACTTCCACCAGCTTGTCGCGATGCGCGTGGCCGCGATAGAGCACGGCAAATGTTCGCCACCTGGCGCCGGCGCGATGCAGTCGCTCGATTTCGACGGCGACCCAGTTGGCCTCGTCCTCACTCGAAGCGTGCGTGACGATTCGCACCTTTTCGCCGTCATCACGGACGGGGGTAAGAGGGAATTCGGGAATGTTGACCGGCTTTTCGTTGTGGCGAATGGCCTGTCCCGCGACGCGCAGGATGCGGCCCGCGGAACGGTAGTTGAGCGTGAGCGGGCGCAGCAATTCATCGTGCGCGGCGCGCGAAGTCCCGGCAAAACGGTTCAGAAAAATCGTGAAGCTCCCGAAGGACGCACCACGGAAACGGTAAATCGCCTGTCGGTGATCTCCCACCACGACTAAGTTGGGCCGGTCTCCGCCGAGCAGCCACAGCAGTTCGAGCTGCGCGATGTTCGTGTCCTGAAACTCATCCACCAGGATGTAGCGATAGCGCGCGCGGAGCTGTTCCAGCAGGGCGCTGTCATTTTTGAGTTGCATGACGGCGTCCATGATCTGTGTGCCGAAGGTGAGCAGCTTGCGCTCTCGGAGCAACAAATCGCTCGCGCGATAGGCTCGCGCGATTTCCTGGAGCTTGGCGATTTCCAGGTCGCGCAGGACGAGCTCATCGTCCTGCATCGCTGCCCGGACTCGGCTGAATTCCTCGCCCTTCAGGTCGGCATGCCGCTGGAAATCGTCCGGCGAGACCAGTTCGTCCTGACAACGCGAGAAAAATTGTACGAAATCGCCGAGAAACTGGCCCGGTTCTGCCAGGCGACGATAGTGTTCGAGTTGCAGGACGGGCAGATTGCGCCGCAGCAGGATCCAGTGGTCGATCGAATCGATGGGCTTCAGATCCGGATTGACTTGCTGCAGCAGCGCGTTGCAAAACGAGTGAAACGTGCTGAGCGTCACTTTTTCGGCGCGCTCGACCTGCGCTTCGCCGCGTTCGCGCGAGGCTGCGACCACCCGGTGTTTCATCTCCGCAGCGGCTTTGTCGGTAAACGTCAGCCCCAGGATTTCCTCCCCGGTCAAGTCCGGCTGCGTTTCGAGGAGATAGCGGATGCGCTCGGTTATGACGCGTGTCTTTCCGGTGCCAGCCCCGGCTACTACAACGAGCGGGCCCTCGCCGTGATGAGCTGCGGCGCGCTGCTCGGGGTTCAGCTGGATTCCCGGGGCGGGCGCTCCGGCGTGGTCGAAAAGATTTGCCATCAATTGTGCGCTCTGGGATGGAATCGTATCACGAAGATCTTTGTGAGGCATTCAACCGAGAAAAGTATTGCCTGGAATAGCAAAAGAATATATAACAGCTTTTAAAATTACACGAGTTGGTATAAATATCCCAGTAGGATGCCCTGAGCAGACTGAACGCAGAAAGGTGGGGATATGATTCACCGTGCCCCCGGCCCCCGTGTGAAGGAGATTCCCATTGAACGAATTTTCCGGAAGATTGCAGGCCGAAAAATGACGCAGGCAGAAAGGCTGTGTTTCCACCTCAAGCCTGTAATCAAGCCCGTTCGAAAGACTGGCTAGGATACGACTCCATCGGGACCAGAAATTGCCATGCGTCGTGGCTTGCCTATTCCCCCTCCATAATAGAAGATGAGTTCGCTTTTGACGTCCGCACCCACATGCCGTCGCCACGAGGAGTTTTGCCATGGACCAAGCCGTAATTCTGAGCGCCGTGCGCACACCGATCGGAAAATTTCAGGGAGCACTTGCCCCGCTGTCTGCAACACAGTTGGGATCTAAAGTCGTCGCGGAAGCCGTGCGCCGCGCGGGGATCGATCCGAAATCGGTGGACGAGATTCTGATGGGCAACGTAGTGCAGGCGGGATTGGGACAGAACCCCGCGCGGCAGGCCGGACTGGGCGGCGGTCTCGATGTGCGCGTCGCGGCGATGACGATCAATAAGGTGTGCGGGTCGGGATTGAAGGCCGTGGCGCTGGCGGGACAGAGTGTTGTGCTGGGGGAAGCCGAAATTGTCGTCGCAGGCGGAATGGAGTCCATGTCCAACTGCCCGTACCTGCTGCCGGGGGCTCGCGCAGGCTACCGATTCGGCAACGCGGAAATTGTGGACTCGATGATTCGCGACGGATTGTGGGACGTTTATAACAATTTTCACATGGGCATCACCGCCGAGCTGGTGGCGGACAAATACGGAATCACGCGGCAGGAACAGGATCGCTTCGCTCTTGAAAGCCATCAGCGAGCCGTGCGCGCCAGGAAATCGTGCTTCATCGAATCGCAGATTGTTCCGGTCGAAATCCCGCAGAAAAAGGGCGATCCAGTTGTCGTCAAGTACGACGAATCGCCGCGCGAAGATGCCTCGCTCGAAGCGCTCGCGAAATTGAAGCCGGCGTTCAAGAAGGACGGCACGGTGACTGCGGGCAACGCCCCCGGCACCAACGATGGGGCAGCGGCTCTCGTCGTCACTAGCGAACGCAACGCGACGAGCCTGGGCAAGACGCCGATGGCGCGGATCGTTGCGCAAGCCGTAAGCGGCGTCGATCCCAAATGGATCATGATGGCGCCGGTGTACGCTGTCGAAAAGCTCCTGGAAAAGACGGGATGGGACCGCGACCGCGATGTCGATTTGGTCGAACTGAATGAAGCATTCGCCGCTGCCGCAATCGCCGTCACGCGGGAGCTTCATCTCGATCCAGTGAAGGTGAATGTGAATGGCGGCGCCGTCGCGATCGGCCATCCCATCGGCGCATCGGGCGCGCGCATTCTGACGACGCTGCTTTACGAAATGCAGCGCCGCGACGTGCATCGCGGAATTGCCGCGCTGTGCCTGGGCGGCGGCAATGCCGTGGCGCTGGCTGTTGAACGATAAGCCCCGGCCCGGATCCTTCCACGACGTTGTATGATCGTAGGGGCGTGGCAATGCCGTCCCCCACAATTAACCCATGACCGATGATTCTCTCAAAGTCCTTTGGCGCGGCTCTGACCCGACGAAATTCACTGCCTTGCAGGCGGCTCTGCGCGACGAGGGTATCCGCTTCTGGCACTCGCAGGCCCACGATCCCAGGGGCGGCTTCCTATCTTCGCTGCCATATTATCTGGAGGCCGTTGCAGGCTTCGAAATCCGCGTCCACGACTCCGACCTGGAACGGGCCAACGGCGCGCTCGAGTGGGTCGAGGGCAAAGAGAATGTTCCTACGATTCAGGAGGATCGTTCGGAGCACGATCGCAACCGACAAGACCCGAAGCCATCCCTGCCTCATTATTGGGATGCCAACGACGCCACATCCGAAGCGTGGACCGGCGAAGATGAATCGATGGCGGAATATCTCGCTAGCGCCCTGCGCGAGAATGGCATTCCCAGTCGAATTCCGGACGAGCCCGGCCATCGCGTGCGCCTCTGCGTCCGTCCTGCGGACGTGACCCGCGCACGGGAGATTGTCCGCGAAATCATGGCTTAGGCTTTTGATGCTGAGCTTTGCGAAGGATTGCTTGTGTGGGTTTGGTTTTCGTGTGCCGCAACACCTCGAATTGCAACGCCCACGCAGTTCAGTATTTCCTTTACCTCCTCAACTTCCTATACTTCCTCAGCATCCCCTGTCGCAGGAGACAAGATGACCCTCGAGACGATCCGCACCATAGCAGTCCTCGGCGCCGGCACCATGGGCAACGGCATCGCGCACGCGTTTGCGCGCTCGGGATACGAAGTGATTTTGCGCGACGTTGATGCTGCGTATCTGAGCAAGGCGACGGAAACAATCGCGAAGAACCTCGATCGCGAAGCGAGAAAAGGCAAGATTGCCGAAGCCGACAAACCGAATATCCTCGCCCGAATTCATACTACGACCGATCTATCCCAAATTTCCCGCGCCGATTTCGCCGTCGAGGCCGTGCCTGAGCGGCTGGATGTGAAACTCGCAGTTTTGCAGGAAGCGGACAAGGTGCTGCGCCCCGAAGTGATTCTGGCTTCCAACACTTCCTCGATTTCGATCACGACACTCGCTGCCGCGACCAGCCGCCCGGACCGCTTCATAGGCATGCACTTCATGAACCCCGTGCCGATGATGGTTTTGATTGAAGTGATCCGCGCGCTGCAAACCAGCGACGAAACCTTTCACGCGACGATGGCGCTATGCGAGAAGATCGACAAGAAGCCCGTCGCGGTGAACGATGCTCCCGGTTTTGTCTCGAACCGCGTTTTGATGCCCATGATTAATGAAGCCGCCTTCGCCGTGATGGAGGGCGTCGCAACAGCCGAAGCCGTGGACGCCGTCATGAAGCTGGGTATGAATCATCCGATGGGACCGCTCGAACTTGCCGATCTGATTGGCCTCGACACCTGCGTGAGCATCCTCGAAGTGCTGCACACTGGCTACGGCGATCCGAAATACCGCGCATGTCCACTGTTTCGCAAAATGGTCGCGGCAGGTTGGCTCGGGCGCAAGAGCGGGCGGGGATTCTATAGCTACTCCACGTAGGAACGATGCGGCTTCAATATTTGCAACGCATGTTCCCTTAATCCCGTCGATACTGGTGGGCAATTCCCGGGGTGTGGGGAAGCAAGCCGTTCCCTGACAGCAAATTCGTTGTGTCAAAGGCGCGGGAAGCGTACGATGCGCAGCCAAGGATTCACATCGAAATTTCAGGACTTGTTTGAAAAACGAGGAGGACTACGGATATGAACGGAAAAATGAAGTCAGCATCGATGATGGCCATCGTGGCGTTGATCTGCGCGGGAATGGCCTGGGCTCAAACGGCCAAGGTAGAAGCGAAAAAGCCCGAGGCCTCCGGGATCGTCACCAAGACTGGATCTATGACGCCGGTTCCCCCGGTGCGGTATTTTTCCCGGAAGGAAGTCGAGGCGACGTTCAATCACGAGAGAGACAGCGAGTCGCTGTTCGATAGCGACTACGGCGGAGAGAGTTTCAGGGTCAAGGCGAGCCAGCGCACAAAAGTCATGAACGCCGAAATTCATCTGGAGTGGACCGACGTGATTTACATCACCAAGGGATCGGCGACGCTGGTCACCGGCGGAAAGCTGGCCGACGACGTTACGATCAAGACATGGCCCGATGGACGGCCGTACCTGGAAACCAAGATGGGCACCAGCATCATCGGCGGCGAATCCCACCGGATCACTGTTGGCGATGTGGTGGTGATTCCTGCCGGAACGCCGCACTGGTTTATCGACATCGATGGCCCGTTCTGGTTTTTTAATGTAAAGTGCCGCTAAGTTTTGTCAGACCTTAAATTGAAAACAGGGAGGATTACGAGGATGGAAGGAAGAATGAAGTCAGTATCGATCATGGCCATTCTGATTTTGATTGGCGCAGGCATGGCTTGGGCCCAATCCGGCAAGAAGGATGAAGCGAAAAAGCCTGCCGCCACCGGGATCGTCACCAAGACGGGAACCATGACGCCGGTTCCCCCGGTGCGGTATTTCTCCAGAAGCGAAGTCGAGGCAACCTTCAAGCACGAGAGAGAGAGCGAGACGCTGTTCGACAGCGATTACGGTTCGGAGAGCTTCCGCGTCAAGGCGAGCACTCGCACAATGCCCATGAACGCCGAGATTCATCTCGAATGGACCGATGTAATCTACATCGAAAAGGGATCGGCGACGCTGGTCACCGGCGGGAAACTGGCCGACGATGTAACGATCAAGAATTTTCCTGACGGCAGGCCGTTCCTCGAAACCAAGATGGGCACCAGCATCGTCGGCGGCGAATCGCACCGGATCACGGTGGGCGATGTGGTGGTAATCCCTGCGGGACAGCCGCATTGGTTCATCGACATGGAGTATCCGTTCTGGTTCTTTAATGTGAAGACGCGCTAGGCCGAGAGTCTGGCCCGCGAAAACTGGCACTAATGCGTGATGGACGGCCTCGGCACGCCTGAAGTTGTCCTCACCATTTTCAAACTTGCATGAAACTGGGACCAAATCACCCATAGGGGAAATTGAATGCGGCGAGTGTCTTTGGTACTAGCAGTTGCAGTAGCGGCCACGGCGTTGACAGCAATCGGATTGGCCCAGCAGTCCGCAGCACCGGGGCCATATAAGGTATTAAAGATGGCCAAAGTCGGGGGCGAAGGCGGCTTTGACTATTTGTATGCGGACGCAGACGGACGGCGCCTGTACGTTCCGCGCATGGGCCCCGCCGGCAGATTGACGGTCTACAATCTGGACACTCTGGAACCGGTAGGCGAAATTCCCAAGGTGAGCGGGAAGGCCGTGGTCGTCGCCTCCAAATTTCATCACGGCTTCCTCAACAGCAATCCCATCCTCATGTTCGATAGCAGGACGCTCGCCACAATCAAGACAATCGATGTGCAAAGCAATCCGGACAGCATCATGTTCGACCCGTTCAATGACCGCGTTTACGATCTGAGCCACCCGGTCCCCCACGTAACGGTGATCGATGCCAAGACTGGCACAGTGGTGGGTACCATCGACCCCGGTGGAGCGCCCGAGGGAACCGTCAGCGACGGCAAAGGACGCCTGTTCATCATCCTGGAAGATAAAGACCAGATCGCGGTAATCGATACCCGCAAGCTTTCCGTAACGCGCCACTACGATATCTCGGACAAAGCCCACACCTGCCCAGGACTCGCGCTGGACATCAAGAACCGCATCCTGTTCGCCGCATGCCGCAAGCCAAACGTAATGGTCATCCTGAATGCCGACGACGGGAACGTTATCACCACGCTGCCCATCGGCGTCTTCACCGATGGCGCCGTGTTTAATCCGAAAACCATGGAAGCATTCAGCGCGCAACGCGACGGGACGCTGTCCATCATAAAAGAGAACAGCCCCACGAGTTTCGAAGTCGAGCAAAACGTCCCAACCATGCCGAATGCCAAGACTCTGACGCTGGACTCCAAAACCAACCGCGTCTTTGTGATGGGCGCGGAATACGGTCCGCCTCCGGCGACCCCGCCGCCGGGAACGCCGCCGGGCTTCCCTCTGCGAGGAGAGATGGTGGCGGGTTCGTTTGGGATTGTGTCGGTGGGGAAATAGGGAGCGCGCGGAAGCCGCAGTGGAGGGCGAAAGACTGCAGCATTTTTTGCTATGAAAAGTATTTGCTTTTTCTTCGCCTTATGTTATCTTGCATTCCGCGATGAACTTGGGCAGCCCAGAGCGCTTTGTAGTAGACTCCGCAGGTCGGCCTGCGTCCTCCGCGCAGTCACGATACGTGACAATTTAGCCTTCGAGGTGAACGATGACGGATGAAAAGAACAAGATGTTGGAAGCGGCAATCTCGCAGATTGAGAAGCAGCATGGCAAGGGCGCGATCATGCGCCTGGGCAACCGCGACGTGCTGGTGCCGGTGAGCGTAATTCCTACAGGAGCGCTTTCGATCGATGCGGCGCTGGGCGTGGGCGGCGTGCCGCGCGGACGCGTGATTGAAATCTACGGCCCGGAATCGGGCGGTAAGACGACTTTGACGCTGCACATTATCGCCGAGGCGCAGAAGATGGGCGGCCAGGCGGCGTTTATCGACGCCGAACACGCGCTCGATCCGATCTACGCGCGAAAGCTGGGCGTGGACGTGGACAATCTGCTCGTCTCGCAGCCGGACAACGGCGAGCAGGCGCTGGAAATTGCCGAGACGCTGATCCGTTCGAACGGCGTGGACATTATCGTAGTGGACTCGGTGGCCGCGCTGGTGCCGCGCGCCGAGCTCGAAGGCGATATGGGCGATCCGCAGATGGGCTTGCAGGCGCGGCTGATGTCGCAAGCGCTGCGAAAGCTTACCGCCATCGTTTCGAAATCGAACACCTGCCTGATCTTTATTAACCAGATCCGCGAGAAGATCGGCGTGATGTTCGGCAATCCGGAAACCACCACCGGCGGGCGTGCGCTGAAATTCTATTCCTCGATTCGCCTCGATATTCGCCGCATTCAGTCCATCAAGGAAGGCGATCGCGTGATCGGCTCGCGCACCCGCGCCAAGGTGGTGAAGAACAAGGTTGCCGCGCCGTTCCGCGAAGCCGAGTTCGACATTCTCTACGGAGAAGGCGTTTCGCGTGAAGGCGACTTGATTGACCTCGGCGTGGACCTCGGCATCCTGGAAAAATCCGGTACGTGGATTTCATTCGGCGGCGAACGCCTCGGACAGGGGCGTGACAACGCGCGGCTTTTCTTGAAAGAACATATCGACGTGCGCAACAAGGTCGAGAGCGCGCTGCGAAAGAAGATGGGCATTCCCACGCCCGGCGCGGAAAAAAGCACGCCGGCTCCTGCTCCTGCGGCGCAGGGCGACAAGCCTGCTGTTCACGCTGCCGCCGCAGGTGCTGCTGCCGCTGCGAATAAACCGCGTCCAACCAGATAGTTGCGGGGCCATTGTTGCTCAACGGGGTACCCCATGCGCAAGACCGCGCATGGGGCACTTCTGCACTTAATTCTCTAGATGACGACCTGCGGACAGACGTTCTATGACATGCGTAGGGTTCACCCGCCAGACACTATTTCGCGTCGTTTCCTCTTGAACCATTGACCCCATTGCGGTACAGTCCCCGCACAGTCGATTTATCCACATAGGGTTTGTTTTCAGGCTAGTACGAAAGTACAGGGAACGGCCCATTGCGTGGTACGTATGTTTAGTCCGATTAGCTATTGCACTTTCGCAGAAAAGTTTCCTACAATGAATATCTTAGCTCGAAACGCGCAAGGGAACGGGAAATCGGGCCAGAACGGGAAAAATTGAATGAAACGCCGACCCAGCCATCATCGAGTTCTAGCCGCAATCGCATGCGCCTTGTTTGTGGGCAATGTTCCCGGCCAAGCGGCGCCATCGCCGCGCGCCATGCGCACGGTTGTGAAGCACAAGTCGTCCGCGCGCCATTACGGCGATCCCTTTGTCGATTCCGCGAAAGATGATGTCGTCCAATACGACGATCCAGTTGTGCGCCAGGCTGCCGTCGAAGCATTAGGTCATTACAACGGTTCCGTAGTAGCCATCGATCCAACCAGCGGGCGTATTCTTTCCGTCGTCAATCAGAAGCTGGCGTTTTCTTCGGGCTTTATCCCCTGCTCGACCATCAAACCGGTGATTGCGGTCGCGGCTTTGCAGGAAGGTATGCTGACGCGCGATACGATGATTCGCGTCGCTCCCCGCAAGTATCTGAACCTTACAGAAGCTCTGGCGCATTCCAATAACGTGTTTTTCGAGGAACTGGGACGCCGCATGGGATTCGACACGGTGTCGCGCTACGGGCGCCTGCTTGGCCTGGGCGAACTGGCCGGCTATCAGATTCCGGAAGAGCATCCTGGCGGATTTCCAATGGAGCCGCCGGCAAATGGCGGCGTTGCGCGGATGTCCAGTTTCGGCGAAGGAATCCAGATGACGCCGCTGCAATTGGGCGCGCTGGCCTCCAGCATCGCCAATGGCGGCACGCTCTACTACCTGCAATATCCCCGGAGCGAAGAGGAACGCCTGAATTTTACGCCGCGCGTAAAGCGCAGCCTCAACATCGAAGCCCTGTTGCCGGAAGTGCGCGACGGGATGCTTGCAGCCGTGCTCTACGGAACGGCGCGCCGCAGCTATATTTCCGACGACGAGCAGGCGCTCGGCAAGACCGGGACGTGCTCGGAGGACGGTTCGCGCCTGGGCTGGTTTGTTTCCTACGCGGATCAGAGCCACCCGAAAATAGTTCTCGTCATCCTGATGCGCGGCCACAGCAGCCAGATCAAGGGCGCATTCGCAGCGGGCGTCGCCGGGAAAATTTATCGCCAGCTGAACGATGAGAATTATTTCGCCAGGCGAACCGCCGAGGTTCGCACGTCAGCTATGGTCGCCAGCTCGCGGCAGTAGCGTTTCACGCGCGGTTCCACATTCCCTACAATTTTCCCGTCCGATTGTTTTGGGTATTTCTGTGTATCGCCTCATTCAATATTTCTGCACCAATTTTGCGAGCCTTGGGATAGCTTGCGGTCGCTATTGAGACTCTGTTGGATGCATCGACGGGGTTGAGAGGCTTTTTCCGCACCTACGGCGCTTACGTGTGGCTCTGTCGTGACCCAGCGCTTCCGCGCTGGGCTACGTTATTTCGCGCCTCCGGCGCTCCGGCCTTGGCGCGGCCGGAACCGGATTTTCACTCGGCCCCTTCCACTCGAAAATTGAAAATATAAATAGTGGTTCGTAAGTCGAAAAGCAGCGCCGGAGGCGCGAAACAATGTAGCCCACCCCGTAAGGGGTGGGAAAGCAAACACCACAGGTGACAAGCACCGTAGGTGCGACACAAGTTATGAGGCCAAATAATAGTTCTCGCAAGAAGTCGGAAATAGCAGAGCGTTCTCGTCATTTCTCACCGGACCAGATCTTGGTCAATAACAAAAAAGGCGGCCCAATGTTTCGGGCCGCCTTGAATGATAAAATGTGGGTCTTAACTTACCGGACTTCCCACGTATCGCCGGAGCGGAGGAGTTTCGAAAGGTCTCCCGCGCCGCGCTTGGCGATGACGTCCTTGATTTGATTCGCCATCACATCTTCGTAGCGATCGCGATTCCAGGAGCGCAGCACGCCGATGGGAGTGGGGAATCCGGGCATATCTTCCATCTGCGCGAGCAGGAAAGCGTAGGCCGGGTTCGGGTTGGTCTCATCGTGGATCAGCAAATCTTTTTCGGTGAGCCCATTGCCGTTGCCCAGATGAACGACTTCCAGTTCCATTCCATTCAGGCGAATGCCCTTGTCTCGGTTCTTCCCGTAGATCAACGGCTTGCCGTGTTCGAGTTGGACGATGTGATCGACGCGGGCGTCTTTCTCGGTCAAATCGAACCACGCGCCATCGTTGAAGATGTTGCAGTTCTGCAGTATTTCCACGTAGGCGGAGCCGCTGTGCGCAGCAGTCTTGCGCAGCGTATCCTTCAGGTGCTGCTGGAAGACGTCCACCGAACGCGCGACAAACGATGTGTCCGCGCCAATGACGAGGCCAAGCGGATTGAACGGCCGGTCGGCGGTGCCGAACGGAGTGGACTTGGTCTTCTTGCCGAATTCTGAGGTCGGCGAATACTGTCCCTTGGTCAGCCCGTAAATCTTGTTGTTGAACATCAGCACCTTGATGCCAACGTTGCGGCGCAGCATATGAATGGTGTGATTGCCGCCGATGGCGAGCGAATCGCCATCACCGGTCGCCACCCAGACCTCCAATTCAGGATGGGCGATCTTCACGCCGGTAGCCACGGCCGGAGCGCGTCCGTGAATCGTGTGGAAGCCGAAAGTGTTCATGTAATAGGGGAAACGGCTCGAGCAGCCGATCCCGGAAATCACTACGAACTTTTCGCGGGGAATCCCCAGTTCGGGGAAAACGGCCTGCACGGCGGAGAGAATGGCGTAATCTCCGCAGCCGGGACACCAGCGGACTTCCTGGTCGGTCTGAAAATCCTTCTTGGTCAGTACTGGAAGCGATGCCGTAGTCATTTTTCTGGTCTCCAGAATATTATTTCGGGCCTTAGCCCAGAAGTTCTTCGATCTTTCCTTCGATTTCCGATTGCTTAAAGGGCTGCCCTTGAATTTTGTTGTACCCTTGCGCGTCCACCAGGAACTTAGCGCGAAGCAGCATCAGCAACTGGCCCATGTTCATCTCCGGGACCAGAACCTGCTTGTAGCGTCCGAGGACTTCTCCCAGATTGCTCGGGAAAGGATTCAAGTGGCGCAAATGCACGTGGCCGATGCGGTGTCCCTTGTCGCGCGCGGATTTCATTCCTGCCGTGATCGCGCCGTAGGTGGAACCCCACGCGACGATCAGCAAGTCGCCGTCAGGATCGCCGGCGGGAACCACGTCCGGAATATCCTGAGCGATGCCTTCCACTTTAGCCGCGCGGATTCGAACCATCTTTTCGTGGTTCATCGGTTCGTAGTTGACGTTTCCGGTGACGTCCTGCTTTTCGATTCCGCCAATGCGGTGTTCGAGGCCGGGTGTGCCAGGGATCGCCCACGGACGAGCCAGGGTGTTGGGATCGCGCTTGTAGGGAAGGAATCCAACGGGATCGGTTGTAAATTTCACTTCGATCCCCGGAATTTCGTCCACGCCGGGAATCCGCCACGGCTCAGCGCCGTTGGCCAGATAGCCGTCAGACAAGATGATAACGGGAATCATGTATTTCAGGGCGATGCGCGAAGCTTCCACGGCGATCCAAAAGCAATCGCCTGGTGTTGCAGGCGCAAGAACCGGAATCGGCGACTCCGAGTTGCGTCCGAACATAGCTTGCAGCAGGTCTGCTTGTTCGGTCTTGGTTGGCAGGCCGGTGGAAGGGCCGCCGCGCTGGATGTCGCAAATTACCAGCGGCAATTCCACCATGATCGCCAGCCCCATCGCTTCGGTCTTGAGAGCCATGCCGGGGCCGGAAGTTGTCGTCAACGCCAGCGAGCCGGAATAAGCAGCGCCGATCGCTGAAGTAATGGCGGCAATTTCGTCTTCCGCCTGGAAAGTCATTACGCCGAAATTCTTGTACATCGAAAGCTCGTGAAGAATATCGGACGCGGGAGTAATTGGATACGACCCGAGGAACAGCGGCAGTCCTGCCTTCTGTGAGGCAGCGACAAAGCCGATAGCCAGAGCCTGATTTCCGCTGAGATTGCGATACGTGCCGGGGACCAGTTTGGCGGGCGGGATTTCGTAGCTGACCTGGAACGCCTCGGTCGCTTCGCAATAGTTATAGCCCGCGCGCATGGCCATCTTGTTGGCTTCGACCAGCAACGGCTTGGTCTTGAACTTGTCTTCAATCCACTTGTACGTCAGATCCATCGAGCGGTTGTAGAGCCAGTAGGTCATGCCCAGCGCAAAGAAGTTCTTGCAGCGGTCCATGGTCTTGGCGTCGATACCCAGGTCCGACAGCGCGGAACGCGTCATGCGCTCCAGGCCGACCGAGAAAAGGCGGTAGCCGTCGAGAGAATGATCTTCGAGAGGATTCGAAATCACTTGCGCCTTGCGCAGATCGTTCTCGGTGAAGGCGTCGCTGTTCACGATCAGGATGCCGTTCGTTTTTAGGTCTTTGATGTTCGTCTTGAGCGCGGCGGGATTCATCGCCACCAGAACGTCAACGGAGTCGCCCGGAGTGAAAACGTCACTGGAGGAGAACTGAATCTGGAAGCCGCTGACGCCCGGAAGTGTCCCCGCGGGGGCGCGAATTTCGGCTGGATAATCGGGGAAAGTTGCTAAATCGTTTCCGTACAGTGCCACTGTATTCGTGAACTGACTTCCGGTGATCTGCATGCCGTCGCCGGAATCGCCGCAAAACCGAAGAACCGCCTTGTCGATGACTTCACGCTTGTGCGCGCGGACGACTGGGTCCGTAATGGTAGCCATGGGTAAATGAAACTCCAATCCTAATTTATAATTTAAACCACCCGGTTTGCCCCGAGAAGGACCATCACTTGAAGGAGCCGAAGTTCTCCAATAGGGCTTCCATTGAGTAAGGATAGCACAAGTGAGAACCCGACGTAAGATGTTGAATGGCTGTGTGCTTTCAAAACTAACGCAATCGATTTTATTCGGTGCCGAAATATTCTTCTTGCCATTCGCTTTTAATTCGCCTAGAGTGTAGGCGCGACCCAGGAGCGTGCAATGACACTGACCAAGCGGCAAAAAGAAGTTCTGGATTTTCTGGTCACATTTCTCAATAAGCACGGCTATTCACCGAGCTTCGAGGAGATTGCTCGCTCGCTGAAGCTGACGTCGCTGGCGACGGTGCACAAACACATCACCACGCTGGAGCGAAAGGGATTCGTGCGGCGCGGCTACAATCAGAGCCGGTCGATCGAAGTGATGCATCTGCCGAAATCGGTGCGCGAGCAGGTTCACGACCGGCAAACCATTGAACTGCCCATGATGGGGCGCATCGCTGCGGGACGTCCTCTCGAAGCCGTCGAAGAGCACGAGACACTTTCACTGGGTGAATTCGCTCGCTCGGACAAAACGTTTGTGCTGCAGGTGAAAGGCAGCTCGATGATCGACGATCACATCCTCAACGGAGACTACGTGGTCATCGAGCCGACGCAGGTTGCCAATCCCGGAGAGATCGTTGTGGCTTTGGTTGGCAACGACGATGCCACGCTGAAACGTTTTTACAGAGAGTCCAGCGGCAAGATTCGCCTGCAACCGGCAAATTCGGAAATGGCTCCCATTATCGTGCCTGCGGCTGACGTGAAAATTCAGGGACGGGTTGTGGGAGTTCTCCGCAAGTATTAGTAGACGCGTGCTCAGCCTGGAGCATTGTGGGAAAACCGCAGTCCCAATATGGAATCACGGGATTCCCTTGCGATGCCCGGCAGTCCATTGTTTGCCGCCTCTCCTCTCACCGCAGGACTGTTACCTTCTGGAACACCACCCTAGGAATTCCAATGTTGCGTTTTCATGCAGCGATATAAAGTGTTTCGCACCCCGGTCCTGCACCAGCACTAATTGCAGGTGTTTTATGACCGTGGAGGACCAAGATGTGGGGAAATAAGAAACCAGAAACGCCGCAACCGACTACCGCGAAAGCCCCGGAAACGCCAGCACCGGTAGCGAAGCCGGATTCGGCCACAACGGAGGCAATAAACATGAGCACTGACGCCATGCGCCCACTGAGCACGACGCCGTCCGGTACATCCGCACGGCTGGGAGCCAGCTTGCACGTGAAGGGGGAAATTTCCGGTAATGAAGATCTGCATATAGACGGCAGTGTCGAAGGGCTGATTCAGCTCGAAGAACGCAAGCTGACCGTGGGCGCCAGCGCCAAGCTGACCGCCGACGTCGTGGCACGCGAAGTCGTCGTTTATGGCAGCGTCAAGGGCAATCTGCGCGCCCGCGACCGCATCGAAATCAAGAAGGATGGCTCGGTGGTCGGCGATCTGACTACTGCGCGCATCATGATTGAGGACGGGGCGTACTTCAAGGGTTCGATCGAAATCGATCGCACTGCATCCGAATCCGGTGCCGATAAGTCCGGGATGTCCCGGTCCAGCGCGGTTCCAGTTGCGACAGCTTCAGCGAATGCCAGCGTTTCGAAATCGAGTTAAGCTGGGAACGAAGGTTGTTTACGTCCGCCCGCGGTGCAGCGCTCACAGGCGTTGTACCGTGCGGCGATGGCGTCAGGGCTCTACGTGGCTTCGCGACCTGCCTTTCTGAAACGACCAGTCCTATCTTGCTTCTCCGCGCCGGCCAATCTTGATGTCATTTATTCCAGTTACTCCCGATTCCATCTTTCTTAGCAGACTTGGGGATACCGTCCAATGTTCGCCCGAATCGGCGATCACCGTGACCGTCTTCTTGTTGTAGCGCGTCACAGTTCCGACCACATCAGGCCTCCCATCGGGGCTGAATTTCACGCGCTCCCCAATGCGAAAATCGAGCATCGTTCTATGGGAACGCATCTGGTTCAGAAACCGGAGCCGAGCCACCACTTTGTGGTTCAGCTCAATCAGTTCTTCTTCGGAAAGGGAATCGATATCCAAGCTGCGCATTGCTTCCTTTACTCCTGGACCGAGGGCCCATTTTGCAACGAGGCTCGATCTTTGGCAACGGCCCGATTTCCGTTCTCATCGATTAGTTGATTGCCGCCACTCTCAAACCGTCGTTGACAAAGATCGGAAGACCCATGTATTGTTGACGTTTGCCTTTACATGGAAAGGTGTGACTGAGCACATGCGTACGTACGTTCCACGAGGTAGAGATACAGAAATCATCGAGCAGGGCGGGGGCTGGTTTGTTTTGGACGCAGCGGGATTGGTGCTGGGCCGGGTGGCCACACGCGCCGCGCGGATATTGATCGGCAAGGACAAGGCCAACTATACTCCGTACCTGGATTGCGGCGATCACCTTGTCATAATTAATGCTGACAAGATCCGCATGACCGGCAACAAGCTGGAACAGAAGATTTACCGGCGCCACAGCGGATTTCCCGGCGGTTTGAAGGAAGTTCCGGCGAAGCGCCTGCGTCCTACGCGGGCGGACTGGATGCTGCGGGAAGCCGTGCTGGGAATGCTCCCGAAAAATAAATTGCGTGCATTGCGCGCCAAGAAATTGCGGATTTATCTGGATGACAAAGGTTTGCAGCGGCATATGGGGCAGAAGCCTCAGTTGCTGGCTCAGTAGTCAGGGGATAAAGTCCGTTTTTGTTGGGCTATTTGAATCGCGACTGAAGTCGCGACCCACAAACCTACAGACCCAGACAAAGCTTTTGGCTTATAGATTTCAAGAGTTTCTTTGTTCATTAGAGTTTGCTTTTAGTTTCGAGGAGGAAAGTTGAGTTCTAACGCACAGCCTGAGGAAGGCGCGAAACAGAAATTTTACGGCACGGGCCGCCGCAAGGAATCGGTGGCGCGCGTGTTCCTGACCTTCGGTTCGGGAAAGATTTCGATTAACGGACGCACGGTGGACCAATATTTCCACAACGTCAACTGGCTCAATCGCGCCGTCGAACCGTTGAAATTCACCGAGACGGCGAATTCGGTGGACGTCCTGGCCACAGTGAATGGCGGCGGCGTTGGCGGACAGTCCGGCGCGCTGCGCATGGGGCTTTCCCGCGCACTGGCGCTTTTCAATCCGGAATTGCGCGCGGGACTTCGCAAGAACGGGTTTCTGACGCGCGACTCGCGCATGAAGGAACGCAAGAAGTACGGGCAGAAGGGCGCCCGCAAGCGCTTCCAGTTCAGCAAGCGCTAGTCAACAGTTTGGGTGTGGGTTCTATTGGGTGGGGCATATTTGAAGCCCTCTGAATTTGGAGCCCGCGTTAAAATCTGAAGAGTTCTGGCCTGTCTCGCGTGCAGGATGGGCCAAATTCACGGTCGGCAAGGAGCCGACATCCGGAAGGGCCTCCCAGAGGTCCCCCGGCATTAAGGATGTTCGGCTTCGGACCTCTTGTGATTTGCAAAAGGCCGGGGCGAGTAAACATCTATCTCCTGAGGAGGAAAGTTGGCAGTTGAAATTACGATGAAAGAATTGCTGGAGGCCGGAGTTCATTTTGGCCACCAGACCCGCCGTTGGAACCCGAAGATGAAGGAATATATCTTCGGCGAACGCAATGGAATCCACATTATCGATCTGCAAAAGACACTGAAGCTTTTCCGCGAAGCTTCCCGCTTCATCGGCGAGTTGAGCAGCAGCGGCAAGACCGTGCTGTTCATCGGAACCAAGCGCCAGGCGCAGGAATCGATCGCCGAGGAAGCCAACCGCTGCGGCATGTTCTACGTGAACCACCGCTGGCTGGGCGGCACGCTCACCAATTGGGCCACCCTGCAGAAATCCATCAAGCGACTGAAAACGCTGAAGGCCATGATCGAAGACGGCCGGATGGCGCAGCTTTCCAAAAAAGAAGCTGCGCGGCTGGACCGCGAGTTGAAGCACCTGAAGCAGAACCTTTCGGGCGTTGAGAATATGTCGGCGTTACCAGACGCGATGTTCGTGATCGATTCTCACGCCGAAGCGATTGCCGTCCGTGAAGCACGGCGCATGGGCGTTCCCGTTGTATCGATTGTCGATACGAATTGCGATCCCGATCAGGTCGATTGGGTTATTCCCGGCAACGATGACGCATTGCGCGCCATTAAGTTGTTCACATCGAAGATTTCCGATGCCGTGATCGAAGGCCGCCACGCCTACGAGCGGTCTCAGATCGCCGACCAAAAAGCTGCCTCGGATGCGGCGGACGGCGCGGAAAAAGTTGATTACGTGGACACCAGCGCGTACGAATCGTACGAAAAACAGGAAGGCGATTTCGTGGAACCGGGTACCGAGCTGGAACTTACCGTCGAACCCATCGCTGAACCTGTCGTTGAACCCGAGCCCAGTGCTTCAGTTAAAGCCGCCGAATAAGCGGATGCCGCAGGCCTCGCACGCTAGCCTGTGAGTTGAAGACTGCTCCTAACTTGCGAAAATTGCTGAACAAGGAATGAATATAGCTATGACGAATCCAGTTGAACCGGTCAATATACCGGCACAAGTAGTGAAGGAACTGCGGGAGCGCACCGGAGCGGGATTTGCCGACTGCCGGTCGGCATTGGTTGAATCTCGCGGCAACATCGAAGGCGCGATCGACGTCCTGCGCAAAAAGGGGCAGGCCGCCGCGCAGAAGAAGGCCTCGCGCCAGGCCACTGAAGGGTTGGTCGGGCATTACATTCACGCTGGCGGAAAAATCGGCGTCATTATTGAAGTGAATTGCGAATCCGACTTCGTTGCGCGCACCGAGGATTTCCAGAAGCTGTGCCACGATGTGGCCATGCACATTGCAGCTCTCGACACGCGTTATGTCCGCCGCGAGGAAGTGACCCAGGAAATTCTGGACCGCGAACGCGAGATCTATAAGGCGCAGGCTCGCGCGACCGGAAAACCCGAACCCGTCATCGAAAAAATCGTGAACGGCAAAATGGAAAAGTTTTACGAGGAAAACTGCCTTTACGAGCAGCACTTCATCAAGGATGAATCGGTGACCGTGGGAGAGCTTGTCAGTCAGATGATCCACAAGCTGGGTGAAAATATCTCCATCCGCCGGTACGTTCGCTTCAAGGTAGGCGAAGGCGCCGGGTCCGCCAGCGAATCCGCTGCAGTTGCCACACCCGCGAGCTAAGCTGATGCGGGCGGCTCGCCGGAATCTGCTGACACGACTCCTGCCATATCAGGTTGGTGTTCACTCTTGGACGTGCGCGCCGGACCGATCTTTGTTAGAATGCCCGCCGACCGCATGAGCGACGACAAACGAACGCCCAACGAACTGGAAGTCTCACCCGAAATCGTCTATGGCCGCATTGTTTTAAAACTTTCCGGAGAATCCTTTCAGGGTGCCCAGGGTTTTGGCATTGATGCCGAAACCGTCCACAGCATTGCCCGCGAAGTGAAGGAAGTGTACGACCTGGGCGTGCAGATGGCCATTATTGTTGGCGGCGGCAATATTTTTCGCGGGACCCGCCAGAAATCGCTTTCGATCGACCGTGCCACCGGCGACTACATGGGCATGCTTTCCACTGTCATCAACGGTCTGGCGTTGCAGGATGCCCTGGAAAAGCAGGGCGTTTACACGCGCCTGCAAAGCGCCATCGAAATGCATGAGGTCGCCGAGCCGTTTATCCGCCGGCGCGCCATGCGCCACCTGGAAAAGGGCCGCGTCGTTATTTTTGCCGCGGGCACGGGCAATCCGTATTTCTCCACCGACACCGCGGCGGCGCTGCGCGCCATGGAGATCAAAGCCAACGTCATCCTAAAGGCTACGCGCGTGGACGGGATCTACGATGCCGATCCGGAAAAAGTTCCCGGCGCGAAAATGTTCGACCGCATTACCTATATCGAGGTGATTCAAAAGGGTCTGGCCGTCATGGACTCCACCGCGATTTCGCTGTGCATGGACAACCGCATGCCGATCATCATTTTTAATATGAATACTCCCGGAAATATCCGGCGTGTGGTGATGGGGCAAAAAGTGGGTTCCACGGTTACCGCAGACTGAAATTCAAAAGGAACGCAAATCGATGACTACGATTGCCAATAGCAAAGACGCAATTGCCCAAGCGCGAGTGCGCATGGAAAAGGCTGTCGAAGATTTCCGCAAGGAGATGTCGGCCGCCCGCACGGGCCGCGCGAGCATCACGCTGCTCGACCACATTCGCGTTGATTATCATGGAACCTCGATGCCGGTAAATCAGCTCGGCACACTTTCTGTGCCGGAACCGACGATGATCGTGATTTCTCCCTGGGATCCGAGCGCGGTGCCGATGATCGACAAAGCGATCCGCACTTCCGATCTGGGCCTCAATCCCACGAACGACGGCAAGGTTGTCCGTGTCCCTATACCGCAACTTACTGAAGAGCGTCGCAAGGACATCGTCAAGCATCTTCACAAAGTTCTGGAAAATCATCGCACCGCCGTGCGCAACGTTCGCCGCGACATCAAAGAATCCATCGAAAAACTGGAGAAGGACAAAACCATCAGCGAGGACGAGCGCAAGCGTTCGGTGGAAGAACTCGAAAAACTGACGCAGTCGGAGACGAAAAAAATCGAAGACCTTTGCGCCGTCAAGGAAAAAGAAATTCTCGAGGTGAAGTAAGGCGCGAGGATAAAGCAGCCCATTCCAAGTGCCGATTTTTTGGAAGTAGCTGGATCGAAAGGAACTGGGGTGCCGCACCCTTGCGGTTTTCAAGGGTGCGGGTTTTCTCTTCCAGATTCATTTTTTCTCGACTGGAACTCCCGAAACTTCAATTGAAACCATCTGCGCTTCGTCCGCCCTTGCCGCCCGCACAAACGCGCTGTAATCGGGCAGCAGGTCCGCAGGAATTTCCCGCTGGCGAAACGCGATATCCCTCCGCGCCACAATCGTATTCCCATTTACGGAATAGCTGGATTGGTAGGTCGCGTAATCGCGGGTTATGCTGATCGGGACGGGCGCGCGCGGTAAAAATCCGGCTGGAAGTTCGATGGTAGCCCGGACGTGGACGTCCAGAGGCGAGCCTAATTTCAATGGTTTTGAAGGGCCTTCCGTGCGGTCTTCGACCTCCGGTATGCCCAGCGCGGGCAGAGGCAGCCTCAGTTGCAAAGCCTTGCGCGACCAATCGGCGAAATTCGCCTGTGAAATCTGATAGTCCACTTCGAAGCGCTTGTGCGTTTCGGTAGGATCGCTGGATTTCACGCCCGTCACGTCGCCCAGAAATCCGTCTCCCGCGGATAACATCTGGCCGATTCTCTTGAAGTCCCCTTGCGGCGTCCGGCGGAACGTCACTCGCAAGCCGAGGGCATTATCTCCGGTCATGGAATAGTGCACGTGAGCGGTGAGCTTGCCGAGACTATCCACCTGCCCAGCGACTTCAATGCTCTGATGCTGAACTGCCGGCGGGTCCGCAGGTGTCTTGACTAAATGCGAAATGCTCTTCGATGAATTTGTGTCTGATTTATCGGTCGGAATCACCAGGGCCTGTTTTCCGCGCAGCGCCGACGCGAGCATTCGGAAAGGAGCGACTTCCGTGGCGGTATCCACCCAGTGTAAAGTCCTGCCATCGGGGCCTTGCGGAATCACTGTAATCACGTGATTGAACTGGCCCGGCGAAGGCACGTCAGGATCGATTTCCCGGGCGGAGGCGATCCACGCGGGATAAGCCGCAATCCCCTCGACGTTCAGAAGAGCTTCGAGCAGCGAATGCTTGTCTTTCGGATCGCCGTATTCATTGGCGAGCACTTCGTCGGCGGAGTGCGGCGCATAGCTTCCGGTGCCCAGCTCCAGACTGACGGTGCGAATTTTGGTCGCAACAAAATCGTACAAAGCCTGAATTTTCGCAAGGTCTGTGCGGCGGCCGCGGGTCAGCTCTTCTGCTTTTGCGCGAATCGACGCGTCGGGTTTCGCGCTCGCTTGTTGCAGCGTGATGTACCACCGGCCTGCTTCGGCCCAATTTGTAAAGGTTGTAATTTGCACCGCAGGAATTTGCAGCCCCGGCGCTATTTTTTTCTTGTCCGTAGAAGAATTTTCCAAATGCGCGAATTTCCATGCATATTCGCGCGAGCTGCCATTATCCGAGACTGAAGGTTCGAGCCCCGGTCGCGTTTTTAGCTTGAGTGTCCGGTCGCTCGGCACGGTAATTTCCAGTTGTTCGTCGAGCACGATGGCGTCTTGTGCGAAGTCATGCTCAAACCAGAATTGCCCTGGCACCAGCGGAACGGTTGTAATCCGCGCGATGTGATACGCAAGGGTGTCGCCCGGACGCAGTCCCGGAACGGTAATGAGTTTTTCGTGGTAGGCGGAGTATGCGGGAGCGCCGCCCAGGGCCAGTGGCGCTATGTCCCGTACCGCACTGGCCGGTGTAAATTCAGAACTGCCGCTCTTGCGCACCTCGACGGAAATGATTTCAATTTTTTGATTGTCCGAATTGTAGCCGAACACCAGTTGCGCAAATTGCCGCACGCCGGTTTCGTTCAGGACATGCACGGTCAATTCCAAATCGGTCCGGCCCGTGCCGTCATTTTGAAACGCGGCGCGGGTAATGAAATGCTCGATGACAAAAGGCTCTTGTGAATATTTATTTTCTTCTTCCGTGGAACTGGCGATTGGAGGCTGATTGATTTCTCTCCCAGAGGACTGCGCGAGCGCAATTCCATCCCTCATGGGGGGAATAGCAACGATCAACAGCGCAGTCAATAAGATCGAATATGCGTGAACAATTCGCATCATTGGAGCCCCGGTGGACGTAATCCGGCAAAGTTTACTGGGGAATCGGATCGCGCGAAAGGGAAGATGCGACCCGTGTAGCTAATTGTAAAATAAGGACTTTTTGCCGTTTTGACCGATAATCCACGGGGCATTGCCATTCCTAAAGGGTTGCCCTATGGGTGCGGATCGCAGAGGGCGAACAACAGTCGAAACATTTTCCACTGCTACCCATAGATTTTTGTTTGACATAGCATCACAATTTCCATATACTTCCCGCTTCGTCAGGGAAGTTTTGCCCTGTTGGTGAAAGGGAAGGTCTTCCACCCCGGAACAAAGAACGACGGATCGGGGATGTGAAGAGCGGCCGGAATGGGACGCCAGTCCCGCAAAGCCGAGTAACCCTCTCCGCTTCGACCAGATGAAATGTAGTGCTTGCTGGTAGTAGTGCGGGTTCCTTGTCTATTGTCCGGTATCGCTGCTGTACCCTTTCTTTGCGTGAACTCCACGACACGCCGCTTCGCGAATTTCCGCGATTCGGGAAGTGAAGTAAATTTTAGTTCGATTGAGGGATAGCCGTGCCGACGTTTGCACAATTAGTTCGTTCCGGTCGCGATCAGATCCGGACTAAAACCAAGTCCCCGGCGCTCCAGGGTTGTCCGGAAAAGCGCGGCGTGTGCATTCGCGTCTACACGCAGACGCCGAAGAAGCCGAACTCCGCCCTGCGTAAAGTCGCCCGCGCCCGCCTCACAAACAGTATCGAAGTCACAACGTACATTCCCGGTATCGGCCACAACCTGCAGGAGCACTCGATCGTGCTCGTGCGCGGCGGGCGTGTGAAGGACCTTCCCGGAGTGCGTTACCACATTATTCGCGGAACACTCGACGCCGCCGGCGTTGAAAACCGCAAGCAGGGGCGCTCGAAATACGGCGCCAAGCGGCCAAAAGCCGCACAGAAGTAGGAGACTTTTAGCATGCCACGTAAAGGATTCGTTCCACGGCGCGAAGTGCCGGCCGACTCGGTGTTCGGCAGCGAGTTGGTGCAGAAGTTCATCAATTCGATGATGTGGGATGGCAAGCGCTCGAACGCCCAGCGCATTTTCTACGGCGCCATGGAACAGATCGCGCAGAAGAACAATGGCGATTCGCTGACAGTATTCAAAAAGGCTGTCGACAACGTGAAGCCTGTGCTCGAAGTGAAGACCAGGCGCGTGGGCGGCGCGAACTACCAGGTTCCGGTCGAAGTGAATCCGTTTCGCCGCCAGTCTTTGGCGATTCGCTGGCTGTTGCTCTACGCCCGCACGCGTTCGGGTAAGACCATGACCGACAAGCTGGCCGAAGAGTTGATGGACGCAGCCAATGCCCGGGGCGGCGCGATGAAGAAGAAGGAAGACGTTCATCGCATGGCCGAAGCGAATAAGGCTTTCGCGCACTATCGCTGGTAAGCGCGTGAACTGAATTGGAGTGCGGGCTCCCCAGGGAGTTCGCTGGTTGTTGGATGGTTGGTAGGTTTCAGGGGAGAAAGCACCGGTAAATCAGAAATGGCACGCAAAGCACAACTCGCGGAAACACGTAACATCGGCATCATGGCGCACATCGATGCGGGCAAGACCACGTCGACCGAGAGAATCCTGTTCTATACAGGTGTGACCTATAAAATCGGTTCGGTCGATGAAGGTACTGCAACGATGGACTGGATGGAGCAGGAGCGCGAGCGCGGCATCACGATTACCTCTGCGGCCACCACCGCCTCCTGGAAGCGCAATGGTAAAGACATTCTAATCAATATTATAGACACTCCCGGCCACGTGGATTTCACCGTGGAGGTGGAGCGTTCGCTGCGCGTTCTGGATGGCGCAGTGGCCATTTTTGACGCCGTAGCCGGCGTGCAGCCGCAATCGGAAACAGTCTGGCGTCAGGCGGATAAGTATCATGTTCCGCGCATCGCGTTCGTCAATAAGATGGACCGCTCCGGCGCGGATTTCGATCACGCCGTGGAGACGATGCGCCAGCGACTGGCCGCGAAAACGGTTGCGATTCAGTGCCCGATCGGTAAGGAAGATACTTTTATTGGCGTCGTCGATTTTCTCGGCGAAAAGGCAATTATCTGGCTTGAGGAAACGCAGGGCGCGAAGTTTGAAGTGTTCGATGTCGCAAAGCTCTGGGACAGCGCGTTTCTCGCCAGCCGTCCAGATGTCGTCGCCGCTCTGAAAGCTTCCCCGATTGACGAGGCCTATTTCAAAGATCATCGCCATAAGGTTGTCGAAACGATTGCCGAGCAGGACGACGTCCTGATCGACAAGTATTTGAACGAGCAGCCGATCACGGAAGATGAATTGCGAGCCTCGCTGCGCCGCTCGACGATTGCGCTGAAGCTGGTTCCCGTGCTGGCCGGTTCCGCATTCAAGCATAAAGGCGTTCAGCCGCTGCTCGACGCGGTGGTGGACTTCCTGCCCTCGCCTCTCGATGTTCCCCCGGTCGAAGGCACCACCCCGGACGATAAAGAAGAGTTGCGCCACGCCAGCGACGATGAGCCGTTTGCCGCGCTGGCATTTAAGATTATGTCCGACCCGTTCGTGGGCGTCGTGACCTTTATCCGCGTCTATTCCGGCGTGCTCAACGCGGGAAGCTACGTTTTTAATTCGACTAAGCAGAAGCGCGAACGCATTGGCCGCCTGTTGCGCATGCATGCCAATAAGCGCGAAGAAATTGAAGCAATCCATGCCGGCGATATCGCCGCTGTGGTGGGCCTAAAGTTTACGACGACCGGCGATACCCTGTGCGACGAAGAAAAGCCTATCGTTCTGGAAAATATCGATTTCCCCGCGCCGGTCATCTCCGTGGCCATCGAACCGAAGACCAAGGCCGACCAGGAAAAGCTCGGTCAGGCCATGCAGAAGCTGGCGCAGGAAGATCCCACGTTCCGCGTGCATTCCGATCCCGATACCGGCCAGACACTGATCTCCGGAATGGGCGAATTGCACCTTGAAATTATTGTGGACCGCATGATGCGCGAATTTGGCGTGCAGGCAACCGTGGGCCGTCCGCAGGTGGCCTATCGTGAGACGATTCGCCGCAAAGCGGGAGCCGAAGGAAAATACATCAAGCAGACCGGCGGCCGCGGTCAGTACGGACATTGCAAGATTGAAGTCCTTCCGTTGCCATCGTCCGCGCACGAAAAAATGCGCGATATGTCCACCGACGATCTGGATGCGTTGGCGAAGGAAGTTGCCGGGTCCGGTGGCAAGTGGCGTTTCGACAAGGAACACCGCATGCTGTTTATCGACAAAACAGTGGGCGGCTCGATTCCCAAGGAATTTATCGCTCCCATCGACGCGGGTATTCGCGAAGCCATGGAAAACGGCATCCTGGCGGGCTACGAAATGGTGGACATCGCCGTTCTTTTGATCGACGGCAGCTACCACGATGTGGACAGCTCGGAAATGGCGTTCAAAATCGCGGGCTCGATGGCATTCAAGGAAGCCTGCGGCAAGGCGCAGCCTGTGCTACTCGAGCCGATCATGAAGGTGGAAGTGGTTACGCCGGAAGAGTACATGCCCCAGGTGTTCGGGGACTTGAACTCGCGCCGGTGCCAGATTCAGGGAACCGAAACGCGCAGCGGGGCGAATGTAATTCGCGTCGAAGTGCCGTTGTCGGAAATGTTCGGATATGCCACCGATGTGCGCAGCCGCACGCAGGGCCGCGCAAGCTTTACGATGCATTTCTCGCATTATGCCGAGGCGCCTTCTTCGGTCACCGAGGAAGTGGTTGCGAAAGCGACGGGCAGGGCGACCCGGTAGTTAGATAAGATTCCAGAACGAATCAAGCGAACGTACAAGCTCAGGAGCTGACACAGCGATGGCGAAGGAAAAATTCGAGCGAAATAAGCCGCACTTGAATATCGGGACGATCGGGCACATCGATCACGGAAAAACGACGTTGACCGCCGCGATCACCAAGGTGCTGTCCAAGCACAACCCGAAGGTTGCGTTCCGCGCGTTTGATTCGATCGACAACGCGCCGGAAGAGCGCGAGCGCGGGATCACGATTGCCGTGTCGCACGTCGAGTACGAGACGGCGAACCGGCACTACGCGCACATCGATTGCCCCGGTCACGCGGACTATGTGAAGAACATGATCACCGGAGCGGCGCAGATGGACGGCGCGATCCTGGTGGTGGCTGCGACCGACGGACCGATGCCGCAAACGCGCGAGCACATTCTGCTGGCTCGCCAGGTGGGCGTGCCGTCGATCGTGGTGTTCATGAACAAGTGCGACTCGGTGGAAGACCCCGAGTTGCTGGAGCTGGTCGAACTGGAAGTGCGCGAGTTGCTGAAGCTGTATCAATTCCCAGGAGACACGATCCCGGTGGTTCGCGGCTCGGCGCTGGGCGCATTGAACGGCGAAGAGAAGTGGGAAAAGCAGATCGATGAATTGATGGACGCGGTGGACAAGAACATTCCGCAGCCGGTGCGCGATGTGGATAAACCGTTCGCGATGCCGATCGAAGATATTTTCTCGATCTCGGGACGCGGCACGGTGGTTACCGGTCGTGTGGAGCGCGGCAAAGTAAAGGTCGGCGAAGAAGTTGAGATCGTAGGCTTCCGTCCGACGATGAAGCGCATCGTGACCGGCATCGAAATGTTCCGCAAACTGCTGGACGAGGGCATGGCCGGGGACAACGTTGGATTGCTGCTGCGCGGCACGGAAAAAGAAGAAGTCGAGCGCGGACAGGTGCTCGCGAAGCCGGGCTCGATCACGCCGCACACCAAGTTCAAGGCGGAAGCGTACGTATTGACCAAGGAAGAGGGCGGCCGTCACACGCCGTTCTTCACAGGGTACCGTCCACAGTTTTACTTCCGCACCACGGACGTAACCGGCGACGTAAAGCTGCCAACCGGAGTGGAAATGGTGATGCCGGGCGACAACGTATCGGCGGAAATCAGCCTGATCACGCCGGTGGCGCTGGAGAAGGGGTTGCGCTTCGCGATTCGCGAAGGCGGCCACACAGTCGGCGCTGGCGCCGTCACGGAGATCATCGAGTAATTTATGTCAGCCGGAGAAAAAATTCGCATTCGTTTGAAAGCGTACG
>CAZUNI010000012.1:0-95231 GCA_964622265.1 uncultured Acidobacteriaceae bacterium | reverse complement strand
GCTACGACCGCTCGCTCACGATCTATGGGGCCTTCTTTCATATCGCTTGCTTCATAATCGTCTTGCGGAGGGTTGTGCAATAGCTTCTAGAAAGAATTGGCCCGCCGCTGGCATTCGTGCTGGCGGCACTGCCATTTGTAAGAACCGTAGTTCCGCTAGTGGCACAATTATAAAATTCGGAGACGCTGAAATGTACGTCGTACAACATCGCGTCGAATGTAACGGTAATGGCTTGTGTGCCCGTGACCGGGGCAATTGCATAAATTTTTGTAGAAACTCCGTTAGTGGTGTTGTCGATTGAGGCAGCCGGAGACGGCCACGTATTGTTTTGATTGTCCACGATGTGCACAGTGCGTGTCGCGGAATAGTGATGGGTGATTCCCAGAATGAGGCAATTCCCAGCTAACGTCGGCTGGGGGAGATGGATGTAGAACGCAGGTCCTTCGGTCTCATTTCCGCCGTTCGATTGTGTGGAAACATGCTGAACAAGGGTCGGCTTTGCAGCAAATACATATGTCACCGTGTTGTCCGTGGCGGTCGATGCCGTGTTTGCATTCCCACCTGAATCATGTGCCGCGCCAGCGCTGATCGAAGCAACCACTGTCCCGGACAGCGTCATACCGCTGACGGCAACGTTATATGTAGTTCCACTTCCGGTTACTACAGCTGTAGTTGCTCCCGCTGTCCCGCCGAGAGTTACGCCAGCATTGGTGAGCCCAGTTACAGCTGAGCTGAAAATTACAATGAAATTGATCGGCGACGCATTTGCAGGGTCTGGCTGACTCGCAGCCTGATTGATCGTTACGGATAGAGGCGGCGTGGCCGTCTGCGTGGGAGATCCACCGCAGCTTAAGAGCATGAGGGCCAAGAAGTCAGCGAGCCAGATGCTGAAACTACGCTTAAGGAGGTTGGTCATTAAGACAGTGCTTCCCTGCTTCGAATGAAGAATCTTCTGGGAAGCTTAATGTAATATAGCGCGGGCAAACAACCTTGTTCCTTCGATGAGTTTGGTGGCCGGAAAAAATACATGGGCAAGCAAGAAACTAAACACAAAGGCGGCGGCATAAAATGATGCCGGATGAACCTGCAGCCACCGCAGCAATGGCCGTGACAGAACACGACGGACACGCCCGCGCGTCACCCAATATCCAGCAGCAATTCCGATAGACGCACCGACGACCAAGTCCGTGGGATAGTGCACACCCACAAAAACCCTGGGTAAACAAATCAGAAAAACAGTGTCGAGCAGCGCCAACAATCCCAACCCATCGGAAATGCTAAACAGGCAGACTGTGAGCAACGAGAACAATGCTGCGTGATCGCTGGGAAAGGAACTCCAACTTAGCCAGCCTTCTGAGGCTACGGGAAAGACCAAACCAAGAGAGGGGTTGCTCAACGGCCTCGACCGGAACGGGAGCTCTAAAATCATCAACCGGACTAGCCCCACGGACAAAACGCCCCCGATAAGACTGGCCACAATTTTTTCGCGAACTACTTGAATGCTGTCGCTGTCCCTGCTTTCAAACCATGCCCACCATAACAGGGCGACAAAAAGGCCTAGCTTCATAGAGTCGTCGTAAATGCCGACAATTACTTTCGACAGAATCGGCCAGCGATGCTCCAAAAAGACCGCGTACATTAATATGTTGTAGTCGAATGAATTCATAGACCCTCAACTTAATTATGAGGGGTCTGGGGTCGGAGTACCATAACTCTGTAAAGTCCGTGACGCGAACTTGACATTAAAGATACGTTTCTTTCTATATTTTTTCCCGAAGGGTTCTCATTTCTCTTAAATAAAATTTTCATAAACAGGATGAGAAGGGAGTCCAAATAAGATCTTCAGACAACCGCTGTACGATGGGCTCATTTTGCAAGCGGATCGGGCCGAATCTGCACCTTCACAACCTTGTCCTTTGTCCCCTTACCGCCTTCCAAGTGCCATGCGGTGTATGGGTTGTAGCTGGTCCAGAAGCCACGCCCCTTCCATCCGGCTTTCGGGTCGTCGATGCGCCCTTGCATCGATCGTGTAAAGAATCCCATCGGATAGGGAATGCGGATCATTACGAACTTTCCAGTCTTTGGTATCAATGCCTGGAGCGCTCCGCTATTGACTGCCCCTGTGACCGGGATGTTTTTCCCGAGGCCCAAAATATCGTAACGGTCAACGAAGATCAGGTAGTTCAGATCGGAATTGAGTTTGGTTCCGCCCTGAAAGGTCGGACCCTGATTGCGGTAGACAGTCCAGCCTTCGGGACAATGCGGCCCGACGGCTGTCGGACCGTTTAACACTTTGCATTTTCGGCGGTCGAAGGAGGAAATGTAATCACTGGTGCGCCAGTTCTGCCAGGCGACGCCATCGGAGTCGAGGGAAACCCCGCCCGCGCTCAGCAGCGGCGGCTCTTTATCTGTAGGAGGAGTATAGACTTCGGCTTTGCTTGTTTCAGGGGGATTTGAGCCTAAATCGATGCGGACCAACTGCTTTTCTTCCTGGCCAATGCCTGAACACCATTCGCTGCCATCGACCGGGCTGACGGAAATGGAATAGCAACTGAAATTGATCCGATGATCTTTCTTTGGATCGATCGGTTCGTTCGGCTCGGTCCATGGACGGGTGATTTTTCCATCCCCGTTGGTGTCCAGCACTCCCGGAACCCAACCCTGCGATTGCTCGCTGTCATGGGTCTTATCCCAGACAGGAGTGTCCACCCAGCCAATCGTTCCGGTCTGGCCGAAGAACAGCTTGCTGTCCTTGCTGAAATCGTTGTGATCGGTCATGAAGCAGGTATCGACCTCGGAAACCTCTTTCTTTTCCGGGTCATACACTGCCACTTGTTTGGCGCCGCGTTCCAGAGGGAAGTACTGGGCAAATTTGTTCTGCGATCCCGCCTTGCAGAAGTCCGGTTGTTTGGCACCGCGAATCCTGCTGGCGGTCCACACGCGGCCAAACTGATCGACTGCGGCGGCGCGCGGCTGCGACGCGGAGAGCCAGATGTTTTCTTCGCCCCAGTAGGGAGAAGGCATGTTCATCGTGCCGGTGGGGTCGGCCTTGGATGGGATGGTTACCTGATCGACGGAGTTCTTCACCGGGTCCAGCCAATAGACGGAGTTTCCGCTGGCTTGCGCGCCGTATACGGGGCCATTCGGATTCACTCGCGGATCGCGCGTGTCGCTGGCCGCTTCGTCATGCATGTAATTGGAGTCCGTTCCCCAATCCCACAAGGTGATCACGATGTTGCGCTCGACGCCGGTCGGGCGCGGCGGCGTGACCTTCGGATATTCGCCTGCGGCGATGCGGTCGCTCCACTCGGCGAACATCGAGCGCTGCTCGCCCATGCCCATATAGGAACTGCTCATACCCGCACCGGCAGGGCCCGATTGCGTGCGGCGATCCCAGGCTTCCAGAGAGTTGTGAAACGGCCCGAGATTCTTTGTGACTTCGGGAATGTCGCGCGTGGCGACATCTCCCACTTGATGACAGGTCAAACAATACTTGGCCTTCCCCAGCAGGACGTTCGTCGAAAGCTTGCCGTCCGGAACTTTCGCCAGGCTCAACCAATAATTGGCGGGATAATACTGCGCGGCCGCCTTGTCGTCCGGCGCGACGACGGCTTTGAGGTCCAAAGTTTGGCCGGGCTTCGCAGAGACGCGTGGGGAATCCACCAGCCCGTATCCTCTTACAAACAGCTGGTACGTTGCCATCGGCAATTGCGGCACCAGATAGCGGCCGTGATCGTCTGTGACCACGACTTTGGCGTACTTGGTAGGCAAGTCAGTCGTTTCGGCAACCACCCATACCCCGGCTTCGGGACCTTTCGAACTGGTGACGACGCCGCTGATGTAGTCGCCTGTACCGGTCGCCGCGCTGCCGCGCTTTTCGGTCGCTGTCAGCCACGTGAACCCCATAAGGGCAACAACGCCAAGCATCCCGAGGACTCGAATTACCTTTACCCTGGTCATGGACCGGCCTCCACACTACTTAGGTTTAGCAGGACTTTCAGAAATTTTATTTCGCTCGGACATCGTACTCTTCTCCCGATTTCGATACAACGATTTTGAAATTGGCCCGCGCAAACGATACGACTGCCTGAACATATGCCATGAAATTACCACTCAAATTTCGTCTCCAAGGTGTGCTATAAAGAGGCCATAGAGTTTAATTCTGGAGCGAAAAAATGAATATGAAGAAGACGGTTCTGTCGCTTTGCCTCGGCTTGTTATTGGGACTTTCCTCCGCGTATGCACAGATGGCTGCTCCCGCCGGAGTGGGCATCACAAAAATTGAAATTACCAAGCGGCAGCCGGCCTTCGGCGGCGCGTCGTTCGGCAGCGCCGGACCCTACGAGATGCTGATCGGGACGGCTTGGGGTGAACTGGACCCGAAAGATCCTATGAACACAGGGATCGTCAATATTCAATACGCTCCGGTAAATGCCAGAGGCCATGTGGAATACAGCATGGACATCACCATCATGAAGCCCGTGGACATCAACAAGGGAAACGGGCGGCTGATTTATGACGTGGTGAATCGTGGACACGAGAAAGCCCTTTCGGACTTGAACCTCAGCGCCTTTAGTTCGATAGGACCAGCAGACGTGAGCGATCCGGCCACCGCGCTCTTGATGAAGCGCGGATACACCGTTGCGTGGAGCGGGTGGGAGGCTGAAGATTCAGCGGAAACAGCGAAGGCAGGCCTGCTAAAGGCGAAGTTTCCGATCGCCATGCGCGATGGGAAACCGATCGTGGGAATGAGCCGCGAAGAATTTTCCAGCATTCCCGCTGCGCCGTCGTTCACACGAATGTTGACGTACCCTGCGGCTAAGCTGGATCAGTCCGCCGCGACGCTGACTGTCCGCGAGCGCGAGCTAGACCCGCGCAAGCCGCTGCCTGCATCGAGTTGGAGCTATGTGGATTCCAAGCATGTAAAGATCAATGTGGCTCCCGGATTCGATCGCGAAGCCCTATATGAATTCATTTACCCGGCGACCGATCCTGTCATCGAAGGCATCGCTTTCGCATCCGTTCGGGATTTCGTGTTGTTCTTGCGCACGGCCGAGAAGGACTCGGTGGGAAACCCCAATCCGGTGCATCCCGCAACTCCTTACAAAGCTGTATTGGCCGTGGGCGTTTCGCTCAGCGGGCGATTCGTCCGCGACTATGTCTATCAGGATTTCAATATCGATAGCGCGCACCGCATCGTGTTCGACGGCATTCTGGACGTCGTCTCCGGCGCCCGCATGACCAACACCAATACCGAGTTTTCGCAGCCGGGCCGCTTCCCGCGCCAACATGAAGATCATTTATTCCCGGGCGACCAGTTCCCCTTCACCTATGCTACAACCACCGATGCGCTGACCGGGAAAACCGACGGAATCCAGTTGCGGTGCGCGAAATCTCACTCCTGCCCGAAATTTTTCCAGGTGGATTCGAATACGGAATCGTGGCAGGGACGCGAATCGCTGGTGGCCGGCGATACCTCAGGCAAGCCGGTCCCCATTCCGGAGAACGTTCGAATCTATGTCCCGACGGGCGTTTCCCACGAATCGAACGACCTGAACGAGGTCGTCGCGGGAACCGCGGATAAGGGCAAATGCCAGCAGTACGGCAACCCGCTGAAGTATCGTCATTACGTTCGCGGCCTATTTATCGCGCTGGATAGCTGGGTAGTAGATGGCATTGCGCCTCCGCCAAGCCAATATCCGAACTTCAAGGATCACACATTAATTACGTTGGACCAGGCGGCCAAAATTTGGCCCGCCATCCCCGGCTGGCCGTTCAGCCCGATGATCGACAAATTGCATCCGATGGACTACAGCCATCAGCCGCCCACGTTTGCCGGACCTGAGTATCCGCTGTTCGTCGCGCTCACCAACGCGGACGGCAATCCGATCGGAGGCGTTGTGCCTCCGGAAATTACAGTGCCGACGGGGACGCACTCAGGCCGCAATATCCGCGCCGAGGGCTTTGCCGATGGCGATCTGTGCAGCCTGGACGGCAGCTTCGTTCCCTTCGCAGTCACCAAGAAAGAACGGATGGAGAAGAACGATCCGCGGCTATCGCTCGAGGAGCGCTATCACAGCCAGCAGGAATTCACGGCAAAGCTGAAAGCGGCCGCCGATAAGCTGGTGAAGGAACGGATACTGTTGCCCGAGGATGCGGCGACGATATCCTCGATCCAATTGCCAAAGACGTTTATGGCGGAGAAAAAGCCCTAAGCGATTTTCGGGAGTCATCGGAAATAAATATGAGCAGCTGGCGCAAAGGTGGCCGGCTTGCGTGACTGCATACTGGAGGGTACGGTGCAAACGAACAGGATTGTCGGCGTAGTCTTGTTGGCTGCGGCACTCATTATCTCTTTGGCGATTTGGAATCCGCTGTCCAGTCGGGTCAACGCAGCTCCTCGCCCCGCGACCGGCACACCCAAATATGAGGTGGATCCATTCTGGCCGAAACCTCTGCCCAACAAATGGATTACGGGCGATATCGGCGGCGTCTGTATCGACTCCAAAGATCACGTATTCATCGTGAACCGGCAAAATTTGGAGGAAAAGGAGCTGGAAGTTGCTGTTTCAGCGCCGCCCGTGATTGAGTTCGATCCCGACGGGAACGTGGTCAATTCCTTCGGCGATCTCAAGACTTTGCCGAAGCAGCTTCACAGCTGTTACATCGATTTTGAGAATAATTTCTGGATCACCGGCAGCCAGGACGGGATCATTCAGAAATACACGCATGATGGAAGCAAAATGTTATTCCAGATCGGGACGAAAGGCGTAGTCGACAGCTCGGATACACTGCAGACCGGTCGCGCCTTAAATTCCAGCAAGACGGGATTTTACAACCCGTCCGGCATTGCCGTCGATCCGGCGAACGGCGACATTTATGTTTCCGATGGCTATGGCAACAGCCGCGTCGTGGTGTTCGATAAGAATGGCCAGTTTCTGCGCCAGTGGGCCAGGCAGGGAAGCGCCCCTGAAACCGAGGCTGCCGTGGGCGGTACTTTCTCGAAGGTGGTGCATTGCGTGGTGTTCGATAATGCCGGCCTAGTGTACGTTTGCGACAAACAGGGCGACCGCGTGCAAGTCTTCGACAAGATGGGTAATTTTAAGCGGAACATTCTGATCAATCCGCGGCCGCATTATCCGAATACGCGGTCCACTGAATTGGGAGCGAATTCCTGGGTGGGCTTTTCTCCCGACCCGCAGCAGAAATTTATGTTCACCGTGGATGAGTGGAGAGACCAGATCGACATTTTCGATCACGCAACCGGCGAGATGCTTTCCAGCTTTGGCCGACCCGGCCATCTAGCGGGAAATTTCACACACGCTCACACGTTGGCGGTGGACTCGAAGTGGAACATCTACGTGGGCGAAACGCGCGGCGGCAGGAGAATGCAGAAGTTCAAGATGGTTGGCACGGAATAGCTGCATCTCAAGAATCGTTTGCAAAATATATTTGCTTTGTGGATCGTGACTTTAGCCACGACAAGACTAAATTCCAAAAGTGGGCTTTAGCTCCTGAGTTGCGTTGTACGACTCACCCCTCTTAGAAACTAGAATTCTCGACGTTAACACCTGAACTTGCTCGCCATTTTGATTCAGCGTCACGGTGCGAACCGTTACAACACCCCGGTTCGGTTTGGAGCGCCAGGGCGTTATCTCCAGTATCTCGCTTTCCACGTGAAGCGTATCTCCCGGACGCGTTGGCTTGGTCCATGTGATTTCCCCGCCCAGCCCGACCATTCCACCTGCGAAGGGCAGCCCGCCAGTCACCATGAGCCGCATCGTCGCCGCCGCCGTATGCCAGCCACTTGCCGCAAGCCCGTGAAAAAAGCTTTGCTGTCCAGCCGCATTATCCAGATGAAACGGCTGTGGATCGAACTCGGCGGCGAACGCCTTCATCCGTTCTTCCTCCATCCGGTAAGTGCCCGATGTGAAGCGCTGACCAACGTGCAGGTCGTCAAGATAGAGCAGCTTGGGCGTTTCGAATGGCTCATTCATGTAGTTGTATCCTAGCTAGGCGTGGCTACCACTGAGCTAAGAAACAGAAACGTTCCGTTTCTTAGATTAGTGCTATAATCCGCCTAATCGAGGCTCGTGCCGGAAATCGGTGGCACGGTCAACCCCTTTCCAGCTCTCGCTATTCTCGCAGGGAGGGAAGTCATGGAACAATCCCAATCAGTACTTCTCATGATGCTAATGGTTTCGTGGGGCGTCATCACGGCCGTCCTGGCTGTGCTGGTGATTTACCGCGGGACTCTTTCATCCAGAGAAGACGATCAGATCTTCATCGATGCTGCCGAAAAGCACCATTATGAAGAGCAACAGGCCATCATCGCCAGGATGACGAGATTGACCAGACCGATCATCGCCCTCGCGGTTATTTCCGGCGTCCTGCTGCTGACCAGCGCCGGCATCTGGATCTATGGCGGATTGAAAAGTTTCTAAGGCCGGGCTGGCTGCGCGGGGCCATTGGAAGTCGGCAGGCTGGCTGGCGACGCCTCCACGACCGAGGAGTGATTGAGAACGATCACCCAGCGGCCGGCACGCTTATTCAACACAAGAGATGTGTGTCCACGAAACTCGGCGACCTTCCCATCCGCGCTCGCCACATAGTCAAATTGATACGTGGCCCAAGCCGAATTGCCGTTCACTTGAATCACGGTATTGGAGCGGTCCATGCGTCCGCCGGTTACGCGTGATCGCTGTTCCTGGTAAGCCTTAACATAATTCTCCCAGCCGATGATTGGCGGCTCCCAGGCCCCGCTCACCACGACCACATCATCCGCATAATACTTATGCAAGGATTCAACATCGCCGATCTGCCAGTAGCCCATCGCTTCGCCGACAGTTCGATCGATCACTTGTGCATCGGGTTGCGGCGGCATCGTCGCGGCGTCCGCAGGCGATGTGGGATTGTCGGTTTGTTTTTTATTGTCTTTTTTCTGAGCGCGGGCTGGGGCAGCGACGACTAGCAAGAGCAGCGCCAATGCTGCGGCAAGCGTCCCTTTTCCTGGAAACTGAATCACCAGCTTTTTCATGACTTCCCCCGGCTCAAGATAACATGAACCATTTTTGTGAAGTCATGATTCGGAAGCGGACGTGTCGTGGAAGTATGCGCGGAAATAAGTGAAGGCCGGAGATGCTCCACGTGCGGGCCCTGCGCGCGGGGATTTCCAAAATGAATCTGGAAAGCTGCACCTCTGAATTGGAAGAGACGGCGATATGGCAATCGTCTAGGTTATATGAACCCTGTGCCGGCCAAGAAGGGCAAGTCCCGCTCGGGTAACCTTGATGAAGCATTTGCCGTCAATATTTTCACGCGTAATTAGTCCACGGTCGCTTACGTCCTCCCACACCGGGAGACGAGGACAGGAAGTGCGCCACGCCTCCATGACTTCTTCATAAGTTCTGTCACGCACGATCAGCCATTCGAGAAGATCGAGAATCAGGGCTTCCACTGTGTCGGACATAGCACCGTTATTATGCAGGAGAGCGCCATTTCTGTACTAGCTGTTCCGGCCGATTCTGGCGGATTCTCCGCGAACACCATGTCACACGCATATACGAGGCAGGATATTGGAATTCGCAGTTGACAAGTGACAATATGCACTTTACAATCGGAAGTGATGATTGTCAGTTTCAAGCATCGGGGCTTGAAACGCCTGTACGAACGCGACGACCGGAGCCTGATTCGCCCCGATTTGCTGGAAACGGTCGAGGATATTCTGGCCCGTCTCGATCAGGCCTCGACACCGCAAGCCCTCAACCTTCCAGGCTACCGGCTGCACTCACTCAAAGGCGATTTGCGGGGATACTGGTCGGTGACGGTGAGGGCCAACTGGCGCATCATTTTTCGCTTCGAGGCGAATGACGCGTTTGATGTGGAACTGGTCGACTATCATTAACGGGAAAGGGAAATACATCATGCCCATGAAGAATCCGCCCCATCCGGGCCGCAGCATCCGAACCGCCTGCCTGGAGCCCCTGGGATTGTCCGTTACCGAAGGCGCGAAGGTCCTCGGCGTCACCCGGCAAGCGCTCAATAACGTGGTAAACGGCAAGTCCGCCATCAGCCCGAACATGGCGATTCGGCTCGCGAAGGCGTTTGGCAGCACGGCGGAAACGTGGTTGCGAATGCAACTGGCATATGACTTGGCCACAGCCCGCAAGGACGAAAGCAAGATCAAGGTGCGGCGGCAGCCTGTTGAGGAACTCCGATTGCAATAAGCTCCTTCTATTGCTTCGGCGGCGCGTCCAAGCGGATCGACGAAGAATCCCCATTCCCCCAAAATGCACTGAGGCCTATTTCGTTTTGGCGCGCGACTGGCTGAGTAGATTTACAAACAGGCGGAAAGCTCCGGCATTCCCTTCCGGCAGCTGTCGCGAGAACGAAAGTCCCGTGTAGATGTAAGTGCCCTTGCCGGTGCGGATCCAGACCAGGCTTCCGGTCAGGTCTTTTTCGCCGGGATCGTGCATGGACAGGACGGTGTGGTATTGCGGATCCCACTTTTCCCAGAAATAGAGTCCGCGTTCCTGCACCCAGCCGTCGAAATCGTGTGGGCCGATTTTATTCGGGGAATTCAGAAGCGGACTGTCAGGGTCAGTGAAATTCACCGTTGCGTTTTCGTCGGTGACGCGAGGGCCTGTGCCGATGGTTGAGGGAAACGGAGCGAGCTTATGCCCGTCCCACACGGCGGGGCGCTGGTCCTGCACGACGAGCGTGCCGCCTGCCGCTGCGTAGTCGAGCAAGCGTTGATTTGAGGCGACGACATCGGTGCGCAGTTCATAGGCGCGCAGGCCGAGGACGATGGCGTCGAATCGGCTGAGGTCGCTGAACGCTACCGCGCTCGCGTCCAGCATTTCTACTTCTACGCCCAGGCGTCGCAGCGAATCGGGGATATCGTCATTGTCCGCAGCGATGTAGCCGACGCGAAGATGGTCGGGAACGGCAATAGCAAACGCGCGAACGGGAATGGTGGACGGCGCACTCCACAGGTAGGTCGGCAGCGAAGGCAGCGGCTCCAGCGACGTTTCGAACGTTTCCGCGCCGCGCTTTGCGTATGGCTTCAATTGATAATTGCCATCTGGAATCTTTGCCGGTGGCGTCACTACCATGTGTACCAAGCGATCGCCCGCGCCGGAGAAATCGACCGTCTCCGGCTGTGACGCCTTCCAGCCGGGTGGGACATCGACTCCCACGGAAACTTTGGATGGAGCCACCGCAAACGAGCGGAAGCGCGCGAAGACGTCAAACTGCTTCGGCTGGTGTCCCTCGACCACCACATACTGCTCCGGCTGGACGGTGAGCGCGACGGCGGGAACCAGGCGCAGCGGATACATTAAGACACTCACGGTTGTCGCGTGGCGGCTCTCGACCGGCGCGGTAAAATCGAATACGTAGCCTTCCACCTCAACGTGCGTGCGCGCGTTTACCATTGCTGGCGGAAACGGATACATCCAGTCGCCCGGCTTGTGCGGCGTTTGCGCACCGGCGGGGATCGCAACGGTGAAATCGGTAGAGCCGTCTTTCTCTTCCTGTTTTGTGATGTTCCATCCGGAGGGCAGCGTCAGATTCGGCTTGGACAAAACCGCGACGCCCGCACGGTTGGCCACTGCGGCGCGCACAGTGAAACTTTCTCCTGCAACCAATTCGCTCCGGTCGGCGTTCGAAACAATTTTAATTGCCGCTGCATCGGCGAGCGCGTGATTAATGCGTCCGCGCACCTGATCGAGTTCCCATATGGCGTCAGGCCCACGCGAATCATGCGACTGCTTCACCTGATCTTCCAGGGAGGCAATCTGTTTGCCTGCTTCCGCGATGGAATGCACTGCCGACGGCCAATCCAGTTTTTCCGTCGCCGAATACGCCTGTTCCAGCGCGCGATCCGCAGAGGCGAGCGGTTGCTCGGCTGGAACGGGGACTATGCCGGCCAGGGAAGTAATCGGCTGCGAAAAATCCGCCGGGGTGGGTGCGCCACCGGCGCTTTTCTTCAGCCCGTAAGGACGACGGATAAACGGCGAATTCAAATTCGGTGTGACGCCCTGCGAGCGGTGATGCACGTAGCCTTCGAGAGAAATGTCGCGATAGCTGCGTCCCCAAATAGGAGAGATGTCGTCAGCTGGCACCACCCATGCGCCGGTGAAGTCAATTTTTCTCTCTGGCTGTCCCGGGGCCGGGGGGGGTCCTTGCGCGCGGACGGGATCAAGCACCATGGTCGCGCGCCACGGTTTCAATCCCTCCGCGAGCTGGTCGGGATACTTGGTCGGATCGGCAGCGGCCTCGACGGCTAACGGCGTCTGATATCCCGAATCCTGATGATTACCATGGCCATCCTTCTGGCCTCCCCAGCCGTTTACCACAATGTTCGGGCGCACCGTTCGAATCACGCGCACGATGTCTTCCAGCTCGACGCCGTGCCACGTCTCCTGCGTTTCTTTCAGCGTTTTCGAAAATCCGAAGTCGACCACGCGCGTGAAATAAAGATGCGGTCCTTCGACGTTCATCGCGGCGGAAAGCTCCGCGCTGCGCAGGATGCCGAGTTGAGCGCCCTGCTCGGGGCCGATGGCGTTCTGGCCGCCCTCTCCGCGGTTGAGCGTGAGCAGCGTCGTATCCGTTCCGAGGCCGTGGGGCAAGTAAGTTAAAAGCGTAGAGGCTTCGTCGTCCGGGTGGGCCACGGTGAACACTACGCGCGTCACTACACGCGCCTGGTGAATTGCTTCCAGCGTGTCGGCGACGGATTGGCCGCGCCCCGGCGCATTGGACTCCTGCTGCGCGACAAGGCCCATCACACCGAAGAAAACCAACATTGCTAGCGCCGCGAATTTGAATTTACTTTTCATAGTTCCACGCTTCATCCCGCATTGCCTGCCGCAGCACGCGCTCCAGCGAATGGCCATAAGCCCCGGTAACGCGCCTGAAGCATATAAACACAGATGCCCAGCGCGATCACGCCGATTCCGCCGAGTGCGAACTTCCATCCGGTGGAATAAAACAGCGCCGCCCAGCCCAGAATCGACAGCACCGCGGGCCACGGGTAGAACCACATCTTAAAGGGAAGCCGTTCGGGAGGCCAGCGGCGGCGCAAAATCATCACGCCCACGCCCTGACTGATGAACTGCACTAGGATGCGGACGGCGATGATCGCTTTGATAACGCTGGAAAGCCGGAACAATACGCTGAACGCCAGTGACGCAGCGCCCAGAAACAGCAACGAGATGTGAGGGAAGTGTTTGGTCGAATGCACGCGCGCGAATACCGGAAGGAAATTGCCGTCTTCGGCTGCGGCGAATGGGACGCGTGAGTAGCTCAGCAGAGTGGTGAATAGCGAAGCGAACGCGATCCATAAAATCATGACGGTTGCAAACGCCGCCGCGCGCGTCCCATACAGGCGCTCGACGAATGTGCTGACGATGTATTGCGAATTCTGCGCCTCGCGCCACGGGATCACGCCCAGGATGCTCGTCTGCATCGCGAGATACAGCACGGCTATGCCCGCAACGGAAATTAAAATCGCGCGCGGGATGTTCTTTTCCGGCTGGCGAATCTCCGCTCCCAGATTGCAGATGTGGTAGTAGCCCAGGTACGTGTAAATCGTATTGACCGTCGCCGAGCCAAGTCCCGCAAAGAAAACCCACGACCAATTAAACGCGCCCATCGGGAAATCGAACGCCATTCGTGGAGAGAAATGCATCGCCCCGCCCCAGATCATCCACAGCATCGTGCCGACCACGCCAATCCACAGAAATTTCGAGATTAGTCCGACAGCGGAAATTTTGCGGTACAGCAGCACAATCAAGAAAACCACCAGCGCCGCCGAAACAGCTTTCTGTTGGTACGTGCCGAGAGGCACCAGATACGTAAGGTACTGCGAGAATCCGATTGCGCCCGAAGCAACCACCAGTGGCGCCTGAATCAGCGTCTGCCAAATGTACAGGAACGACATCAGCCGCCCGCCGCGTCCCGGCCCGTACGCCTCGCGCAGAAATGCGTACGTTCCCCCTGCTCTCGGCATCGCCGCGCCCAGCTCGGCCCAGACCAAACCATCGAGCAGTGAAAGTACAGCACCCGCCAACCAAGCCAGCAAGCACTGCGGCCCGCCCATGGCCTGAATCACCAGCGGAATCACGATGAACGGCCCAATGCCCACCATCGCGTTCATGTTCAGCGCGACAGCCTCGGTGAGACCGAGGCCGCGCTCGAGTTGTTCCTCTGGCTGAGGTGTGGACATAGGCGGCGGAAAGCGGCCAAAGCATATCAGATGCGTGAGGTGGGCTAAAGCTTCGGGGCTAACGTACTTCGTTTTGGCGTGCCCTAGTAAACCTCTTCGTATAGCAGTTTGAGATTGGCGATGTTAATAAGCAGGAGTATGCCTAAAGTGCGGGTCGCCCCATTTTCAGGAGACCAACGGTCAACTATGTGATAATTTCCATCCTTGACGCCTTCCAAAATCCACTGCGCTCCTTCTAAATTTATTTGAGCATATTCTTCACCGTCGGCCCCAATCGATACCTGAGGCTTCTCATGGGTTGGCAGATCCCAGAAACCTAGTTCTTTGAATCGATCGAGGACATAGTCCGTATCTTGCTTTGTCAAAACTCGGGTCTTTTTCATGACAAGTTTTCCGGGGTTAGACCCACCGTGACCGTTTGCGGCTTTCGCAGTCACTATGCTGCTGCCATCAGCATTTATATCTAATCGGACGGAAATTGGCCGGTTAAACGAACGAAGCCATAAAAATCTGTAAGTCTGGGACTTTTGCGTCTTGGATAACTCCCAAAGCGATGGCTCCTTCAGTGCCGTCAAATTCTCTGAGTACCAATGCTCTCTGAACTTACTAGATCGCGATATTTCATCCAAAATGCCGGGTGGAAAATAATCAACCTGGGCTTCAGTGGCCGGACTAACGAGTAGGATCGCTGCCAGGGGGATGGCGAGTAGATGTCTCATTTCATTTACTATCAAAATAAAAACCCAATTAAATATGGAAAGCAACCTTCTCAGATGTGGACCTGGCACCCGAAATTCAGAAAGAGTCTGCGCCTGTTCCTCCTGACAAACGTTGAAGACGCAGGGCGCCGCAACTCTAGACGATTATTGTGGAGGGGGTGTGGCAGACGAAGCACAAAAGTGGGTCTAAAACCGTCCCACTCTGTGCCTAAATTAAAAGCTACGCCAGCTCTTCAATCGTCAGCCGATTGTATTTTTCCGCGAATTTCAATCCCAAAGGTTTCACGAGAGCGACAGCGCGTTTTGCAGCATCGTCTTCCGGGGCGTGGAGAACCAGGAATCCGCAGCCCTGTTTTGCGAGCACGAGATACTCATCGACCTTGGCAATTTCCTGACCGATTTGCAACGGGCTCTCCGATTGTTTCTCGCTTTTCTGCAGCTCTGCCATCACTTCATCTTTGCTGTAATGGGTTACATCTTCTTGAGCGAATCCATCCTTGACCAGCAAAAGCATCGCACGCTCGGCCTCACTGTCTGTCGCGAACGCCATTACGACATGGCCGGTCGGACTAAATACTCCAAACGACGTCGGAAAAGCAATTTTTGTGTCTTTTGACATGGCTCACTCCATTCATTCCTCGTCCTCATCTGGCAAGGCATCGAGGTGGATATCATCTTGCTTCTTTGGGTCTTCAACGCTTTAGATTAGACAGTAGTCGAATGTGGGAAATCTGTTCACAAGTGCACACGATCGAAATCGTTCCAAGGCGATTTCTGTAATGTGCCGTCAAAATAATGCAGAATTGTGGCGGAGCAAACGGAACGCATGTTGAAACTCGGAATCATCCTGACGGCGGTGACGGTGACGATTCTCGTCGCGGAATTTTTCCGCGCGCGGCTCAGGCCGCTGCCCGCGCACGGCTGGCTCGGGCTGATTGCGCTGGTACTGGCGGAGTTCCTGATGTTTCACGGCGTCGAGCCTGCGGCCACCTACTTCAATCCGCTGGCCTGGACGGCTTATATCCTGCTGGTGGACGCGGCGGCCTTCGCGATCACGGGCTATTCCCGGTTCCGTCATGAACCGCGCGGATTCCTCAAGATGGCTGCGCTTTCGATCCCCTTGTGGCTCATTTTTGAAATATATAATCTGCGCCTCGCAAATTGGGCGTACGTAGGATTACCACGGGAGCGCATCGAAAGTTGGTTCGGCTACGCGTGGTCGTTTGCGACGATCACGCCGGGAATTTTTATGACCGCGGCGCTGATCGAAGCTTTTGGTTGGTTTCCCAACGAGTCGCGTCCGATTCGCATCAGCCGTGCGGGCGAGACTGTATTCACAGTGCTGGGAGCAGCATTCCTCATCGTGCCGGTCCTTCTCCCCCGGCGTGTTGGCATGTACCTGTTTGTCTTCGTCTGGCTCGGCTTCCTGTTTCTGCTCGAACCGATCAACCGTCAACTCCTGCTGCCATCTTTTTCGGGAGATCTCGCTCGCGGCTACCGTGGGCGCGTGTATTCGTTCCTGATCGCCGGATGGGTCTGCGGATGGCTGTGGGAGTTTTGGAATTATTGGGCCGCAGCAAAATGGGTCTATTCGTTTCCGATCCTCCAACAATGGAAGATTTTTGAAATGCCCCTGCCGGGATACGTGGCTTATCCGGTGTTTGCGTTAGAATGCTTTGCGATGTACGTGACCGACGCGTGGGTGTTCAGCCGCAAATACGTCGCCGAAAAGAAATATCAGGATTAGTCCTTGCGCATTTCGATCTTCCACTTCCGCGTCCTGCTTTTCGCTGCTCTCTTATTGTTTGCGACAGAAGGCGTGAAAGCATCACGGCTGAACGTTCCGCCAGACGCCACCGAAGCCATACACCTGATGTACTCAGGCAAGCCCGATCAGGCCATCGCGCTGGCCCACAAGATCGAAGCCGCCCGGCCGGGTCATCCTCTGGGATATTTGATCGAGGCCGACATAATCTGGTGGAAGATTTACTGCAAGTGGTCCGAACGCAAATACAACACGATTGACGCCTGGAGCCACCAGCGCCCTGCCGACCAGGATGACAACGCGGACCTCACCCTCGCCGACAAAGTGATTCATCTGGCCGAGGCCAGTATTGCGAAGTCGGACACGGCCGAGATGGAGCTGTATGCGGGACTGGGTTATGCATCGCGCGCCCGGTTGCTGGGCCTGCGTTTTGAGAAGATGCCCACCGCCCGTGCTGGTGTCGAGGCTCGCCGGCGCCTGCTGCGCTGCCTCGAACTCGATCCCGATATGGCGGACGCCAACCTGGGCCTCGGCCTTTACAACTATTATGTGGATACGCTGTCGACCATGGCCAAGGTATTGCGCTTTTTCATGGGCATTCCCGGAGGGGATAAGCGCGATGGCCTGCGCCAACTGGAAACAGCCTCCACCAAGGGCGAACTGACGCAGCTCGAAGCGCGGTTCAATATGGCGAAGAGCCTGCGCAATTACGATCGCGACGACGCACGCGCCTTGCAGGCCGCCGCGCCGCTCATTGCCGAATATCCTAACAATTCCGTGTTTCTGCTGCTGGTAGGGGATATCGAACAGAAACTGGGTCATAATGATGTGGCGGCACAGCGTTATCGCGGTGCTGCGGATACTCCGCCGGACGACGCGGCGTGTGCTGCGCAGGTCCAGAACCTGGCAACCGAGGCTCTCGCGTCCCTGGGACTTGGGCCGCTCAGCAAACGGTGAGCGTCAGGCCGATTTCATAAGATTCCGGTTGGGCAACGCCCAGGCTTGACCGCTGCATCTGACAAGCTTTGCGCAGGTTGACTTGTGTGGGCCGGGGTGGTATCAGAATCAGGCCGGTTTGACGGGTACTCATATTAAATTCAGGGCTCCGCGCCTCAGTGTTCGGGCAGGATCGTCGCTGGTTTCTTCAGCACCGGATTGTTCTCACAGGATTTGCGTTGGCCGGCATCTCGCAGGGAAGATTTGAGGGGGAGCGTATTCGGATGTTTTCGCGCAGGTGGCTAATCGCAGCGCTGGCCGTAGTGGGTCTCACGGGGGGCTGCTCTCAGTTCAACACTAACTTAACGGTTCAGACGTCCTCCTCGTCCGTATCGTTCTTGAATCCGCAGGCCGTGAATGCGGGTGATTCTGCGTTTACAATCACCGTCAACGGTGCAGGCTTCGTATCCGGGTCCACGTACGTTCTGTGGAATGCCGGCCCGAACGAGATTCCGCTCCCGACCACGTATGTAAGCAGCGCCCAGGTGACCGCTCCCGTTCCGGCCTCTTATGTAGCCGCCGCCGGAACGGTTCAAATTGCTGTCCAGATCCCCGGGTCGGCCGTCGCGGGAGCTTCCAGCACAGCCGCTACGACGACAACGGAAGTCTCCAACGTAGTGAACTTCACGATCAACCCCACAAGGGGAACGCCGCCGGTGGTCAGCACGATTTCGGCATCGACGACTCACAATGCCTCAACCCCATACTGCAGTCCTACGGGGCTCACACTTACCGTCTCAGGTTCGAATTTTGATGCCACTTCGGTGGTGTACTGGAATGGTTCTCAACGCGCGACTACATTCGTCAATTCAGGCCAAATCACGGCAGCAATCCTTCCGCAGGATGCCGCATTTCCCGGGACGGCCAATGTTTCGGTATCGACCGCTGCCGGGCCATCCAATACCGTGGTTTTTACCATGACGACGCCGACAACGAATCTTCCGCTGCCAACCGTAACTGCGCCGTCGCAAATTAGTGTTCCCAGGCAATCGCAAACATTTACTTTGAGAATTGATGGCAGCTTCCTGCCGTGCAGCGTCGCGCAATGGGTTACGCCGGGAAACGTTACGAGTCAGTTGGCAACGACGTATGTTCCTGCAAATCAGGACCCGGTCGACCCCGCCATCCACCTCAATGCAATCATCCCGGCGAGCGATGTTTTCTCCCCAGGGACTGCGAATATCACGGTCTTCAATCCCACGCCGGGTGGCGGCACCTCCAGCGTGATCGCATTTACGATTCAGTAGCAACAGTGGCGTAGGCTTCAGCATGCGCGGGTTTGGTTTTGCTGAGTGCCGCCAAACCCAAAACCACGCACGCTAAAGCGTGCGCCACGAAACCTTCAATCCCGCAACAGAAATAATCGATCCGCCGCCAGTTCCACCTGCCAGGGCTGCGGCAGATTGCGGAAAGATTCCCACTGCTGCTTGAAGACTTCCGCTTGGATATGAAAATCAGAGGGATTTTGTGGCGGGCCGCCCATTCTTATGTCCAGCGTGACCCGGAATGGTGTTTCGGTCATCGCGGCGAGCCAGCATGGAAATATATTTTCCAGACGATCCGAGAGGGTTCCCGGCGGGTGAATGCGAATGTGATGCGCGCGAATGGCGATATGCTCGGGCGGCGTTGTCATTTGTTGCGTTACTTGAAGCATGCACCCCCAATCCAGTGCATTGATTTGTCCATCTGGTGTGCAAAGCGCGCGGGAAAAGTTTTTGCACCCCGTTAGGCGCGCGACTTCAAGGGTCGGCGGACGGCGAAAGGTTTCTTCCTTCGGACCATTCGCGGCCACCGATCCATCCGCGAGAACTACGATGTCTCCGCAGACCCTGTAGGCCTCTTCAAGATTGTGGCTCACAAAGACCGTTGATCCTCGATAGTCGCCAAGCATTTCGCGAAGCTGGCGCTCGAGTGCGCTGCGCAAGTGCGTATCGAGCGCGGAAAATGGTTCGTCCAGAAGCAAAGCCTCCGGTTCGACAGCCAAAGCCCGCGCCAATGCCACTCGCTGCTGTTCGCCTCCGGAAAGCGACGCCAGATACCGTCTTGCAAGGCCGTCCAGATGCGCAGCGGCTAGTTGCTGTTCGACGCGACGCGCTTGCTCTGGTTTTGGAAACCGCCGCAACCCAAATGCGATATTTTCCGCGACGGTCAGGTGCGGAAATAACGCAAAGTTCTGAAACAGCAGTCCGACCCGCCGCTCTCGTGGCGGCACGTTGATTCCTCGCGCGGAATCGAACAGTACGCGCCCGTGGAGCACGATTCGGCCACGATCAGGCGTCTCCAGGCCAGCGATTGTGCGCAGTGTCATGGACTTGCCCGAGCCGGAAGGGCCGAGCAAACCGATGGGAACGCGGGCCGCCTTAAATTCCACAACCAGCCGGAAACCCGAGATTTGTTTTTCGATTGCGACTTCGAGCGACATATTTTCTTTTGAACTCGATTCTATTGCTTTCTCCAAACACTCAGCGATTTGTGATTGGTCCAGTAAATTACCGAAAGAATCAGAAAAGAGAAAAGCAGTAAGGCCAGTGCCGTACGATTTGCCGCGTCATAGTTAGCCGCCTGAACCTGATCGTAAATGTCGATGGAAACGGTTTGGGTTACGCCCGGGATGTTTCCGCCAACCATCAGCACCACGCCGAATTCGCCGATGGTATGCGCGAAGCTGAGGACGATGCCAGTAACAGCGCCGGCAGCGGATAGCGGCAGGATCACTCGAAAAAATGTTTCCATGTGTGAAGCGCCCAGAGTCCAAGAGGCTTCGATCAACCTGCGGTCCACAGCGTCAAACCCGGCGGAAAAAGGCTGTACCGCAAACGGCAGGCTATAAAGCACGGAAGCGATCAGCAGGCCTCCGAACGTAAATGGGAGCGTGTGGCCGAACCAGGACTGAAACATTTTTCCGGGAAATGTTCGCGGGCCAAGACCCACAAGAATGTAATAGCCAAGCACCGTAGGAGGCAGAACCAAAGGGAGCGCGACAATGGCTTCGATCAGAAATTTCCAGCGCCAGCGCGAGAACGTCACCCAATACGCGATGGGTAATCCCACGATGAGAAGAATCCCGGCGACCGATGCGCCGAGCTTGAGCGAGAGCGCGATCGCTTGCCAGTTCAAGGCTTCCCTGCATCCGGCGGAGCGAATCCGAATTGTTCGAGCAATGTGGTTGCCGCAGGTGTCTTCATGTAAGCGAGTAAAGCCTGTGCGCCCTCGGGGTTCTTTGATGAGCGAAGGACTACCGCTCCTTGCCGAATTGGCGCGTGCAGATTCTCCGGAATTATCCAGTAGCGGCCCTGGTTCCTAAATCCCCGTGAAATCGCTACAGAAAGAGCGAGGATTCCCGCATCTGCGTTTCCGGATTGCACAAACTGCACTGCCTGCGCGATGTTTTCGCCGAGCACAAGTCGGTCCTTGATCGCGTCATAAACGCCGGCTTTCCGCAGAGCCTCCTCGGCGGCCAGGCCGTAGGGCGCATGTTGCGGATTCGCAATCGCAATTTTCCGAATGGATGCGTCGCGCAAGACCTCAAGCCCTTTGCCGATGTCCAGACGGGAATCATTTCTTACCCATAATACGATTCTGCCGACGGCATACGGATAGGTGCTTCCAGGGGCGGCAAGCCCTTCCGCCTCCAGTTTTTTCGGATATTCCATGTCTGCGGAAAAGAACAAATCGAAGGGCGCCCCGTTTTCAATCTGCGTCAGAAAATTTCCGGAGGAGCCAGTGGACACGCGAACCTCGCAACCGGCTGCCTTCTGGAAATTCGCGGCAATTTCATTCATCGCGTATATCAAGTCTGCCGCGGCGGCAACCGTCATGGTGCCGCATGGCTTTTGCGCGGCTTGCGCTGCGGCATTGGGATCGGCGGAAAAAAGAAGTGCAGCCCATCCCGCCACAGCGAGCGCTGCTGACAATTGTGTGGAAATTCGTCTCATGGTTTGGCCGCTGAAAATTAAACGCGCACAATCATGACTTCGGTGGACTTGATTAGCGCCGCCGCGGTCTGGCCTTTTTCCAGGCGCATCTCGCGAGCGGCGTCCGCCGTGATAATGGACGATATGCGCTGACCTCCGATGGAAAGCTTCACTTGGGCCAGCAATCCGCTATAGCGAACTTCGAGGATTCGGCCCACCAGTTGATTCCTCCCGCTGATGCGGCGGAAACCGCGGCGTCCGGCAAACACGTCTTTCTCTTCGGTGCGGGGCAAAAAGCGCTCGATCTCGGAAGCGGGAATCCGGTGGTGGCCTCCGGCAGTTTGCACGCTGCGCAGTTTCTTCTTATAGATCCATTGCTTGAGCGTGGGATAGCTGATTCCCAGCGCGCGCGCGGCATCGCGTGGATTCAGCAGTTCGTCGGTGCGCATGGACGCCTCCAGAAAATACATTTATATTCGCATTAATACGCTATGTCAATATGGTTTAATATGATTTGGAGGGAGGAAAACGACTAGGTTGGGAGGACTAAGAGTCGCGCCTGTGCTATGTGTGCGCCGCAGCTTCCTGCTCGAATGCGTGATAGGAAGAACGAACCAGCGGCCCCGACTCCACGTGCGCGAAGCCCATTTGCTCACCGAGCTTCTTGTACTCGGTGAATTCATTGGGATGCACGAAGCGCACGACTGGCAAGTGTTCTCGCGTAGGCTGCAGGTATTGCCCCAGCGTAAGAATGTCCGTGCCTTGCGCAGCAAGGTCCTGCATCGCGGCAAGCACTTCCTCACGCGTCTCGCCAAGGCCCAGCATCAACCCCGTTTTCGTCGGGATTTCGGGGGCCAGCGATTTCGCGCGACGCAGCAATTCCAGAGAACGTTCGTAGATCGCGCCCTTGCGAACTTCGCGGTACAAGCGGGGAACCGTTTCGGTGTTGTGATTCAGCACGTCCGGCCTGGCGCGCATGACAATTTCAAGCGCCTGCCAGTCTCCGCGAAAATCGGGGATCAGGACTTCCACTTTACAGCCGGGGACGCGCGCGCGAATCCCGGCGATCGTGCGGGCGAACATTTCCGCACCGCCGTCGGGCTGGTCGTCGCGGTTGACCGAAGTGACAACCGCGTAGCGCAAGCCCATGAGTTCCGCCGCTTTGGCCACCCGGTCCGGCTCATTGGGATCCGGTGGTTCGGCCGGCTTGCCCGAGGGCACCGCGCAAAACCCGCACGCCCGAGTGCAGATATTTCCCAAAATCATGAACGTCGCAGTGCGATGTTCCCAACATTCCCCCATGTTGGGGCAGCGCGCGCTCTCGCAAACGGTGTGGAGGCCCAGCGTGCGCATGATGCGCTTCAGGTCCTGGTAGTTCGGCCCGTTGAAAAACTTGACGCGCAGCCATTCCGGCCGGGGATGTTCCGCGGGATCGATGGAGGCTCCCGCACTTGGAATGGGAGCGGAGTTGGAAACGATGTGAAATGGAGAGGACATTATTTTCCAGCGGGCACGCAGTTGAACCCGAACAGAACCATTCTAAGCGCATGCCCGGGGTGACACAAGTTGACATTGGCAACTGTCATGTGAAGTTCCCGACAAGTTGAAGTGATGCAGATATGCCACGTATAAAAGCGGTTTTGTGGCTATCTGACCACGCGTGGTTGCCAATTTTGTGGCAAATTATTGATTTCAATGAAGTAATCTAATGGCATTGCGGCAATCCAATGATAAGATCTTGCTTCTTTCATGACCTACCAGACGACCATCGAAAGGCCTGTTGCCACGAAAGGAGTCGGCCTGCACACTGCCGTCAAGTCCCATTTGCGGTTGGTGCCTGCGCCTGCCGATACAGGGATTGTTTTCCGGCGGGTAGATTTGGACAATTTTGAAATCGAAGCGCATGTGCGCAATGTGGCCCGCGTTAGTTATGCAACGAGCTTGATGAAAAAGGGCGTCCTGCTTTCCACAACCGAGCATTTGCTCGCCGCCCTATATTCCTGCGGCGTGGACAATGTATACGTCGACCTGGATGCGCTGGAATTGCCCATTCTGGACGGCTCCTCCCAGCCGTTTATTGACATGCTGGGACAGGCCGGCGTGCGGCGTTTAAGAAAGCGGCGGCGTTATCTCAAGGTCATCAAGGCGCTGGAATTTTCGGATGGCGGCAGGCGGATCGGCATTTATCCTGCGGATAATTTCGAGGTCCACTGCTTCGTGGAATACGCGAATCCTGCCGTGGGCGCGCAGGAAGTCGAGATTCAAGTAGGGCGCGAATCGTTCTGCAAAATGCTAGCGCCCGCGCGTACGTTCGGTTTCGTGCAGGATTTCGAGGGTCTCCGACGGATGGGCCTGATTCGCGGCGGGTCGCTCGAAAACGCCATCGTTCTCAACGAAAACGGAGTCATGAACGGCCCACTGCGTTTCCCGGACGAATTCGGGCGGCACAAGGCCCTCGATCTGATTGGTGATCTTGCGCTGGTGGGACATCCGCTGCTGGCCCGAGTGGAAGCCCACAAGGCTGGGCATGCGCTGCATACGCAACTTGTTACTCGTTTGTTAGCGGATTCATCTTTGTGGGTTGAAACCTTCAATAACGCACTTCCGACCCGACGATGTCTTCCACCACAAGTTTCATTATCTACTTCAAACTAACGTTTCCTGCTGCAAGTGATCCTATATTTCTTTCGTAAGTGTTCGATTCACGTCCCTCTGAATGTGATTGTCAAAGTGTAGGGAATCCTTACAATAAGGGGATGGCTATCTCCGACTTCGCGATTGTGGTCTTGGCGGCCGGTAAAGGAACACGTCTGAAATCTGTTCTCGCGAAGGTGCTGCATCGAGCAGGAGGGCGTTCCCTTGTCGAGCACGTTGTGCGCGCCTGCCGGCCCCTCAAGAGCCGAGAAATTATTGCTGTCGTTGGACATCAATCAGAGGATGTGATCGCCGCAGTTACCCCGCTTGGCGCGAAGACGGCATTGCAGGAACCGCAGCGTGGCACGGGCCACGCCATGCTCGTGGCTAAGCCTGCGATTCCTCCTCAGGCAAAATTTGTTATCGTCCTGCCCGGCGATGCGCCATTAATTCGGACCGAGACCCTAGCTGCACTCGTACGCGTGCATCGCGATGCCGGTGCCGCAGCAACGATTCTTTCTGCTGAAATCAACAATCCTGCGGGGTACGGACGCATTGTGCGACGCGAGGATGGCTCGGTGACTGCCATTGTGGAGGATTCCGCACTTACTTCCGATCAGCGCGCAATTTGCGAAATCAATTCCAGCATGTACTGCTTCACGCTTGAAAAATTATGGCCCTGCCTGGACTCATTGAAGCCACAGAACGTGCACAAAGAGCTTTACCTGACCGATGCAATCGCGATGTTGCGGCAGAAGGACGAAAATGTGCAGGCCGTCGTTGTAGCCGACCCGGATGAAGTCCTTGGATGCAACACGCGCGCCGATCTGGCCGCCGCAGACGCTGTGTTTCGGCGTCGCAAACGCGCCGCTATTATGGAAGGGGGCGTCACAATCGAGATACCGGATACCGTGCAGATCGATCCCGAAGTCAACGTCGGGGCGGACACTATTCTGGAGGCGTGCGTGCAACTGCTCGGCAAAACACGCATCGGCACCAATTGCACGATTCGAACCGGCAGCATTCTAACTGACATGGTCGTCGAGGATGACGTGCTTGTGAAGCCATACTCAGTTCTAACATCGAGCCATATATCGCGCGGCGCACAGATTGGTCCATTCGCTCATTTCCGTACGGGCGTTCGGATCGAAGAAAATGCCCGTGCAGGAAATTTCGTTGAAATGAAAGATAGCGTGCTGGGCAAAGGCTCGAAAGCCATGCACCTCACCTATCTTGGAAACGCGCGTATTGGCGAAGGCACAAACATTGGTGCGGGCACGATTACGTGCAACTACGATGGCGTACACAAGTATCCAACTACAATCGGCAAGCGCGTATTTATCGGGAGCGACTCGGCGCTGATCGCTCCGGTACGTATTGGAGACGGAGCATATGTTGGCGCAGGCTCCGTCATTACCAAGAATGTTCCCGCCGACGCTTTGGGTGTCGCGCGTGGCCACCAGGTAAACAAACTAGGCTGGGCGGCCGTGCGCCGCCGTCAATTGGCTGAAAAAGTTGAAACAAGCAAAGCCCTCAAGCATAAGAAACCAAAGCGCAAACTGTCCGCTCACAAGTGAACGGGTTTAGCCTGTTTGCATTTGGAGCTATGTAAACGCTGGAATAGCGCATCCACCCGTGACTGGATGACAGCCCACAGGACAACTTCAATCTCACTTCTGTTACTAACAAATTACTAGTTGACTGTCCGGCATCGAGTCCCAAATTGAAACTGTTGCTCCCAACCCATTTTGGTGATACTGTCCAGCCAAGTTCAGGAGGGACCGGTCATGGGCATATGGTTGAACTGGGGCCTCGTAGTGGGTGCAATTTCCTTCATCGTAGGTGATCTCGTTCTCGAAGTTCATACCAGCGCGAATCTTGCCATTCTGGGCATGATCATGCTGGGTGGCGGGATGCTGGGCCTGGGGCTGAATTCAGCCGCTGTGGGATTGGGCTCAACAATCGTCATGGCTCTGGTCTATATGGCCGTTCATCGCCGCCCAGGGCATATGCTTCCGAAGCGCGTTTCGGGACACTAGCGCAGGAATCGCCGGGGTTAACAATTTTTAATCAACCAAAGGACGCCATCGCGCCCGACTCGGGTGAGGTTTGGAAGAAACCTGACACTGTGCGCCTCCCTGTGCGCATTGAATACAACTGCTCGAAGGTTTAATTCAGCAAGACCTCACTATTCAACTGGCGCTTCCAATTCCACAGTCTGGTTGCAACGCACGCGCAAGACTTGCTCCCGAGTGTGTTAAAATCCCGGCCTGAGGGGAGAACGCGCGAGATGAAATTCGGTGTGGTCGTGTTTCCGGGGTCGAATTGCGACCACGACGCCTATTACGCACTCGGCCAGGTCCTACACCAGCCGGTCGAATTCATCTGGCATCGATCCGAACAGGTCGCGGGCTTTGACGCGATCGTCCTGCCCGGCGGATTTTCCTACGGCGACTACTTGCGGACGGGCGCGATTGCGCGATTTTCTCCGGTGATGCGCGCCGTTGAAAAATTCGCGCGTTCCGGTGGCCTGGTCCTGGGCATCTGCAATGGCTTCCAGATACTCTGCGAGGCAGGCTTGTTACCCGGCGTGCTGACACGCAACGCCGGACTGCGATTCATCTGCCGTCCGGTAAACATTCGCGTAGAGACCAACGATACGCCGTTCACTTCAGGCGCGGTCCCCGGCCAGGTGCTGCAAATTCCAATTGCACACGCGGATGGAAATTATTTTTGCGACAAGGAAACGCTGGCCGAACTTGAGGGCAATCGGCAAATTGTGTTTCGCTACACGACGTCCGATGGGCGCGAGGAGCCGGCGGCGAATCCCAATGGTTCGCTGGCGAATATCGCGGGCGTCTGCAATCGTGAGCGTAACGTGATGGGCCTGATGCCGCACCCGGAGCGCGCGGTTGAAGCAGCGCTCGGCTCGGAAGACGGCCTGGTGATCTTTCGCTCGCTGATTCAATCGTTCACGCGGCAGGCAACAGTTTCGGCTTAATGAAATGGTTTTTTGCCGCAATCTTCCTGCGCGGCAGGTTTGCTTGAAATAGTAGGGGCACGCCATGACGTGCCCCTACGGAGTTCTCGGCACATTCGACATGCTCGATACTGAAATCAAAGTTACTCTGGAACTGGCGGCAGAGCACGGCCTCACCGCTGAAGAGTACGCTCGCATCCAGAAAATTCTCGGGCGCGATCCGAACTTCACCGAGCTGGGCATTTTCAGCGTGATGTGGAGCGAGCATTGCTCCTATAAGTCGAGCAAGTTCCACCTGCGCCGCCTGCCGACACGTGGCGCGCAGGTATTGCAAGGCCCCGGCGAAAATGCGGGCGTCGTCGATATTGGCGACGGTCTGGCGGCCGCTTTCAAGATGGAGTCGCACAATCATCCGAGCTACGTCGAGCCGTTCCAGGGCGCTGCAACAGGAGTTGGCGGCATACTTCGCGACATTTTTACGATGGGCGCGCGACCGATTGCCGTGCTCGATTCCTTGCGCTTCGGGCCCATCTCCTCAGGCGCTTCAGCAAAAAACGGTGAGGTGACCGACGCCGAAACCATCGCGAATAACCGCCGCATTCTCGACGGCGTGGTGCGCGGCATCGCGCATTACGGAAACTGCTTCGGCGTACCGACAGTCGGCGGCGAGGTGCAATTTGAATCGGGCTACTCCGCGAACCCGCTGGTGAATGTTCTCGCACTGGGTATCGCCAAAAAAGAAGATTTATTTTTCGCAAAGGCTCGCGGCACAGGTAATCCTGTAATTTACGTGGGCGCAAAAACCGGACGGGATGGGATTCACGGTGCTTCACTGCTCGCCTCAGCCGAATTCACCGAAGAATCGCAGCAGAAACGCCCTAACGTGCAGGTGGGCGATCCGTTCATGGAGAAGCTGCTGCTCGAAGCGTGCCTCGAAGCCATGCAAACCGGCGCCGTCGTGGCAATTCAGGACATGGGCGCGGCAGGACTCACCAGCACGTCGTGTGAAATGGCATCGCGCGGCGGCCTGGGCATTGAAATCGAGTTGGCGCGAGTGCCGCAGCGCGAACCGGGCATGACGCCATACGAAATGATGCTCAGCGAGTCGCAGGAGCGCATGCTTCTGGTGGCCGAGCGTGGTCGCGAACAGGAAGTCCTCGCCGTATTTGCCAAATGGGGCCTGGACGCCGTGGAAATCGGCCGCGTCACCGATGACGGCCTGGTTCGCGTGCTGCATCACGGACAGATTGCCGCCGAAATTCCAGCGCATCCGTTGGCCGAAGAAGCTCCGGTCTACCAGCGGCCGATCTCCGCGCCTCCGCCAGTCGCAAAAGAAAATCTTGTTTCATTCGGCGCTGCCGGTGCAGGCCTTACTGAAAATTTCCGAAAATTACTTGCGGCTCCGGGCATCGCCTCCAAGCGCTGGATCTGGGAGCAGTACGATTACATGGTCCGCACCAATACGATTGAAGTCCCAGAGGCAGGCGATGCGGCCGTCGTGCGAATCAAGGGCACGAAGCGAGCGCTGGCTCTTTCCAGCGATTGCAACGGGCGCTGGTGCCGGCTCGATCCGTTCGTCGGCGCTCAGCTGGCCGTGGCCGAAGCGGCGCGCAACGTAGCCTGCTCAGGCGCGAAACCCATGGCAGCAACCAATTGCCTCAACTTCGGCAATCCGGAAAAGCCCGAAGTGATGTGGCAATTCAGCCAGGCCATCGACGGCATCACTGCGGCGTGCACGGCGCTTGAAATTCCAATCACCGGCGGCAACGTTAGTTTTTATAATGAAACGCTCGGCCGTTCCATCGATCCAACGCCTGTTCTCGGCGTGCTCGGTATGATCGAAGATGCGACACGCGCGCTGGGCATGGCGTTCCGCGCCGAAGGCGATGTGATTTTACTGCTCGATGGCCTGAAGAAAGCGGCAAGCGATGCGCAAACAACCGCCCGCGAATTTTCCTCGTCCGAATATGCGCGCACGATTCACGGAGTCATCGCCGGCGCCCCTCCAGCAGTCGATCTCGACGCAGAAAAGCGTCTGATCACCGCGCTGGTTGCCTTAGCCAGCGACGGCGCTTTGCAGTCCGCACACGATGTAAGCGACGGCGGCATAGCGGTAACGCTCGCGGAATCCTGCTTCGCCAGCGACGGACTTTCTACAAAGATTTCGCTTACAAGTGATGATCCGGACGAAGCAGCGCTGTTTGGAGAGCGCGGCGCGCGCGCCGTCGTATCGGTTACGTCTTCAAACCTTGCCCGCGTACTCTCACTTGCGGCACAATATGGAGTGTCAGCCGCCGAAATTGGCAGCGTCACCCGCGGCGATTTCCGCATCGAACTAAATGGCAAGACAGTCGTCAGCGCAAACGTCCCCTCCCTCGCCGACGCCTGGTCTGGAGCATTGGAACGGCTCCTGATGGACAACGATTTCCGAAAGGCACAATGAGCGGCTTCATTGAAATCGATAACGACCGTTTTCATGACCATTGCGGCGTGTGCGGAGTCTTCGGGCGGCCCGAGGCGGCCAAGCTCGCGTATCTGGGCCTGTACGCGTTGCAGCATCGCGGCCAGGAATCCGCCGGAATCGTTTCGAGCGATGGACGTGAACTTCATCTGGAAAAAGGAATGGGCCTGGTGGCGGATATTTTCCAGCCTGAGGTCCTCGCCCGGCTTCCCGGTGACATGGCTCTGGGCCACACTCGCTATTCCACCGCTGGCGACACTTCGCTGATGAACGCGCAGCCGATGGTCGTCGACTGCAACAAGGGAAAGCTCGCTCTCGGGCACAATGGCAACCTACCGAGCGCGGCAAAATGGCGACGCACGCTGGAACATCGCGGCTCGATCTTTCAATCCACCAGCGATACAGAAGTAATCGTGCATCTGGTGGCGCGCAGCCAGGCGCGAAATCTTTCCGGCGCGCTCGCCGACACGCTCAATCAAGTGGAGGGCGCATATTCGCTCCTGGTGATGACGCGTGACGAAATGTATGCGCTGCGCGATCCCCGAGGATTTCGTCCGCTCGCGCTCGGCAAGCTTGACGGCGGGTGGATCGTCGCCTCGGAAACCTGCGCATTCGATTTGATTGGCGCGACGTATGTACGCGACATCGAACCCGGCGAGATGCTGCGCATCACGCGAAAGGGAATCGAGTCCCTGCGCTTTGCAGCGGAAAAGCCGCTGCAGCATTGCATTTTCGAGCACGTCTATTTCGCGCGACCTGACAGTCTGGTGTTCGGACGCGTGGTGGTACAGAGCCGCGAAATGCTGGGCCGCCTGCTTGCGCGCGAACACCCCGTTCCCGCCGATCTGGTCGTCCCTGTACCCGATTCCGGCGTCCCCGCAGCGCTGGGTTACGCGGAAGAATCCGGCATTCCATTCCGAATGGGTCTGATTCGCAATCACTATGTGGGCCGCACGTTTATCGAGCCGCAGCAATCGATCCGCGATTTTGGCGTGAAGCTGAAACTGAATCCGGTACGCGGCTTGATCGAAGGCAAGCGCGTGGTGCTGGTGGACGATTCCATCGTGCGAGGCACCACCAGCCGCAAAATTGTTCGCCTCGTGCGTGAGGCGGGAGCGAAAGAAGTCCACATGCGCATCAGTTGTCCGCCTACGATGTCACCGTGCTATTACGGCGTGGACACGCCGACGCGCGAGGAATTGATCGCAGCGGACGATTCGCGAGCGCGCCCTCGGCTCACCGAAGCGGAGACGGAGGCGTTCGAAGGGAAGCTCGATCCGCGCCGGCGCACGGTCGAGGAAATCCGACGGTATCTGGAAGCCGATTCGCTGGGTTACGTTTCCCTGGAAAATTTGCGCCGCGCAGTGGACGATACGCGCGGTAATTTCTGCACGTCCTGTTATACGGGAGTGTATCCCGTGGATGGCTCGCAGGCCGAACTCGATCAACGCGCGACGGAACCAGAGGAACAACTCGTCGCGGAAATTCAGGCGGTGCCAAATGAACGGTGAAGAAACGCTCCCGGTGGCTGAGGAGCCGAAACAGGAAATCGCAAAACCCGATATCGGAAAAATTATTTTGCGCGAGGCGTTGTCCTGGCTGTGGGTGATTCTCGCATTCCTGTTCATCACGGGAACGATTGTCCAGGCGCGCGTAATTCCTTCCGGCTCGATGGAGCGAACGCTCCTGGTCGGCGACCACCTGCTGATGAGCCGCCTCGGTTATGACGCCGAAGTCCCGATGACGCAACTTCACATGCGCCTGTGGCGCGACCCGCATCGCCAACAGATCATCGTCTTCCGCGCCCCCTTGCCCGAGAATCCCGATTACATCAAACGGCTGATTGGCATGCCCGGAGACCAATTGGAGATTCGCGAAGGCGTCGTGTACATCAACGGCAAGAAACTGGACGAACCATACCGCGCCGCACCACCCAATCCCGTCGATAACTACGGTCCCGTTACGGTTCCGGACAAGGAATATTTTATGATGGGTGACAACCGGGACGATTCCTACGACAGCCGCTATTGGGGATTCGTGCCGCGAGCGAATATTATCGGCACGCCCGTGATGGTATATATGTCGATTGACGCGCCCGGAGAAGCCTGGGATCCCGGGCACATTCGCGACCGGATGTTCACGTATGCCAGCGTTTTTATTCACCCGAGCATTGTGCGCTGGCGCCGCATCTTCAAGATGTTCTAATCCAGCAGGAGCGCGCCGAACGGCTCCTCTCGCCACGGCAGAAAGAGATCGTCATTCATGGATTACGCCGAAGCCGGTGTGAATATTTCTCTCGCGGATCAAGCCAAGCAGCGCATCCGGCGCCTGGCTTCGCGCACGTTTACGAAGGGTGTGATCGGAGGCATCGGCTCATTCGGAGGCTTATTTGCGCTGGATAAAAAGTGGCGCGAACCGGTGCTGGTCTCCAGCGCGGATGGCGTGGGCACAAAACTGAAGATCGCTTCGGCTCTGGGAATCCACTCGACAGTTGGTGGCGATCTGGTAAATCACTGCGTTAACGATATTCTCACCCTCGGCGCGGAGCCGCTATTTTTCCTCGATTATCTGGCCATGGGCAAGATGGATCCGGACATTGTCGAACAATTGGTGGAAGGAATGTCGCGCGCCTGCCATTCCGCCGGGTGCGCCCTCATCGGTGGCGAGACCGCTGAAATGCCTGGCTTCTATACCCCGGGAGAATACGATCTTGCAGGCTTCATCGTCGGCGTGATGGAGCGTGCGAGCGTGAAAAAGACCAGCGCTGTGAAGCCCGGCGATTTGCTTCTGGCATTGCCCTCCACCGGGCTGCACACCAACGGCTATTCGCTGGCGCGCAAGCTGGTCTTCGAACAGGCAGGCTTGCAGGCGGAAACTTATGTTGCAGAGGTCAGCAACAAGATCGGCGCAGAATTATTGCGACCGCACCGTTGCTACTGGCCGATGTTGAAGACCACAGTCGGCAAAGGCTGGCTTTCTGCCATGGCCCACATTACCGGCGGAGGCATCACCGAAAATTTGCCGCGCGTGTTGCCGCGCGGCGTGCAGGCGGAAATCGAGCTGGGCACGTGGCCCGTGCTGCCGATCTTTTCCTATCTTGCGACGCTGGGCAAGCTCGAACGGGACGAACTGCTGCGAACGTTCAACATGGGCGTGGGAATGATTCTGGTCGTGCCGGTTGAAAATCACCGTGCCGTGGAATCCGAATTGAAGCGTCGCCGCGAAAAGTTCTTTCGCATCGGCCAGATTCGCCGCTCGGACCCGCGAAAACCACAGGTCGCTTATACGGGCAAGCTGCCGTTGTAAGACAGCTTTTCTCTGAATTTTCGAGCATGGTACGATTTGTGGGCCATGAAAACCGTGCTCTTGCTTCTCTGTTCCAACATCTTCATGACCATCGCGTGGTACGGGCACCTGAAATACCGCAAGGCGCCGCTTTTCGCCGCAATCGTCGTGAGCTGGATGATCGCGTTCTTCGAGTACTGCTTCCAGGTTCCCGCGAACCGCATCGGTTACGGTGAATTCACGGCGTTCCAACTGAAAATCATCCAGGAAGTGATCACGCTTTGCGTGTTCGTCGTATTTGCGTGGATGTATCTGGGCGAAAACATCAAATGGAATTACGCCGTTTCATTCCTGTTCATGGTTGGCGCGGTGACATTCGCATTCTGGGGCAAACTGTAAGTTTCGGTCCCCGGTTGGATGCGCCGCGCGGTTGTGCTAACGTATTTTTCTTATGTCGCATCGCATTGGAGTGCTGTTATCCGGTCGTGGATCCAATTTTGAGGCGTTGGCGGACAGCATCGCGGCCGGAAAAATTCCAGGCACGGAAATCGTCATCGTCATCAGCAATCGCGAAGATGCCCCGGGGCTGAAGAGGGCCGCCGAGCGCGGGATTCGGGCACAAGTGATTCAGTCGAGGGGATTGCAGCGCGAAGTCTACGATCGACTGGTCGTTGCGGAATTGAAGCGCGTAGGTGTCGAATTAGTTTGCCTCGCCGGATTTATGCGCCTGCTGTCGCCGCACTTTGTCGCCGCGTTCCCGCAACGAATTTTGAATATTCACCCGTCGCTGCTGCCATCGTTTCCGGGCCTTGAGGCGCAACGGCAGGCGCTTGAATATGGCGTAAAGTTCAGCGGCTGCACCGTGCATCTGGTAGATGAAAACCTAGACGCCGGGCCGATCCTCGCGCAGGCCATCGTGCCTGTGCGGGATGAAGACACGGACGAAACGCTTTCCGCGCGAATCCTCGCGGAGGAACATCGCATTTACTCTGACGCTGTGCGCCTGATTCTATCGGGAAAATATCGCATCGAGGGACGCCGGGTGATTGCGCTGGCAACTCAACCATGACGAACAATCAATTCAAGCCGGTGGACGAGCAGATCGCCTACCTGCGCAAGGGCGCGGCGGAGATTATTCGTGAAGAGGATCTGCGCCTAAAACTCGAAGCGTCGTCCAATACTGGAAAGCCTCTGCGCGTAAAGCTGGGCGTGGACCCCACCGCGCCAGATCTGCACCTCGGCCACACCGTGGTCCTGCGAAAGCTGAAGCATTTTCAGGACCTGGGCCACACGGCAATTTTTCTGATCGGCGACTTCACGGCGATGGTCGGCGACCCGACGGGCCAGTCCGAAACGCGCCCGCCGTTGACGCGCGAGCAAGTAGACGCCAACGCGAAGACGTATCTCGAACAGGTTTACAAAATTCTTAGCAGGGAAAATACAGAAGTTCGCTACAACTCCGAGTGGCTCGGAAAACTCTCGGGACACGACATGATTCACCTGTGCGCGCACTATCGCCTGGCGCGCATGCTCGAACGCGAGGATTTTCGCTCGCGCCTCGCCGGAAATCTGCCGATTTCGGTTCACGAGCTGCTTTACCCGTTGCTGCAAGCCTACGATTCGGTCGCGCTCCACGCCGACGTCGAACTCGGAGCCACCGAGCAGAAATTTAATTTGTTGGTGGGCCGCGAAATTCAGCGGGAATACGGTCAGCCCTCGCAGGTGGCGCTGACGATGCCGATCCTGGTGGGACTCGACGGCCAGCGCAAAATGTCGAAGTCGCTCGGCAATTACGTGGGCATATCTGAAGCTCCGTCAGAAATGTTCGGCAAGCTAATGTCCCTGTCGGACGAAATGATGTGGCCGTATTTCGACTTAGTAACCGACCACACACCTGTGGAGATCGCCGAACTTTCCGCCAAAGTAAAATCCGGCGCGGCGCATCCGATGGACGTAAAGATGTCACTGGCGCAGGAAATTATCGCCGGATTTCACGGGGTCAACGCAGCAGCCAAAGCAGCATCTGAATTTCAACGTATCTTCCGAGACCGAGAAGCTCCGGAAGAAGCGCCAGTACGCAAGATCGCGGCAGGGGAGATGAAACGCCTGACGGCGCTATTGGTGGAACTCTCTCTTGCAACTTCACGGAGCGAAGCGGATCGACTCGTAAAGCAAGGTGGCGTGGAATTGGACGGCGAGCGCATCTCTGACGTAAAGATGGAAGTGGACCTCACCAAACCCCGCGAGTTTCTACTCCGGGCCGGGAAGAAGAAGTTCCTCCGCATCGTGGCGGAATAGGCTCGCTCGCTTGTTCTCCACGGTTTTAAGTTGTCATTCCATTCACGGAGAACGTTCTCGGTGAACCGAGGGCCCGTTTTTGGCCCGAGGAATCCCTCTTTCTTTTTGTATGCACCAGGAAAAAACCCGGAGAGATTCCTCACTCCGTTCGGAATGACAACTATTTTGATGGTTCTTAACGAAGACGGTTTCTAATCTTCTCTCGGTGGAAACGCTCGGCTGAAAATCCAAGCCGCGAGTCCAACCACCACAAACGCCATAACGCTGCCTTCAGGCCCCACCGTGCCTCCGGTGAGCCAGACTGGCCCGTGAAACGACGAATTCAGCAAATGCCCGGACACCACAATCCCGCTATTCGGCACCGAAAATAAAAACGTCTCGCCCCAATCGAAGGAAGCATGCAGTCCAACCGCGAACCACAAATTGCCAGTCCGCCGCAGCGTGAGGCAAAAAAACATTCCGATCGCAAATACGCTCAATGCACCCACTTTATCTTCACCACTATTGCCGAGATGAAACGCGCCAAACACCGCCGATAACATTGTGGCCGCGGGCCAGAACTCGATTCCTGAAGCCAGCGTGAATTGCGTGTAGCCGCGAAACAGGAACTCTTCCAGGAATCCCACGCACAGAAACACCAAACCCCAAACCGCTGCGTAGCTCCAAAGCCTCGAGCCATGAAGAGCCAGTTCGCCGAAGGAAAATCCCCCAAGCGATCGGATCAACAGGATCATCCCCGCGATCATCGCTAGTCCCCAGACAGCGCCCTGCCAGAAACGCGCCCCGAAAGCCTCAGCGCCCGGCAGGCCGTATGCCCCGAAGCGGCGGCCTTCGAGGAAACCCAGTATGGCGGCGGCAGCGAACGCGGCGAACAGCAGGATGGCTTCCTGTGCGAACAACCCACCTGCAGTGGGATCGGCACGGGATACCTGTGGAACGTGCAGCAAAACAGCTGCATAAATTCCAGCAGTAGCAGACACCCCAAAACAAACGAAATAAATCGCAAGCCGCCATCCGGCCCGCAGTTCGCTCTCGTTCCAGAAAACAGGTCCGACGCCATTGAGCGCGCCTGCAGGCGGTGTCAGCAGAGATTTCCTGGATGAAGTTATTGAGTGGCCCAACTCAGGATCCACGGTCACTCCGGTTCACCATGTTCCGCCAGCCGTTTCAAGCGCAACAGGTAATCCTGATTGCGCCGCGCCACCGCGTGGCGCGTCACCAGCCAATCCATCGCCTTGCCGAGAAGGCCGGGCATCGTGTAATCGCTGCGCATTCGAACGACGGTCTTTGGCGCACCGGTTGTGGGTGCTCCCACTCGCTCCAGTTCCCACCGCTCTTTGCCCTTCACGCCATAGCGGTCTTCAAAACGCCATTCAAACAGGCGCGCTTGCTGCAATGCAGTCACGACAGCCGTGTGCGAAACCTCGCGTTTTCCCAAATGCCCGGTCACGCGCACTTTTTGCGAGACGGCAAAGTCCGAAGCTCCACCCTGCACTTCCAGGCATGCCTCCATCTCCGCGCCATACCAGTAGGGCATGCGTTGTGGGACAAAGAACGCAAACACAATTTCAGCCGGGGCCGCGACTTGAATGGATGTTTCGATATGTGCCATAGTTCCCGGGGGTTCGCCGTACTACCGCCCCTCGCGCGAACGGCCATATCCCCCGAAGTAATAGCGCGCTCCAATCGTAGTGTACAGGCCATAAGGCCCCGCGGTGCTGAGATCGGCAAGACCTACGTTGTGGTTGTAGCGCCCGAGCCAGTCCACCTGATGCTGGGTGACGCGGAACTCGAAATTCTTGGGCAACTCGATGCCGACTCCGACGGCGCGCTCAAACGCGATGGGCGCCATCGACGCCGAGTACTTGAATTGCGGGACATTATTCCCAAACGAAAAGGTAGGCGTGAAGAAAACGAAGACGTGGCGCGCGAAGGTCTTCCCGAACGGTTGAATTTCCAGGTATCCACTCCACAGATAGCGTGCGTAGGCATTGCATGTAGAGGCGGCTCCGCCAGCGGCGATGATTACCGTTGACGTCGGATTGCAGCGGCCCAGATCAGGCTCATTGTGCGGCGGCGCAAACTCGAAACCCACGTATCCGCGCACCCAGTCGTGAGGGAAGAACATCCGGCCTTCAGGGACACCCCAGGATGTGGGCTTGGCAGCAGGTGTAGCAGGAGCAGCTTCGGTCGCCACCGCCATTGTGCCAACGGCCTCCTGTGCGAATGCTGGAATGCCCACGAACACAACCAGCGCGAACAGCAACATCACGGTCTGTCTGATTCGGTTTCTCAACGCGTTTCTCCTTTTAGTTCCGGCGTAATTTCGTCCGGTTTATTCAGTTCGTTTTCACAAATTCAGGCGCGCGGCCCTGTGCCCACGGATCGTAGGTTTGAGCGAAGCGCATGCGCTCGTCCAGCGGCGGATGATCGTAGAACCAAAATTTGACAGCGGCAGAGGGATTCGGCTCTTCCAGATCCACCTCGCCCAAAACCTGGAAGGCGTGCGCCGCCACTACCGGCGCATCGGGCACCAAACCATGAATCACTTCGAGCCCATACTGATCGGCTTGATGCTCCAGGTGGCGGCTATAAACATTCGAAATCGGCGTGAACAGGAAACCGAACACGGTGACCAGCAGAATCAGTGCGGGCAGCGAGGCAAGATCGTCCACGCCGCGAATCGACCAGCTTTCGCCCCACCGCGCAAGCATCCAACGCAAAATGCGATACGCAAGAAAGAGGAAGGCCAGCAGCACTGCACATGAAAAAAGGATGCCGTTGCGAACGTGTCCCAAAACGTAGTGGCCCATTTCATGGCCGAAGACAAAAAGTATTTCGTCTTCCGTCATGCGCTGAATAGACGTGTCCCACACCACCACGCGTTTGGTCGCGCCCAGCCCGGTGGCGTAGGCGTTTACCGATTTCAATTTTGAGCTGGCGTTCATCTCAAAGATGCAGTCCTGCGGAATCTGCAGGCCTGCGCGATGAATTACAAGTTCGATGCGCTCGGTAAGATGCGGCTGTGAATTCGCCAGCGGCGTGAATTTGAAAAAGATCGGCTCGACGATCAGCGGCTCCGCCACGGCCGCCAGAATAATCAACGGCACTGCGACCACCCAAAAATAGAACCACCAACTGCGCGGGCTTTTGCGAATGACGGCGTACAGAATCCAAACCACCAGGATGCCAATCACTGCCGTCACGCCCTCGCCTTTGGCCCAATCCACCAGCCACGATCCCCAGCTCTGAATCGATTGCTGATGCTTCAAAGCCAGCCGGTGCCCCCAGATCGCAGTCGGCAGGCTCAGAACGTCGATGGTAAGCAGAATCAGAGGAACGAAAACGATGGCTTGGACGAAGCTGTTGCCGCCGGCACGCGCCGCTAAGTCGCGAAATTTCGAAGCAACACGCAACTGCAGCAGCAGAACCAACAGGAGCACGCCGTAGGCAGTGTCCAGAAAATAAAGCTCGTGCCGCGCGCTGGCGTAGGCGATCGCCTGCGCCTCCTGTGCGGGAGAAAGCGAGTACCCCTGGACTTGCCCAGTTTGATTCGACGGCGGAGGGGATGCCTGCGATATTTGCTGTGCGAAACCTGCGGCAGGGGCGCCCAACAGCGCAGCGCCCGCAAATACGAATAAAGAAAAACACAGCGCGATGCGAATCTTTCGACGGTTCAATCGAATTCCCCTAAGTGAGGGCGAGCCAGCCCCTGATGGCAGCGCGCGGAGTATGATGCAACAGGCCGCATGTGCGCAAGAGTTGCGTCTCCGGCTTCCGTCTGCCCTGGATTTAAGCCGGGTGCCGCGTCTTCAGCGCGTAGTTGCGCGCCGCGCCAACCGTCGCCGCGCTGAAATGAACGATGGAAGTCCACCGCTCGAGCCGGTGATGCCCGGTGCGATGAAACAGGTAAGAGACGCCGATGGAAGCCGCCGTTGCGGACGCTTCAATTCCGCCAAACAGCGGATGGTTATCCACAATCGAATTGGTCAGGAAGATCTCGTCCACACCGCGCCGCCGCAGGTTCAGCGTCGACGAGTAATCCAGCGCGCGTCCGGCCCCCACGGCGGCAAATAGCAGATCATTCTCGCGGTCCCAGAAACGGTGGGTGGTCTGCGTCGTAGGCGCCTGGGGCGCGGCGGGGAGCTCAGCCGATATCTTCGTCAGGTCGGCCGACGGCAGCGGTTCGGCCCGCAGTTGTTGCGCTTGCAGCGGGCTCGCGCCGACCGTGCCGAGAAGCGTAAGCAGAAAGTACCAACCCCTGGCCCTCATCCGATAATTGTCCTCCCTTTCAACAAGAAACAGTCGCGCGCGTCCGAAAAAAAATTCTGCGGAAACCCGAGCGCATTGTAAAGAGCCATCGCCTACATCACTGAGGATCGAATTGCAGTGAAAAAACCGGAAGGACGCCACCGTTTCGGCTCATGGTGCAGGTTGCACCTGTGCCTTTCGCAACCCGACCACTAGATATTGTATCTTTCCTCTTGACACCACAAGCGACTCGCCGCAGAATCCCCGCAAGTTTGCGATTCATTTCCGGCTCAGGGGCCGGATGGAAAAAGATTCCAACTGTTTTCACAAGTGCGGGCTCTACTTGGAGCCCGCCGGAATAAAGAGAGGAAAAACGTGCAGTATTTGCCGGGTTGGACTGTGCAGTGCATCAATCCCGAATGCCAGGCCCGCGGCCACTGGCTACGTGTCAGCGTCTCCGAAAGCGAACTGTGCAGCAACTGCCATTCGCCACTTCATAACGTACCACCGCCGCTGGCGCCGCGCCTGCGGATGCGTCCTCGCTCGCTCGGCACCTACCGTCCGATCGGTCGACCGCCTGGCCGTCCTCGGTAACTGCCGCAGCAGAGCTCCTTGGGCCGCTCGTCCCGTCCCGCATACCCAACGGGGCGAGCCGTCCCCGCAGGATTTTTCTCCCCGTAATGATTCGTAGCGAATCTCAGTCGTAAATGATCCTGGGTTGGTAAGCAACTTGTGGAACCTGGAATTGAGCCCTGGGAACGCCAATCTCCCGATTGGCGTCAGTGCCGGGGCGCAAACCGCCAATCGGGACCTTGGTGTTCCCAGGCACCCCACAAAAAGGGAGAGCGGCCGGTCGGGGAACCGGCCGCCCGGGGCTTGGGCCTTACTCGGAGGAAGTCTGTTGCCGAAGTTACCCGGACCTATGCAGGGTCCCTGATAACTTCAACCACGCGACCATTCTGCAATCCAGCCCTGCCCGCGTCTATGGAACTAGAGGCACATTTGTAGCGGTACTGTCGTACTGTGCGATCACACCCCCAAATCCGGAATATTCTCCAGCGCGTCGTTGAACCGGTTGGTGAAATTCGCCACGCAGATCACCAGGGTCAACTCGACTATTTGGCCTTCGTCGTAAAATTTGTTCAATTCCCCTAGCTCCGGCGTGCGAATTCCGGCGGCCCCGCGGGTGACGCGGTCGGCGTATAGGATCGTGGCCTTTTCCTTGTCATCAAATAGCGGGCTGCGCTGGTAGAACGGCAGCGCGGCGACCTGCTCCTCGGTGACGCCGGCGCACTTGGAAGAGGCAATGTGCGCGCGCGTGCAGTATTCGCAGCCGTTGACCATCGACGCGCGCAGGTATGCCAGTTCCTTGTATTTCGCCTCGACGGTACCCTGATTCACGATGGCCTTGAAGAGCGGCAGAAATGTTTGCAGCACGTCGGGGCGGTGCGCCATGGCCGCAAAAATGTTCGGCACTTTCCCGGAGCGCGCAGCGAGCTTTTCGAAAATCTCCTGTGCTTGCGGCGAGGCTTGTTCCTTGGTTAGCGGATTCACAATTCCCATGAATGGTCTCCTTTGTTCGGCCTTGTGGCAGGTCGTTTTATTCCCGCGACAGTCTAGCAGGATGGGGAATGATCATGAAACTAGGCACGCGATGCGCCCGGACTATTGAACGCCCAATCCACGCGTGTTAGCCTACGCTCAGCTAAGCCCTTCCAATCTGCTCTCGGCAACTGGGGAACCACTCATGGCGTCTCCGGCACGGCAATTTGACGCGGTTGCGGACGTGGATCGTCTGCTCGATGTGGTGCGCGAGTTGCTCGCTGAACTGGGACACCAACCGGCGCTCGCGTCGGTGTCTCCGTCAGCGCATTTGGAGCGCGAGCTGGGCCTGGGCAGCCTGGAGCGCGTCGAATTGCTGCTGCGGCTGGAGAAAGCCTTCGGAACGCGACTGGACGACAGGGTACTCGCCGAGGCAGATACCGTTCAGGACCTGATTGTCGCGCTGGGCGCCGCGAATCCGGCGACCGCCGTTCCCAATCTGCGTCGGGATCTCACAATTCATCCTGCGAAAATTTCTCCCGAAGGCATTGCAGAGGGACTGCCCGGTGCGGAAACATTTCAAGACGTGCTGCGCCATCGCGGGCGCGCAGATGCCGCGAAAACGCACCTGATTTTTTTCGAGGATGAAGGCGAAAGTCCCGCGCTGACGTTCGGCGAGCTTCTTGCCGGGGCCGAGCGCGTGGCGGCTGAGCTGGCGGAGCGTGGAATCGGCCGCGGTGACAACGTGGCTATCATGCTGCCTACCTCGCGCGATTTCTTCCTCGTCTTTGCAGGCATCCTGCTTGCCGGGGCGACACCCACTCCAATCTATCCTCCGTTTCGCGCTGACCGCATTGCAGAGTACGCGGAACGCCAATCGGCGATCCTGGCCAACGCGGGCGCGCGTTTGCTGGTCACTTTCCGGGAAGCCGAGCATGTCGCCAAGCTGCTTAAGCCGCGCGTGGCTTCGCTGGAGGGAGTTGCGACGGCCACCGCGTTGATCGAATCCCGCGCCGCTGCGCCGCTCGGCGCTCAGTTGCATTCGCGCGGCGACGATCTGGCGCTGCTGCAATACACGTCGGGCTCGACGGGCAATCCCAAGGGCGTCATGCTATCCCACGCGAATCTGCTGGCGAATGTCCGCGCGATCGGCGACGCGCTGGCCGTTCGATCGGACGATGTGGGAGTCAGTTGGCTGCCGCTTTACCATGACATGGGCCTGATCGGGGCGTGGCTGATGCCGCTCTACTTCGGTATGCCGGTCGTTATCCTCTCGCCGCTCGCGTTTCTGGCGCGGCCTGCGCGCTGGCTTCGTGCTTTTGACCGCTATCGTGGCACGATAGGCGCTGCGCCGAATTTTGCCTACGAGCTGGCTGCCACAAAAGTTTCCGATGCCGATCTGGAAGGACTCGATCTTAGTTCGTGGCGGGCGGCGCTGAATGGCGCCGAGCCCGTTCTACCCGCAACCCTCGATCGTTTTGCGAACCGCTTTGCGCGCAACGGCTTTCGGCGTGAAACATTGTTGCCGGTCTATGGCCTGGCCGAGTCTTCGGTCGCCTTGGCGATTCCGCCTCCGGGGCGCGGTCCGCGAGTGGACCGCGTCGAGCGCGCCACGTTCGAACGCGAAGGCCGCGCGGTTCCGTCGTTAGGCGAATCGACTGGTGAAGATACCGATGTGATCTCATTCGTATCCGTGGGCAACGCGATTCCGCGCCACGATGTGCGCATCGTGAACGACCGGGGAGAAGACGCAGGCGAGCGGGAAGAGGGCCAACTCTGGTTTCGCGGCCCGTCCGCGACGCACGGCTATTACCGGAACGAGTCCGCGACGGCAGCACTGTTTCCTGCGGGCGCGGCCGAGGGATGGATCAACTCCGGCGACCGCGCGTACCGGGCCGAGGGTGAGTTTTACATTACCGGACGCGTGAAAGACATCATCATCCACGCGGGGCGGAACCTCTACCCGCACGAAATCGAAGACGTGGTGGCGCAGGTGTCGGGCGTGCGCAAAGGTTGCGTGGTCGCGTTCGGCGCAGCCGATCCTATGACGGGTACCGAGCGTCTTGTCGTGGTCGTGGAAACTCGCGAGCGCGATCCCGCAGCTAAGGGGCGGATCGTCCAGGCCGTAACCGCGCAGGTTTCCAGCTCGATGGGACTGCCCCCCGATGTCGTCCAGGTCGTTCGGCCAAACGCGATTCCAAAAACATCGAGCGGAAAACTTCAGCGGGATGCCACCAAGAAACGGTTTCTCTCCGGCGAACTGGGCGCGAAATCACCGCCGGCTTGGCTGCAGATCGCGCGTCTTGCAGTGGCGTCCAGTACCGGGCGAATTCGCGCGGCGATGCGTCGGGCGCTGGAGATAGCATACGGCTGCTACGCCGTCTTAGTGCTTGGCGTGCTGCTTCTCCCCGCGTGGCTGCTGGTGCTGATTGCTCCATCGCGTAAGGTCGCAGCGGGTATAACGACGGCGATGCTAAGAACGTACCTCCTGCTGGCGGGGTGGCGTGTGCGTGTGGAGGGTCGCGAACGTTTACAAGAACACACGCCTCGAATGTTCGTCTCCAATCACACCAGCTATGCGGACGTACTCGTTCTGATGGCCATCCTCGGGACGGACTTTCATTTCGTCGCCAAGAGTGAAATCCACTCCATGCCGCTGATCGGCACGTTCCTTCGCAAGCTCGGCCATTTTGCGTTTCGCCGCGAGGACTCGCGCGCGCGTTTGCAGCAAGCCAACCAAATCGAGCAGGCATTGCAGCTAGGCGAATCCGTATTCGTCTTTCCCGAAGGCACATTCACGGCGCAGGCGGGGGTGCGAGCGTTCCACCTCGGCGCATTTAAGGCCGCCATCGCGGCCCATCGCCCAATCGTGCCCATTGCGCTGAATGGAGTTCGCCGCGTGCTTCGCGATGGCACTTGGCTGCCGCGCCCGGCCCGCGTTACGGTCACCATCTGTCCGCCAATCCTCGCGAAGTCGGACGCCTCGGACTGGCAGGAAATCGTCCGCGTGCGTGACGCCGCGCGGGAGACGATTGCGCGCTATTCGGGTGAACCCCTCCTTTAATTCTTGTGCTTGTGTCCCACACTCAAAACTAATTGCTCAACCGGAAAGTCACGGTAATGGAAGTTTCGACTTCCACTGGTTCGCCATTCAGAAACGTTGGACGATACCGCCATTGCCGCACTGCATCCACTGCGGCCTGCACCAGCAATGGGTGGCCGCTCACAATTTCGAGCGCCTCGATACGCCCTTCACTGTTGATGATTGCGTGAAGCACCACCGTACCCTGCGTTCCGGTTTGCACTGCAAGAAACGGATAGCGAGGCTCAATGCGCGACACCAGTTGGGTCTGCTCCACTCCTGCGCTTACTTTTTCGACCTTCTTATCGTTCGATTTACGTGACTCAATAGAGGGGGGTTCAACCGGTAAACGTGCCGGACCAGAATTTTCGATTTCAATGGTGCCTGGCGGGTTTGAATCCAGAGGGAAATCCGGGGTTAATTCGTCGCGCGATTGCTCACCTTTGCGATTATCTTCGATATGTATCGGGACAGGAAAGCTAATTCCTGAAAATATCGTTGCGTGGCGGTCCGGGTGAAACACAGTATCACGTCGTGGGCTATGCCCCGGTCGCTGCCTTGCGATGATTGGCATGGGCAGGAAGATACGGCCAAGGTGAGGTTGAGCGACCGTGGAAATCAGGGGCGCCCCAATGAGCAGGGCGAGAACCACGGATTCGATGGCCAACGATATTCCCAGCGCACCTCGCCGCCGTCGCCGGTTACTTTCCTTCGCGGCGGAATCGCCATCGACCAAACATCGACCGAGCCCTGTTTCCGCTACAAACTCCGCATTTGCACGAGCTTTTCGATCCTCCATGGACACACCTCTCTCTTGCCGCATAACGGCTGAAGCTGGATTTCCGCTTTCGCGGATTGTAAGAAGAGGGCCCTCAATCAGTTGGACACCGGGACGAAACCAAAGTTCCCGCGTCTAATCTGATTGGAAGTGAGAAATGTGATTCGAGGCGATTGAAGCCTCTAAACGGCTGCAAATAGGCGCGTTACACTGTCAAGAGGACGGTGCACCGTTTTGACTTCTTCGAGCATCAGATAAATGTCTGGACGGGTATATTGCTGGGTGCCGGCGGCCTGCCAGAAGAAGAGGTAATTATCATGAGTCTTCATTCGAAAGAAGCTGTCGGGGTTCGTTATACGGGCCGAGCTGCATTGAACCGGGATCCGCAGGAAGATAATGTGGAGTACAACTGTCCTTATTGCGGGAAACCGGGAATGAAAGCAGCGCGGCGGACACACGATCAGTATCACTTTACCGACGGGTTTTTGCAGGATTTGCAGGGTGAAATGGCGGCATGCCGTTCGTGCCGGCATTCCCTGCGGATCGCTCCCGTCGTAATGCTCCACGATCAGGACGAGAAACGGCGATTCGAAGCGGTCTTTGCCGACGTCCTGGTTGCATCCAACAATTAATTCGGCACCGTTTACTCCAAGAAAAGGCCAGTCCGGCAATCGGACTGGCCTTTTTGGTTCATTTCTATGGCTATTTACCGCAGCAGCGTGTCCGGCTCGATGTCGTGCTTCTCGAGACCTTCGCGCAGGCGTTCGAATGCCTGATCCACGGTATCCGCGAATTCCAGAAGTTTGTAGTCGTTGCGGTTGATTGTGCCGCAGCGCAGCATGTGCTTCCAGTCGAGCACGCGGTCCCAATACTTGCGGCCGTAAATTATAATCATGTTGCGCCGTTGCAATTTGCCGGTCTGCAAGAGCGTCAGCATTTCCCAAAGTTCATCCATCGTGCCAAAGCCGCCCGGAAAAACAATCAGCGCCTTGGCCAGTTGCGCGAACCACAGTTTGCGCATGAAAAAATAATGGAACATGAAGCTCAGTTCCGGACTGATGTAATCGTTCGGGCGTTGCTCGTGCGGCAATTGAATGCTCAGGCCGATCGATTTTCCACCGGCCTCCGCGGCGCCAATGTTTGCGGCCTCCATGATTCCAGGGCCCCCTCCTGAGCAAATGACGAACCGCCGCGGATTGTCGCCGAGTGTCATCGCCCAGGTGGTGATGCGTCGCGATAATTCGCGGGCTTCTTCATAGTAGCGGGACATCTCAAGCGCTGCCTTTGCATCGCGCATCGCGTCCCGATAATCAGCCGTGCCGGAGTTTGCTTTCTTCCGCAATCTTTCCAGATTTGCGATGGCCTTCTCGCGCGAAGGAATGCGCGCCGATCCAAACATCACGATCGTGTCGCCGACCTTCTCACGACGCAGGCGCTCCAGCGGATCGATGTATTCGGTAATGATGCGAACCGGGCGCGCGGGCAGGCTCTCCATGAACACCGCATCGCGATAAGGCGGATCAATCTCCCGGCTTGGCTCCCGACGCGGTTTCAAGCTATGCGGAGGGTTTTTTTTCCTGGGTCGAGGCCGACGGCTCATGAAATCTCCCCGCAAGAATTCTGCTGCGTCCTCTGGTTCATGATGAATACTTTTTCTCCTTACGTGGCGTCCACTGGAACACTGGAAACGATTTGGTTTTTCATTCTACGCAACCACAAGATACAAATACCAGCAGCAGTGCTCTTGCATGTGCCGTCTTTGCAGCCACCCCCGTGCATGGACAACGCGAGGCGTCAAACATGCCTCTAAAAGGAGTAGACTATGTGTATGACATGGAGACAATGCTCGACACGCACCTTTGTCCTTCTCACCATCTGGATGCTGCTCTCCGCCGTGGTCTCGCGGGCTCAGGGAACGCAAGGCCCGATGACGCCCAAACCCGGTGCAACCGTCCAGAAGGCGCCCGACAGCGCCATCCGAGTCCGCGTCGCCATGGTGAATGCCCCTGTGACAGTTACCAACGCCAAGGGCGAGATCGTCCTGGACCTCAACAAAGAGGACTTCCAGGTTCTTGACAATGGCGTGCCGCAGACCATTGAGACGTTCGATCTCGGCGGGGAGCCTATCTCCGCAGTCCTTGTATTTGAGACCAGTTCGCGCATCGCGCCATTGCTGCCCATCGTTCAGAAGTCGTCAATCGTATTTACGCAGACGGTCGTCGGCCCTTCGGGCGAAGCCGCAGTTCTGGGTTACAGCGACACCGTTGACAAACTTCTGCCCTTCACCGGCGACCGCGACGCAATTCAAAAGAAAATAGAGACTCTTGCACTGGAGGCCAGCGGGGCGCGCCTCTACAATGCGCTTTCCGAAGCTGTGGGACTGCTGCGCGACCGACCTGTATCGCGGCGACGCGTGATTATCGCCGTCGGCGAATCGATGGACACCGGCAGCGAGGACAGGCTCGGCGAAGTGTTGCGCGAAGCTCAGGCTTCGAACGTGGTCATCTATTCGATCGGGCTTTCCACGTTGTCAGCGGTAGCGCGGTCAGACTCCACACAGCAAAGACCGCAGTCTACACCCCCCGGCACGTTCGGAATGCCTCCGGTACCGGGCACCGCGCAGACGCCGACCATGGAACAGCAGCAGCGCACCGGGAACATCGATCTAACACCGCTGGCGGAATGGACCGTACAGCACGCGAAGGCCGTAGTGAAGGAGAAATCGTTGGAATTGGCTGCTACAGCAACGGGAGGCCACTACGAATCCGCGACACGCGATCGCACGATCGATAAGGCAGTCGATGAAATCGGCGGGGAGTTAAATGCCCAGTACACGCTAAGCTACCGTCCGGCCAACACCGAGGCGGCAGGCTATCACAAGATTAAAATCACTGTGGACCGCATAGGAACGAAGGTCAGAACCAGGCCTGGATATTATCTCGCCCGATAGAAAAATTCGGGGATCATTCATTCGTTATCGAATTGCGCCCTAAAGATCAGTAAGAGCTGCCCATTCGCTACTTCTTTTCCTCCGACACATCCTCGTCTTCCTGAATCGATGCGGCCGCAGCGATCTTGTCGCCTTCTTCGAGGCGCAGCAGGCGCACGCCCTGCGTTGAGCGGCCCGCTTCGCGGATTTCGTTGGCGTGGACGCGAATCACCTTGCCGTATTCGGTGATGATCATCACGTCGGATTCTTCCGTCACTTGCAAGGCTGCAACCACCGGTCCGTTACGGTCGGTGGATTTTAGATTGATGACACCCTTGCCGCCGCGTGAGGTAATGCGGTATTCGGCCAGCGGAGTGCGCTTGCCAAAGCCTTTCTCGGAGACCGTCAGCATCAGCGATGTCAGCGATTCCTTGATGGCCTCGTTCTCGATTTCGTCGAGATTTTGCGTCTCCACCTTCGCTTCCTTCTTGATGATTTCGAAGTCCGGCTGCACCGGCTCCATGCCCACCAGATAATCGCCCTTGGCGAGGTCCATGCCGTTCACGCCGCCGGCGTTGCGTCCCATCGAGCGCACTTCGGTCTCGCGGAACAGGTTTGCCTGGCCATCGTGGCTGGCGAGGAAAATCATCTGCTTGCCGTCGGTGAGGTGCGCTCCGATCAGTTCATCGCCCTGATCGAGGTTGATGGCGATGATTCCGGTCGAACGAGGATTCGAAAATTCGTTCAGCGCGGTCTTCTTCACCGTGCCGTTTTTAGTGGCGAGGAAGATGAATGTGCCTTCCTGCTCGAGGTTTGTCGCTGCGACAACGGCAGTCAGATGCTCGTCTTCCTGGAATTTCACCAGGCTGGAAATCGCTTTACCGCGCGTGGCTGCCGCGGCTTCGGGAACCTCATACACCTTGAGCCAGTACACGCGTCCCTTCGAACTGAATAGCAGGATGTAGCTGTGCGCCGAGGCGACGAATAGATATTCGACAAAATCCTCGTCGCGCGTCTTCGCTCCGATGCGGCCCTTGCCGCCGCGCGACTGGTGGCGGTACACGTCCACCGGCGTGCGCTTGATATAGCCCGCGTGGCTGACGGTGATCGCCATTTCCACATTAGCGATCAGGTCTTCGAGCTTGATTTCCTCGACGCTCTCGACAATCTCGGTGCGGCGCGGGTCGGCAAACTCCTTCTGCACCTCGCGCAGTTCCTTGATGATTACGGCCTTCAGTTTCTTGTCGCTGGCCAGAATGGATTTCAACTCGGCGATCAGTTCGCGAATTTCAGCCAGTTCCTTCAGGATTTCGTCTACCGACAGCCGCGTCAGCCTGTGCAATTGCAATTCCAGGATGGCATCGATTTGAACGAAGCTCAGTCCCGCGCCTGTTTCCCCTGCGGCGCCGGCTGCCCTTACTGTATCTTCGAGAAGTCCGTACTTTTTCCGGTCGAGCCTGACGCCCTTGATGGTTTCCGCTTTCCCGCCGGCGCCCGTTATCCTGACTTCCTTATTGTCAAAAAAGTCGTGCAAATTCTCCCGGGCATTCGCGCGGCTCGAGGAACCGCGAATAATTCGGATCACTTGATCGACGTGATCGAGCGCGATGTGATATCCGAGCAGGATGTGCTCGCGCGCTTCGGCTTTGCGCAATTCAAACTGGGTGCGCCGGCGCACAACTTCAATGCGGTGTTCGATGAACAGCTTCAGCAGAGGGATCAGGCCCAGTTCGCGCGGCTGGCCGTTCACGATGGCCAGCAGAATCATGCCGAACGATTCCTGCATCTGCGTCAGCTTGAATAGGTGATTCAGTATGATTTTCGGTTCTTCGCCGCGCTTCACTTCGATCACGATGCGCATGCCATCGCGGTCGGATTCGTCGCGCACGTCGGAGATGCCTTCAATTTTCTTGTCCTGCACCAGCTCAGCGATGCGCTCGATCAGGCGCGACTTGTTCACCTGGTACGGAATTTCGGTGATGACGATGCTCTCGCGGTCCTTGGCGCCGCTTTCGATCGCTGCCTTGGCGCGCATGATGAAGCTGCCGCGCCCTTTCGTATAGGCGTTTAGAATGCCCTCCCTGCCGGAGATATATCCGGCGGTCGGGAAATCTGGCCCCGGAACGATCTTTATAATTTCCTTGAGCGACGTATCCGGCTTCTCGATCAACAGTACCGTTGCGTCGATAATCTCGCCGAGGTTATGGGGGGGAATGTTCGTGGCCATGCCGACGGCGATACCGCTCGCGCCATTGACCAGCAGGTTGGGGATCCTTGACGGCAGCACGACCGGTTCTTCGCGCGTCTGATCGAAGTTTGGAATGAAATCGACAGTTTCTTTTTCAAGATCGGCAAGAATTTCTTCGCTGATTTTTGCCAAGCGTGCTTCGGTGTACCGCATCGCCGCGGGGGGATCGCCGTCCACCGAGCCGTAGTTACCTTGCCCGTCGATCAGCGGGTAGCGCATGTTGAACGATTGCGCCAGGCGCACCAGTGTGGGGTAAATGACAGCTTCGCCGTGCGGGTGATAATTTCCGGAAGTGTCGCCGCAGATCTTCGCGCACTTGCGGTAGCCACGATTGGACGCCAGGCCCAGATCGTTCATCGCCACCAGGATGCGCCGTTGCACGGGCTTGAGCCCGTCGCGCACGTCGGGAATCGCGCGCGCCACGATCACGCTCATCGCATAATCGAGGTAAGACTTCTTCATCTCGGCCTCAATTTCGACCGGAATCATCTGTGCCTGTTTAGGTTCGTCCGCCATTTATCCGCCCTCAGTAGGGGCACGGCACTGCCGTGCCCCTACATGTTCAATATCGAATTTTGCAGATCCAGCAGCTACCGGCGAATCGCTTTTTGTGCGATGTAATCTTTCACCCCATCGAAAGCCGCCGCCGTATTCAGAAATCTCTGCGGTCCAAAATGCGCTTCCAGTTCAGCGATCAGCGAATCCCGTTCACTATCGCTCGCACATTCGATCGCGACACCGCGCTCGCTATCCGGCGCAGAGGTTGGCGTGGCGCGAAATTCGGAACAGGATAATCCGCGCAGTCCAGGTAACGTCGTCCAGGAAATCTGAAAAATCATCCGTGTGTTAGATATCCAAATTAACGACTTCCAGTGCATTTTCCTCGATGAATTTCCGGCGGCTCTCTACGTTCTCACCCATCAGCGTCGAGAAAATTTCCTCGGCGGCTGCGGCATCGTCCAGGCGCACTTTTAGCAGCGTGCGCGTTTCCGCGTTCATCGTGGTTTCCCACAGTTGCTCGGGATTCATTTCGCCCAAGCCCTTAAACCTTGTGATCGTGAAATCCTTTTTCGTGTCTTCCAGGATGTAGGCGAGCACGTCCGACGCGGTTTCCTTGACGATCTTGTCGCCGTTGCGCGTGACGGTAAACGGCGGGTTGTCCACTTCGCCGACCAGCTTGGCGGATGCGCGCAGTCGCTTGAATTCCGGCGTGGACGCAAACGCCCAGTTGATTTTTTTGTCGCCGGGCCGCGCTGTCGTGCCGGGAATCACCAGATCGTACAGGCTGTGTTCTTCGTCATAGACAATCTTTCCGTCGAGGTCGAGCTTTGCTTTATCGATGGCCCTGGACAATTTCTCGAGCGCCTTCTTGTCCTCAAAATCCGATTTCTTTTCGAAATCGCCGGCCGCCAGCAAATCCACCAGTCGCGGCTCGCGCAGCTTTCGCGCCATCTTGGCTGCGGCCATATCGTAGGCCTGCACGTTCAACAGGAATTTCGTAAGGGACGCGCCCTTGAGCAAATCGCCTTCCTTCGGTTTTACGGCGTGGTCTTCGGTCGCGCGGGACATCAGCTCGTGGTTGAATTCGTCCTCGTCGCGAATATAGCGGTCGGACTTGCCGCGCTTCACGCGATAAAGCGGCGGCTGCGCGATATAGATGTGCTCGCGCTTGATCAGCTCGGTCATATGGCGGAAGAAGAAAGTGAGCAGCAGCGTGCGAATGTGGCTGCCGTCCACGTCCGCGTCGGTCATCAGAATGATCTTGTGATAGCGCAGTTTTGAGACGTCGAAATCGTCCTTACCGATTCCGGCGCCCAGCGCCGTGATGATGGCGCGAATTTCCTCGTGGCCCAGCATCTTGTCATAACGCGCTTTCTCGACGTTTAGAATTTTTCCCTTGAGGGGAAGGATGGCCTGATATTTCCGGTCGCGCCCGCCCTTGGCCGAGCCGCCTGCGGACTCTCCCTCGACGATGAAAATTTCGCACCGCGCCGGATCGCGCTCCTGGCAATCGGCCAGCTTTCCCGGCAAGCCGCCGGAATCCATTGCGGATTTGCGACGCGTCAGCTCGCGCGCCTTGCGTGCCGCTTCACGCGCGCGGGCAGCGTCAATGCACTTTCCGACAATTTTGCGCGCCACGGTCGTGTGCTTGTCGAAGTAGTCGCCCAGACGCTCGTTGATGAGCTGCTCGACGGGCCCCTTGATGTCGCTGTTGAGTTTTCCTTTTGTCTGCCCCTCGAATTGAGGCTGCGGCAACTTCACGGAAACCACGGCCACGAGCCCTTCGCGAACATCGTCGCCGGTGATCGTGACTTCGTCCTTCTGCTCTTTAAGCATTCCAGTGGACGAAGCGAAGGTGTTGATCGTGCGCGTGAGCGCCGAACGGAATCCGGAAAGATGCGTGCCGCCATCCACCGTGTTGATCGTGTTCGCGAATGCAAACACATTTTCCGTGTAGCTGTCGTTGTATTGCAGCGCGATTTCGATTTCGACAGTGTCTTTCTTGCCTTCCATGTAAACCGGAGAATCGTGCAGTACCGTCTTGCCTTTGTTCAGATGCTTGACGAATTCGGCGATGCCGCCCGTGAATCGGAATTCGGCGGACTTATCGCTGCGTTCATCGGTCAGCGTAATTTTCAGGCCTTTGTTCAGGAAGGCCAGCTCGCGCAGGCGAGTCGCTAGAATCTCGTAGCTGTATTTGTGGGTGCTGAAGATCGAAGGGTCGGGATGAAACGTAATTTTCGTGCCGGTCTTGCGCGTCTTGCCGGTGACCTTTAATTTGGTCGTCGGCTTGCCCTCTTCGTAAGACTGCTCCCAGACTTCGCCATCGCGCCAGATTTCCAATTCCAGCTTGTCGGCCAGCGCATTGACTACGGAAACGCCCACGCCGTGCAGTCCGCCCGAAACTTTGTACGTGTCGCTGTCGAATTTTCCGCCAGCGTGAAGCACCGTCATCACAACTTCCGCAGCGGGCTTTTTCTCCGTGGCGTGCATATCCACCGGAATTCCGCGGCCGTTGTCAGTTACAGTGACGCTGTTGTCCTCGTGCACTTCGACGTTAATCTCATCGCAGTAGCCAGCGAGCGCTTCGTCAACCGCGTTGTCCACCACTTCCCAGACCAGGTGATGCAGGCCCATCTCGCCCGTCGAACCGATATACATCGCAGGACGCAATCGCACGGCTTCGAGCCCGGCAAGAACTTTAATCGATGAAGAGTCGTAGCGGTGTTCTGGTCCAGTGCCTGCTGCAACTGCTTTTTCAGCCATGTTGTGCGCGCTCCCGCGGAATTGAAGGGGAAAATTTGGTTCAACCGCCGACTTACCCTGTGATCCTCACCCATCGTTCCCGGCTTGGACTCGTAGAGTTTTTTGCTCCATCCCGTCCGGATTCCGATCGCTCGGAAGCGGGCGTGGCGAAGACTTCTTTCCTCCAGGCTCGTGGCGTCCCGCTTACCCGCCCTGATTCAAGTAAGCGATTCTGTGGCGCTACCAGCCTGGCCGACGTGCCGTTCTGGAGGAAATTTTGTGATCGTAAGACGTCGCATATTCTACCCTAAACAAGCATTTTTCTCAAGAGCAGAAAGGCTAGAGGCGCTCATATAACTCTTTTTGTTTCAGGTGATTACATTGGGGGCTACGGGATGGTCGACTCTGTCCGTGCACACTAATCAGGCAATAAATCCGATCCGGTGCTTTGGCGGAATCGGGGGGTCAAGAGCCTGCCGCAGAAGACCAAAAATGTCGCTAAATGTGATACGAAAATAATCCTCGATGCCGTCAATTTTGTACAGCAAATCGTCATGACGGGCAAACATCTCGCGGAGAAACAATCGCGTCGCAACTTCTGGCGAAATGTGGTCCAGCACCAATGTAATATGCTTTTCTGCCCATTCGTTGCGTTCTCTTGTCTCTTTGGTTTCCTTCACGGCTTGAGTTACAACCCTGGTCAGGTGGTCTTTTGCCTTCAACCCGGGCCAAGGCAGTTTTTCGTGCGTGGGTTTCGGACCTACTTGGGACAATCGAGCATTCCTCTTTATCTTCATTCCGGCATCCTTTCGAAAAACATAGTTACTCCTCTCACAGCTCCCTGAAATTCGATGTTCTAGTTTAGAACATTATTGGCCAAGACAAAAGGTACTCTTTCGACGTGGTCAAAAAACGGGCAGGCAAAAACATCATAGGCAGGCGTGTTGCTGAAGCGCGGCAAAATTGTGCGCCTGTCCTGACGCAGGACGCCCTTTCCGGGAAGCTCGCTCGACTCGGAATTCAACTCGACCGCGCGGCGATTGCCAAAATTGAAAACAACCACCGACACGTTCTCGACTATGAGCTTAAGGCTCTAGCGTATGTGTTGGGCGTTGATGCCAAGTGGCTTCTTGAGGATGGAAAGGCGTGAAGGATCCCACTTCTCAATTGCGCAATGCAACCCGACGGGCCAAGTCGGATGTGGCGAACAAGCTGGTAAGCATGTTTCTTCATGAATTGAGTCGTAGGGTCAGCCAAAAGTGGATAATCAGAGTTGACAGTCATGAATATGAGGAGCTTGTTCGAAAACTCTTCAATAATCGGTGCCCATATTGTTCTTGTAATCTCGCGGATACGGTATATGTGATTGAACATCTCGACGGCATGAATCGTTATCGGGCAGGACTCCACGTTCCGGGTAACGTATTGATGGCATGTAGAAGATGCAATAATGAAAAGCGCCGAGACGATTCGCTAAAAATTCTTTGCCTAGCAAATTCCGGCTGGGAATCATTTTTATCTCATGATAGCACCCGATGCTCGGCGTCCTGTGTTACGTGTCAATATTGGAAAAGTGTGTGGGTAAATGAGGTGGAGCGAAAAGAGCGATTGGCCGAAGGCAGGGAAAAAATTCGTTCTTTTCGCCGGGAATTTCTCGACTTTGAGCGCATTCTCCCCTCCCTCGCAGAGACCCTTCCAATACTGCTGACAAAACTTTACTCTGACTGTCAAACATTCGCTGAGACGGAAATCATGTCCCTGCTCAAAAGATTCGAAGATCTCTCAGAAACCAGAATCTAGGAGTGAAAGCCTACGGTGAGAGCATAGCGAAGTTGCCCCCCAAAATGCCTCAAATCCGCATCGGCATAATCACATACCGGTAGCGGTAAGCCTCTTCGGCCAGCGGACGCATCTGCCCGGCGGATTGTTCGTCCTTCAACTCGAGGCTGATCGGACCTTCGGTGGCGGCGGCCAGAAAATCCAGCATGTACTGCGCGTTGAAACCGATGGAGAGCGGCTCGCCCTTGTATTCCTTTTCCAGTGTTTCTTTGGCTTCGCCATATTCCGGGCTGGACGCCGAAATTTCGATGCCTTCGCTGGCGACGGAAAGCTTCACGGCGTGGGAGCGCGAGTCGGCAAGTTGCGCGACGCGCTTCACGGCATCGTTCAATTCGTTGCGCTCGATTACGACGTGCTTGTTATTTTCTCGCGGCAGGACGGCTTCGTAATTCGGAAATTGTCCGGTGAGCATGCGTGAGATCAGCAATCGGTCGCCTACGCGAAAGAATAGGTGGCTGTCGTCCAGGGCGAATTCGATCTGGCCGTTTTCTCCGGCTTCACTGGCGAGGCGCTGGACTTCATTCAGGGCTTTCTTTGGAACCAGTGGGCGCACTTCGCGGGTGAGCCCGGCAAATTTATGATCGGTCTCGGCAACGGCCAGGCGGTGTCCATCGGTGGCGACCATGGTGATGGTTTCCGGCTTCAGCAGGAGCAGCGCGCCGTTCAGCGTATACCGCGATTCTTCGTTGGAGATCGCAAAGGCAGTCTTGGCAATCAGCGACGATAAAATTTTCGCGGGAATCGTCACCAGCGGATGGGGGAATTCCGGGATCGCCGGGAAATTATCCTTGGCCATTCCCACCATCTTGTAGGTCTTGCGGTCGGCCAGAATCTGCACCCAGTGGTTTTCCAGCAACTTGAAGCGGATTTCGCCTTCAGGCAGCAGGCGCACGAGCTCAAGAAGCTTCTTGGCGGGGATGGTCCCCGAGCCTTCTTTTTTGACCTTCGCTTCGCAGGATGTGCGGATGGAGAGTTCCAGATCGGTCGCGGTCAGCGTAATCTTGTTGCCCGCAGCCTCGCACAAAATATTGCCGAGGATCGGTATCGTCGTTTTTCGCTCTACGACGCCTTGCGTCAGATTTAATTCGTTGAGCAGATCGTACTTCTTTACGCTGAATTCCATTGCTGGATTTCCTCCGACGAAAGGCGCGTACACATGTACGGCTTTGAATGGCTACTGTACCCTGTTTTAGAGTATGGATAAAGATAGTAGTAGTAGCCGTCGCTGTGGAAATGAGGAAAACACATCGTAGCAAAGGTATCAAAGGATTTGTGTTGTGCACGAGCAGGGCGGCGATCTGAGGATTCTGAGGACAAGTCACTGAAAAACGCTCCCCATGCCCCGAGGCGAGAATAATCATCCACAGGCGCGACGTATATTGCACAGGAGACGCATGCATTTTTACTCAGGATATCGACAGGGAGAAAGCGGCGAGAAAACAGGGTGAATGAAGCATCGCCCACAATAAAAACGCCCCGAAAATTCTCGGGGCGGAGCAAAACTTGAAGCATTGAAAACTTCAGGTCAGCTGAAAGTGTCCATCAGCTTATTTATGGTGCGGTTCAGGTCCTTGTCGCTGCGCCGCAGCGCATCGATCTTGTTGATCGAGTGAAGGACCGTCGTGTGGTGCTTTCCGCCGAACTGGCGGCCGATTTCCGGAAGCGACGCCTGGGTAAGGTGCTTCACCAGGTACATTGCAATCTGGCGGGGGAACGCGATGGCTTTGGTGTTGGAGCGCACTTTCAAGTCCGCCTCGCGCAAGCCGAACTGTTCGCCCACTTTTTTCTGAATCAAATCGATGGTAACTCGTTTTTCCTGCGTGGCGATGATGTTGCGCAACACCTGCTGCGCGGTGACCAAATTCAGGATGGACCCGGTGAGTGAAGCATAGGCGACCAGGCGAGTCAAAGCGCCTTCGAGTTCCCGTACATTGGACTTGATCGCGCGCGCGATGTATTCGGCAACGTCATCGGGAATGACCACGCGTTCCGATTCCGCTTTTTTCTGGAGGATGGCGATTTTCGTTTCCAGGTCGGGAGGTTGAATGTCCGCGATCAGGCCCCACTCGAAGCGGGAGCGAAGCCGTTCCTCAATGGCCGAGATTTCCTTGGGCGGGCAATCGGAGCTGACAATAATTTGCCGCTGCAGATCGTAAAGCGCGTTAAACGTATGAAAAAACTCTTCCTGCGTGCGCTCCTTGCCGGCGATGAACTGAATGTCATCCACCAGCAGCACATCTACCGACCGGAAGCGCTCGCGGAAACCGAGCATGCGATCGAAGCGCAGTGAATTGATCACTTCATTCGTAAATTTCTCGGCGCTGATATAGGTCAGCCGGGCCGCCGGGTTGCGCTTCTTGATCAGGTGTCCTACGGCCTGCATCAGGTGCGTCTTACCCATTCCTACGCCGCCGTATAGAAACAGCGGGTTATACGCCTTAGAGGGCGCCTCGGCTACAGCCTGTGCCGCCGCATGTGCGAACTGATTGGATGCGCCCACCACAAAAGTTTCAAATTGATAGCGCGGGTTGAGTTGGTGATCGACCGAATCGAAATCCAGGCGCGTTTGCTTGACGGAATTTCCGGGTGTCATCGGCGCAGGATCGTTATCCGTGCAAAGAAACTCAAGCTGGGTGTCGTTCATACCGACCTCCACCAGGACTGCCCGCAATAACTCGCCGTAAGTTTCCGTAAGGCGCTTCCGAAATACGCGGGAAGGCACGCGCACCACCAACTTGCCGTTCTCGGCGCCTTCCTGGCGCGTAGGCTGAAACCAGGTGGAGAAGCTGTGCTGGTTAACCCGCCGCTCCATGTGTTGAAGAATCTTTTCCCAGGAATTCATTTGTTCGGAAACCTCAAAAAGACCAAAAGTCTTACCGCTATTATTTCCACAGCATTTCCACACCTGTGGAAATAATTAATTGCAGACGCCCTCATGGGGCCTGATTCAGTTTCTGGCTAGGATGACCCGTGACCCAACCCCTCATTTTATATTTCACGTCACGGTGATGCTGGGGGGATGCCACCGTTCGTATTCTGCTCCCAAGACGAGGCTGGATTCTCGCTGAAGGGGACTCATGCAGCAAGGGAAAAATGCGAGGGCCATCTTAGACCTCCCACAGGAGACTCACAAGATTTCCACAGCCATCTATCTGCTTGTATTCATTGCCACTTAGTTGGTTTCATGGTCACACGGCGAGGAAAAGTCATCATTTTACTCATGGAATGGGCGTTCCATCGCAGTGTATCGATTTCATGAGTCATAGTGCGTGTCGGAAGGTGTGTAACACAAAAGTAATATTTAACGCGTCTGTTTGGCAGGCCGAGCGAATTCGTAAATTCCCTGCGGATCGGCGCCGATCAGGATACGGTCCGGTTCCACCAGGATTGTAGAGGCCTCCAATCGCGCGCTGCCGGGCATGAACGTGCGAAAGCTTTCGAGCCGCTGCCCATCCTTATCGAAGTGCATCAGCAGCGTACCGATTCCCAGCCACACTTCCTGTGACTGCCGGTCGACTCCCATGGCGGTAATAATGCGGTGCAGCGCGGGTATTCCACGGTCGGAGTTGGCGATGGCGCGTCGAGCGGACTGCGCGGCGGGCTGAAATTCCAGCGTCTTGAGGGCTATCTCCATCGTGAGGTATCCCACATGATCGTACTTGCGCGCCGTCGGCTCCGGCAAATAATCGAACGCAAAATAATTGTTTCCAGTTTCGTCAGATGCGAGGTGGCCGAAGTTCACCTGATCGTTGATGGCTGTGTTGTCGCCAATTTCTTCGCGCACTCCGTATTCACGCACTTGCTTTCCGGTGAGGTCGAACACGGTTACCAGGAAAGGTGTCTTGGGACTGGCAACTGCAACTTCACCGCCGGGTAAGAATACGACCGAGGTTGGCATCGAAACGGGAATCGTCGCGGACAGCGAGCCGTCGGGCGAATAAATTTTCACAGCGTTTGCGCCGCGATCGCACACGGCTACCCGGCCGTCGGCATCCACGTCGAACGATTCGCCGTACACCAGCGCGCCGCCTTTTGTTGTCGAAGCTTTTTCATTGGGAATTTGCGCCACGCGTTTACCCGAGGGATCGTAGATCTGCACTACGGGGGCGGGCGCGGTTAGTATATAGTAATTCCCGTTCGGCCCGCGATGAATGGCGCGAAACCCCGCTCCGACGGATTCGAAAACGCGCCGCTTCGCAATGAAATCGCTTTCGTACTGGTATTGTTCCTGGGCGCGAGGCGCGGCCGGTGCAAGCGCGACAATCGCCGCGGTCAATATAATTGTCAAAGAAAAAAGGCGCCTCATCGTGACTTTATTTTCCATCAATCGGCCCGGAACCGCAGCCGTTCAATCGTCCGGGCCCGGCCTGTGGCCTTATCGATATCGATCAGGACCGTATTCATCTGAACGTCGCCAGTGGCCACCTCAAACCGCGCCGGCTGTCCATCCAGAAATTTTCGCAGGATGGACGTCTTATCCATTCCAATCACGCCATTATGGGGGCCCGTCATTCCCGCATCGGTTTGAAACGCAGTTCCTCCGGGCAATATCCGTTCATCCCCGCTGGCAACATGCGTGTGCGTGCCCACTACCGCCGAGACTCTTCCGTCCAAATACAGCCCCATCGCTGCCTTCTCGCTGGTCGCTTCGGCATGAAAATCCACGAAAATCACGCGAACTTCCGCTGGGATGCGGGCAAGCTCATGATCGGCTGCCTTGAAGGGACAATCATTCGACGCCATAAATACCCGCCCCTGAATGTTCAGCACTGCATAAGGAACGCTATTGCGCGCCGTGCCCACGAATAAACCGCTCCCAGGATTCATATCCGCGAAATTTGCCGGGCGCAACAGATTGGGGTGCTTCGGAAAGTAATCGAGGATTTCCTTGCGGTCCCAGATGTGATTGCCGCCGGTCAATACTTCGATCCCGGCCTCGAAAAGCTCATCCGCCAGCCTGGGCGTAATGCCGAACCCGGACGCGGAATTTTCCCCGTTGGCGATGACCAGGTCAATCTGCCGCGTCTGCACGATATCCGCCAGCCGGTCGGCGACAATCTGCCGTCCCAGTGATCCTACGATATCGCCGATGAACAAAAGTTTCATGGTCTGCTTTCAGAGAAGCAACTTTTCCCTTCGCACCATGTGGCAAATAAAAAGCGGAGCGGTCTGCTTCGCCGTGTGGGGCTAGATCCTGAACCTCCTGTGATAAAGTGGGCGCCCTGCGCCGGCCTTTAGGCTTTCCCGCCCCGATGCGATCGGGGCGGGCCATGCACACCAGCCGTCTGACACGGGCCCCCGGAGACTCAGTATGGTTCAAAAGATCTTCGCGCCATCACCTGCGTTGAAGGCCTACTCCACGTTTCATTCTAGCAAATCCGCCAGCCCGCAGCTGAAGACCTGCCTGTGGGGGTTCGCAACCGAAAACCCTGCTCCACATAAGCATTTCACAATCGATATTTAGACCGAGATTTTCAACCCGATGCAGGAGCAGGAAGCGATTACACAAGGGTATTCTTGCGGGCTCTCGGAGGCAGCCATGTATGTTCGTGCCATTTCCAGCCTGAGCTACGCAGCAGACGCTTCACGTTGTCACAGGAATAGCGCACTCGGAACTGCCGCCAGATCACAATAGCAATGCGCTCCGATGTCCAGATGGGAGTGATAAACCCAAAGGATGCCGGTCCTCGTGCCAAAACCTTGGGAAGGCGAGATAGCTTTTCGAGGGTAAGCTTGGGACGGGGTCCGGATTTGGGAGTTCGGCGAAGTCCAACTTCGCCGTGAATGCGGTAAAGCCGCGCCCACCGTTGCACCGATTGGATGCACACGCCTAAGGAACGGGCGACCTTCGAAGTGGATTCACCGCGCTGCAATCGTGCCACGGCTGATACTCGCCGGGCCTCCAACTTCGCCACGTCGCGCCTCTTATACCCCAAATGTCTTGGCATCTGGTAACACTCCAAGGGAACCCACACAGTTATTTACAAACGATTCCTGTGACCACTCAATGCTTTTCGGTATATTTTTTACTCAATGTCAGATTAACGATCACTTCCGCAGCTTTGCCAGACCCCGAAATAAGTTGCTTCTCTGAAATCAAATCGTCTCGTTCTGCGTAAATCTCATAATCCAGTCTCGCGTCCAACCAGGCGAATAGGAAGTGGCCATCGCGGTCTGCGTGCTTGATCCTGAGCATCCGCGAGCGGGTATCCTTGAGATAGACCAATGCAAACGCGAACGGATTTCCTTTTCTGTTCAGGACGTTCCCTTTGGCCGTAAATACGTGCCGTTCGTTTCTGGGAACCTGCGCGGTGACAAAGCAGGCACAACAAAACACCGTCATCACAATGAAAAGTGTTCGCCTCATCGGCCCCCTCCGATAAATTGGGCCCGGAACGCTTTCGAGTGCTGTCCGCTGGCGGTCCTCACGCTCAGACCGCCAGCGCAGCATCGATGCAGTTTAGAAGTGGAAACCCAGCTCGCCCGTGTAGGTTCGTGGCGCGACAAAGTGCGTTCCGCTGAACGTGGAGAGGAAATTATAGAGGGCGACTTTGTTGGTCAGGTTGATGACGGTGAATCGCAAGCTCCACTTGTACCGGTCTTTGTGGAACAAGTTGTCATCTCCCAAACTGGCGTCAAACAGATTGCGAGGCGCAATTCGCGGCGGATTGTGATCGTCGTCCTCGGTCCCGGGCGCCGGTATTTTTATTCGCGTGGAGCCGTACTGCGAGGCAACGCATTGCGTAAAGCCCGCGGTCAGCGTCGCCGCCACTCCGTTGCACGTAATGCCAGCCTGGGCCTGCTGGTCTGGTGACAGCCCGCTGAGGTTCACATACGGAACTCCAGCGATTCGGAAGGAAGTCGCGCCGCAACTGCTGTTCGGATTGGTGTCGTTGAAGCATGGCACCGCTCCGGCAACAAGGCCGTTGTCATAGCGCCAATTGAAGGCGATCCACGGCCAGTTCTTTTTCGGCTGGTACTGAATGTGCGTGGTTTCCTGAAATTTCTGGTCATGATCAATTCGGAAAGCGCCAACGGTCGTTAGGTCCGTGCCCAGGCCGCCGACTTGCGGATTGAAGAATCGTGCCGCGACGTTGCTGGCGGTGAAAAATGCCGACAGCCCATGATAGTTCGGGAAACTCACGCGAACCGACGGCCCATGTATTTTCGATCTTTGCCACGCAATGGGGTACGTGATCGGAGTGTTGAAGAGCACGCTGAAATCGTAGGCATTATGCGTGTACTTCCACAGATAGTCTGCGTCAATGACCAGGTGCTTGCCGAACGCCTGTTCAAACCCCGCATGAAAGTCGTTGCGCTGGCCGGGTGGAATAGGACCGGGCGCGCCCAGTACGCTGGCAAAGACCCCTTGCGCGTCCCCCGTGCTGGCGACTACCAGGTTTTCATTGAATGGAGTTTCGAGGATGCGGGCGTAAGAGACGCGAAGGACAGTATTCGTCCGTTTGATGTTGTAGGCGATGCCCACGCGGGGCTCCGCCTGGCTGCTGCTGGAGACGCCGCGGTAGATATCTCCACGAAGGCCCACGTTGAACGACCAATTGCCTTCCGTGATCGTATCCTGGATGAATAGCGCCGTTTCCTTGATGTCCGTGTGGCCGTGAAATTGAAAAAGTTTTCCTCCCTGCGTCAAATCGTATGGGCAAGCCGGATTGGTCGGATCGGGGCAGGAACCCGGACCGAAGAACGCCGGGTCAACGACCCCGATGCTGTCGTTCTCCGTCAGAAACGTATGTTGGTGCGAAACTCCGATCTTTAAATTGTGGGCGCCCTTCACATAAGACACATCAGCGTGAACTCCGACGTTGGTGAGACTGCGATCCTGCGCGGCGGTCGCGCTCTGAAGGGAGGTGCTGAAATCATTGAACAGATTGGCGCTGGGATAGTAGTTGAACTGGTCTCGGCGCACAAATCCGCCTACCGTCAATACTGCCGTTGTGCCGAACAGGTGCGTATAAGTCGGCGCAATGTTGAAGGTCTTGATCTGCGAGCGCTGGTCTGCCGGCCCCAGAGTCGCCCCAGTCAGGGGATTAACGGAAGAAGTGCCTGCGGGATTGCAGGTATCTCCCGGATTGCACGGATGAAACTGCGCATCGTAGGAATTCGGCGTCTGGAACCACGATCGCGTAAAACCGAAGTTAAAGTGCAGGGAATCCACGCTGTTCGGTTGAATATCGAAGCGGTCGAAACCGTTTTCTTCGTTTCCTTTGTCGTGGAACGCCTGGAATTCGGGTGTGTCGAGGAAACGTGACGTGTTCAGCCCGCTTATGGAGATGAAATTCCCCCATTTCGCCCCTCCGAATGCGACGTTCGCGCTTTCGTTCACTGAACCAAACGACCCGTACGAAGTCGTCACGCTGCCCGTCGGTTGCGTTTGACCAACGCCGGAGCGCGTCGTGACCTTGATGACCAGACTGGTTTTGTCTCCATATTCCGCGGGTGGCGCGCCGGAGATGACTTCCATTGACTGTATGGAATCGACAGGAATTTGGTTGGAGAAAACCTTGCTTTGCTGGTCGGTGATGGCTTGTCCGTCCACCGAGAAAGAGTTCTCAGCGTGATCTCCCAATCCATGAAATAGCCCGTTCGAATCCGCCACTACGCCCGGCGACGCCAGCGTCACCAATGAGCTTACAGATGACGTGGAACTTTCCAGCGGCAACTTGTCAAAGATTTCGCGATCGATGTCGGTGTGCGGAGTGGACTCGGTCTCCACCAGGTCTCCGGCGGTAGCCTCGACCGTGATGTTTTCGCTGGCGGCGCCGACCTTCAAACTGACTTCAACCGAAATAGGAACCACCGAGCGGACATCCACGTCCTGAGCGAACGACGAAAAACCCTTTGCGGTCACGACAAGGTGATAGTTGTTGAACGGAATATTCGTAAAGCGAAATTCCCCGGCGCCTCCGGTCACCGTTTCACGGTGGTAGCCGCTAACGGCATCGGAAATGGCGACGATGGAATTTGGCAGGACGCCGCCGGAAGAATCTTTTACCACCCCTTCGATGTTGCCGGACGACTGCGCCCAACCGGATGAAGCACAGAAAAACAAGATAAGGCCAAAAGCCAAAAGCTTCAGCGTATTGCGGAAATTCATTTGAATATCTCCTCTTTCCCCAATGGGGAATGCCTAATAGCCAAAGGGTTGCCGCCCATGAAAAATGGGCGTGTGCACCAGCCCAACATTTGGGTTAGCGCAACAGGCTGTGAGTCAGGGAGAGGATTTCTTGTTTAGGAAATAGGGGGTGCACGAGGCGCGATTTGCGAAAAGACCGGACTAGTGGCCGGGACAACTACTTCAAGCAGGTGAAGCGCGGCAACCGGCTTGAGAACCGCAATGCACAGGGGAGCGGCCGGTTGGACGGGCGTCTGATGGCCCAGATGACAATACGGGCAATTCGCGTCATTCGTGGAATCGGAATGATGCCAGTCGCTGACGACACCAGTCGCAAAGACCAGGAGCGCGACCAGCGCCAGGGAAACTCCGAGTATGCGGATCGTCTTACGCACAGTAATGCCGTTCATTCCGATCTAGTTCACGATTCCCGAGAATAGTACCTTGATGTTTCTCCTATGTAAAGTACTGGCCGTTATACGCCCCCAAACGGTAACGCCGGAGACAGTCCCACGGTTCCAAAACACTCGCTACACCTGAAGAACGTCGCCCTGCTTGGCGACCATTTCATAAAGCACAGGATTGACGAAAAATCCGAGCAGTAGCCGCGAGATCAGCCCCGCGACGATGACAATCGCAAACGGCTTTTGCGTATCCGACCCGATGCCTGTCGAGAGCGCTGCCGGCAGCAAACCAAGGCAAGCAACTAGCGCGGTCATCATGATCGGGCGTAGCCGCAGCAAAGCTGCCTCGCGCGTCGCCGTGCGGATATCATGATTCTCCAGGCGCAGCTTATTGATGTACGACACCAGAATCACAGCGGTTTCCACCGAAACGCCCAACAGCGCCAGCAGACCGAGCACCGAACTTACGCTGAACGGCGTATGCGTCAGTTTCAGCGCCAGCAGGGCCCCCACGGGCTCGGTCATCACCACGCCGATCACCACGGTCACCGGGAACTTAAAGTTGCCGTACAGCGCAAACAGGATCATAAAAATGAGGAGAATGGCGAGGGGTCCGATAATGGCGAATTGCTCCCGTGCAGCAACGTATTCGCTGTATTCGCCGCCCCAGTCGAGCGTGTAGCCCTGCGGCAATGCCACGTTTTGCCGCACGGCCCGCTGCGCCTCATCCACAGCGCGCGCCAGATCGCGGCCTTCGATGCTGAACTGCACGCCGATGTATCGCGAATTATTCTCGCGATATATAAACGACGCGCCGTTTCCCTGAGTGATGCTTGCCAGCTCCGAAATGGGTACCTGCTGCCCAGACGGCGTCGGCACCAGTAGATTGCCGATCTCCCGCGTGCTGGAGCGATACTCGGGCTTCATGCGCACGACCAGATCGAACAACCGCTCGCCCTGAATAACTTGTGTTGCGGCCTGTCCACCGACGCCGGCCTGGATCACGCCTTCGACATCGGACACATTGATCCCATAGCGCGCGATTTTTTCGCGGTCCACATCGATCTGCACGCTGGGCTGGCCCAATTCGCGCACCACGGTCAGCTCCGTGAATCCGGGCACCTGCGAAAGAATGCGCTTAATTTCTACGGCTTTGTTTTCCAGAACTTGCAGGTCCTGGCCGTAAATTTTCACGGCGAGCGCGCTTTTGAGTCCCGTCAGGGCTTCGTCTACCGCGTCTTCGGCGGGCTGCGTGAAATTGAAAATTACTCCCGGATAAGCGGAAAGTTTTTTCTGAAGATCCTCGGTCAGTTCCGCTTTGTTACGGATGGATCCCTGCTGCCACAATTTGTCCTTGTACGGCTTTAACCCCACGTAGAATTCGCAATTGAAAAATCCAGTTGGATCGGTGCCATCGTCCGGACGCCCCAGCTCCGAACCGACTTCTGTCACCATCGGATAAGACATCAGAATATTGCGCACCTGTGGGGCAAACTTTGACGATTCCTCAAATGAAATCGTGTACGGCATCGTGGCTCGCACCCAGAGCGCGCCTTCATCCAAATGTGGCATGAACTCCCCGCCGATGAAGGGCACCAATAGAAGAGAAGCGGCAAAAATTAGAGTTGCTCCGACCATCGTCGACTTCGGATGATCCAGGCACCAGTCCAGTTTCCCCGCGTAGAACTCCTTCACCCATTCGTACGGCTTGTTCACGACTTCTTTAACGCCCTTCGTGAACCAGTACGAGGCCAGCACCGGTACTAATGTGAGCGTGAAAATCAACGACCCCAATAGCGCGTAAGACATCGTCTCCGCCATCGGAACGAACAATTTTCCTGAAGGTCCGGTTAACGCGTAGATGGGAAGGTACCCGGCCAGGATGACCGCAACGGAATAAAAGATGGGCCGGTCAACATCCCGCGCCGCTGCCGCGATCACTTCGCTCAACTTGTAGTCCTGCCCCGCGCGGTCGGCCAGCTCGCGGTAAATGTTTTCCATCATTACCACGGTCCCGTCGATGATGATCCCGAAATCGATTGCGCCGATCGATAGCAGGTTCGCGGGCACACCACGTCCATGGAGCAAAATAAACGCAAAGAGCAGGCTGAGCGGAATCGTAAGAGCGACGATGACTGCGGCGCGAAGGCTAACCAGAAAGAAGAGCAGCACAACGAAAACCAGTATCATCCCGACGAACATGTTGTGCTCGACGGTATCGATGGTTAGCCGCACCAGATCGCTGCGGTCGTAATAAGCGTGGACTTTCACGTCGGACGGCAGAATGCCGTGATTCAGCTCCTCTGTTTTCTTCTCCACTCCGGCAAGCACGTTCTGCGTCTGCTCGCCGCGAAGCATGAGGATGACGCCCTCGACCGAGTCATCATTTTTCTGAAACCCAAATTCACCCAGCCGCGGCGCGCTGCCTATCATCACTTCTCCGACGTCGCGGATTCGGACCGGCACGCCATTATTATTTCCAACAACGATATTCCCGATGTCCTCGGTCTTGGTTACCAGTCCCAGGCCACGCACGTAGAAAAACTGCGAGCCCTGAGAGTAGAATCCTCCGCCCGCATTTGCGTTATTTGCTGCCAGCGCCGTCAGCACCTGGGGCATGGGAATGTGATAATTGTAAATTTTTGCTGGATCGAGCAGCACCTGGTACTGCATCGTGGTCCCGCCGAATCCGGAATCGTCGGCCACTCCCGGGACCGATTTGTACGCCCGCTCAACGACCCAATCCTCAATCGTGTGTAATTCCTGCGGGCTGCGATCCGGGCTCTCCAGGACGTAGCGATATACGAGGCCGGAAGGACTGAACAATGGTGAAATTCCTGGTGTGACGCCCGATGGCAGTTGCACATCTCCCAGCCGCTCAAACACCAATTGCCGCGCGAAATAGTCGTCGGTCTTTTCCTGGAACGTCATGATGACGTCGGAAAGTCCGTAGAGCGAAATCGATCGCATCACCGCCATGTGCGGCACACCGTTCATCTCGACTTCCAGCGGCAGTGTCACCAACCGCTCGATTTCCTCGGCCGCGTGTCCCGGCCACTGTGTGATGATTTCGACCATCGGTGGCGACAGGTCCGGATAGGCATCCACCGGCATGCGCTGGAACGATAACGCGCCTGCGATGATCACCAGCACAACCATGATCAGGATCAGGAAGCGCTGGCGGAGAGCGAATTGAACAAAGTGATGAATCATTGTGGTATTTGCCCTCGGCTTCAGCGTTGCAATGAATTCTGAAATTGCAGGAACAAGCTACCGTCTCCCACGATCTTGGCTCCTGCTTGCAATCCTGCCGTGATCTGCGTTTTTCCGCCCTGGCTCTCGCCGAGTGTCACCATTCGTCTGGCGAAATGGTTGTCGCTCGTTTGCACATATACGTAGGGCATGTTTTCCGTGTCGCGCAGCACGGAAGTATCTGGAACCGATAGCGCGTTTGGAATTACTCCCGCGCGAACCTCCGCGGTCACGTACATATCCTTCTTCAGCCGCTCGCCGGGATTGGAGGCCTCAATGCGCGCCTGCAGGGTCCTAGTGGCGGGATCGAGCGCCGGCGCGATGTATTGAATCTTGCCGCGCACAACGCCGGAATACGCTTCGTTATCGATCGTTACTTCATCGCCGACACGCACGTATGCGACATCGTTCTGGTAGATGTTCACCAGCACCCAGACGCTCTTCATATTCGAAAGGGTGAAGCACTGTGTTCCTCCGGCTTGCAGCAGTTGGCCGGGCGAGCAGAGCCGCTCCACCACTTCGCCAGCCAGAGGCGCCAGTAGCGCCACTTCCGGTGAGGGGGGCTTAGTGACCAGATCCTCGGGGTTGGATATTCCCAATATGCGGATGGCCTGCTCGCTCGATTGCAGATCGGCTTCCGCCTGCGAGCGGTTCGATTCGGCCTGTTCCAGGTCGGCCTGTGAGATCACCTTATGTGCGTACAGGTCCTGCGCGCGCTTATAAAACTTGTCCGAGAGTTGGAAGGCGTCGCGCGCTTTGATGTAAGCCGATCGCAGCACCGAGTAGTCGGGACTGGTGACGTACAGCATTGGCTGGCCTGCCGTTACTTGCTGGCCCGGTGTGACCAGGATGCGGCTTACCGGCCCTCCCACCTGGGTGATTACCGGTGTTGTTTGATAAGCATTGTAAGCAACTGCGCCGGAGAGGCGTAGCACGCGCTCCAGCGGCGCCTGCACCACGGTATAAATCTGTATGTGCGCCGTCTGTTCGGCAGGCAGGGAGAATAGTTCAGCCTTGCTCTCCGGACTTTCGGTGGTCGAAAACGAAGTCATCTTATTTGCCTGCTCGCCACCGCAGCCGCCAAGTGCCACGGCAATGGCCAGCGCCACGCCGCAACGGATCGAACTCCATCTGTGCATATTTCGGATCCGATTCGTATCGCTCATTTTCATGGCACGCTCCTGGTACCCACGGCCTCACGCAACTGCTCAAGTGCAACCATATAGCTGGCAAGCGACTGCCGGTAGGCCAGCTCGGTAGCGCGGTAACTCCGCTCGGCGTCAAGGAAATCGAGCAGGCTGGCGGCGCCGCGCTGATAGGCGTACTGGCTGATGTCGCGCGAATCCTCCGCTTGCTTCAAATAGCCGGATTGATAAAGCTGTACCACCTGGTCGTTGGTGCGCAGCCCCTCGTAGGCGTTGGCTACATCGGTGAGCGCAATTGAAGATTGTTCGCTGGAAAGTTCCTGAGACTGGGTAATCGCATATTTTGTCCGTGCGATTTCACCCTGGTTGCGGTCAAAGATCGGCAATTGAACGCTGCCAAATAGCGAGGTGGTGCTCAGCGCAGCGACATGCGTGTAGTTGATCTGCCCATTCACGTCGCGCTTGCCGTTGGCGCGTGCCAGCTCAAATTGGCTTTGCGCCGCGGTCACGCCCAATTGCGCCGCCCGCAGATCCGGCCGTTGCCGGAGCGCAAGTGCCTTCAAATCATCCTCGCCGGCCTTCACCGGTTTATATTCCAGGTCGCCGATGACTTCGTAATTCTCCGGCACCGATTCATAACCGAGCAGTTGCCGCAGGCTCGCGAGCGCCTGCACGCTGGCAAGTTTTGCCGCCGAAACATCCATTTGGAATTGCAGCAGTTGCAGCTTGATCTTCAGCAGGTCGCCTTCGCTCATGGCGCCGGCATTAAAACTCGCTTGGCTGATTTCCACGGTCTGTTGAAAGCTCGCAAGGCTCTTTTCGGCAAGATCCAGGTTTGCCTGGGCAAGTAACGCCGATATGAATTGCGATGCGACATTGAATGTTAGCGTCCGCTCATTGTCGGATACCTGCGCCGTCGTCACCGCCGTCTGGTCCTTCGCCGCCTGCAGGCGGTGCTGCCGCTTCTTCCCGCGCTCGAACAGATATCCGATGCCCAGATCGAATTGAGCGCCGGTATCCAGGTAATCGCTGGTGTAGTTGCTCGGAGTAAAAACCGGAAGAAATTGCGCATCTGTAAACAGCACCGGATTGGGCCTCAGATTGGCCGTAATTTCCTGGGCCTGATTTTGCAAGATCGTTGTGCGCGCCGCTTGCAATGAGTGATTGTGCTGCAGCGCCATGTCAACCGCCTGGTCAAGTGTGACGCGCCCAGCGGGCGGCGGTGTTGCGGACTGCGCCGGACTCTGGCCCGAAGCTGCCTGAACGACGGCCAGAAAAATCAACGCGCCAAAAACAAGGGCCGGGTACCCCTTCCGGGACCTCAACTTCGTGTGCATGGTTCCTCTCCTGCCTTGAAGCAAGTTATGCAATCAAGTCGTTCCGGGAATGTAAATCCCCGCAAAGCTCGATGGACCTAGATGGATAAGATTTGGACGATCGGCGTCAATTAGCTTTGCGCCGAGGCAGACGAATTACGCAGACGGAGGTGCGCGGGAGGGAGAGTTAGAGGAGACTGGCGATGCCGAGACAATCGAATCTTCCGGAAGCGGCAGGCTGCCGATCCGAAATAGCAGGGCTACGCCTTGGCTTGTTTCCGGTTGTGCAGCAGTCTGATGTCCCAGATGGCAGTACGGACATTGCGCATCGCCCGCTGAATCATGGTGATGCCACGCGCTAATCGAGATTGTAGCAAAAATAAAGATAGCGACGAGCGCTACCGACACCTTCAGGATGCGAATTGTCTTGCGAGCGGTCATTTCGGTGAATTGAGTCTATATCACAAAGCTAGGCTTATTGTAACTAGATGCAGGGTGCGGGTAAAGCGTTGCCCGTTCGCGGGTCCGTATCAGTAACGTTACCCGCCGGCTAAGCGGTTTGCTTCAAAGCGCGTTCGAGGATGGTCAGGCACTGCTCCGCGCGTTCCCGCAACGTATCGTCTCTTGTGCCCTTTTCCTGTTCGAGGGTATGCAATTCATCTGCGATGGCCATCGCGGCGAGGACCGCCACGCGTACGGAGTCCACGGTCTGCGTCGCAGCCGCAACAGCTTTCATCTTTTCATCCACAAATCGCGCCAACTCCTGGACGTAACCTTCGTCCAGGTCCCCCGCCATCGTGTAACTCTGTCCGAAGATTTCGACCTTCACACGGTTCGACATTTTAAAATATGCTCCCTGCTGGGCGTCCCATTCTCGCCGCAAGTGCCAAGGGTTTCAAGTAACACAGACTTCAGTTTGTGCGCCTTTGGTTTAAATCCGTGTGCAAGCAATCAAGCGCAAATATTCCCGCGAAATCCGATGTCCGCCAAATAGACCTAGCCCCGCAACGAAGCCCCAAGGGTCTGCTCCAACACGCCAATAATACTCGACCAAAACCCAGTCAACTGCGCCTCAGTGAGCGTAGCCTGATGACTCTCAAACGTAACGCGCACCAGCAGCGAAAACTTCCCCTCGGGCACGCCTTTGCCTCGAAACAGGTCCACGGCCGTAATCGAAGAAACCTCGGCAATATTCAGCCCGCGAATCGTTTCAAAAACGGAGGCAAAGCTAGTCCCGTCCGAAAGCAGCAGCGAGAAATCCCGCTCGACTGCCGGAAAGCGCGAAAGAGGTTTGTAGCGCAACGCCGCGCGGGCCGCTCGGTAACCTTGGCACAGCGTTTCAAGATCCAGTTCCGCGACAAACGCGTCCTGCCGCAGTTTGAATTTTTCCGAGACACGCCGCGAAAGTTGACCGGCAATGCCGGTCGGCTGCGTAGTCGTTGAATCTGCGCGAAGGGAAATCGATCCCTTATGTGCGGGATGAAGCCATTCCGGTCCATTTGTCTCCCACCGGATTCCTCCGGCAAGGTTTCCAATGTGATCGAGGTCGCCTTTTAGGTCCGCGAAGCCAAACGAGCGCTCACTTTCGGCAACACCCTTTTCGCGCGCCAGGCCGGTAGCCCCAAGAGTCAGAATCCGAGTCTCGACCGATTCAGTTCCCTGCCAGCCATACTTCTTGCCGATTTCGAACAGGCGAACGTTCCGCTGCCCATGATTCAGATTCCATTCGAGAGTGGCTGCCATGGTAACCGCGCCAGTCGAGCGCATCACCGATGCATCTTCGGCTAGCGGATTCGCGATGCGTGCGGGCGCGGCATTCTCCGGGCGGAAAATCGCATCGTGTGTCTCGTCCACGATCGGAATCGTAATAATTTCCTGATAGCCAAGGCCGATCAGCCGCTCGCGCAGACGGTCTTCTGCTTCGGCATTTTTCATCCGAGCCGCGGGCAGTTTTGACGCCGGCAGCCGCACCGGAAATTTATCGAGCCCGTAAACGCGCGCGATTTCTTCGATCAGGTCAATCTCGCGTGTGACGTCCGTGCGCCACGACGGCCGGCGACAGGTCCACGCAGCCTGCAATGATCCCGCTCCGCCGCTCGTGGAATCCGTTCGCACCGGCGCGAAACCTAGCGCGGAGAGAATCGCCCCGATATCCGCGTCCGGTGTGTCCGCGCCCATCACGCGCAGAAATTCTTTTCGCGTCAGCTCAATTGCCGGAGGACTGATTCGTCCGGGATAAACATCGACAACGCCAGCGAGCACATCGCCGCCCCCGAGTTTCTGAATCAACTCCGCGCAGCGGCGCGAAGCCAGCTCCCCCATCTCCAGGGCGGCCCCGCGCTCGAAGCGCATGGAGGCCTCACTGCGAAGTCCGAGCGCCTTGGACGTACGGCGAATGGAAATTGGATCGAAGCACGCGGATTCCAGCAGGATATTGCGGCTGGCAGCGCGAATCTCGCTGTCCGCGCCTCCCATCACGCCCGCAATGGCCGCGGGACGCGACGCGTCGGCAATCACGCACATTTCCGGTGTCAGCGTACGCTCGACGCCGTCCAGGGTGCGAATTTTTTCGCCGGGACGCGCGCGCCTTACCACGATGCGATGATCGTTCAGCAGGTCCAGATCGAATGCATGGAGCGGATGCCCAAGCTCCATCATCACGTAGTTCGTCGCGTCCACTACATTGTTGATCGAGGCTTGCCCCAGCGCTTCGAGGCGTTGTCGCAGCCAGTCAGGTGAAGGTCCAACCTTCACGCCGCGCAGCACACGCGCGGTGTAGCGGCCGCACAATTCCGGAGACTCAATCTCAACGCGCGTCGCGGCTGAAGCGTTCTCCGCTGTTTCGCGCGGATACGCTTCCACAGGCTTGAGCGGCAAGTGGTACAGCGCAGCAGCCTCTCGCGCAATGCCGTAATGACCCAGGCAGTCCGCGCGGTTGGACGTCAACTCAGCATCGAGCATTGGACCCGCCGCAGTTTGCTCCAGCGCTTCCACCGCCGTCCCGGAAAGCGAAAGCCGCGACCGCAAATCATCGGGCGTCGCCGTAAGATCGACGAATTCTTTGAGCCAGTTGTAAAGAACTTTCATGGCGTTGCTATGCGAACTGCCTCAAGAACCGCACATCGTTTTGAAAATAAAGCTGCAAATCGTTGACGTTGTATTTCAGCTGCGTCAACCGTTCGACGCCCAGGCCGAAAGCGAATCCGGAAAGCCTCTTCGCGTCATAATTCACGAAGCCATACACCGCAGGATCGACCATGCCCGCGCCGAACAATTCGATCCATCCGGACTGTTTGCACACGTTGCAGCCCGGTCCGCCGCAGAATACGCAGGTCGCATCGATTTCCACCGAAGGCTCGGTGAACGGAAAATAACTCGGGCGCAGCCGCGTTTTCACGTTGGGTCCCAGAAATTCGCGGACGAAATATTCCACCGTGCCCTTGAAATCGCAAAATGTGATGTCGGTATCGACAGCGAGCCCCTCGATTTGGTGGAACATGAAGCCGTGCGTTGCGTCGGGATTGTCGCGGCGATAGACCTTGCCCGGCACAATGATCCGCACCGGAGGCTGCTGTTTTTCCATCGTCCGCACCTGCATCGGAGAAGTATGCGTGCGCAGCAGCAATGGCGTCGCTCCCGGCGGGGTCGCCATGTAAAACGTATCCATGTTGTCGCGCGCCGGATGATGCTCGGGAATGTTGAGCGCTTCGAAGTTGTAGTACGGAGTTTCCATTTCCGGCCCAGCCACTACCGAGTAGCCGAGGGACAGAAAAATGCGCTCGATCTCCTCGAAAGTCTGCCGCAATGGATGGCGCGAGCCCAGCGCGCGCATCACTCCCGGAAGCGACAGGTCCTCGCGCTCGTGCGCAAGCATTGCTTGGTCTGCCGCGGCCTCGACTGCCGAACGTCGCGATTCCAGCGCCGCTTCGACGTGCGCCTTTAGTTTGTTGAGCGATTGTCCGACGGTGCGCTTGATTTCCGATTGTTTCGCAGGCTTCAGCCAATTTTCGGTGACCAGTGTGATTATTCCGGACTTGCGGCCAACCCAAAAATTCGTAACTAAATCCAAATCCGTAATGTCAGTACAAAGTGCGATTTCCTTATCGAATGCGATTTGAAGGTTTTCAAACTGCCCCTCTACCAAATTTGGAGTCTCAGCCTGCAAAGGGGCGCTCGCGAACAAGCGAATGTTGACGAATGCACGGAGACGCTGAAGTTCAACTTGTGCGTATTGTCTTAGTGTCGCTGGAGCACTTTGGACCCAATTAGAATCTATCCTGTCCAATATACTAAGCCCTTGCGGCCGGACCCACCTGTCGCGGATATCCTCCCACCGACCCTCTTTCGAAGCTCTCCCGAGATCAGCGGAAAATGCCGCTTTCAACTCATAAAAGCGAATGGAAACAGCAACAGTGTCGGTGGCCCCAAGATCAGCGAGGGGTCTAGCGATCAAATCGTCGATTGTATTCATAGCAGTTCATGCAGATTCGTCGGCTTCCATGCAGCCATAACGCTGAGCCGAGGAACTTGGGCTACGGCCTAGCGGGAGCGGCTAAGGAAGCTTTGGCCTGCTCCACAAGCTGCGTAAATCCGGCAGCGTCCTTCACGGCGATATCGGCCAGCATTTTGCGATCGATCTCGATGCCTGCCGCCTTCAGCCCGTGCATGAATTGGCTGTAGGACAGGCCCGCGTTGCGCGCGGCGGCTCCGATGCGCTGAATCCACAGCCCGCGGAACTGCCGCTTTTTCACGCGGCGATCACGGAAAGAAAACCGCTCCGCGCGATTGACCGCTTCCTGAGCGGACTGGTACAGCTTTGACTTTGTGAGGAAAAATCCTTTTGCGCGCTTTAAATACTTTTTGCGACGCGCGCGGCGTTTACTTCCGCGTTTAACTCGAGCCATGGTGTTTTCTCCTGTGCGGGAGACGCAGAGCAATCCGAAACATCCAGGCTGTTCCCGCGCACGGGAACCGGCACAAGATCGAAAAGCGAAAGCATCTCCACGGCGTGTTTAGAAGCTCATCGCAACATCAGCGCGTTAGCGCCGACCCGCAAGAGCGTGGTCCGTTGGTTCTGGACCGCTGGCCGACAGGCCCACCGTGGGGAGGGTTGCGCTCTGCCTGGCACAGCAAAAAACTAAAACCAAAAAATCTTCTATCCGTACGGCAACATCATGTGGACGTTTTTAGAGTCCGCAGGGGAAACTTGCGTCATCTTTTTCAACCGGCGCATTCTGTTGGCTTTTTTGGTGCCCAGCAGGTGTCGCTTCCCGGAATGCATTCGCAGCACTTTTCCGGTGGACGTGATCTTAAACCGCTTGGCTGCGCCGCGATGCGTCTTTAACTTGAGCTTCTTAACCTTTTTCGCCACTTACGTTACCTCTCTGAATTTTTTCGCATGCGGGCTCTACTTGAAGCACGCCTTAAATTTGGACTAGGACTGCCCACCGGCCGGCGCGCTCGCCGGCTTGGGTGGTGCGCCGCCCCCGCGCTTCGGCGCCAGAAGCGCCATCATGATGTTGGCTTCCATGCGCGGCCCGATTTCAACCAGCGCATGATCGGCGATTTCCTGCAGCAGCCGGTTCATCTTCGCGCGGCCCACCTCTTGATGAGCCATTTCTCGGCCGCGATGGAAAATCATCGCCTTCACTTTGTGGCCTTCACCCAAAAATCGGATGATCTGGTTCTTGCGAACCTGGTAGTCGTGTTCCGCCGTTGCCGGACGGAATTTGACTTCCTTGAGCTGTGAACCCTTCTGGTGCTTGCGCTGCTCGTGCGCTTTTTTGTTGGTTTGGTAGAGGTATTTGCCGTAGTCCGTGATTTTACAAACCGGTGGATCGGCGGTCGGTGAAATTTCCACCAGGTCCAAGCCCTTCTCACGGGCAAGCTTGATCGCCTCAAACGGCACCATCACACCCAACTGCCCGCCGTCTTCATCCACCACACGCACTTCACGCGCCCGGATTCGATCGTTTATCCGGATTCTGTCGGCTTGCCGAAAACTCCGTTCAGCGATAAACCCACCTCCAAAAATCGCACTCACCCCGCATGCGGGGTCGCGCCCAACAACCCATCCGGACCACCCGGCTGACGCCGTTGGGGATGGGCCACAAAGTATAGCATGGGTTCTTTACCAGACACCCAAAAGTTAGAGGGTTCGGGAATCGACCTGGTTTCGCAAATCGGAAAGGAACTCCCCCAGCGGCCTTGGACCGAGATCTCCCTTGCTCTGGTGACGAACCGAAACGGTGCCCGCCTCGGCTTCCTTGCCCCCAACGATCAGCATGTAGGGAATTTTCTGCATCTGCGCGTCGCGAATTTTTGCCTGCAACTTTTCATTGCGGTCATCGAGATGCACCCGGAAACCCGCGGCCCGAAGCTCAGTAACAACATTACTTGCATACACGGAGAATTTTTCACTCAGCGGCAAAACCTCCGCTTGCACAGGCGCGAGCCACACCGGAAAAGCCCCAGCGTAATGCTCCACCAGAATGCCGAAGAATCGCTCGACCGAGCCCCACAGCGCGCGGTGCACCATCAGCGGTTTGTGCCGGTTGCCGTCTTCACCCACATATTCCAGGCCGAAGCGCCCTGGCAAATTGAAATCGAATTGCACGGTAGTGAGCTGCCACGGGCGTCCGATGGCATCGATAAGTTTCACGTCGATCTTCGGTCCGTAAAATGCAGCCTCGCCTTCCATGCGCTTGAACGGAATGCCCAGTTTGGTGAGCGTTGATTCCAGCGCGCCAGTCGAGCGTGACCATTCTTCCGGCGATCCGGCATAATTTTCCGGATGATTCGCGTCCCAGTCGGACAGCTCCACGACATACTTATCGAAGCCGAAAGTTTTCATCACCGCGAACGCAAAATCGATACACGCTTCGATCTCCGATTCGATCTGCTCCGGCATGCAGAAGATGTGCGCATCGTCCTGCGTGAAGCCGCGCACGCGCAGCAACCCATGCAGCACGCCCGAGCGCTCGTAACGATACACGGTGCCAAGTTCCGCCAGGCGCACAGGAAGCTCGCGATAGCTGCGCAGCTTCGATTTGTAAATCAAAATGTGGCCCGGGCAATTCATGGGCTTCAATTGGTAGTCAGTTTTTTCGACCTCCACCGGCCCAAACATATTTTCTTTGTAAAATCCTGCGTGCCCGCTGGTCTTCCACAAATCCAGCTTCATGATGTGCGGCGTGAAAACCATATCGTAGCCGCGCTTCTGCAACTCAGCGCGCAGCCAGTCTTCCATCAACGTGCGGATCAGCGCGCCCTTGGGATGCCAGAAAATCAGCCCTGGCCCGGCCTCGTCCTGAATCGAAAATAGGTCGAGGTCCTGCCCCAGCCGCCGGTGATCGCGCCGCTTGGCCTCTTCGAGCTTGTGGATGTAATCGTCCAGCTCCTGCTGCGTATAAAAACACGCCCCGTAGATGCGCTGCATCTGCGGGTTGCCTTCCTGGCCCTTCCAGTAAGCTCCCGCGACGCTCATCAGCTTGAACGCGCGAATGCGTCCAGTAGAGGGAATATGCGGCCCGCGGCAAAAATCGATAAATTTTCCGGTGGTGTAAAATGACACCATCGGCTCGACCACTTTTTCCTCGACCAGCTCACACTTGAAGCTTTGGTCCCACTTCCGGTAAAGCTCCAGCGCCTCGGCCTTGGGCATCATCTTGCGTTCGTTCGGAATGTCCTGCCCGGCCAGTTCGCGCATCTTTTTCTCGATGCGCTCCAGGTCCTCTGGCGTAAACGGCTCCTCGCGCACGAAATCGTAGAAAAATCCGGTCTCAATCGGCGGCCCGATGCCCAGCTTCACGTTCGGGAAAAGTTCGAGCACGGCGGCAGCCAGCAAATGCGCAGCCGAATGCCGCAGCACCTGAATTGCGTCAGGATCCTTCGGCGTCAGAATCGAAAGCCGCACGTCCCCATTGAGAGGCGCGCGCAAATCGACCAGAAGTCCGCCGCCATCGGCAGCACTGGCCACATCGCTGGCTTCCGCTCCGCCACTGATGCGCGCAACCAGCGCTTCTTTCGCAAGCCGCGGTGAAATCTGGTGAGCGATCTCCCCCGCAGTAGTGCCGCGCGGTACTTCGCGTATCGCGCCGTCAGGCATAATAATGTGAATGGTTTCCATGGATTGATCTACGCTAACAGATGGCTGCAAATGCGGTCAAGAAAGCTGCTTTAGCACGCCATGCTCAAATTTTGTGTTGTAGCTCCCCTTGTGTCGCCCCTCGCGGGGCTTTCCGTCTATATGGCACATGTTCCCACAGCTTCCGCTGTGGGCTACGGTATGCCGTCCCTACGGGACTCCTGCAAGGGAGACAAAAGATAAAGATGCGGCGCGCTGCCGGCATCTATAGATGACAAAAATTAAAGATATAGATGAAAGATTTAAAGATTAATATTAAAGATCGACTCCGTCCTGGAAACGCAAGTTGGAATAATGAGCTATCGGCTCTCACAAGCAAGCCCCGAAGGGGCGGCATAACGTAGCCCACCCCGACTCCGTCGGGGTGGGAACAGCATCGAAGATACGCGGAAGCCCCGTAGGGGCGACACAAAGTCCTTCCGCGAACCGCAAGTAAAATCCCAGCCTATTACGGGAGAGGCCGCTTCAAATGCAGCGTCATCAAAGTAATCGCCCCGTCGATCTTGCTGAACCAGTGCGGCGTCCCCTCCGGAACGATGAAGAAATCCCCTTTGCCAACCACCTTCGACGTTCCGCCTTCGATGGCGGTGCCGGAAAGGTTGGTCGGATTCGTCCTCGTTTCGGTCACCAGCTTTCCGCCGGTCACCAGCGTCGCCGAGCCATCGATCACGTACATCAGTTCCGCTTCCGTCTCATGCACCGCCGCGGTTCCGATGGACGCGCGATACTCGAGGTGCGCGTTGTAGGGCGCGAGGTTCAGAATGGTCCCACCGACCATCGCCTGGCCGTCTTTGCGTTCGCTCTTTACCTTGGCCATCAACGCGGTAACGTCCGCCGCCGAACTGAATGTCACCGTCGGGGCCGGAGCCATCGCCGCCGGCTGCTGCCCGGCCAGCGCTGTTGCGGCCACCAGAATTAGTGCAAAGCTGATTGCAAATGCGCGCATCCTGAACCTCCAAACTTTCCGCCCAATGTGGGCAATCGCTCTTATTTTACTGGCTGAGTGGAACACCCAAGACTTCCCGCAAATTGTAGTACAAGTCGCCAAGGCCCAGAAGCCTCGAATCGACAAAACTCCCGCAAGTCTATTGTTTCGCGGAAACGCCAATCGGAGCGCAGAACCGATCGAAGGCTTTGGTAAGGTCCGCAGCAATGGACTGCGCGTCGCGCCCCTCGATATCCGACCTCTGCAGCATGAACACCAGCTTGCCGTCACGCAACAACCCGATGGAGGGAGAAGACGGGGGATACCCGGTAAAATAACTTCGCGCCCGGTCTGTAGCTTCCGCGTCCTGCCCGGCAAACACGGTCGTCAAAACTTCCGGACGCGCGGCATTTTCGAGTGCCCGCGCCACTGCTGGGCGCGCTTTTCCTGCAGCACATCCGCAGATTGAGTTCACTACAACCAGTGTCGTCCGCGTCTCCAGCTTCAGAGCGGCATCCACTTCGTCCGCCGTTCGCAGTTCGCGAAAGCCAATCCCAGTCAATTCCTCGCGCATGGGTTTTACGAATACTTCAGGATACATTGCAGGTCCTCCGTTGGGTCTTGAATTCGATGCTTCATATAGCCGACGCCTCGGTCATGCGAGAACTATAGCACGCCCGATCCCCCGAACAGGTCCCCTGCCCCAATGTGCAATACCGGACAATCTTCGAGACAAAAACCTGCAACGATGCTCTTCCAGACTGGCGATTTACGATTCTTGTGACTCAAGTCCGCCTTTACAGTGACCGATATCACATACGGCAGTCCCGCAATCTCATCACAATAGATCGAATTCGAACATCGAAATGGAGGAAATGAGCATGGCAAATCCGCGAACTATGAAAGCCTCAGTAGTTGAAAAATTCGGCGCGCCTCTCGTTATTCGAGAGGTTCCCGTTCCTACGCCAGGACCGGGAGAAGCGCTGGTGGAAATCGTCGCCAGCGGAGTGTGCCATACCGACCTGCACGCGGCGGACGGCGACTGGCCAGTCCAGCCGACGCTGCCATTCACCCCCGGCCATGAGGGCGCAGGCATCGTCGTAGCCCTTGGAGCCGGAGTTAAGCATTTGAAGGAAGGCGACCGGGTAGGCATCGCCTGGCTGCATAGCGCCTGTGGACACTGCGATTACTGCCTGGCCGGATGGGAAACGCTCTGCCCGGAACAAAAAAATTCCGGATACTCAGTGGATGGGACCTTCGCGGAATACGCCCTAGGTGCCGCGGATTACGTCGGACGAATTCCGAAACAACTGTCTTATGTGGACGCCGCGCCGATCCTCTGCGCCGGAGTCACCACCTACAAGGGCCTGAAGCAAACCGAGGCGCGCCCCGGCGATTGGGTCGTGATTTCGGGCGTCGGCGGCCTCGGCCACGTGGCGATTCAGTATGCCAAGGCGATGGGCCTGCATGTTGTGGCAGTCGATCTGGGCCCTGAAAAGATGGCTCTGGCGCGCAAACTCGGGGCCGAGATCACGATTGACGCGGCCACGCAAGATCCACCGAAAGAAGTCCAAAAACAGATTGGCGGAGCGCATGGAGCCCTGGTGACCGCCGTTTCGCTGATTGCGTTCAAGCAAGCCGTGGGCATGCTCCGTCGCGGCGGCACGTGCGTGCTGAACGGCCTGCCCCCCGGAGAGTTCCCCATATCGATTTTCGATGTGGTTCTGAATGGCTACACGGTGCGCGGTTCGATCGTGGGCACTCGCCTGGACCTGGAAGAAGCTCTGCAATTCGCCGCCGAAGGCAAGGTAAAAGCAACCATCGAGACCCAGCCGCTGGAATCGATCAACGATATTTTCAAGCGCCTCAAGCAAGGAAAGGTCAACGGGCGCATTGTGTTGGATATGCGCAGCAAGAACACGGAAACCGGCGAACTGGTCGGCCAGCACAGGTTCTCTAACTGAGAAGGAACTGAAGAGCAGCTTCGAAACCGAAATAGAGAAGCAAGTTTAAGCGGGGGAGAGTCACGGTATTGAATTTCGCCGCTGCGGCGATATCCAGCTTTGCGGTGTAAACATACTATATGGATTCTCCCCCGCTCACCTTGCACAAAGAATTCATCACGCGCTGTACCCTTGCTATATTTCGTTAGGAGCCGGGAGATCAGAACAATAATCCCCGGAAATATCCCACACCTGTGCCCATCGCAGAACTTTTCAAACCGTTCGTTCTAAAAGGCCTCACGCTTCCCAACCGCATCGTCATGGCGCCGATGACGCGTAACCGCTCGCCCGAACACATTCCCAGCCCCGACGTGGCGGCCTATTATCGACGCCGCGCGGAAGACGGAGTCGGCCTCATCATCACTGAGGGCACGATCGTCAATCATCCTGCCGCAGGAGGCGCGCCGCAAACACCCCATATCTACGGCGAAGGACCAATCGCGGGCTGGAAACAAGTGGTTGACGAAGTCCGCTCAGCCGGCGGCCACATCATGTCGCAATTGTGGAATCTCGGTGCGAACGCCAATCCGGATTTTCTCCCCAGCAACGTTCAGCGCATGAGCCCTTCCGGTCTTCGCAAACCTGACGAAAAGGTGGGCAACCCGATGACGCAGGCCGATATCGACGCCGCCATCGACGCCTACGCCCGAGGGGCGCAAACCGCCCAGCGCATCGGCTTCCATGGAATCGAATTGCACGGCGCGCACGGCTACTTGATCGACCAATTCTTCTGGAGCGGCACCAATCTGCGCACCGACAAATACGGCGGTGATATCAGGGCGCGCACACGATTTGCGGTGGAAACGATTCAGGAATGCCGCCGCCGCACCAGTCCCGATTTCCCGATCCTGCTCCGCTTCTCGCAATGGAAGGTGCAGGATTACACTGCGCCGATTGCCACCACGCCGCAGGAATTGGAACAGTTTCTCGCGCCACTGACCGGCTCCGGCGTCGATGCCTTCGATGTATCCACGCGTCGGTTCTGGGAACCTGCTTTCGAGGGGAGCAATCTGAATCTTGCAGGCTGGACAAAGAAGCTTTCAGGCAAACCCGTCATCGCCATCGGCTCGATCACGCTCGATCAGGATTTCGTCAGCATGCGTTTCGGAGCGCCCGCGGACGCACACGTGCCCGGCATCGAACTGGTGTGCGAAATGCTGGCGCGCGGCGAATTCGATCTGGTTGCAGTAGGACGCGCATTGCTGGCGGATCCGAACTGGACGTCAAAAGTTCGCGCAGGGCGCATCGGCGAACTTCGTCCCTACTCACGCGAAGTGGAAAAGGAGTTGTTCTAGTGTTTACGGCCGTAAATTAATACAGCGATCAAAATTCCAGATGCAGGCGAAGCCCGGGAACAATAACTGGGCCACGGACGTGATTGTATCCCGGGTTGTTGATGTGTTGCAGGTCGAAGGCAGCGAATATGCCGCGCCACACATGCGCCGTGTAGTAGCCCTCCTCGATCGTTTCACGGGCGTAACTGAGCGCTCCATCTCCCAATAAAAATCCATCGCCGCCCAAGGCCAGATATTCCTGGTGATCGCGGGAAATGCCGTTCGAAACGAAAGCGATCCCCGCGCGATCAAACTTTCTGCTCCAGCGCTGTCCATTCGCGAACGCGCCGGCTAGGAACGTTTCGTCCACCTCCGTGTAGGCATACGACTCATGTCCTCCTTCATTCCATCCTCATCGTCCAAAAACACCCAGCCAATCGTTCAACGGCTGCTCGACATTGATGCCAAATCCATATTTGTTCGTCGTCTGGAACGGATGGGCAGTGATATCCGGTGTTGGTGTCAGGCCGCCAAGGAAATTGGCGATTGCTACACGATAACTCCCCATATTGGCCTGGTTCGAGTAACCCAATACACGCAACACGCCCTCTCGATGCGGGATCACCGTGTGGTGCAGTTCGAATTCGACGTTCTCGGAGCGGGCGCGCGCAAGGTCTGCGTCAAGATGAATGCCGTTGGCAATTTTCGGCATTAGGGCTTCGGCGAAGCGCACAGCCCACTTGTGGTCGTCGTACTCGACCATGGCGGCGTACGTATAGCCTCGTGTATCGGCGGCATAGTCCCAAGCGCCGTTGTTGACCACCGTCCAATTGAGAAACTGCAGATGGCTGTCGCTCCCATAGGAATTATTATCGAAGAAATCGGCGAGGTCGAATTTGCCGAACCGGAACTCGATCCGGCGGCCCGGAAGCGAAGTAGCCAACTCCATTGGTCCTCGCTCGGCCGGGATGCGGTCACTGCTTAGTGGAATGATTTGGTGCAGGATCATCCGCGCCAAATAAGGCGCTGTGGAAAGCTGAATGCCCTGCACAGTTCGAACGTCATCTAGGTCAGTGATGCCGCCCAGTCCCAGAGCGTTTCCGACACCGCCGCCGGTAGCGTCTTCCACATCCACCAGAATCTCCGTTGTATGGGTAATCTCCAAGCCAGTGTAAAGCGTAACGATGTGTGTGGTCGCGCTTTGGGATTGAGGCGTCATGCTGTTTGGCCCCTGGTACGGAGAATTAAAAGCCGGGTGCCACTGGAAAACGACGTTCGCTTGTCCCGAAAGCCAGTATCGGCCCGATTCGAAGTGCGGGAACATTGCCGGTGTTTCATCGGACGCGGAATCGCCGGCGGGGACCGAGGCGGTTTGTTCGTCCGATGGATCAGGCGGTTGACTCTGACTAAATGCCAAATAAGGCGCGGCAAAACACACCAGTAGCACAGCGAGTATTCTCGATGCGAATTGGGAATCGGAGCGACGCATCCTCCTCCGGGAAAATAATCTCTGTTTCACGCGTTGACAGTAGATCATGCCGGGGACCAAAAACGAGATGAAATGATGGTTAAAAATAAGGGCAGCGTCTTGACCCATTTTCCGAGGGAAAATCAAGACACGCCGCCCTTCAGGACAGCCCCCTGCGCTATGATTCGTCCCCCGGCATCATCGCTCTGCTGCGCTTCTTCTGACTCGAAGATCGCCATGGAAGGATCGATCCACACACTGACGAGTGGGGCATTTTCCCCTTCGCTTGCTCGAATCCAGACACAGTACAGACCCGGTCGCGGCGTAACCCTACCGGAATTTTTCAGAATATCGATCATTATCCCCTCCAGTGAATCCGCACTGGTGCCCGGTGCAATTTCCAGCGCCGTGTCCGGTAAGATTGTTTTTTACGGGGATCTGCGTACGCAGATTCCCACTCGCTCAGTTTCTAATTCGTTCCCCAGAGCGAGCGGAAACCGGATTTGAAGCGGTCTATGCTATGCTCGCTCGGGGTGAAGGCCCGGGAGGCTTGCGCTACCCGGAGGTTCTGGTTCTTGAACCGGAATATCCATGTGTTCTATTTTCCTTTTGGCCTTTTGCGTTGCGGCCTGAACGTTTGATACCATACCCCCATAGGGTAGTCAACCAAAATGTCACATTTATCGCGAGAAAAGCTGGACCTGGTCAACAGGACGAAAAAAATTGTAGGGCAGCTCGAAGGTGTGGAACGGGCACTGAATCATCACGAGCCCTGCTCCGACGTGCTCCAGCGCCTGGCGGCGGCGCGCGGAGCCATCAATAGTTTGATGGGCGAATTGATGGAGGATCACATCCGCAATCACATGCCACGGAAAACAAAATCTTCCGAAGAAGCCGCTGACGACCTGGTTGAAATTGTTCGCACATATCTGAAATGACTGCTAAGCGAAGAACACCGGTTATTTGTGTTCCTATCTGTTCAAAGCAGGACCGATCGTTCCCCTCACTTTAGCCAGTTCGCGCGCGAATTTCGGGTTGCCGGGAAACTCGGCGACCGGTTGTTCGAATTCGATTCGCGCAAGGTCCGGTTGTTTTTCGCGCATGGCAGCAAGACCCAGCGTCAATTTCGCGTAGGGACGCAGATAGTGGCCGCTCTTCGCGGAAAGTGCAAGCTGCCGCATGCCCAGCGCGCGGTCGCCATGAAAGCCGCCGAAGCGGATGATGAACCGCTTGTAGGTGGGTAGGCACCCGATGATGTAATTGGCCGAGCCCAGCGCCACATACGCATCCATCGCGCCGGGAGCCACGGCGAGCAGTTCCTTCGCGATTTTGTCCGCCTCGCGCGTCAGGCGCAGGCTTTCCACCTGACGCTGTTCGATCAAGCTGGCGTAATTTGCCTGCATCCCCGTGGCGATGGTCAGCGCAAACAGCGCGTCCGCATCGTGCGGATTCGCTTTCAGGCGCGTACGGGCCAGCTCCTGGGCCTTTCGCACATCGGCGTTGAACGCGTTGCGCACTTGAGGATCGGGCTTACCCGGCACGCCTCCGAGCAACCGGTCATCGTCGAGGAAAAAATCCGAAGTCAGTACACCCTGGCGATCGAATTCCTGGAACAATATCTGAGCCGCCTCGGCGGCAGGACCGAGCGCCTCGTCCGGGTGTTTACTCTCCCAACCCGTAAACGCCGCGTGCGCATCCGAAAATTTCAGTTCATAGAGCAGCTTGAAGCCCGCGTCGATTTCCGGCTGGCTGGAAAGCTGAATTGGCCCGATGGTTGCGCCTCCCTGCGGGGGCCTGAGACGGGCAGCTATTGCGCAGAAACCAAACACCGGAATCGAAAACAGACACCACAGGATTATTCCTGCCAATTGAGGTCGGAGATTTTTCATGCGCTTAGGTTAGACGTAAAGATGGCGCGAGACGCGGAAAGGATTATCCGCGCGAAGATGAGGAATAGGCTAGCCTAAATTTTAGTGGAATTTGCTCCGTGCCGGCGGAAAGGGGAAACACGCAACTCGCCAGCATGAAGATTTTGGCGGGTTGGGTAGCGCGCTCACGAACCCGATCTCTCGGGGCCGTCGTCCCCGCAGCGTTACTCCCAACCCATTGTGAAATCCATTATCACTTTGGGGGCGGACAGACACTATGGGCCACTAGATTCATATTTGGAAGTACCAGAATTCTGGGAGTACTAGGACTGAAAAGTTATTCGGGCCTGAACTCGGCAGGACAATGCATCATTCTACAACCATAATTTTGTTCCCCTGGGCAAGCGGCATCCACAAGCGTCCTCTGGCATCGCGCGAGATGCTGCGTATGGAAGAATTCTTGGCGGGTATCGGATAGACGGTGAATTTCAGTGTGACCGGGTCGACCCGGACGAGCTTGTTGGCCTTCTCCGAACTCTCCTCGTACCAAATTTTACCGGTCGAATCCACAGCAATGCCGTATGGTTGCGAGTCGACTCCAGAGGGGCTGTCCCAGACCTGGAACTTCTTATCTGCAAGGGTGAAACGACCGAGGCGCCCGCCTCCAAAATCCGTAAAGTAGATAGCGCCCGGGACAGCTGCCAGCCCCCGAGGTTGAACGTCCGAATTCGGCAAATCAAATTCGGTAATCTGCCCTGTCTTAGGATCCACGCGGCCCAATTTCTGTCCGGTCAATTCGCAAAACCAGAGTCCACCGTCGTCTGCCGAAACCATTCCATAGGGATGCGCATTTTGCGTCGGCACACTGAACTCGGTGATTTTTCCGGTCGTCATGTCCACGCGCCCAATCAGGTTCGTATCCTGTGCGGTGAACCACAATGCGCGATCGGGCCCGAATACAGGTCTCTGTGGATCCTTGGCCGTCGGAGCGCTGTATTCCGTCACCAGGCTGGACTTGGGATCCAACCGTCCGATTTTTCCGCTTTTTTCCGTGAACCAGATAACGCCCTTCGGGTCGGAGGCCAAGCCGTTCGGTCCGGAGTTCTCGCTAGGAACCTTAAAGAGCTTCCACTCCTGGGTGTCAGGGCTAAACCGCGCAAGCTGGCCGGTGTCCTGTAACGGGAACCAGACGTTCCCAAGAGGATCGGCGGCCGAATCCTGCGGCATAGCCCCAGCCGTGGGAAGATCCCACGTGTGCATTTTACCTTTTAATTCGAGTCTAACCTGGACAGGCGCAGCGGCGGACGCGAGCCGCAGTTTCAGAATGGAAGCTGTGCCGGGGCGCACGAGCACATTCCGCACCCAATCCGAAGACGCATCCTCCACTGAGGCGCGCACTTCGTAGAGCCCAGTCCAAAGTCCCGAAATATGGAAATGTCCCTGCGCATCGCTGTGAACAGCGTGTGCCTCCTCGCCGTCCGAAATCTGCCACACCACCAAAGCATCCCGCACTGGAGCACCCTTGGTGTTTACTACCACTCCGTCCAGACTGCCCGGACCTTCCTTCTCCTGTTTGGGATACTGGGCGCACACGCTCCGCGACAGTGCGGCTATGCCACAGAGTAGAAACACGATATTGAGCCAAGTGCGTAGCATCAGGGAGCTTCTCCATAGAGGAGAAGCTCCCCTATTTTACTATCTATAAATGCGGTCAACGCAGGCGGGTGTTTCAAACGAAACGTGAACGTTAATGGGTGGGGCGGCGGGTCTTGAGTAAGGGGGGTGGGCCGGCCTTTGACTTTGATTTTCAGGGTGGCCGACCATTCGCGGTTTTCGAAGGGTCGGGGTTTTCGGGTTTTGATCTCTCCCTACTTATAGTTGCCAATTCAGCTGACAGGCTCGATGCGGATCAAGAAATTCTTTTTGCTCGAATAGAATGCAAAGCTGCTCCAGGGCCAATCTTTGGGATGATCGACCAGTTTTCGTTTCAACGGGTTCATGTGTATATAGTGGTGTTTTTCCACTCTTTTCTTCAAACTCCAGACGTTAAAATCATAAAATCGACGCTGCCAAAATCGCGGCGGCGATTCGTTCCCTTCAGCAAAGGTCAGACTCAATTGCCCGGCGGGCCTGCGTTTCTTGCGGCGTAACTGGAGCGAGACTCGCTGCTTCAAGACTTGAATTACTGTGGATGGCGTTCCCTTAACAGGCTCGCCGATGAGCAGATGGATGTGCTCCGGTATGACGACATAACCCACCAGGGAGAATCCGTAACGGTCGCGCACTTCCCCCAAAAATTTGACGAAAACATTCTTGGCGTGAGCCGAACGCAGCACGGGCAACCGCCGACAGCAAGTGAACGTGATGAAATGCAGATGTCCGCGTCCGTAGTGGCGAATGAGATTGTGGGCCATTGAGCGCAGGAGAAGTCAAAACCCCGACCCTTCGAAAACCGAAAGGGTCGGCCACCCGGAAAAGCTAAACCAATTCCTCGGTCGTGACGTACTGAAGTGGTATCATCCAATCGTGGGCAGTAGTCAAGAACAAAATCGGTGAAAGGGTGTGCCACCCGCCCGTATTATCGGCAGTCGCGGAACGTATTGAGTCCGCGCCGATCATCTAGCAGCCTGTTGGAAAGTGTGATTTGTGGATATGGAAATAACACTTAGAAACGAGAGGTTGGGCCAAACACGGAAGCTATCATTTCGTGCGTTTGGTTGGGCGTTCTGCGTTATCGCTCTTATAGGGATCGTCAAAACGCCCCTCGACATGCACCAGGAAAGTAAACAAGCAAAATGGCCGAGCGTGGTTGCCACCATTACACAGCAATCCGTTCGAAGGACTTATAGTCGGGGTAGTGGGGGAGGTTATTCGTGGAACATCGAAACCGAGGCGAGCTACACGGTTGACGGCGAAGAACTGATGTCGAGCATTCACTCGCACCCTGGATCCTCCGATCAAGAGCAGAACATGTACCGGTGGGTTTCACAGCACCCGCCCGGCACATCGCTACCGATTCGGTACGACCCACAGCATCACGACACCGTCGCGCCGGTTCCAGGGGACATGCCAATGTCCGGATCTGAGGTGCCGGGAGATTTGGAGGGGACCCTGATTTTCTCGGTTCTATCCGGAACCTTGCTGACTATCGCCCATGTGGTCAAGCCCAGGCAGCTGAAACCTGTCAAATCAAATACCCCGGAAACGCTGTGTGAACCTGAGCGCAAGACTGAATGATAGCACCGCTAGGCGTAGCCCACCCGATTACAGGTGAAGTTTCTGCCGGATTCTGCAGAAAGCTGTCTAAAGCATTGAAAAGAATGTCGGGTGGCGCACTCTTCACGTTTTTTGTGAAGGGTGCGGGTTTTCGAGTTTTTCCTCCGTATCTCCATTCGTTTGCAATCCATTTGTCGGGGCCAACCCGAATCAAACCCCGTTTACGGCGCGGCCGTCTTCGCGCTCAGATTATTCAACTCGGCGCGAATCACTTCGATCTCCTGCGCAGGCGGGCCCACGTGGCGGTAGCGGCTAACTTCGGTTCGCTCGTGGATACTGAAGCCGAACAGGAATTTGCGGCCGTCCACGTCGTAGGTGTACAGCGTGGGCAGCCAGACGCCGGGCGCTACTTCCGATTGCTCCATCACGAAATGGCCTCCGCGATAGACTTTTCCTGCAATCCCCCCCACGAAAACGATATCGCTGGCGATATCGCCCTCGAGGCGCGCCATTTGCGCCTGCGACTCGTCCACCCAGAGCACGGCGCGGATGTGTTCGAACGTGGTCGCAAAATGCGAGTTCGCCTTGTAGTTCGGGTCGGGGTCTAGTAACAGTTTCGCAAACGTTTGCGAGCCGCGCGTTTCACGCCCGGCCCAGGTGACGCGAAAGGCTTTTGAGGCCGCGTCCAGCAGGTCGGCGCGGTCGCGCTTGCGCTTTTCGAACTTGGCGACGCTCTGCCTCATGCGGTCATTGGGATTGAGGTAGAGATCGAGCGCGCTGACGGCATACTGCAACTGCTGGCGATGCAGGTCCTGGGAATAGGGAACGCCGGTTTGCTCCACCTGGAGCTTCATGACTCCCGTGCCTGACGGGAGAATGCGTTCGGTATGATCCGACGCAATGTCTGAGTTCTCGCCACTATTCCGTGTAATTAGACGTTCAACGCGCTCGAATTCATTGATTGCCCGATCGTCTTTGTGCTGATTGGCGATCATCCGGTCGATCAGGGACTGGATTTGCTCCGCGGAGGGCGCGGGATTGCCGGAGATAGTCGCGTCTTGAGCTTTCGGAAGATCGTCTGCGGCAATCCCAGTCGGCGAAAGCCCCAGCCCGGCCAGCAACGCCAGCAACGCCGCAATGTGTTTACAGGTCCTCATGATATTCCGACAGCAAAGGTCCCAGCCGGGCCTTCCTGTTCTGCTCCCGTTTTGATTCTATCGGGGAATCGACGGTTGCACTTGAATGTTTTCGAGTTGCATAGCCCGGGAGTACAAGAGGCACCCCCCGCCTCACCCGAGCATGATTTACATTCCCGTAATAAACAAGCAATGTCCGCGCAATGAACGACCTATAGACTCCGGCCCTATTTTACTTTGGAGAGGGCGCCATGAATTACTTATCGAAGTCTTGGTTTCGTCTGTTTGCAATGTTTGTGGGCATCACGATTTGTGCAATGGGAGCTGCGCAACTGCGCGCCCAGCAGAATGCGGTAGGCATGATCACCGGCACGGTTCTGGACCCGGTCGGAAGCGTCGTCCAGAACGCGAACGTCACCGCAAGAAACGAGTCGACCCGTGCGGAAACGAAAACAACCAGCGATCAGGCAGGCAAATTTGTAATCTCCAACCTGCCGATGGGCTACTACACAATCGAAGTATCGGTTCCGGGATTCGCGCTCGCCAGCCACGCAGGCGTGCATGCGACTTCCGAACACACCGAGGACCTGATGTTTACTCTGGCGCTCGGTAGCGTGAACGACGCGATTACCGTCGAGGCCAACTCCTCTGGTTCCATCGCCGCCCAGCATGCCCCGATGGACGGCCTGCTCGAAGCGCGCTCCGCCCGCACCGAAGTCACTCCGATTTTTATTCAGAATTACACCTCGCCGATCGCCGATTTCGGTGAGCTGGTCGAAATGGCACCGGGGACATTCAGCATCAGCACCAACGGAATTGGCCTTGGACAGGACAAGACGTATTTCCGTGGCTTCCCTGACGGATACTACGACATCGACTTCGACGGCGTGCCCTTCTACGACACCAACACCCCCACGCACCACACGTGGGCGTTTTTCCCGGACCCGTGGGTCGGTAGCGTCGACTTCGATCGCAGCCCGGGAACAGCTTCCGATATCGGGCCGACCCCCTTTGGCGGGTCCATCCACCTTCTTTCGCCGCAGATCGAAGCCTCTCCGATAATCAGGGGTACCTATTCCTACGGCTCGTTCAACACGCAGCTACTCGATGCCACCATCGATTCCGGCCTGTTCGCCGGCAAGAAAGCCAATCTTTTCATCGATCTCCAACACATGATGTCGGATGGTTTTCAGACAGAAAACTTCCAGACACGCAATGCCGGCTCTCTGAAATTTCAATACAAGTTCTCCGAAAATAACGTCCTGACCGGATTCGCCGGCGTCGTGTGGCTCGACAGCAACACGCAAAACAACAATCCGACTCGCGGCCAGATCAGCCAGTATGGATACAACTTCGACATGACCAAGGACTTCAACGCCGCAGAAATAAGCGCCACGGGAACCTGCGTCAGCACTGCCAATTGCCTCTATCCTCTCAACTACCAGTTTTACACGTACCACGTACCGACCGATTTCGAATACGTGGATTGGTCGAAACAATGGGGCCATGGATGGCAGATGGATTTTAAGCCCTACACCCTGAGCTACTACAACGCACAGTATTACGAGAACCCCAAATACAACGCCGATGGGACGATTAAATCCTCCGCTTCATCCCCCGTTATTGGACCGATCAGCGCTGTGGACAAGCTCAACAGCTACCGCAAGTATGGCGACAACCTCGTCGTTACCCAGGCTTCCAAATATGGGATCTTCCGCGCAGGACTCTGGTATGAGTGGGCCGGGACCAACCGCTTCCAGATTCCCTCCAATCCAGTAAGCCGTGCGGATGCCCTTCTTCCTAATTTCCATGAACAATTTTGGACCAATTCATACCAGCCCTATGCGGAGTACGAATATCGCGTGACGCAAAAGCTGACGGTCACGGCCGGTTTCAAATACTCCTATTTCAATCAGAGCCTGAAGCAGTATCAGGACAATGGAAAAACGGTCGGTTGCCTCGGCGGAACGCTCACGGCCGGTTCTGTCACGGCGCTTTCGGTTTGCACTGGCGGCTCTCCCTCGGTCAGCAACAAAGCGGGCTATAGCTCCTATCTGCCGTCGTTCGATGCCAACTACCGAATAATGAGCAATTGGTCGCTGTATGGCCAGTTCGGCAAGGGCACTATCATTCCGCCCAGCGGCGTATTCGACGTGACCGGCGCGGACGTTCAGAATGTTCCCAAGCCGACAGGAGTTTCCACTTACCAGGGCGGTACGGTCGTGAAGCTCAAGCAACTGACGCTGAACGCCGACTATTACTACAGCAAGTTCCAGAATACCTATACTTCGAATGCCGTTTCGGGCACCGATATTCCAGTCACCTATGTCTCCTCCGGCGATTCGGTCAGCACGGGCTTCGAGGGCGAAGCCAACGTGTATGTAACACATGGACTGAGCGTTTACGCCAACGGCACGGTGGGGAAAGCTCACTATGTGAACACCGGTTTGTGGCTCGCGAATACACCGTCCAATACGGAATCGATCGGAGTGACTTATACGCAGAAGCACTTCGATATGGGGATTTTCGACAAGCGGGTTGGCCCGATGTGGAATGACCTTACGCTGGCCAATAACCAGGTGGCCAACCAGATCATTCCCATCAACTCGTTTAACACCACAAACGTATATTTCAACTATGTACTCAGAAACGGCACCCGCTTCGATCAGACCAAATTCAGGCTGAGCGTCAACAATTTGTTGAATGAGCGTGGTATCGTGGGCGACCAGCAGGCCAGCAACGCGTACGCGAATCAAGCCGCAGCAGTTTATCTGCCGGGCCAATCCGACCAGTTGACGTTGCTGCCGGGACGCAGCATTTCGTTTACAGTGACTCTCGGCTTCTCCCTAAGGAAACAGTAGTATTCATTAGGGTCGAAAATCTGCTGTATTTTACAGGGCGGGCTCCAATTGGAGCCCGCCTGAATTTTATAGGGCCCGCGTGGATTTTCCTTATGACTACGGTAACAAAGCTGTGGGCTTGCTTAGCGCTGTTCACCCTCTGTGCTGCCAGTATCAATGCCCAGCAACTCACTCCCGCCTGGGTGGAAGTTGGCGAAGGTGGCGCAGCCATCGCCAGGGTTGTGATCGCTTCCTCAGGCGCTTGCCCTCAAATCACCATAGACGGCAAGAGCAGCGCGATGGCGGAACGTCTTCCGGTTCCTGATCGTTTTCAGCCGCTGTGCGAAGCTGCGCTTCCGGCGAACGCAAAATCCGCCAGTGTAAACGGTAAGGCCCTGACGTTACCAAAGCCCAATCCGGCGCGCGTAGTGGTGATCGGCGACACCGGTTGCAGGATCAAAGGCAAGCGCGTACAGGATTGCAATAACCCCGAAGTGTGGCCCTTTCAGCAGCTTGCCGCCAGTGCCGCTGACGAAAAACCGGATCTGGTCATTCACGTCGGAGACTATCTCTATCGCGAGAGTCCTTGTCCCGAAGGCGCAGAAGCCAAGTGCGGCAACACCCCGAGAGGCGACAATTGGGACGCCTGGAACATCGATTTTTTCACCCCCGCTGCGGAACTGCTCGGCACCGCTCCGTGGGCTTTCTCACGCGGAAATCACGAAGCCTGCTACAAATCCTGGCGTGGCTGGGCTTATTATCTCGATCCGCGCCCGTGGACCGGGACCTGTATCGAATACTCAGCGCCCTATCTGGTTAAGTTGGGCACGTTCGAATTGGCGATGCTGGATTCTTCCGCGGCCAATGAAGATAGCCCCGACGCCAAGGAAGGCTCTGCATACGCTGCGCAGCTTGCTTCACTTCATCCCGAAAACGCCTGGCTAGTGACCCACTATCCATTTTGGGGCTTCAAAACGGACCCGCACGGCGGCCCTCCAGTACCCCTTCTACCTTCCCTGGAGTCCGCCTGGGACACATCCTCCCCTAAAGGCTATAGCTTGATCCTCTCTGGACATGTGCACCTGTTTGAGTTTGTGAACCTGGATCACAACCACCCAATTCAGATAGTCGCTGGCGACGGTGGCACCGAAATGGCCGTTCCGATTGAGATGTCCCTAAATGGGACGAAGATGCGTGGAGCAACCGTGATCGCCAGTAGGAGTAAGCAGCAGTTCGGTTACACGATGATGACCAAAACGGGCGACTCCTGGAAGCTGGAGTTAAGAAATCGACTGCGTGAAACAATGGTGACTTGCACAGTTCCCGGCAGCAGCGCGCAATGCGAAGGATCGGGAACCGACTAGACGCAACCTCCTGAAATGCGCCAAGAACCCAATTCTGCGGCTGCCGTTGTCCCTTCAAAGTATGTGGAATCAGCGACTTAGAAATAGAAAGGGGCGATCCAGGTCGAGTCGCCCCTCTCTCTTTGGCCCGGTTTGTCGGAGGAAAACCGGACCTTTTTGTTGTTCATTAACCTTAGCAACACTTGCTGTGGGATAAAGTTGCGCGGGAATTAAAAATATTTTTAGTGAGTCACTTTTGTTCAGAAATGGACACAATCCGTTCCCAGGACCCGGGATGGACCGGAGTGTTCCAAAACGTACTTTCTTCGCCTTTTCCTCGCGAAGCGCTTACAATGTCAGTCTCCATGCCACGCCCCGATGATTCCCGCGCGCCTGTTACCGAAGCCGATGTTCTGGCGCACCTGGCCCGTTCCCGTAAACCGCTCAGCCTTCGCGAGATCGCCGCAGCGCTAGGACTGCGCCATTCCGGACGGCGCGCGCTGGTAAAACTCGCGCGAAAAATGAAAAAACGCGGCGAGATACACGAGTATCCCAATGGAAGAGTCGC
>CAZUNI010000011.1:0-95882 GCA_964622265.1 uncultured Acidobacteriaceae bacterium | reverse complement strand
GACTGGAAAAACAAAGAAAATCATCCACCGTCGAGCTTTTTCAGCAGCCTGCTAGATGTCTGAAGACTCGTAATCGTAAATCACACGGTGGCGATCAAACCGATTAAATAAGCCTCGCCTCTGACCCTTCAGATCCGCTCCGGGCATGAAAGGCCAGTTACAACAGATCACAATTCATAGGGATACTACTCCCCGAAAATCAAAAGTTGGTGTAAATTCTTATGCGCACGCGGGTTGTTAACGCGGGGAAATTACATGAATCCAGCCAAACCTGAAATACAGCCTGGCGCTGAAAGGGCCAAATCCATGACACGGGACACGGTGACCGTTACCGATAACCGGACAGGTAAGACCTACGAGTTTCCCATAACCGACGACACGATTCGAGCGATCGATCTCCGCCAGATCAAAGTAAAGTCCGATGACTTCGGGATGATGTCCTATGATCCGGCTTTCAGTAATACAGCGCTGTGTCACAGCAAGATTACCTACATCGACGGCGACAAGGGCATCCTGCGATACCGCGGCTATTCCATCGAGGAGTTGGCCGAGAAGAGCACGTATCTCGAGACGGCGTATTTGATTCTATACGGAGAGCTTCCCACCCGCTCGCAACTGGAAGAGTGGCAGTTTCATATTACGCACCACACGTTCATTCACGAATCGGTGAAAAAATTCCTCGACGGATTTCACTACGACGCGCACCCGATGGGCATGATGATTTCCGCCATTGCCGCGCTATCGACGTTCTACCCCGACGCGAAGGATATTTTCAACAAGACTTCGCGGCTCAAGCAGACCTGGCGATTGATCGGGAAGATGCCTACCCTGGCCGCGTTTTCCTACCGGCACAGCCTGGGTATGCCGTTTTCGTATCCCGATAATGAGATGAGCTACGCGGGCAATTTCCTGAGCATGTTGTTCAAGACCAGCGAACTCAAATATCGCGCGAACCCGATTCTGGAGCGCGCGCTGGATGTTCTCTTCATTTTGCATGCCGATCACGAGCAGAACTGCTCGGCGAACGCGATGCGCTGCGTGGGCAGCTCGCACGTGGATCCGTTCTCGGCGACTGCCGCAGCCACCGCCGCACTCTACGGCCCGCTGCACGGCGGCGCCAACGAGGAAGTGCTGCGGATGCTGCTGGAAATCGGATCGCTGGCCAACGTGCCTGCATTCATAAAGCGCGTGAAAGCCGGCGAGACCAAGTTGATGGGCTTCGGACATCGCGTGTACAAGAATTACGATCCTCGGGCGCGCATCATCAAGCATGTCGCCGATGGCGTGTTCGAAATCATGGGACGCAACCCGCTGCTCAATATCGCGCTGGAGTGCGAACGCATAGCCCTCGAAGACGACTACTTTGTTTCCCGCAAACTCTATCCCAATGTGGACTTCTATACCGGACTGATTTACCAATCGATGGGCTTTCCGGTGACGATGTTCCCGGTCCTGTTTGCAATTCCGCGTACCAGTGGATGGATTGCTCAGTGGGAAGAGATGCTGACCGACCCGGAGCAGAAGATCGCCCGTCCGCGGCAGGTGTATCTCGGACACGAACTGCGGCCATATCCTACGATTGACCAACGCGGATAACCGGCACGCGGCTCACACGTCTTCGACGTTTCGACTGTAGGGGCACGACCATGTCGTGCCCCTACAGTTGTTTGGGTCACAGACGAGTTCGTGATAAGCCCCGATTAATCCAGCGGCTCCACTTTCACGATGGAATCGCCGTGGTTATTGCCCACCCACAACGTCACCGGCGTGGTCGAATTGTCGATATACATCCGGCGCATGTTTGTGTTGCGCGGCATTTGATATTCGACGGCCTTTCCCGTTTTCGTGTCCAGCCGCACCAGGCGGTCGCTGAACATTCCTCCGGTCCACGCTTCGCTGTTCTTGTCGAGCGCCACGTCGTAAGGGCCGGTCCACTTGGTGGGTAGGGGAAACTCTTTAAATGTGCCGGTGCGCGTGTCGAGCATCCCGATTTTGTCGGCCTTGAATTCCGCAAACCACAGGCGATCCTGATCGTCGAACTGGCCTCGCCGCGGGCCGGAGTTCTTGGTGGGTGTGGGCAGCATCGTTAGCTCTCCTGTGGCCCCATCGACCTTGATGATGGTTTGATTCGCCATCTGCAGCCCGTACCCGTTGCCCTTCGAGTCGGCGTTGATTCCATACACCGGGTTCTTGTAGAACTCTTCCATCTTCCCGGTAGCAAGGTCCAGCCGGTGAATTCCTGGCATGCTGGCCCCGCCGCCCCATACTTTCACCGGCTTGTTTTCCGGGCCATAGACGAGGCCGATAATTCCGAAATCCGCCCGCAGGTTTGGATCCTTCTGCGCGGCGTCTTCGTTCTCACAGCAGACGGTGTACTTATGCGTCCGGGGATCGAACTTCAGGATTGCGGCCTGCCGATAGCCCGTCCACAGATTCCCGTCCTTGTCCATTTGCAGGTCGATCATGCCTCCCGCGAAGCCAGGCTTGAGCGGCGGCATCGGATAATCGACCACTTTGCCGGTCTTGGGATCGAGGCTGCCGATGAATTCGGTCCCGAAATCGCGGTACCAGATCAATCCATCCTTGCCCAGCAGGACATCGTGGGGGAGCGCTTCCCGGCGCGGTAAGTCATACTCGGTAATTATCACGCGCGTCGATCGGCCCTTTGTGCGCGGCAACATCTGGAGCGGGTAAGCCCAATGGTCCACCGTGCTCAAGTTGACGGTGCTCAAATACTTGGCTGTTGCCGCGGAGACTACACCCGGCGCCATAACGTCCCCTCCCTCGATCCCTTTTTTCTGGGGATGCGCGGGCGTGCTGCCTGGAGTAAAGCTGGCCATGAGTTGCAGGATGTCCATGAACCCGGCCTCATCGTATTGAGACCGCACAATGCGCTGATACGTGTGGCAGTTGCCGCACTGCTGCATCCGATGTTTATCGTCATCGGTACCGGGCATGCTCCACAGCCATTCGGTATTGGTCAGCTGCTGGGAAATATCCGCCGCCTTGCGAAGTTTCAAATCCGCCGTGGCGGTCTTGTCAGCCGTAATGGGCGTGGACGCGGGAGTTTCCAGTTCGTATCCAGCGGCGCGAATGCGCAGAGTGTACTGCCCGGGGTCCAGCCGGTTGCGGGGGAAACTGTAGCGCCCCTGCTCGTTGGTAATCACGGTCACCGTGATCGTCGAGCCGTCGCGTTTGGCGCTGACGGTCACGCCTTCCATCGGGCCTTCTTCGGTCGAAGACACTTGCCCCGTCAGCGCTGCCGCGGGCGAATCCGCCGCGAGGGCTGGAGAGACTTCTGCCTGAAACAGAAAGATCAAGCTGCTGACAATCGTGATCAAAAGGATGATGGTCATCCTTCGCATAAGTGCCTCCCGATAGAACCCCAATAGAACCTGGATCGACTTTTCAAACTTTACTTGAATCGGTGTCGCAGGTCCACAGGTCTGTCGCGCTGTAGCGATGGCGACAGCCGGGAACGCCAGGCTTGACATACAGGCTATAGCCTGTATACTCATTCTAGAATACAGGTTATAACCTGTAAGTGAGCGCCATGAAACCCGCCTACAGAGAACTGCGCTTGAAACAATTGACCGGTGCCCTCAACACATTTAAAGGGGCTAAGCGCACGTTACGTCCAACCCGCGGCTGGATACGGGCCATCCGCGAAGCTTTAGGAATGTCCCAGCAGCAAGTAGCCAGGGCCATGCAGGTGAAACAACAGAGCCTGATCGATTTCGAGACGGCCGAGGCCGAGGATCGAATCACCCTCAAAAATCTTCGACGCGCCGCAGAAGCGATGGAGTGCGAACTGATCTATGCAATCGTTCCCAAGTCCGGCACCATTCAGAAACTCGCGGAAAAACGGGCGCGGAGCGAAGCGACCAGGCGCGTGCTGTCCGTCGAACACTCCATGGCGCTGGAAAACCAGGCTTCGGGAAACGTGAAAGAGTTAATCGACCGGGAGATGAAGCGCAGACCCAAAAAGTAGTGGGCGACATGATCCGCAACCTGTATCAAAATCCCGGCAGTACTCCGCTCGACCACGACGAATTGTCCCAACTGATTCCGAACCTGTCCACAAAAGAGGAATTAAATGAATGGGAGCGCCAGAACAACCTGGCAGCGAAGGATTGGGCTCTGAACCCTCGCGTGATGAAGCGGGAAGACCCGCTCATAGAGCCCTATCTTCGAGAACTCCACAGGAGGATGTTCGATCAAACCTGGAAATGGGCAGGAAAGTACCGGAAGACGGGAAAGAACCTGGGCGTCCCGTTTCACCAAATCATGAACGGGATTGCGGCCCTTCTTGAGGACGCCCACTACTGGATCGACAGCCGGACGTTCGACCTGGATGAAATTGCAATCCGTTTTCATCATCGGCTCGTCTGGATACACCCGTTCCCCAACGGAAACGGAAGGCATGCCCGGCTTCTTGCCGACGTGATCGCAGTGAAAAACGGTGGCGAGGAATTTACCTGGGGATCAATAAGGTTGAAAAATGTGGAGTCTGCGCGCCGGGAATACATCCGATGTCTGAGGGTTGCCGACGCGAACAATGATGACATTCGAGGATTAGTGAGCTTCGGACGCGGTTGACGTAGTTGCACTCCCAATTTGGAACATTGCTTTCCAAGCACTTTCAATCGGCACAAACCTTGACAACTTTTCCGCGTTGAAAGACAGTGGTTGTACCCCTTCCAGAAAGCTGATTCCCCGTTTGCGCAGACTGCTGAGGCATCGCTTGGTCCTCCTCTCGTTTGCATCGAGAGGCATGGAGCGACGCGCGTGCGCAGGCGCAGGGATCGCGAGGTTTTCACGTGTCCATGAATGGAGACCCTATTCGCATTCTCCTGGTGGGTGACGTTGAGCAGGCACAGAAGCTGCGCTGCTTGCTGGATTCCAAAGGCTCGAGTCAATTTCGAATTACCCACGTAAGCGATATGGAGCCCGCCGTCGAATCCCTCGAGCGGGAAGACGCCGACGTCTTGCTGCTCGATATTGGGCAGGATCAGCGGCAGGCCCGCTCGGTTGTCCACGCGGTTGTGTCCGCCGCGCCGCGCGTCCCTGTTCTGATTTTGTCTGAATCCGAAAATGAATCGCTGGCTCTGGAATCGCTGCAACAAGGCGCGCAGGATTTTCTCACCAAAGGGAAGCTCGACCGCCCCATGCTTATCCGCTCGTTGCGTTTTGCCATCGAGCGCCATCGCTTGCAGAAGGCGCTGCAAACGCTCTCGCTGCTGGACGATTTGACTGGCTTGCAAAACCGGCGGGGATTCCTGGCGCTTGCCGAGCAGCATTTGCGTATGATCCAGCGCAGGGGCGCAGCCCTGCTGGTGTATGTGGATGTGGACGACCTGAAGTCGATCAACGACACGTACGGCCATCTGGTCGGCAACCGCGCATTGGTCGCAACTGCGAACATCCTGCGCGCCTGTTTTCGTCAATCCGATATTCTTGCGCGGCTGGGCGGCGATGAATTCTGCATTTTGATGACGGATGCATGCAAGGAATCCCCGCTGCACGTGCGCAAGCGATTGCAGCAACGCGTGGACTTTACCAACGCACTTTCCACCTTCGGTTTTCGTCTTTCCCTCAGCGTCGGCATCGCGGATGTCCCCGCAGTTCTTCAGCAGCCGCTAGATGAACTGCTTCGCCTTGCCGATATGCAGATGTATGAACAGAAACGCAACAAGCAGCCCAATTCCTCCCCGGCAGCTTCCATTAAACAGATGACTTCCGCCTAGATTGTCCGCTTCGGTGCCCTCCCGCACTTTTCATTGAAGGCAATACCTCATTTTGCCGATATCTCCCTCGAATGCCGTGTTTTTTCATCCGGGATGAGCTTCTCGAGACGATTGCGCGCTTAGCGGCTGAACTTTGGAAAGCAGGAGGCTGAATGGAACCCTTGCGGTGCTCGATATGGACGAATAGCTTCTTACCGCATGGAGATTGCTGCCTGTGGTTTCCAATCCGGGTGACACTGTGAGTCAAACCGCCTCTCACCTGGAACACCCCGCAACTTGGAACATGGCAACACCGTTGCGGGCGCTAGTAATCGAAAACACCGTCGCCGATGCCGAACTGAACCTTCGCGAACTTCAGCAGGCGGGATTCAAGTGCCGTCCCCACATCGTCAGCACCATGGAGGAACTACTCGACCACCTCCGCCGTTTTCGCTATGACATCATCCTGGCCGAATACCGCCTGTCGGGGTGGACCGGCATGGATGCTTTGTCGGTGGTGCGTAAGACCGTCAGCGATATTCCTTTCATTCTAATCACCGGGATGTTGGGCGAGGAAATCGCGGTCGAATGCATCAAGCAAGGCGTCACAGATTACGTTTTGAAAGGCAACCTGGCGCGCCTTCCCGTAGTTTTATTGCGCGCTCTTGAAGAAAAGACCTTGCGGGATGCACGCATCTTCATGGTCGATGCACTCCGCCAAAGCGAATCCAATTCGCTGTTTCTTTTCTCCCATAACCCGCTGCCCATGTGGGTGTTTGACTCGAAGAGCTTTCAATTTATGCAGGTCAACGAGTCGGCCATCGATCACTATGGGTACTCGCAGATCGAATTCCTGCAGATGAGTATCACCGACCTGCATCCGACGGAGGAAGTGCCCAGACTGCTCCAGACCCTTCAAGTACGCACAGCCGGCGACAAGACCGGGGGGCATTGGCATCACCGTCTGAAGAACGGATCGATGATCGATGTGGATATTTTCCTGCACGCTATGGAATACGCCGGACAACCCTCCGCGCTCGTGGTTGCCCAGGACATTACGGAACGCAAACGCGCGGAAGCGGAACGACAAAAGTTCTTTACTCTGGTGGAAAACAGCCGTGATTTTATTGCCGTAGCGGATTTGAAGGACAATCTTGAGTACGTGAATCCGGCGGGACGCGCTTTGCTGGGCATGGGTGGCCCGGAATCGGTTCCAGGGACTCATTCCAAGGACTATGTAGTCCCGGAAGATCTACCGCTGGTCCGGGATACCATTTTCCCTGCGATCTTTTCATCGGGATATTGGAAAGGAGAATTGCGATTCCGTCATCGTCAGACGGGACAAACTATTCCAATGGACTGCGTGGCTTTCCAGGTCAAGGACCCCCAGACGGAAGAGATTTGCTCTATTGCCACGGTCTCCAGGGACATCACGGAGCGCCGTTCACTGGAACAACAGCTCCGGCAAGCGCAGAAATTTGAAGCCATCGGTCAGCTCGCCGGAGGGATCGCTCATGATTTCAATAACGTAATCGGGGCCATTCTTGGCTGGGCAGAGTTGGGAGAGGAAGCGGCAGAGTCCAATGGGGAGGCCTATGCCGGATACTTTAAGAAAATTCGCCTCCAGTGCGACCGGGTCACCGGGTTAGTCCACCAGCTGCTCGCTTTTGCGCGGCGTCAAATTCTGGAACCTCGGAATCTCAGCTTGAACCAATCCGTTCAGGATGTAGTAAACCTGCTCGGAGGAGTGATCGGTAAGAACATCGAGTTGAACACATGCCTGGCGGAGGATTTGGCTGTTGTGCTCGTCGATCCCACGCAGATCGAGCAGGTCTTGATGAATTTATGCATCAATTCTCGCGATGCCATGCCGAGCGGTGGACGCCTGTCGATCGAAACGCGCAATGTGGAGTTTTCCGAGGAGGATTGTCGCCAGAATGCCGCGCTCGAGCCCGGAAAGTTTGCCTCGCTATCTGTAAGCGATACGGGAATCGGCATGACCGCGAGCGTTCGCGAACGCATTTTCGAACCATTCTTTACGACCAAGGGAATCGGCAAAGGAACGGGCCTGGGGTTGGCAACTGTCTACGGCATTGTAAAGCAACACAATGGCTTTATTCAGGTGATTAGCGAACCGGGCAAAGGAAGCACTTTCCGCGTCTTCCTCCCTGTAAGTGAAAATGCGACACCCTCGGAAAATCAGGTCTCTTTCATCGAAGGCCAACCGGCGCTGGGTGGCAATGAGACCATCCTGATTGCCGAAGATCATGAGGGCGTCCGCGAAATGGCGCGAGCCACGCTGGAATCCCTTGGTTATCGCATACTGCTCGCGCGAGACGGCGAAGAGTCGTTGGAAGTGTTTTCCGCCCACCGCAACTCCATTGGCCTCATCCTGATGGACGTCATCATGCCTCGCCGAAGTGGACCGGAAACCTATGAGGCGATCAACGCCATCAACTCCGACGTCCCCGTTGTTTTTGCGACTGGCTATAGCAATGAAACCGCTGCACTGACCGAGATCGTTGATCGCGGAATGGCTGTTCTGCAAAAGCCTTACAGTCCCCGGGTGCTCGGCCGGCGGGTACGTGAAGCACTCGACCGCAAAGCCGCGAAGCATTTCAGACCCGTATGAAGAGTCATTCCATTGTTGATTACACCACACTTTTCGAACTATTTTTAAGCCCCTTTGCTGGACAATTAGTGATTGACATATGCAATAATAGTGATTGACTTATGCAATAAGCTTATGTTATTTGATGGCTATGATCTTGGTTTCCGTGATATTTCCTCGCCGTATCTGTGGCGATGAGGGCATCACTTCGTTGGGAAGACGTTAGGTTTTGGCGGCTTTACTCAGCAACACCCCCACCCACCCCGGGAGGTGAAGACCGTCAGGTTTTCACCTCCCTTTTTATTTTCAAAGTTTCGGATTTTTGGATATCTCATCGCCATTTCTGCGAAATTCGGCATAGCTTGGAGGGAAGTTCCAGAAAAAGTTGTTGTCTGGGGTTGTCGAATGCAAAAGTTCTAAAGACTATTGGGAGGACTTCGAAGCCACTTAGGCCAATGGAATATTATCTTTGGCTATTGCTTTCTTCGTGCGCTTGTCCGCATATAGGGTCCGGTCCGCACGCTCCAGGAATTGTTCGGTGTTTTCACCTGGCTCATACCCAACCCATCCGGCCGAAAAGCGGATGGGAATTTTTTGCCCTCCGCAATCGATTTCCATGGGCCTCAACCGCGCCAGCAACACTTCCACCTGGCTGGTCAGGCATTCCGGCAGTAAGACCAGAAATTCGTCACCGCCCATCCGCGCTGCAAAGTCCGACAAACGGATCGCGGTGCTAAGACGTGCGGCGAATTCTTTCAAGACCTGATCCCCGGCGAGATGCCCGTAGGTATCGTTAATTTCTTTGAATTTATCCAGGTCGAGGGCGAGCACCGTCAGCGGATGGCCGTAACGTTGCGACCGGGAAGCCTCCGCGGTAAGTCGCTCCTCTGCGACGCGGCGGTTATACAGCCCCGTAAGCGGATCTACCAGTGCCAGCCGATGGAATTCCTCGGCTCGAACCTGCAGAATCCTCATTTCATCGAGCTGTTTGGAAAACTGCCGGCGCAATCGCTTCACCGTTACTTGCTGATAGATCGTGTAGGTGTTGAACAGCAAAACCAGCCCGATCAACCCTCGCACCGATTGATTCAGGCTAAACTGGAAGAACGGATCGTCAACTTTTGCCAATTCCGGGAAGCTCATCGAGAAGACGGCGAATGTGAGCAGCAGCATTACCGCGAACGCCATGATCCATAGCCACCAGTCCCGCCGCTCCAATTTTCGAAGCTTTTCCTGTACCTCCGCAAGACGCGCTTCTGCCGAGGGGTCCAGAGACTGTCCGAAAGCTGCCAAGGGTGATGAAATCATGGTTGATCCAACGTACCAAGCGAGTTGAGGTTCGATGAGCAATTATAAATCTGGTGCAACCTGGCAACTAAAGAATGTGCCGGCGCGTAGTGGAATTCGACACTGTGCTTTAGGCCAGATGATTGGTTTAGGACAGTTCAGGCGCTTGAGTTTTTCTGCCGGGGAAAAAACTATCCGCCCTTTTTTAATTCAGCCAGTACGAGCTTGGTCACTTCACGCAGGGTTTCAAAGACGCCCTGGCCTGTTATGGCTACGGCTTCCGTAATGGGCTCACCCTTAACCTGTAGTTGCTTTGCCAATTCTTCAATGGGGAGGACGCCCGGTAGATCGCGTTTATTGAGTTGCAGCACGTAGGGAATCGTCGCGAAGTCGAGTTTGTGCTCCTTCAGGTGTTCGCGCAGGTTGTCCAGCGTTTCCAGATTGGCGTCCAGCCGCTCTTCCTGCGAATCCGCCACAAAAACCACGCCATCCGCGCCTTTCAGGATCAGTTTGCGGCTGGCTTCGTAAAAGACCTGCCCGGGCACGGTATAGAGGTGGATTCGCGTCTTGAACCCGCGCACGGTGCCAAGATCGATGGGAAGAAAATCGAAGAACAAAGTGCGGTCGGTCTCGGTCGCCAATGAGATCATCTTGCCCTTTTGAGCGACCCCAGTATTGTCATAAATCCACTGTAGGTTGGCGGTTTTTCCACCCAGACCTGGACCGTAGTACACGAGCTTGCAGTTAATTTCGCGAGCAGGAAAATTGATAAAGGGCACAGTTGTCCGGGTTGGCCGGGACTTCTTTATAGCATACGCCCGAAAACAGGCCAATCCTCAAACCCGGTCTTGTTGCTCGCCATGCAGCAGATGGCGCGAAAGCCGCAATAGCGCCGTCCTCAAGCCTGCGCAAAGTTATTATTTTTACCACCTTATGGGCTTGGAAAAGTGCGGTTGGCCTTTAGGCGGGGTCAGGGTTAGCGCTCGGCCATCCGCGTACTTGATTTCACCGGCAAGAACGCCCGCGGGTTCTCCATCTTTTCTGGGATGCACAGGGGCCTTAATTTCATCCCCGGCCTTAAGCGTATCGTCGGTCCACCCCTGGTCCCTTAAATCCCGCAGCACGCCAAATTGGACACCCCAATGGCTGACATGGCCATTTTCATCCTTCACGTCAAAGTTAAACGAGGAATGAGGGTTGGCCAACGACAGCGCTGTGACTGTTCCGGTTAAGGTGACGGAGTGTTTCATGTCGAACTCCGCGTAGCCATGGTGTGCGTAAGTAAGTCGTCCAGACGACAATCCCAGTAAGAGCGCCAACAAAGAGGCGGCCAAAGCATTTCGCATAACGCCTCCATTCGATGAGCAAATCCCCGATTCAATCCGCCTACATGGATTCAGGCCCCGTTGGCATAATAATTATACTATTGGTATGCTCAGGACCAAAACGCTAAACTATGTTTAGACCGGTTGTCATTCCTCACGAGCGATCATTTTATGCCTGCCAAAATAGACCGCATTTGCCGTATAATTTACTCCCTAATTTGCAAGGAGAAGATTTGTGTTCAAGAGTTTTGTAATCGGGATGCTGACGGGCGCATTACTCTTGACAGGCGCTGTCTATTATTACTTTGCCTCTGGCATGGCGCCGGTGGCAACTGCCGATCCGGCGATGCCGTTTGAAAAAAAGATGGCCAGCAAATCCTTGGATGCGCACATTGACAAGGCGAACGTCCCAACGCCGCCTATTCCCGCAAATGAAGAGAATTTCCTCGCCGGCGCGAGCGTGTATAACGATCATTGCGCCTGGTGTCATGGCTTGCCCAACCAGGATCCGCCACCGATTTCAAGCAACATGTACCCGCACGCGACCTTGCTATTCAAAGGCAAAGGTGTAACCGACGACCCCCCGCAAGAGAGTTATTGGAAAGCATCGAATGGAATTCGCCTTTCCGGGATGCCAAGCTTCAAAGGGACATTGACCGATACTCAGCTCTGGCAAGTGGCCCTATTGGTGGCTCACGCTGATCAGATACCCGATTCCGTTAGGAAATTACTGGTCCCGGAGCCACCCGCAGACACGGCGTTGCCGGTTCCCGCAGCGAATACTTCTCCTGTAAAGCAAAGATAACTGGCGCTCGGCGGTTGTGAATCCACTACGGTTTTGACCAAACGGTTCATTTCGGGCCTCATTCTTGGCCTATCCGTTGCCACGTTGACCTCCCTGATAAGCTCTGCTAGACTCACAAAAATGGCACGTATAGACAAACCGAAAAAGCATGTCGGAAAAAAGTCAACCAGCATGTCAAGTCACCATAAACCGTTGAAAAAAAAGAGCATTAATTCACCTGCGGGGCATGCAGAAACTGCGCGCCAGATGATCGATCCGGAGCATGAACAACAACTCAAGCTTTACGAACAAGCTGTCCAGCATTTTCATCAGCAGAGGTTCGCGAAAGCGAAAGAACTTCTCGAAAAAGTAATAGCAGGGCCCAACAAGGAACTCGCCGACCGCGCTCAAATTCATCTGCGAATTTCGGAACAGCGAATGGCCAAGCAGGCCAGTCCATCGCTGCGGACTGTCGAAGAGCATTACCAGGCCGGTGTGGCCATGATGAATCTGGGCCGCTGGGATGAGGCCCGAGATTACTTGCTTCGTGCGCGCAAGCTTTCTCCCAAGGCTGATTTTGTTTTCTATGCGATGGCTGCGCTGGATTGCCTGACCGGCGAAGCCGAATCTGCAATGGAGAACCTTAAAGCAGCCATTCTTTTGCGCCCCGAGAATCGCTACCACGCGCGGAATGACGAAGATTTCTCGTTCTTGCAAGAAGACCCCCGCTTTACTGAACTACTCTACCCAGAACGCGAAGCATCAGGCGGCTGATACCACACCGGTTGTATTCCCAAACCGCAGATGCGAGACCGATGAAGAAACCTACTATACAACGCGGTCTTGGGTTACGCGTGGTCGCCGTTGGCGGCGGGACGGGCCTGTCCATGTTGCTGCGCGGCCTGAAAAATTATGCATCGCCTCGTCATCACGAAAGCGATCGCTTTCCGATTTCAGATCTCGCAGCCATCGTCACAGTTACTGATGATGGAGGGAGCTCCGGCCGTCTGCGACGGGAATACAGCATTCTTCCCCCCGGCGATATCCGCAACTGCATGGTCGCTCTATCGCAGGACGAGGCGCTGCTGGGGCGTTTGTTTCAATACCGCTTCCACTCCGGCCGCGGCTTGCGCGGTCACAGTTTTGGGAACCTGTTTCTTACCGCGTTGAGCCATGTGACCGGAGATTTTACTGAAGCCGTCAAGGTCAGCGGCGAAGTCCTCGCGATTCGCGGACGTATTTTCCCTGCCACGATTGCAAATGTCTCCCTGGAAGCCGTGATGTCGGATGGCAAAATCGTTTCCGGTGAAACTCGGATCGTAAAAAGTGGCAAGAAAATTCGCCGGTTACGTTTGCATCCGCGCCGTGTTCTTCCGGTTCACGAAGTCTTGGAAGCGATAGCGCAAGCAAATTTGATTTTGGTCGGGCCCGGTTCACTCTATACCAGTGTGCTTCCCAACCTGCTTGTTTCCGGGGTCGCCAAAGCGATTGAGTCTTCCTCCGCCACCCGGGTTTATATCGCGAACTTAATGACGCAGCCCGGTGAAACCGATGGATATTCTCTTGCCGATCATGTGCGTGTGATATACCGCCATACGCGCTGCAAGCTGTTCGATTGGGTTGTGGCGAGCAACCAGCCCGTCTCCCCGGAAATCGCGCGCCGGTATAGCCTGCGGGGAGCCGAGCCCGTCCGCGTGGATACTGGAGAATTGCAACGCCTGGGCGTCCGCTGCCTCTTTGATAATCTATTGGAGGAGCACGGAGTCGTCCGGCATAACGGCGCGCGGCTGTCGCAACTTCTGATCGAAGAATTTGTTGGGCGAAAACCGGTGCGCGATTGAAACCGCGCTCTCTTCCTATCTGCAGTTCCTTATCCTTGCACCATGTAGTTTAGCTTCGTATACTGGCCGCCTCTGGTCTTTACCGAATTTCAATGTGTTGGGCCGGTTCGAACGCGTGGGTTCTCCTGGCCTGATGCAAAAAGGTGCCGCCCAAAAGTTTGAGGGGGAGTCTGCCGTGGCCACGCTTGTTTCACAAAATGAATTCAATGTTTACGAATCCGCTGACGCCCGCTTTGAAGCCGCAGCGCGGAAGCTGAACCTCGAAGAAGGCCTGTATCGCTTTCTGAAATATCCCGACAAGGAAATCACACTGTACATTCCGGTGATGATGGATAACGGCCACCTGGAAGTATTTATCGGTTACCGCGTCCATCACTCCATTGTGCGCGGGCCAGGCAAAGGCGGAATCCGATTCGCCCCGACGGTGACTCTCGACGAGGTTCGCGCCCTTGCCAGTTGGATGACCTGGAAATGCGCGGTGGTCAATATTCCATTCGGCGGCGCGAAGGGCGGCGTCATCTGCGATCCCACGAAACTTTCCACGGGCGAATTGGAACGCATTACCAGGCGCTACACGGCGGAATTGATCGAATGGTTCGGCCCGGAGCGAGATGTTCCCGCACCCGACCTCGGCACCAACGAGCAGACGATGGCGTGGATCATGGATACGTATTCGATGCATGTGCGGCACACCACCACAGCCGTCGTTACCGGCAAACCGATTGACCTCGGCGGTTCCCAGGGGCGCCACGAAGCCACCGGCCGCGGCGTGCTGATCAATTGCGATCGCGCCCTCGCGAAATTCCGGATGCAGCACATGACTACCCGCGTCATCATTCAGGGTTTCGGCAACGTAGGTTCGATGACTGCGAAGCTTATGCACGAGGCGGGCTACAAGATTGTCGGCGTTGCCGATATTTATGGCGCGCTCTATAACGAAAATGGATTCGATATACCGAAATTGCTGGACTGGGTTCAGGATCAGCACAGATCGCTGCCGGAATTTCCCGCCGGCGGCACGAAAATGGACGCCGCCGAAATTCTTTTTCAGCCTGCGGACATCGTGATTCCTGCGGCGGTCGAAAATCAGATTACTTCCGCCAACGCGCACCGCCTGCAAACTCGAATTCTTTGCGAAGGCGCAAACGGTCCCACCACGGCCATGGCCGACGAGATCGTGGATAGCAAAGGCATTTTTGTCATTCCGGACATCCTTGCCAATGCGGGCGGCGTAACGGTGAGCTACTTCGAGTGGGTCCAGGATCGCCAGGGATTCTTCTGGAGTGAAAAGGAAGTGAACGAGCGCTTGAAGGACGTCATCGAGAATAGTTTCGCGGAAGTGGTGCGGTATGCGGAGACGCACGGCGTCAACAACCGCGTCGCTGCCTACATGCTGGCGATCAACCGCGTAGCGTTCGCCTTAAAAGAGCGCGGATTTTATGCCTGATCGGAGAGAATCGCTTTAACATACGCGAATGTTTCTGCAGAACCGCGCAACGTTTCGCAGCGGGAGACACAGAGCAGATGCGATTGTGCGGCCCTGACGCATGCTGACCGACTCCATATCTTCCGGCGCGGTGAAGTCGGAGGACGAACACCGGCGCGAAATCTGCACGGCCGGCCGCTGGATTCACAGCCGCGGCTTTGTCGCCTCGACCGATGGCAATATCTCCGTTCGCCTGGATTCCCGCCGCATCCTTACCTCTCCCACCTGTATTAGCAAAGGCTTGATGACCCCCGATGACATGGTCATCACCGATCTCCAGGGCAAAAAGCTCGCCGGACGCCGCGAGCCGTCTTCTGAACTGTCAATGCATCTTTTAATTTACCATCGCCGCCCGGACGTTAATTCCGTGTGCCACGCGCACCCTCCGATTGCCACCGCCCATGCCGCCGCGGGCCTTCCGCTCAATAAGGCGCTGCTCAGCGAAATCATTCTCTCGCTCGGTTGTGTTCCTCTCGCGCGATACGGCACGCCGGGCACACAGGAGCTCTCCGATTCTCTGGAGCCGCTCGTGCAGAATTACGATGCGATCCTGATGGCCAATCATGGAGTGGTGACCTACGGCGCCGATCTGCTCACCGCATTTTTTCGCATGGAAACGGTCGAGCATTTTGCGCAGGTTTCCCTCGCCGCCGGACAGCTCGGCAAACAAGTCTTGCTTTCTGGCCGCGATGTGGAAAGATTGCTCGCGGCGCGTGTCCGCTACGGGATTACTACGTCGGCTCCAGTCAGCTCCGATTATCCGGTGACGAGCGACAACAATGCCGGCGACCCAGAGCTTATTTCTCTAACCCGGCACGAACTGGAAGCGTTGATCGAAGAGGCCGTAAAAAAGGACCGGGAACACCGATAAGCTTCTGCAATGTTTTGTAATCAGCCCTCGTAGATTATGTGGAGCGAACGCCGGCTGAAATTTTTCGAACGCCGGCCCTGGAGGTTTCAGTATGGGCGAAGCACTCGGCATGATTGAGACTCGTGGACTAGTCGCGTTGATCGAAGCTTCCGACGCGATGGTCAAAGCGGCTAATGTCACACTTGTCGGCTGGGAAAAAATCGGCTACGGTTACGTCACCGCCATGGTGCGAGGCGACGTAGCCGCAGTGAAAACCGCAACCGACGCGGGTGCCGCCGCCGCCCGCCGCGTGGGTGAGTTGGTTGCCGTGCACGTAATTCCCCGCCCGCACCAGTCGCTCGAGGACATCCTCCCTATCGGAAAGGCGGCTGTCGCTGCCAGTCAATAAGCGCGTAAGTTCCTTCGAATTATCTAAGGTTCCTCCGCAATGACTGCCGTCGGCAGTCCCAATTCCCCCATCGATGCCGCGGCCATCGGCGTAATCGATGAAGTGGGCCTGTACAGGAAGTGATCGCATGCAGCCGCGTTGACACCCTGCCGCCTCGCCTCCATAATCGCCGCAGGTCAACCGAGAATGATTGCACAGCTTCGCGGCACGCTCGCAGACAAGCGCCCCAATCAAGTCCTGGTTGATGTGGGTGGAGTGGGCTATCTAGTCCACATTCCGGTCTCGACGTTTTACGCGCTCGGCGATCTGCATTCGAACGTCACGCTCCTGATCCACACGCAGGTTCGCGAAGACGCCATTTCTCTCTACGGTTTTCTGAGCTCCCGCGAAAAACATTTGTTTGAGCTGCTGATCTCCGCCTCGGGCGTGGGCCCGGTGCTGGCGCTGAAAATTCTTTCCGGCATGAGCGTGGACGATCTGGTTCCGGCAGTTCGCTCGGGAGATATTATTCGCCTGACGCGCATTCCCGGCGTAGGCAAAAAGACGGCCGAGCGCATGGTCGTCGAGTTGCGCGACAAGCTCTCTGCCATGGAGACGCCGGAATCGGCGCGCCAACCGGCGGTGACCACGGGGGCGGCGTCGGACGTCGTATCCGCGCTTCTAAATCTTGGGTATGACCAACACGCTGCCGAACAGGCGGTAGAGCGCGCAGGAAAGAACGGCGCGCCGGAATCGTTCGAAGCGCTATTGCGTGCAACGCTCCAGCAATTGAGCGCCCCCGCGCAAAAAGGCGCGCACGCCGCGCGATAAGATTGCTCGAATATTTGTGATCGTTGCCAGCAGAGCTAGCGAGGTAGTGAAGTGAGTTCCGGCACAGGAAGCGAACCGCGCATGGAGAAACCCCTACACCGCATCGTAACAGGCGCGGAACTCGACGAAGACGCGCGCATTGACGCAAGCGTTCGTCCAAAACGTTTTGCCGATTACATCGGCCAGTCCCGCGTGAAGGAAAATATCGAGATCGCCATCCAGGCAGCAAAGAGCCGTGGCGAAGCCCTCGACCACGTGCTGCTCTACGGCCCGCCTGGGCTTGGCAAGACAACTCTTGCGCAGATCATCGCTAGCGAGCTCGGCGTCGTGATTAAGACCAGTTCCGGTCCTCTCTTGGAGCGCAAAGGCGACCTCACCGCGATTCTCACTTCACTCGAGCAGAAGGAAGTTTTTTTCCTCGACGAAATCCACCGCCTCGTACCCGCGATCGAGGAAGTCCTGTACCCCGCGATGGAGGATTACCGCATCGATCTGGTAATCGGCCAGGGCGCAGGCGCGAGAATTCATCCCTTCATCCTGAATCGGTTCACGCTGATCGGTGCCACCACTCGCGCCGGGCTGGTGACCGCGCCGCTGCGTTCGCGCTTCGGAATCGTTCACCGGCTGGAGTTTTATACGCCGGAGGATCTGGTCACCATCGTTCGCCGCTCGGCGTCGATTTTGGGCATCGCCGTGGATGACGAAGGCGCGTTCGAGATTGCCCGGCGCAGCCGCGGCACCCCACGCGTAGCCAACCGCCTGCTCCGCCGCGCCCGAGACTTCGCGCAGGTCCGCGCGCAAGGCCATATCACGCTCGCCGTAGCAAATGAGGCGTTACAAATGCTCGGCGTAGATGAGCACGGCCTGGACGAAGTGGACCGCAACCTGATGCTCACCATCATGCAGAAATATTCCGGCGGCCCAGTCGGGCTAAACACAATCGCAGCGTCACTCAGCGAAGAAGAAGACGCCATCGAGGAAATCTACGAACCCTACCTGATGCAACTAGGCCTACTCGACCGCACCCAGCGCGGTCGCGTTGCCACAGCACTCGCCTATAAACATTTTGGATTGGAACAGCCCCGACATCAGCATGGGCTATTCTGAACGAAAACCGGAAATCGAAACCACAGATGAACACAGATCAACACTGATAAAACCTGATGAAACAGAGGACAGTTCTCAACATCTGGATGTAAATCGTGGAGTTTCAGCCCTTCGACACGATTCTCTGTTTTCGTCTTTATCCGTGTTCATCTGTGTGCATCTGTGGTTTCATTCTTAAGCATGTCCGATATCACCAAAATCTACCTTTCCCTCGGCTCGAATCTCGGTGACCGCGCCTCCAATATCGACGGAGCCATCGCCGCTCTGCCCGAAGTAGGCGTGAAAGTACTTCGCCCGTCCGCGCTTTACGAAACCGAGCCGGTAGATTTTCTGGCGCAGCCCTGGTTCCTAAATTGTGTTGTTGAAGCGGAGACTTCGCTCGGGCCTCTGGAGTTACTCCACGCGCTGCAAGGAATCGAGCAACAGCTCGGGAGCAAGAAGCTAGTCCCGCGCGGCCCGCGGATCATCGATCTGGACATACTTTTCTACGGCGCGGAAGCGATCCACACCGAGGAAGTGGAAATCCCGCACCCACGCATGACACAGCGCCGATTCGTTTTGGTCCCACTGGTCGAACTTGTGCCCGCGTTGCGTCATCCTCTACTGAATTCAACAATCGCGCAGCTTGTCAATTTAACGCCGGATAAGAGCGAAGTACGGCTGTGGCAATCCGGAGGATGAAAGGCGATTCTAGGTTTAAAAATTGCAGGTAATCTATCTTTGTTGAGGGAGTTTCTTCTTTCTCTGCATTTCCCGCTCTTCTTTTTCAGCCTTTTCGTACTCGTTGATTTCTTCCTCGGTCATCACGTATTCATCGCGCTTGGCGAACATCCCCGTATCGCGCCGGCCCTGGCGAATCGCCGATTCATGTCCCGCGCGGGATTCCTGGCGTTTTCGATCCGCTGCTCTGACGTCATGGCGGACATGGCGGATCGGCGCGGTCAGCGCGTCGGTCTCCTGAAGCAGGTCGCTCACTTTTTCAAGGAAGTCATTAAATTGGAATGGCCTGAGCACGTACGGCAGGCGTTCCTTTTCCAGCACCGGCCGTACTTCCGATCCCGCAGACTCCGGCACAATAAATAGCACTCGCGCCCGGACCTTGTCCGCTTCGATCGCTGGAGCGAGCGCCAATTCTTTCAGCGTCAGAAACACGGGGCTCGATAGGGTCGTCATTGAAATATTGACGATCACGAGCGACCATTCCCCGCTCGCCAGCTCAGGAAGCGCGTCACCGATCTTCGAGACGACCCGGACCTGCCAGCCCTCCGAATCCAGCACCTGGCGGAGTGCCGACTGGCTCACTTTGTCGTCATCAATAATGAGAATGCTGATTTTCGTCGCCAATCGATACTCCGTAAACTTTAAGTATAGACCTACTCAGGACTGCCTCTGGGGTGGGGCGGTCGCGACGGTCGCAAGCGTTACCGTCCGTTGCTGTCCTTGCGGCCAGCGTCCTGATTGGCGAATAAAAAGCGAAATAGTTCTTGACATGGCGAACGAATAGCGAAATACTCCCCCCGTGCTTCGCGAGGCGGGTGATGGCGATTGCAACCACTGTTCCTACGGCTCCTCAGAATCCTTCTTTTCGAAGGATTCTCCGTGGCCGTTGGAAAAGCACCACACCCACCCTTTTCCCCGACGTCCCAACCTACCGGGACAGCGGGCCGGAAGCCCTGCTACCACCAGGGACCGAGCCCGAACGCGTCGGCATAGCCCGTCTCGCATCCTCCTCCCCGCTGGCCGATGCCAAGCGCGGGACGGAATACTTTCTATTGCCTGCACGCTCCATCCTGAATCATTGTGATTCCGACCGTGTGCCGTTCTCCTGGACCGTAAACCCTTACCGCGGCTGCGAATTCGGCTGCCAGTATTGCTACGCGCGCTATACCCATGAATATATGGAACTGGACGGCGCAGACTTTGAGCGTAAGATTTACGTGAAGCAGGATGCCGGGCCGCTCGCCGGGCGCGACCTTAGCAACGAAAAAGTGAGAGGCGAGCACATCGCCATCGGCACAGCCACCGATCCCTACCAGCCCGCGGAACGCGAGTTCGGCGCCACGCGCGCGATTCTCGAACAAATAGCGGCGCGCGAGGGATTGAGCGTTTCGATCACCACCAAATCAAATCTGGTGGTGCGCGATCTGGATCTGCTGCGCCGTATTGCCGGGCATTCCGCGATCCATGTGAACATGAGTATTACGACGCTGCGTCCGCGCCTCGCGAGGATGCTGGAACCGCGCGCTCCCCGCCCGGATTTGCGCCTGGAGGCTATGCGCCAGCTGCGCGCTGGGGGGATTTCAGCGGGCGTCTTCGCCATGCCCGTGCTGCCAGGCTTAACGGATGCGGAAGCGGACCTTGACGCGCTTGCCCACGCCTCACGCGATGCGGGAGCTCAGTGGTTCGCCGCAAGTGTGTTGTTTTTGATGCCGTCCGCGCAGAAGCAGTTTCTGCCCTTCATAAATGCGAAATTCCCAAAACTGGCGCGTCGCTATCGCGACTGGTATTCGCGTTCGAACTACGCGCCGGAAACGTATCGCAGGGAAATTTCCGCGCGTGTCTCCGCGCTGCGCAGGAAATACGGTCTTGGTGGGCTTCCCATCGAACCTGAGAAAATTGCAGGAAACGTGCCTCAATTGAACCTGGGATTCGAACTCACGGCATGATGATGCGCGGCTCTTCTTTCGCGGGGACAACTTCGCGAGGGAACTGCGAGCGCAAAAATTCGAGGAACGCGCGCGTGCGCGGACGTCCATTGGACCGCAATTTCCCGAATCGCAGGAAAAATACCAGGAGGTGGAAGATTTCCGAATCCTTCAATGGCGGAGCTTCAGGATGTTCGGCTCCATGTTTCTTTTCGTCCTCAATAAATTTCGCCAGGGCCGCGTAAAGCCCCGCCGCGACGGGCCCTCCCGGCGCCTTCTCGTAATAGATTCCGGAAATTAACGTGCGAAACGTCTCCGCCATCGCCTCCACTGCCTCAAAGATGTCCGCATCGTTCAAAGCACGCTGGTCCGCAGCGTAGAGAAGTACCGTGTACCCGAACCCTGAAAGAACATTTTGCCGTGTATGAAGCAATTCGGAAGGGAAGGAAACATCCGCGAACGGCATTTCAGTTTTAAGAATTGGCTTTGGGTTCGACTCCTCCCAACGGTGCGCCGCCAGCAGATAGGGGCAGTCGCTCGGGCAGTCGATTGTCACTTCTCGCCCGGTCCCGCAATCGACTGCGCATATTTTTTCGCCCTTGGCAGGACAATACCGGTCCGCGCGCCGCTTCTCGCAAATCGGGCAGACTATTTTTTCGGCCAATGAAATTTGCTCCGATTTTTCTTTGCCGTGAGAATGCGCCACCAGGACGCCGCGCGATCATACTGCACGACGGCCCAGGCAGCGCGGAGTTACTTCAATGAATCGGGATCGGAAAGATTCTTCGGTGACCTCTTATCCAGCAGGGCAATCATCTTTTGCGCTGATTCGGGAACGGGCACCGCGCCCTTGCGCACGATGTCTTCAGCGGCAATCTTCTTGCCATATACCCGCTCGTTGGCATCGTCATCCGGTCGCAGCGTCGAACCTTCCAGAGAGATGCCGGCGAACAATCCGCGCGAACGGGAGTACGACAAAATTTCCGCGCGCAGTGTTGCGTCCGTGCTGGCAGATGCATCGCGCCCCTTGGGTCCGGCAGCGGCGGATATTCCCGCTCCCAATTTAACCTTGCTGCTCAAGATGGCTTTGGCGCCCCGTGGATTCATAATCAGCAGCACGAAATCGGTCGCCTGGCCGCCCAATTGAAACCCGAAGCTACCGCCCTCCAGCGCAACCATAGATGGCGGGCCCCACGGTTCCGTATAATGCTCTCCGCTGCGGCAAATCATCGCCCCACGGCCGTAACTCCCCCCAAAGCCAATTGCGAACTTCAACACAGACGGAATAATAACCACGCATTCCGCCTTGTCCAGCAGGTCCTGCGGCACATCATCAGGGACATTCAGAATTTCTTCCAGCACCGTGCCGGCGTTATCCAGCCGGTCCGTTTCCTTCTTGTCATCCGCAGCCAGCGAGGGAAGCGCCGTAAGCGCCAGAGCCATCAGCGTGGAAATTATTTTTCTCATAAGTTCGTTTCTCCTTGAAGTGAAACTATGTGCTCCCCAGGCTGGCGACACATCCATAATAAAGCTTCATGTGTGTTGACGCAACGCGGGAGCTTTTGCCTCCAGCCGCTAGTCGATGGAGATATCGCGAGCGCGATCCGGGAATTCAGAATCGCTTCCGGTTCCCGCGAGCGGCTGGACTATAATCAATTTTCCTTGCAGATTCGTTCCAAGGAACATGCGAATGGGCCAGACCCAAAAATTGCGCGCACGATTATCGGGATGCAGTGTCCTCTGCATCATCGCCTTTGTGTGCGCCGCGAAAATTTCTGCGCAGTCACGACCGTCGCTGGGACAGAATTCGCATCACGCTGGTACGAACGCCCCGCCAGCCGAACGCCCCGACGTCGTGCGATTTCGGCGTCGCGTGGAAACGGCGCTCGGGGCGCCCGGACCGGACAAGGGTTTCTGGGGCGTCCTGGTAACCGACGCCACAACGGGTGAAGTTCTGTACGCACGCAATGAAGGAAACTATTTCGCTCCCGCATCGAACGCGAAATTATTCACAACAGCTTTAGCGCTGGCGACGCTCGGTCCAAATCACCGCACTCGCACGACGCTCGCCGCTTCCGGCGCAATCGACGGCAGCGGAGTGCTCAACGGAGATCTGGTTCTGACAGGCAGCGGCGACGCAAATCTTTCGAATCGCGTATTTCCCTACGAAAAGCGGCCGGAACGCAAAGGTCCTCCCGAAAAAGCTCTCGCCGATTTCGCTGACGCTGTCGCGGCGCGCGGCGTAAAAGAAATCACCGGAAACGTAGTCGTGGACGACAGCCTGTTTCAGCCGGAGCGTTTTCCCAGCGGCTGGGCCATCGACGACATGCAGTGGTCCTACGGCGGCGCAGTTTCGGCCATTGTCTTCAACGACAATACATTCACCATCGAATTGTGGCCCGGCGACCGCGAAGGTGACCCCGCAAGATACGACGCCGGGCTCGCCTCCGACTATTACACCGTTGAAAATTCCGTGCTGACCACCGCGCGCGGCACCGCAGAACAATTGAAGGTCACGCGCGATCCCGGCTCAATGCTGATTCGAATGACAGGCACTTTGCCCGCGGGCAGTAATCCGCGTATTCTGTCACTCGCGGTCGAACAGCCCGCTGAATATGCTGCCACTTTGCTCACTCATCTGCTCGTGCTTCGAGGTGTAAAGACCGAGGGCGCCGCCCGCACCCGTCATTTCGGCGATCCTCCACTGCCAGTCAGCCCTGACCAGACTGTTTTGCTGGATCGCATTTCGGTCCCGCTCTCGGACGATGTTCGCCTCACTAACAAGGAAAGCGAAAACATCCATGCGGAATTAATGTTGCTGCTCGCGGCGCACGAAAAGACAGGTGCGACCACATACGAAGACGCGCTTAAATTCGCGACAGGTTTCTACACGTCAGCAGGCATCGCCGAGAGTGACATTGTGTTAAGCGACGGGTCCGGACTCTCGCGCAAAGACATGGTCACCCCGCGCGCAATCGTCCAAATTCTGCGTTACGCTACGTCCCAGCCGTGGGCGGATTTGTACCGTTTGTCACTTCCAGTCGCCGGGGAAGACGGCACACTCTCTGGGCGCATGAAAAACACCCCCGCAGCGGGACGCGTCTTCGCGAAAACCGGCACGATCGGCCACGTGAATGCTTTATCCGGCTACGCGACCACTCTCAGCGGCGCGCACCTGATTTTTTCAATCGTAGGGAATAACAATAATTTGAAAGCGCAAGCCGCCGATGCGGTCCTCGACGCAATTGCCAACGCGATGGTGGAAGAATTAGGACCGGCGACGGAGAAGAAACGGAAGAAATAAAGGAAGTAGAGGAAGTAGAGGAAGTGAAGGAACGCCTGGCCGACGCTCTGGAATTTGCCTTAGTCCTTTGTGGCACACACTTTAGTGTGTGTGCTTTTGGTTTTGGGTGGGGCTCCAATTTAAACCCTTAAACCCAAAACCACGCACGCAAAAGCGTACGCCACTAAAGAAAAACCGCACAGCCGACAGGTTGCTAAAGGAAGATCACGCAAAAAGTGTCGCGAACCGCTGAAGATGTCCTCGAATTCGACCGCCTGCGCGAACTCCTGCGCCGCCAGACCACGTGTGTCCCCGGACGTCGCGCCATCGACGCGCTGGCATTCTCAACAGACCGCGCCGCACTCGACTCCGCGTTTGCCTTGATCGCCGAGGCCATCGCCTACCGCTACGACGGCAGCGAAATGGGCTTCGGTTCGGTAGCCGACCCGGACGCCTGGATAAAGGAACTCGAATCATCGGCAGCGATGCTCACGCCAGCGCAATTGCTTGCCGTAGCGTCTCTCGCGGACACCGTCGCATCGCTGCGTGAAAGTTTCCGCAATACCTCCTCAAAATTTCCGATTCTATCTGCGCGGGCGGGCGCAGTCGCCGATCTGCGCCCCCTCGCATTAGCTATACGCCGTGCCGTGCTCCCCAACGGCGAAATCAGCGACGACGCCACGCCCGAGCTAAAACGCATTCGCGTGAACATGGGCCGCACGCGCGACACAGTTCAGAAAACGCTGGAGCGTATCCTGCGTTCGCGCGCCGGTGATGCAGGCGAAGACTACGTCACGCTTCGCAACGATCGCTTCGTAATCCCCGTGCGCGCGGCTGAGCGCCGTCAGGTGCAAGGCGTAGTCCACGCCGCCAGTGCCACAGGCCAGACGGTATATGTCGAGCCATTCGAAACGGTCGACCTGCACAACAAAATCGTGCAACTCGCAGAAGACGAAGCCGCAGAAATTATTCGCATCATCGTCGAGCTGACCGAACGCCTGCGCGCAAATCTCGGCCCGCTGCGATTCGCCGTGGTGACAATCGCCGAACTCGATTCGGCATTCGCCCGTGTCCGTTTCGCCCGTGAATTCAATTGCACGCTCCCGGAATTCACCGCCGACGCATCACTTCAATTGAAGGATGCGAGGCATCCCGTTCTCGCAGACACTCTGCGCGCGCATGGCCGCACAATCGTGCCCATGACTCTCGCGCTCGGCGATTCGGAAACGGTTTTGGTCATCAGCGGACCGAACACCGGAGGCAAGACCGTCGCACTAAAAACTGTAGGCCTGGCCGTCCTCGCAGCTCAGTCAGGCATTCCCGTCGCCGCGGAGATCGCGCGCATGCCGCTGGTGGATCGCGTCCTGGTTGACATCGGCGACGAGCAATCCATCGCCGCGGACCTCTCAACTTTTTCCGCGCACATGCTAAACGTCCGCGCCATGCTGGAAGACGCCACGCAATACTCACTCGTATTGGTCGATGAACTCGGTACAGGCACAGCTCCCGAAGAAGGCGCAGCCCTCGCCGTCGCCCTGCTCGATGAATTCCTCGCGCGCCGCTGCCTCACACTTGCCACCACGCATCACGACCGCCTGAAGACTTACGCCTCTACCACGCCGGGAGTATTAAACGCCGCAGTCGAATTCGACGAAATAAATCTGCGTCCCACCTACCGCCTGATGGTCGGCGTGCCAGGCGGCTCCAGCGGCATTGACATCGCGCGGCGCCTCGGCCTGCCCGCGCACGTAATCGACCGCGCCCGCGCGCAACTCTCCCCCGAAGCGCACGAAGCCGCCGCGTTAATCGCCTACCTGCACCGCAGCCGCGACGAACTGGAAACGCTGAAGCGCGAAGCCACACTCGCCGCGCAGGAACTCGCCGTGGAACGCCAGCAGTTGCGCACCGAATGGACCGACCGCCAGCGCACGCGCCTGAAAGAACTCGAACAGCAATTCGCGCAGACGCTCCAGAAACACGAGAAGGAAGTCGCGCAAACAATCGAAGGCGTAAAAGAACGCGAGTTGCGCGCGCAACTCGAAAAGCAGACGCATCGCAAGCTCATAAAAGCCCGAGGCGATGCGCGCGAAGAAGCCGACGCCGCAACCGTAGCGCACCTGTCGGATTCGCAGGCCGACCTGGGCACAGCCGCCGCGCAAGCCCTGAAGCCCGTCGCGCAAAGCGATCTGGCCATAGGAATCCGCGTCCGCGTGCGCGGGCTGCCCACTCCAGTAACGGTGCGGCGGCTCGACGGCAGCAGCGCAGAGGTCGAAGCCGGACCGCTGCGCATGAAAGTTGCAATCGCGGATATCACCGCAATTGTTGGCAACGAAACACCCGGCAAGCCTTCGCTGCCTCGCGGCATCACTGTGCGCAGCCAGCCCTCGCAAGAACCCGCCGCCGAAGAAATCAACCTCATCGGCTGCACCGTAGAAGAAGCCACGCGCCGCGTGGACAAATTCCTCGACCAGGCAGCGCTAGCAGGTTCCTCGCAAGTCCGCCTGATCCACGGTCACGGCACAGGCGCGCTACGCCGCGGCCTCGCCGAATTTCTGAGGACGCACCCGCTCGTTGGAGCCATCCGCAATGAAGCAGAAGATCGCGGAGGAAACGCGATTACCATCGTTGAGCTAAAAGAATAATTAAGTGTTTCTTGTAGATGCTAGCGCCACATTTTTCCGAGTCTAGCCTGGGAACGCCAATCTCCCGATTGGCGTGTTGCACTTCGCCACTCTCGCCAATCGGGAGATTGGCGTTCCCAGGTTTCACCTGCCGACAGGAGGCCACGACGCCTTGCGCCCATAAGCCATTCGGTATAGATTCTCCCTCAACTAGAAGGACAAACCGAAAATTTCAGCAGCATCGGTAATGGAGGACTTGATGGCGAATTCGAAATGGATAACTCCTAAAATTTTAGCGATAACCGGGCTGACTTGCAGCCTGGTTTTCCTCATAGCGATAGTCCGGCTGCAGGCAGCCCCACGCTCCGGCAGCGCCGCAGCGCAGGCCGACGCAAATCGCGTGGCTGTGAGCGCCGACAGCATCGGCGGCGCAGTGACCAGTTCGAACGGCCCCGAAGCCGGCGTCTGGGTGATCGCGGAAACCAGCGACTTCCAGACCAAGTTCCGCAAAATCGTGGTCACCGACGATCGCGGCAGGTTCCTCCTCCCAGACATGCCCAAAGCAAAATATAAAGTGTGGGTGCGCGGCTATGGCCTGGTGGACTCGATCGCAGTGAACGCCGGCCCCGGCGAGACGCTGGCCTTGACGGCGGTGGTAGCTCCCACTCCCGTCGCGGCCGCTCAGTACTACCCGGCGAACTATTGGCTCTCCATGTTAAAGATACCGCCCAAGGACGCTTTCCCCATGAAGCCGCTGGCCAGCGGCGGCGCAGTGATCCCCACGCAGGGACACTGGATCAACACGATCAAGGGCTGCCAGAGCTGCCACCAGTTGGGCGACAAAGTAACCCGCGAATTGCCGCAAAATCTCGGTACATTCCCTTCCACTGGCAAAGCCTGGGAGCGGCGCATACAGTCCGGCCAGGTCGGCGAGGAAATGGTCAGGAACATGGGCAATTTGGGGTTCGATCGCGGCATTTCGATGTTCGCGGATTGGACCGACCGCGTTAACGCCGGAGAAGTCCCGCCCACCCCCCCCCGTCCGAAAGGTCTGGAACGGAACATTGTCCTCACACTCTGGGATGTCGGCGGTCCGAAGTCGTTTCTCCACTCCGAAGTCTCGACTAACCGCTTTAATCCTCAGATCAATCCGTCCGGCCGCATCTATAACGGCGATTGGGAAGGCGGCGATCTGGTCGTAGTCGATCCGCAGGAAAACACGGCAAGCACGATTCCCGTTCCCGTGCCCAAGGGGATAGACAGGAAGACCATGCCCACATGGTCCGCCCAGCAATTGACCGCGCCGTCTCCCTACTGGGGCACCGAGGTGATCTGGGACGACCCAGTAAATCCGAAAAACGCGCAGATGGACCGCAAGGGTCGCATCTGGGTGAATGTCGAAACGCGCCCGCCGGATGCTCCTGATTTCTGTAAGGCCAGCAAGGGCAATGTGTTCGCCCAGGCGTGGAAATCGGGCAATCCCTCGATCGTTGAGGTTACCGGCACCCAGCGCATGCCCTGGGAAAGCCCCCCAGGATGGGGCCTGCAGATTTACGATCCCAAAACGCAAAAATTTGAGGGCATAGACCTCTGCTTCGGTCAGGGCCACGCGGCCTTCGCCAACGACAAGGACGAGACGCTTTACTTCTCCCTGCGCCTCGGCGGACTAGGCTGGTTCAACACGCGCGTCTGGGCCGAAACGCACGACGCCACGAAATCCCAGGGCTGGTGCGCCCCGATCATCGACTATAACGGCGACGGCAAGGCCGGCCCATTCACCATGCCCAACGAGCCGCCCGATCCGAAGCTAGATCGCCTGGCGACTCCCATGCTGATCGGCTACGGCGTAGCCGTCGATCCCACAGACAGCAACGTTGTCTGGTACGCCGCCACCGGTCCCATGCCGGGCAAGATCATTCGCGCCACCCCCGGCAAAAATCCGCCCGCCACCTGCACCACCGAGGCCTACGAACCGCCATTCAACAACCCGAAAATGAACAACGAACTGCACTACACCCCGCGCGGTGTGGACGTAGATTCGAACGGCCTGGTATGGACCGAACTTTCCGGCAGCGGCGACCTAGCCAGCTTCGACCGCCGCAAGTGCAAAGTCCTGAACGGCCCCACAGCCACCGGACAGCACTGCCCCGAAGGCTGGACCATCTATCCCGTGCCCGGCCCGATGTTCAAGGGAACCGACGCCCAGGCGGATTGGTACTACCTCAACTGGGTCGATCGCTACAACACGCTAGGGCTGGGCAAGGACGTTTCGGTCGTGCTGGGGACAGCCTCCGATTGCCTTTACCTTTTCAAGCCGGACACCAAAGAGTGGCTCACCGTCCGTATGCCCTACCCAATGGGCGGCCTTTACACCCGCGACATAGACGGCCGCATCGACAGCACCAAAACAGGCTGGAAGGGCCGCGGCCTATGGGCGTCCACCGAAACGCGGGTAGTCTGGCATGACGAAGGCGGCAAAGGACAGACGCCGCAAATGGTGCATTTCCAGCTACGTCCGGATCCGCTGGCTAAGTAAATCGCAGAATAGAGCTCTGGCTCGCATATCGGTCGGTGAAACCTGGGAACGCCAATCGGGAGATTGGCGTTTCCAGGCAAGAGCCCGCACTAGAAGCCCCACATTTCGTTGAACGCATCCCATTAAGTTAGGACACTAAGGAATATGGGGTAGTGTCTAATTTCGATTAAAGAACGTGCCCTCTCTACCAGAGCGTACTTCCGTTAATTGTGACGTACAACGCCGAGGCCTATCCGTTCGTCATGGCGATTAGGGATCACCTCAAGAAAGCCGGTCGAATTGTTTCAATCGAAAAAGCACCCTATGAATTTCAGCGAGGTGGAAATCCGATGATGAAGGTATTGGATGGTATGGCGGTTTGAGGAGGTATTGAGGGGGCAGTGGGTTCCCAACCATCAATTCAACCACTGGCGAATTGTCGCTGACTCGGAAGCGATGCCGCATTCCAGCACACAAATGCGGCATCGCTGTTGACAGTTCTTTAACCCTCCAAGCTCAGGCGAGATCGAAGCGATCGAGGTTCATGACCTTGTTCCACGCAGCCACGAAGTCCTTCACAAACGCCGCCTTCGAGTCGTTACAGGCATAGGCCTCCGCGATTGCCCGTAGCTGGGAGTTTGAACCGAAGACCAGGTCGACGCGGGTGCCGGTCCATTTGATTTTTCCGGTCGCGCGATCGATCCCATCGAATACGCCGTCGGATGCCGCTGAGGCCTGCCACTTTGTGCCCATGTCGAGCAGGTTGACGAAAAAATCATTCCTCAGGGTCCCGGGCTGGTTGGTGAAGACGCCGTGCTGGGCTTGCTCGTAGTTTGCATTCAGGGCGCGCAGGCCGCCGACCAGAACCGTCATCTCGGGGGCGGTCAGCGTCAGTAACTGCGCGCGGTCCACCAGGAGTTCCTCCGCTGGCCGTTCATTTTCCTTCCTTAGGTAGTTGCGGAACCCGTCAGCAACCGGTTCGAGTGGCGCAAAGGAGTGCGCATCGGTCTGACCTTGCGAAGCATCCGTCCGTCCCGGCGAGAAGGGAACCTTCACGCTGTGCCCGGCCTTTTTCGCGGCTTCCTCGACGGCTGCGCAGCCGCCCAGGACGATCAGGTCGGCGAGCGAGACCTTCTTGCCGCTGGACTGCGAGCCGTTGAATTCCTTTTGGATCGCCTCCAGCTTTTGCAGGCCCTTCGCCAGGTCGGCTGGCTGGTTCACTTCCCAATCCTTTTGCGGCGCGAGGCGCACGCGCGCCCCGTTCGCCCCACCACGCTTGTCGGAGCCGCGAAACGAAGCCGCCGACGCCCAGGCAGTGGCAACCAGTTGGGAAATCGATAGCCCGGATTGGAGCAGCTTGGCCTTGAGTGCAGCAATGTCCTGCTCGTCAATCAATTTATGATCCACGGCGGGAACAGGGTCCTGCCACAGCAGGTGCTCGGCAGGAACGAGCGGGCCAAGGTAGCGCGCAAGAGGCCCCATGTCGCGGTGCGTCAGCTTATACCAGGCCCTGGCGAAGGCGTCCGCGAACTGATCGGGATGATCGAGGAAGCGCTTGGCGATCGGGGCATAGTTCGGGTCCATTTTCAGGGCGAGGTCTGTGGTGAGCATCCCCGGGGCATGCTTTTTGGATGGATCGTGGGCATCGGGAACGGGCCCTGCAGCAGACCCATCTTTGGGCGCCCACTGGTTTGCGCCCGCTGGGCTCTTCACCAGCTCCCATTCATAGCCAAACAGGTTTTCGAGGTAATTATTGCTCCACTTCGCCGGGGTGGTGGTCCATGTGACCTCTATCCCGCTGGTGATCGTCTGTGTGCCGTTGCCGCTGCCATAGCTGTTCTTCCAGCCAAAGCCTTGCTCCTCGATGGGAGCGCCCTCGGGTTCCGCGCCGACATATTTGCCGGGATCGGCAGCGCCGTGGGTTTTGCCGAAGGTGTGCCCTCCGGCGATCAACGCAACGGTCTCTTCATCGTTCATCGCCATGCGGGCGAAAGTCTCCCGGATATCGCGTGCCGCGGCGAGTGGATCGGGCTTTCCATTGGGCCCTTCGGGATTCACATAAATCAGGCCCATCTGAACAGCGGCGAGCGGATTTTCGAGCTCGCGATCGCCTTTATAGCGTTCATCCCCCAGCCACTTGCGCTCCGGTCCCCAGAAAATGTCCTCCTGGGGCTCCCAGACGTCCTCGCGACCGCCGGCAAAACCGAATGTCTTGAACCCCATCGACTCCAAAGCGATGTTACCGGCCAGAATCATCAGGTCGGCCCAGGAAAGTTTCCGGCCATACTTCTGCTTAATCGGCCAGAGCAACCGGCGCGCCTTGTCGAGGTTCGCGTTGTCCGGCCAGCTGTTGAGGGGCGCAAACCTCTGGGTGCCATAGCCCGCCCCGCCGCGGCCGTCGCCGATGCGGTAGGTGCCTGCGCTATGCCACGCCATTCGAATGAAGAACGGTCCATAGTGGCCAAAGTCGGCCGGCCACCAGTCCTGCGAGTCCGTCATTAATGTATGCAGGTCCGCGATCACGGCATTGAGGTCGAGGCTCTTGAATTCCTTTGCATAATCGAACTCCCTGTCCATGGGATCGGACAGCGTGGAGTTCTGGTGCAGGATCTTCAGGTTCAACTGATCCGGCCACCAGCCCGCAGTCGTCGGGGCGCCCGCGACTGTGTGCCGGCGAGGGCCGCTCATTACCGGGCATTTGCCTTCGGTTGGATTGCTGGGTACCGATGCCGCTGTGCCTGCCAGTTCCTTGTCCATATCTTCATGCTCCTTAGAATTAATCTAAAATTTAGTCAGAAAATTTTGTGTCGAACCACCCGGCCCACTAAGACGCTTTTCGGGAAGCGTGCCGCGGCGCGCATTTCGCGCAGAGCCCCCGGAAAATAAGTTCGCATTCGCGAATCTTCCGCTTGCCAAGGGTGCCAGTCGCAGGCTTGGGCACATCGTACCACTCAATGTCTTCCACGTTGCCGCAACGGTCGCAGATGAAGTGGTGATGCCGCATGCCCTTCGCGTCGAATCGCGCGGCGCGGCCTTCGAGAGCGACTTCGCGCACCAGCCCCGCCTGCACCAAGTCCCGCAAATTGTTGTAGGTCGTGGCCCGGGAGGAGCGCGGGTCCACGCGATTCACGGCTTCGAAGATTTCCGCAGCGGTAGGATGCCTGTTGTGCTCCATCAGGAATGCCATCACGGCGTAGCGCTGCGGTGTGCACCGCAACCCGCTGCCTTCCAGTGAGCGTTGAATCGCCTCGGCGTCCATGAGCGCATTAGACTATTTCTAATGTGAGATTTTGTCAAGACTTCTGCCTGCTGATTTCTGTCAGCAGAAACCGGAGGCATCCCGTCTTGAGCATCCTCAATCGAGTGACCGCGCAGTCCCGCCGTGTACAATAGGGCCTCCAGCAATCCAATTGCTTAAACATGGCTGAAGCCGGCTCATTCGCGGATCGCGTAAAACAGCAGGCGGACATTGTCCGCGTGGTGGGCGAATATGTGCGACTGAAAAAGTCCGGCCAGAATTTCACCGGGCTGTGTCCGTTCCATTCCGAAAAGTCCCCTTCCTTTGCGGTGCATCCAGTGAAGCAGATTTATCACTGCTTCGGATGCGGTGTGGGCGGAGACGTTTTCAAATTCGTGATGGAGATGGAAAAAATTCCGTTTCCGGAGGCGATCCGCGTCGTGGCGGAAAAATGCGGCATCGCGGTGCCAGCTGCGCGGGAGCGCTCGCCCGAGGAGCGCAAGGAAAATCAGCAGCGTACGTCGCTGGTGGAAATACATCGCGAGGCGGCGGCATTTTTCGCGCAACAATTGAACGGCACGCCGGAGGGCCGCGCCGCGAAAGCGTACCTGCTCGACCGCGGACTGGACTCCGAAGCCGTCGCGCGATTCGGTATTGGTTTCGCGCCATCGGGCGGAGAAATTTTGATGCGCGCGATGAAGCAGAAATATCCAGAGAAGGTGCTCGAAGTTTCCGGCCTGTTCAGCCGCGATCAGAGCGGGCGTCCCTACGACCGGTTCCGCCGCCGCGTCATGTTTCCCATCGCGAATGATTCCGGGAAGATTGTTGCGTTCGGCGGACGCGCGCTGGGCGACGACTTGCCGAAATATTTGAATTCGCCCGAGACGCCGATCTATTCCAAGAGCAACGTCCTGTATCACCTCGATCGCGCGAAAGAATCGTTGCGGCAGCGCGATTTTGCTGTTCTGGTCGAAGGCTACATGGATGCAATCGCGGTGGCCATCGCGGGAGTATCTAATGTTGTTGCAAGCTGTGGCACCAGCCTCACCGAATCGCAAGTGAAGCTCATCACTCGCTTCACGCGCCGCATTATTGTTAACTACGATCCGGACACCGCCGGGCAGGCCGCGACAGAGCGTTCGCTCACACTCCTGCTCGAGCAAGGCGTCGAAGTGCGCGTCCTTGCATTGCCCGGCGGCAAGGACCCGGACAGCTTCATTCGCGCAGAAGGCGCGGCAGCGTATATAAAATTGTTAAACGAAGCGCCGCCCTACGTGGATTATCTGATCTCCCGCGCGCGCAAGATGGACATGACCACAGGCGAAGGAAAACTGCGCGCCGTAAATTTCCTGATGCCTTACGTTCAGCGCATTCCTGACCGCCTCCTGCGTTCGGAGTGGGCCACGCGGATCGCACAGAATTTGCGCATCGAGGAACCGGTCTTGCGTGAATCGATGCGCAAGGCGGCGAACGAACGCCGTAGTGAAGTGAAGGCTAAGCCAGGATTCACGGGGCGCCCGGAGAAGGCCGCCGAGCGGCGCTTGGTGCAAATTTTAATCGAAGCGGACGAATTCCGTTCCCAGGTCGCCCAGGAGATTGACGCCAACGAACTCCATAAGGGGCTTGAAACCGAGCGCATTCTAGGGGTGTTGGTCGAGGTGTGTAAATCAGGGGAGCGTCCTGACGCTGCTGCGCTTGCCATGGGGCTAGAAGACCACGACCGTCGCTTACTTTTCGAAATTGCATTTGAATCTGGCGTAATGCCAACCCAGGGTGAGGCTGATAGTTGCATGCTTGTACTAAAACGACGCAGAATCGAAGAAGAATTGGCAAGCGTTCATAGGCAGATCGCAGAACAATCCAAGGCACCAGGCACAAGCGACACAATGCGATCCCTACATATCCGAGTGTTCGAGCTAGAGAAGCAACGTAGGCGGCTGATCCCGCCCTCACAGCAACGACTTTCATAGCGGAGACGACGGTGGAGCGTGGTGCTGTAAAGCTCAGGCGATTAGACTTTGGAGACATGAATTGATCTCTACGGTTGGCCGCTTCTTGCGGGTGTTTACGAAGGGAACAAAGCAGTTGACGCATTCGCAAGGCCGCGTATAACTTGTTGCCGTTTCGCCAAGCCGCTGGTGTAACAATATACGGGCGCCCTGCATCCAAAGTTCTGTACGGCGCGGGGCTGTTTGATTCTAAGGCAGGCGGAGCCGAAGAAATTGAACACACGAGTCAAGGATTCATCTCACCTGTTGTCCCTCGTCCTGAATTTCACGATGAATCGGGAATTTTGTGTCCTGGTGTGTTCGGGTATCGCCGGTATGTGATCTGCGGAGTGCGCCGCACAGCGCACTCGCGGGCTGCGAAGCTCGTTGATCTTGGGAGGATCTCTTGGCGCTGGCCATTGAAGAAAAATATGACCAGGTACGACAGCTCATTGCCCTGGGCAAGGAGCGCGGATACCTCCTCTACGACGAAGTAAACGATATTCTTCCCGCCGAAGTACATTCCTCCGAAGAGATCGATGAACTGCTGTCCACCTTTGAGCGCAACGGCATCGACATTTATGAAGACCTCGCCGCGGCAAAAGTAGCTCGCGCAGGCGCCGATCCAACCGTTGCCGAAGCCCCCGAAGTCGAGTCCAAGGACGACCTTCCCGTCGCCGAGGAAAGCGAACTCGACCTTACACCGGGGATGATGGAAAAGACCAACGACCCGGTTCGCATGTACCTGCGCGAAATGGGCACCGTCCCGCTGCTCACGCGCGAAGGCGAAGTCACCATCGCCAAGCGCATCGAGCGCGGCCAGATGCTCGTCCTCAAGACGATCACGCGCTCCCCGATCATCCTGAAAGAGCTGCTGGGCATTGCCGAGGATCTTCGCAACGGCACCCGGTCGATCAAGGAAATCGTCCAGTTTGACGACGAAGAGCTCACCGAAGAGAAGATCGAGAACAAGACTAAGAAAACGCTCAAGGTCCTCGACCGCATCGAGAAGCTGTACCACGATTGCCTCAGGGAAGCCGCCAAGCTCGAGCGGATGCCGAAGTCGAAGAAGCCCGCCTACATCCGGCTGAAATATGAAGTTTCGAGAATGCGCATTGAGATGTCGCAACTGGCGCGCTCGCTCGAATACCACGTGCTGGAAAAGAAGCGCCTGATCGAAAAAATCCGCAGCACCGTCGAGCGCCTGCAATCGCTGGAGCGCGAAGCGGGCAAGCTCGAACGCCGCGCCGACGCCTCCAAGGGCGACCACGCCCTCGAAGTTCGCAAAGAATTGCGGACACGCCGCACAGAGCTGCGCGAAATTGAAGTCTCCAGCGAAACCGGCCTGACCGATCTGAAGCGCATGCTTCAGGTGGTTCTTCGCGGAGAAGCCGACGCCGAACAGGCCAAAAAAGAATTGATCGAAGCCAACCTTCGCCTGGTCGTTTCCATCGCCAAAAAATATACCAATCGCGGATTGCAATTCCTGGACCTGATTCAGGAAGGCAACATCGGCTTGATGAAGGCCGTGGACAAATTCGAGTGGCGCCGCGGCTATAAGTTTTCCACCTACGCCACATGGTGGATTCGGCAGGCCATCACCCGCGCCATCGCCGATCAGGCCCGCACCATCCGCATTCCGGTTCACATGATTGAGACGATCAACAAGCTGATCCGCACCAGCCGCCAGCTCGTGCAGGAACTGGGCCGCGAGGCCACCTCTGAAGAAATTGCCAAGCGCATGGATATTCCCCTGATGAAAGTGCGCAAAATTCTGAAAATCGCGCAGGAGCCGATTTCGCTGGAAACCCCGATCGGCGAAGAGGAAGATTCGCATCTAGGCGATTTCATCGAAGACAAAGCCGTCGTTTCGCCCTCCGATGCGGTGATTAATCTCAATCTGAAGGATCAGACATCGTCGATCTTGAAAACGCTGACGCCGCGCGAGGAAAAAGTAATCAAGATGCGCTTCGGACTCGACGACGGTTCCGAGCATACTCTTGAGGAAGTCGGCCAGTCCTTCGCCGTCACCCGCGAGCGTATCCGCCAGATCGAAGCCAAGGCCTTGCGCAAGCTGCGTCACCCGTCGCGCTCGCGCAAACTGCGCGCGTTCCTGGAAGGCACTTCCCGCGATTACCTCTGAGAGCCTGTTTCCGTAATTTCTAACCGAGCCGGTCCAGCAATTCTTCCTTAGAGAGTCCGTTCCAAAGGCCCACTTTCGCCAGCATGTCATTCAACGTGCCTTTGGCTAAGGTTTTGTGGTCTGGAACAGTAATGTTGTGTTCGCCGAGAGTTGTGATCTTGCGCAAACGCACGTGACTTCCACGCTGTCGAACAGTCTCGTATCCGAGCGAGTGGAGCAATCGAATAAAATCGCGCCCGCTAATCTGTGGCAGCCGGGGCATGGCTCAGCTTTATTTCGGAAACGACAAGAATGTCGATTTCAGGCGGAGGCGAGCCGTTCTCAAAGTGCAACGCCACGGCTTCCTTGATGTTGGCGTAGAGTTCATCCACGGTTCGGCCTTGTGTGAAAATATCCGCACCGATGCCGCGGGCACACCAGGAATCGCCGTCGTTATAAACTTCCATCTTTACAAGCATCGCGCGTCCCCGTTCCACTCATGCTATCGCTTTCCCGCCCGATTTGCCATGCACGGCTCACCCCACTGGCGCCAACTGCTGCGGGCATGCCGAGTGCGTCCCCGCGCGTTCCCTAAAAGCGCTTCCAGCCATTATCTGTGAACCGATTAGGCGGGAAGTTCAACGTAGGACGATGAGGTATGGGGTTCCGGCACGGGATACCCTTCCTCTCGCAGGCCATCGACGTGGAATTCGATGGCTTCGCGCATGTTCCGCTTCACTTCTTCGCGCGTTTTTCCAGTGGAAACACAACCAGGCAGGTCCGGTGAATAGCTGGAATACCCGCTTTCTGTTTGCTCGATGACGATTAAAAAACGCTTCATTTTTTTAGCCCGGCTTGCTTCAAGATACTGTTCAGAGTTCCGGGTGCTAATTCATCGTTCGGTTTCCCGGGAATTGTCACAAGACCCGGCTTTGCCGGATGTTTATATTGTCGGTGGCTGCCCCTGATCCGAGCCAGGAACCAACTGTCTTCCTCAAGCTGCTTAAGGATATCACGGACCTTCACGGTCAAACCCTACTGTCGATGGGCAGTTGAGTCAAGTTGAGTGCATATACTCCTGATCGCATCTAACCGGCTTCAAGACAGCTCTACGAAACCATTTCAACTCGCAGCAGGAGACACAGTCTCCTGCGCGCCCCCAGCGAGCGTCCCCGCCCTCAGCGCCGCCAATACGGCGCCTCCATAGATCGCCCCGAGCAGCAGAAACGCAATTGAAAGCGTGGCATGTTGCGCGGACCAACCGAGCGTAAAACTCATAATGATTTGCAGAATGGTCGAAATTACCGAAAACGCCGATTGCGTGCGGCCCATCAGCCGACGTGGAACGGTCGTCATGATGGAGGATTGCGTCAGCACGCCGCCAAGCGCGCGACAGGCTCCAAACAGCGCATTCATTGCTACTGCCGTAATCAGAAAGCGCGCATAGGGAAACAGCGTATGGCCGATGGCCAGTATGGCCAGCGCCAAAACCAGCACGCTTTGCGGCCTTTTCCGTGCCGCTGTTCCCGCCGCTAGTCCTCCTACCACCGCGCCGATAGCCCACCCCATCTCGATGTATCCGTATCCGCGAGGCCCCGCACGCAGCAAATCTTTCGCCAGAGCAACCACCAGAATATTCGCGCTGATCACTCCGGCCATCATGCATGCGTAAGTAATCCCCAGCGCCAATACGCGGGGCTGCTGCCTCAGGTATCGCAATCCCTCGCCGATGTCCGCCAGCACGCTGGCCGGAGAAAATGAACTCTCATCCGCGCGCATCAGCGACGGTTCGGACATTTCCGGAGGCGCCTCAATCGTGGGGGATGCTGACAGCAGGCGCGAACTCTGCGCCTCATGAGGAGCGTGATACCCCTGCCGCAAGAGCAGCAGGCAAATGGCGGAGATAAGATACGTGGTGCCGTCAATTCCTAAAATTCCCGAGAGGCCGGATCGTTCGTAGATAAATCCCACCAGCGCTCCAGCCGCCGTCATTCCGCCTTGCACAGCGATGAGCACGGTTGCGTTGGCCGTAACCAGCTTTTCCCGTGGAACCAGTTCCTGCACCAGTGCATTGGTCGTGGACCAATAAATCGCAAACCCCACGCCCAGTAGCAGCACCATCGAATACAGCTCCCACATGGAGAGCCGGCCCGCATAAGCCAGCGCAGCCGTGCCCAACACCAGAACGGCACGGGCAGCGTCCAGTGTCACACCCAGATACCGCCGGTCCACGCGGTCAATCAGAACGCCCCCAAACGGGGGAACGACCAATCCCGGAATCGTCACAAGAATCACGATGAAGCCGACTTTTACCGTCGAATGAGTCACGCCCAGGACGTACCACGTCACACCCGCGAAATTCATGCCCGTGCCGAACAGCGACACAAACATGGCGAAGAAAAAGAAAGGGAATCCCGGTACGCGGAATAGCGCTTTCCAGTCCAGAGTGGATTGAGGGTCCGAGGCCATTTCAGAATCGAGTGAATTACGCTCCGACTTTAGGCATTCAGTGTACTGGCATTGGTGCCGCTGGTTCAATGCCGAATGGCTGCTAGGCGCGCATTCACTGTCGAAAGGTGATCTTGCCAGCCAACGCATGTTTCGCCAGATCGAGATCGCTCCGGGAAAATGTTCAAACGTTCAAGTGCTAACTGCCAGATTCTATGTGAGTTCCGCCTCATTTATAACGTATGAATGTTTTGCTTATGCCTCCTTTAGAATTCGCGAGTTAATTTTCAAGCATGAATGGAAATGCGGGCAGTCGCTGTCCTGATGATTTGAGACTTTTCTAATGCTGATGACTCAACTACAGCCCGGCGATCGATTCGAGCATTACCGCATCGAGGCGCTTGCGGCGCGGACCTCGATGACCACGATCTATCGCGCCGCGGATTTGCGAACCGGCCGGATGGTGGCCATTAAGATTCCCCACCCGGAACTGGAATGCGATCCCGTCTTTTACAGCCGATTCCAGCGGGAAGCGTTCATCGGACGCAAGCTGCATCACCCCAATGTTGTGGAAACGATGCCTGCGGAAGATCTCGATCATCTCTGCATCGTGATGGAGTGGGTGGAAGGGAAATTCCTGCGCGAAATTCTTACTAAACAGGGAAAGCTTTTCCCCGAGCGTGCGGCGCGAATCGCGATTGGCGTATGCAACGCACTCGAATACATTCACAGCCAGGGTGTCGTTCACCGGGATCTGAAGCCGGAAAACATCATGGTCGGCGAGGACGACAGCGTTAAGCTTATTGATTTTGGCATCTCCGGCGCCGAGGGTGTGCGTCGACTTACGTTTTCCAAGCTGTCGAATGCGATGGGCACGCCGGATTACATTTCTCCCGAGCAAATCAGGAAAAAGCGCGGCGATGGCCGGAGCGATGTGTACGCGCTCGGAGTCATCCTTTACGAAATGCTGACTGCGCACACGCCGTTTGACGGCCCGAATCCCCTTGCGGTAATGAACGATCGCCTGGTCAACGACCCCACGCCCCCGCGCGAAATCAATCCCGAAATTTCTGCGCAGATGCAGGAGATCATCTTTCGATCCCTGGAACGGGACCCCGAAAATCGATACGCCAGCGCCAGGAAGTTTGCTTTGGATCTGGAGCATCCGGAAACGGTGGAAGTAACCGATCATTCCGTCAAACGAAGTGAAAAAAAGGAACCTTTACCGATCGCAAAGAGAATACTGTCCTTTGCCAAGCTCGCAATGATTCCTGTAGTAATTTTCAAACTTCTTTTGTTAGTGGCACACCTGAAATAATTTTCCGGAAGATTTCGCCCGTTTAATTTCCAATCCGCACCTTGCCGCGCATAATTAAGACCACAAGGATTGCCGGCACAATCGCCAGGCCGGCAAACGCCGCGAGGATGGACACCTCGGCGTGCCCCACGAAAATCCATATAATGAGCGGTGCGTCGAAAATCATCACCAATATAGGCAGCAGCTTTAGCAGGAAACGCGTCTGTTTCTCCGCCACCCCACGATTCCATCCGCATTGCGGGCAATAGGGTTTCCCCATCCCGCTCCCCGCAGGCATGTGGCATTCGGGACATTCCATGGACGGCATGGCGACACTATATGCCGTTTCTGCGCCGGGGAGCAAAATCCATCTTATGATGTACGGGTGTCGGCTCTGATAGAGCTTTGCAACCTGACAGTCGAGCTTCCCACGCCTGCGGGATGGATTCGTCCCGTTGACGACGTGTCCTTTACTCTACAGACAGGCGAGTCGCTTGGCTTGGTCGGCGAATCGGGCAGCGGAAAATCGATGCTCGCGCTCGCGCTGATGGGTTTGCTGCCGCCGGGCGCAAAAGTTTTCGGCGAAGCGTGGCTTGCTAATGCGAACGGCGGGTTGCGCGTAAATTTGTTTGCGCTCACCGAACGCGAACGCATCGCCATTCGCGGACGCGATATTGCCATGATTTTTCAGGAGCCGATGACCGCGCTGAATCCCGTCATGCGCGTAGGCGCGCAAATTGCCGAGGCGATTCGAGCGCACAGCGCCAACCTCGCAAGCGCGGAAGTGGACCGCCATGTTCTCGCCGCGCTCGAACGCGCTGCCGTGCCGGACCCTGCTATGCGCGCGCGGCAATATCCGCACCAGCTTTCCGGCGGCTTGCGCCAGCGCGTGATGATTGCGATGGCACTGGCTGCGGGTGCCGCCTCTATAACGAACGGTCACTGCGAACCGCGCCTGCTAATCGCCGACGAGCCAACGACAGCGCTCGACGTAACCGTGCAAAAGCAAATTCTCGAACTACTCGCGCGGCTGCGCCGGGATCTCGGTCTGGCGCTCCTATTCATCACGCACGATTTGGGCGTAGTCGCTCAGGTAGCCGACCGCATCGCCGTCACCTACGCCGGCCGCATCGTGGAGGAAGGCCCGGCGCGAGAGGTACTGGCACACCCGCAACATCCCTACACAGCAGGCTTGTTGCGCGCCTCTCCGCAACTGGTGCGGCGGAAACTCGAGCCGATTCCCGGTAATGTGCCGTCCCTCACGGCGCTGCCCACCGGCTGCGCCTTTGAGCCGCGCTGCGCGCTCCGTCGTGATGAATGCACAACCGCGATGCCGGAGCTGCGCAATGCTGGCCCAGAGCACCGCGCGCGCTGCATTCTTGTCGATTGCGTCAGCCCAGGAGCCGCGATTTGACCGCACCACTTCTCGAAGCGCGAAACCTGCGGAAGACATTTTCCGCCCCGGCAGGCACGTTTGCAATGGGCGAACGCGCTCGCGTGATCGCCGTCGAAGGAGCAAGCCTCGACCTAGCTGCCGGTGAAACGCTGGCAATAGTAGGCGAATCCGGCAGCGGCAAGACAACGCTAGCCCGCATGTTGCTGCGTCTGATCGAACCGGATTCCGGTGAATTACTGATCGAGGGACGCGACTTCCTCGCCGCGCGCGGACCCGCCCTGCGAGCCCTGCGCCGCGAAATGCAGATGGTGTTTCAGGACCCCTTCGGCTCTCTCGACCCGAGGATGCGCGTAGGAGCCATCGTCGGCGAGCCGCTGGAAATTCATGAGCCACAACTGTCTCGCGCCCAGCGTCGCGACCGCGTCGCCGAAATCCTACGAGCTGTGGGAATGAATGAAGACGCCATGACGCGCTACCCGCACGAATTTTCCGGCGGTCAGCGACAGCGTATCGGCATCGCCCGCGCCCTGATTCTACGCCCGCGGCTGGTTGTTGCCGATGAACCAGTTTCCGCGCTGGATGTTTCCGTCGGCGCGCAGATTCTCGAATTGCTGCAAAACCTCCAGCGCGATTTCGCCCTCACCTACCTACTGATCTCCCACAGTCTCCCGGTCGTAGCGCAACTCGCCACGCGCATCGCAGTAATGCAGGGTGGCCGCATCGTGGAAACAGGCCCAGCCGAGCAGGTCCTGGGAACGCCGACTCATCCCTATACACAATCTCTAATCGCCGCGATACCTGTTATGCCTGTTGAACCTTGAACCCCGCTCGATTTGCAATTTTCTTGCCAACTTATTCTTCATGACCGGGAAAGTACTCCCAATCGAGGTCTTCCACCCTTTTGCCCATTCCTTCTGGCGGCGCTTGCCTTGGCTTTGCTCTTTACCAAACCACCCCGGCGCCCGATTTCGTTCATCCAACGTTTCGTACCAAATCGATGCTCCAGCAGGCCAGGCACGTAGTGATCTACGTCGAGCAACGGCCAATGGAGTCCGGTCCCATTTCCCACAATTTCGATTTTCGATAGTTGTGTTCCATCCGCGCGTTCGAGGCCTTGCAATTGCTTTCGCGGGATTGAGACCCTTACACCATCGGCGAAACAAAGGCTGACCAAATCCTCTTTGGTTCGATACTGGGCCGTTGTGACACGGGGCTCAGTGGCCTCAAATTGCCGGGCGCGCGTTATGGCTGCGTCGATCTGCCCGCCGGTAACATTGATCTTGTGTTTTAGCTTACGCATGCATTTTCTCCCAAAGGGAAACCAATTCTTCGAAATATTTCGCCGCTGTTCTCAAAATTTTGCGCACGTCGCTGCGCTTTGCATTGCCCGGCCGAATGCAGTCGGGCCGGTCGGCAAGCGTGACATCTCCGGAGAAGGTGGGGTCAACGATCACTTCGGTCCGCTCAACAAAACCATGAACATGGCGCGGCTCATGGTCTTGCGGATAGGCAATGAACAGCACGTTTCCGAAACGAAGCGATGCCACGGATTGAGTATAACCCAAGCAACTTGGGTTATCAAGACGGGAGCAAAAACGGGCCGCCCAAAAAACCGGCGGCCTCTACAGAAGCTGGATCAAGGACGGTTTTTTAGAGGACTCACCGTCCCATGTTGTTCGGGACGGTGAGGACACCTTTTTAAGCTGAAGCGAGTCACCACCGCTGGCCAAGTACATCAAGGAAGCCAATCGAATGTAGAAATGCCCAATCGCCCTGTTAAACTCACCACGATGCAATTTAGCTTCGAAGTCCTGAAAACTGATCCTACCGGCGCGCGCCTGGGCCGCCTCACAACGCCGCATGGTGTGGTCGACACTCCTGCATTCATGCCTGTCGGCACTGCAGGCACGGTGAAGGGCCTGACGCAGCAAGCCCTCGGCGAGCTTGGCGTCCAAATTCTGTTGGGCAACACGTATCACCTTTACCTGCGACCTGGCCACGAACGAATCAGGGGCTTTGGCGGACTGCACAAATTTATGGCGTGGCCGAAAGCAATCCTCACCGATTCCGGCGGCTTCCAGGTATTCAGCCTCGCCGATCTTCGCAAGGTGACCGACGACGGTGTGATTTTCCGTTCCCATCTCGATGGCTCCGAGCATTCCCTCACGCCGGCAAAGTCCATCGAGATTCAGCAGGCGCTCGGCTCGGACATTGCGATGGTCTTGGATGAATGCATCGAGTACCCCGCTGACCGCGAACGCGCCGCCGCCGCTGTGAAGCGCACCACTGAATGGGCGCGCCGCTGCCGCGAGTACGCGAAAGACAACGCAGATGCCTCCACCACACCGGGACAAGCGTTATTTGCAATCGTGCAGGGCGGCGTGTACGCCGATCTGCGCCGAGACAGCGCCCACCAGCTTGTGGATCTCGATTTCCCCGGCTATGCCATTGGTGGGCTTGCGGTTGGCGAACCGCATACGCTCTCTTGCGAAATGGCATCCACGGCCGCCGAAGAACTTCCCGTCGACCGCCCGCGCTATGTGATGGGTGTCGGTCTGCCCGAACAGCTTCCAGACTATGTGAAATGCGGTATCGATATGATGGATTGCGTGTTGCCCACACGGAACGCTCGCAACGGGTGCCTATTCACCAGCACTGGCAGGATCAATATCAAGAACGCCAGCTATGCCGCCGATCTTCGCCCCCTGGATGAGGAGTGCTCCTGCATGGTCTGCCGGACCTACTCGCGGGCGTACCTGCGGCACCTTTTTATGGCCAATGAAATCCTGGCCTCGATTTTGAACTCGCACCACAATGTTGCGTTTTTTCTTGACATTATGGCCAAGATTCGACAGGCTATCGCGTCCGGGGAACTAGCGCAATTCTCCTCTGAGCTTCAAGCTCGCATCGCAGCGGGTCAACCCTGAAGCAGGCCGGTACGGAAGCGTGCTCTACTCTGACGCTGCGCGTTCTGGATTTGACCGGAACGTGGATTCCGCCGGAATGAACGGGTGGAGCTCTCGTCGGCAGTGGGTGTCAGCGAAGGGGAGTTGAAAATCCGCGGCAGCGAATTCTGGCACAGTCGCCGAGCGAAGATGGAGTCAAAGAAATGTCAGGCATTTTTTCAACGGGAAGTCTGTCTTTGATGGCCCAGGGACTGGGTGGCGGCAGCTTCATGCAATTCGCGCCGCTGCTGATTATCATGGTGATTTTTTATGTTTTGCTGATCCTTCCCGCGCAGCGCCGCCAGAAAAAGACCCAGGAAATGCTGAACTCCCTGAAAAATGGAGACAAGGTAGTCACCAGCGGAGGCTTGTTCGGCACGATCGTCGGCCTTGAAGGCGACGCCATTCAGCTTCGTATTTCCGATCAGGTAAAAGTGAAAGTACTGCGTTCCGCAGTGGCCACACTCCAACCGGAAGGCAAGGAGGAGTAGCAAGGCCCGTTTCGGGTAAGCTCTGAATGGAGCCTGCCTGAACAACAAACATTTCTACGGAGTCCTGAGCCAGCCAAACCATGAATTCGAACCTCAAGTGGAAAGCAGTCTTCATCGTAATCGTCATCCTGATTTGCCTGATCGGATTGGTTGGGCGGCCCGATTTCCCCCCAAAGTCCTGGGCGGGGATCAAATCGAATTTCGGACAGGTGATCAAGCTCGGTCTGGACTTGCAGGGCGGCACCCACTTGATTTTGCAGGTGCAGGTGCAGGAAGCCGTAAGCCAGGAAACCGATCAGGTCCTGGACAATATCACCAAGCAGTTTCGCGACAAGACCATCCGCTACGACGAGCTTCGCAAGCTGGGCGACACTCAGATTCTGATCCACAACATTGCAACGGAGATGGCCGGCGCCGCGCGTAACATTATTTCCGACCAATTCCCAGATTGGGACATTTCTCCAGCGCCCGGTGAGCCCTCCGGCTACATCCTCACGATGAAGCCGTCGCACATCGCTGACATCCAGCAGAGAACGATGGACCAGGCCGAGGAAACGATTCGTCGCCGTATTGACGCCTTGGGCTTGACCGAACCTCTCGTCGCTCCCTACGGTCAGGGAGACAATGAAATTATCGTTGAGCTGCCCGGCGAAGGCGATCCGAACCGCGCAAAAGGCGTAATTCAGGCTGGCGGACAATTGGAATTGCATCTCGTTCTGGATGGCACACCGTACCCATCTGAGACTGCCGCGCGCGCTGCGCATGGCGGCGTTCTGCCTCCCAATTCGCAACTGGTGCAAGGCAAGGCCACCGCGTCAACAGCCGGTCAGCCTTCGGCTGAGAGTTGGTATGTGGTGGACCGCGTTCCAGTCGTCACCGGACGCGACCTTCGCAGCGCAACCGCCTTGCGTAGCACTAAGAACATCGGATTTTACGATGTGGACTTCGTGCTATCCACTGAAGCGGGCCGCCGGTTCGGTCCCTTCACCGAGCAGAATATCGGCAAACAGTTGGGCATCGTTCTGGAACACAGGCTGCAAACTGCTCCGACAATTAACGGCCGCATCGAGGATACGGGCGTGATCGAAGGCCAGTTTGGCGAGCAGGAAGCCAACGATCTTGGCCTCGTGTTGCGTTCCGGCGCGCTTCCAGCTTCGATCAAATATCTGGAAGAGCGCACCGTAGGCCCTTCGCTGGGTGCGGATTCCATTCGCCACGGCGTTCAGGCCTCGATCGTCAGCCTGGTTGTGGTGATGATTTTCATGGTGGTTTACTATCGGCTGTCCGGCGTGAATGCGGTCGTCGCGCTGATTCTGAACCTGATCATCCTGCTTGCTGCGCTCGCCTATTTCGGCGCTGTGCTGACTCTCCCCGGTATCGCCGGAGTGATTCTGACGATCGGTATGGGCGTCGATTCGAACGTCCTGATCTTCGAACGTATTCGGGAAGAGCTTCGCGCTTCCAAGGCGCCGGTTTCCGCCGTGGATATGGGCTTCAAGCGGGCCTTCCTGACGATTATCGACACCCACGTCACCACGGTGGTTTCGGCTCTATTCTTGGGATTGTTCGGAACCGGTCCGGTACGGGGTTTCGCCATTACCCTGGTCATAGGACTACTGGCAAACCTGTTCACGTCGGTTTACGTTTCGCGTGTGATTTTCGATTGGCACCTGGCGGATATGCCTCGCGAGGCCGAATTAAGCATTTAATGAAAATTTAACGAAGTTGTCCAATTTCGGGAACAAATCGTACCAGGTTGGTGTCAAACTCTAATGGGCCAGAGCGTACATGGAATTCTTTAAACAGATTGATCTGGATTGGATGGGCAAAGCGAAGTACTTCTTCGCTCTTTCTATTACCCTGCTCGTTGTCGGCGGCGCATCGTTAATCGCCCATCATGGCCCCTACTACGGCGTTGATTTTAAAGGCGGTACCGTCGTCTATGTCCGCTTTGCAGGCGCCCCGCCGGTGGACAAGATTCGCGCCGGATTGGCCCAGGTTGGGCTGGGAGAAAGCGTAATCCAGCCGATCAGCGACATCTCCTCATCGAATTCGAATGAGGTAATGATCCAACTCGAAGAAAAGGGCTCGGGTTCGGAAGCACTCGACACCGGCAAGAGCGAGATTCTGAACGCACTCCACGCCACCCTGGGCGCCGGTGAACCCGGCAAGCAGGATTTCAACGCTGCAGGCGCCTCGGCAATATCGGATGCTCTTACGCGCAAAGATTCCCTGAGCCTCGGCACAGGCGCAGGCGACCGGTACGTTCAGATGGGCAATCAGATTGTTGGCTTCCGCGACAAGAATAAGGGCGGCGTCCTGACCAATCTTAACGATCTGTCGGCTGTCGGCATCAATGCTACGTCCATCGCCGCGCTGCAAAGCGCGTTTTACACCAGCGACTTTGCCATCATCAATGTTGAGATCGTCGGCCCCAAAGTCGGTTCCGAGCTTCGCCGTCAGGCGGTTGTCGTTACTCTGTACGCTCTGGCCGGAATGTTAGTTTATATTGCATTTCGCTTCGAGTGGGTGTACGGTGCTGCCGCTGTATTGGCGGTCTTTCACGACGTTCTTATTACATTGGGTTTGTTTTCAATTTTTCATTTTGAGATTTCGCTCACGGTAATTGCAGCATTATTGACTTTGGTCGGTTACTCGATGAATGACACGATCGTGATCTTTGACCGCATTCGCGAAAACACTCGGTTGATGCGCAGAGAGCCTTTTAAAGACATCGTGAATCGTTCGATCAATCAGACCTTGTCGCGCACCATCCTCACCAGCGGTCTGACGTTTCTGACCGTTCTGGTTTTGTTTGTGATGGGCGGGCAGGTGTTGCGCGCATTCTCTTTCGCGCTGGTGGTTGGCATCCTGGTTGGTACCTATTCGAGTTTTGGAATTGCCGCGCCTTTAGTTGTCGCATGGAACCATTGGAGAGGAACAGGCGCGACAGCAGTTGCATCCGGACCCGCAGCCGGCACTAAGCTCCGGAAGGCCTAGGGACACAACCCTGGGGCTTTCGGCAGGAGGATAATAAAATGTTCGACGATCTGCTTGAATCGACAGTGGTCAAGAAAAAGACGAACAAGAGCTGGACGGTAATGATTTCCGCGATTGTTCAGACCACGATCTTGGGAATTCTGATTTTGATTCCGTTGATCTACACCGAGGCGCTGCCCAAGGCGATGCTTTCCACCTTGTTGGTCGCTCCGCCGCCACCGCCGCCACCGCCTCCTCCTCCAACGCCGGTCAAGACCATTGTGAAGCCCGTCGCCCGCTTGATCCAGTCAGGTAAACTGATGCAACCGCGCGCCATCCCTAAGGAAGTCGCGGTGTTCAAGGAAGCCGAGCTTCCTCCGGACGTGATCACTCCCACTGGCCCAACCGGTGTATTCGGTGGCATTCCGGGCGGAAACATTTCCGGCGTCGCGCTTCCTCCTCCGCCCAAGGCTCCTACACCCGCGCGTATCAAGCAGGGCGGTAACGTCACCGCGGCTTCGATCATCACCCAGACGCGGCCAGTGTATCCTCCGCTCGCACGTCAGGCCCGTATTCAGGGAACCGTCACGCTTCATGCCATCATCGACAAGGAAGGCAAAGTCGCCCAGTTAGAGGTCGTGTCCGGCCATCCTTTGCTGGTGCAGGCCGCCCTGGATGCTGTGAAGCAGTGGCGCTACAAGCCCACTCAGTTGAACGGCGATCCGGTCGAAGTCGATACCACAATTCAAGTCACATTTACGATGGGCGGGTAACGGCTGGAAACATCATTTGTTTCTGGGCTTTGCCCTTGTAGGGAATGAGTTCAAGGTAGTATGCACGCAGGGTGGTTGGGTTCAGGTTTTTGGGGCCGATACTAATCGGCCCCAGCGAGAAAATTTCGAACGAACTAAAAAGGAGCGAATCACATGCTTGGGAATCTATCGGTTGCAGCAATGAACCTCATCATCCTGCAGGGCCAGTGGGACCTGAGGACGATGTGGGGCAACATGAGTATCATCGCGAAGGTCGTCGTTGGCATTCTGTTCCTTCTCTCCGCATGGTCACTCGGCGTCATGATCGACCGCGTGCTGATGTACAGCGCAGCCCGCAAGCAGTCCCGCGTTTTCGTGCAGCAGGTTGCCGGAGCATTGCGCGAAGGCAAGCTGGATGAAGCGATCTCCATCGCCGAACGCAACAAGAAGAGCCACATCGCGAAGGTTGTCGCCACCGGCCTTTCCGAATTCCAATCCGCATCCTCGCAAGTAGCTGACATGGAAGTCATCGAAGCTGCCAAGCGCGGTCTCGATCGCTCGGTCGCCATCGTTCACGCGGAAATGAAGCGCGGACTTTCCGGCTTGGCCACTATCGGCTCGACCGCTCCGTTCGTCGGACTGTTCGGCACCGTGGTCGGTATCATCAACGCGTTTAAGGGCATCGAGACCACCAAAGCAACTGGGTTGTCGGCGGTCGCCGGCGGTATTTCCGAAGCTCTGGTCACCACCGCGCTCGGCCTGCTCGTCGCCGTCCCTGCCGTGTGGGCCTACAACTACTTCACCAACAAAGTCGAAGCCTTCGACGTCGAAATGGACAACTCCTCGATGGAATTGGTCAACTACTTCATCACGCGCCGGGCAGGCGGGAAGAAGTAACCCATGTCATACAAGCCAAAAGTTGGCGCACAAATGGCGGCGCCCAACGTCATACCGATGGCCGACATCATGCTGGTGTTGTTGATCATCTTCATGGTGGTCACGCCCATGCTGACCAAGGGCTTGTCGGTGGAGTTGCCAAAGGTCAATAATCCCGAGGATATGCCTGACGCGGATAAAGATGACGCGGTCATCGTCGGCATCTCCGCAGCCGGGGATGTGTACCTGGGCAGCACCAAGTCCGACATCACTCAGATTTCAGAAAAGGTCCGGGACCTGATCTCCGGCAGAATCAACAAGACCGTTTACGTCAAGAGTGACGGTCGCGCCAAATACGGAGACGTCGTCAAAGTCGTGGATGAAATTCGTTCTGCGGGCGTCGATAACGTAGGCTTGGAGACCGAAAAGGCCGAGCGTCGCAACGCGCCCGCGCCGCCGGCGGACTAATCTACCTATCCGCCCCGGCTCGCAATTTCGGGGCGCGGAAGTTTAGTTCTGAGACGGCTTTTCCGGCAGCCCGCCGGACACAGAAAAAAAAGGGTGCGGGGTCTAACCGAACCCGCCGAAATAAGGAGAATCGACTATGGGAATGGATGTTGGAGGAAAAGAAGGCGGCGCGATGGCGACGATGAACGTCGTGCCGCTGATTGATATTCTCCTGGTTCTGATCATCATTTTCATGGTGATCACGCCGCTGACGCCGAAAGGGTTGGATGCGCTGGTGCCACAGCCGGCACCGCCGGACCAGAAGCAACAGCAGGATGTCTCGCAGAAGACGATTGTCGTCCAGATACTCGATACCGGAAAGATCAAGATCAACGACGAGGATGCCACCTGGGATTCTCTCGGGCCCCGTCTTTCGGACGTGTTCAAACAGCGCGCCGAGAAGGTTGCGTTCGTCAAGGGTGATGACGCGGTGCGCTTTTCCGAAGTGGCCCGGGCCATAGACGTGATGCGGGCCTCCGGAATCGACAAGGTTGGCCTGATCACGGCGAACCTCGAAGCCGGAAAATAGTAAGTTCGTCGGGCTTGCTGAACAGGTCTTCGGCAAGCCTCATTTTTCTCTGTCCTGTTTCTTATTGTAATAAAGTTCCTTTGCTCCGGGGCAATGGTGGTGTAGAGTGTGCGGTCGTAACCTGCGCAACAGGCACAATGCAAGCGCGGGAGCGGTCAGCCGGATCGTCAGTGGAACGGGCGCCATGTCAGGGATCGGAAGTTTCTTTGCCCTCTCGGGGGAAAAAATAATCGCGGGGACGGATTGTTTGCCATGAATCCTTTTGCGCATTTTAGGCACACCAGAAAGTTTACATCCGCAGCCATATTGGCGGTCGCATGTATCGTCGCATTCAGCGCCACCGGTTGCGACAAGCTCAAGGCGCGCGACCTGTTGAATAAGGGCGTTGCTGCTTACCGGGACGGGAAATACGATCAGTCCATTGAGAATTTCAAGCAGGCGAAGGACCTCGATCCCACCCTGATGAACGCACGGCTGTATCTCGCCACGGCATACGCCACGCAATACATCCCCGGCGCTCCCTCGGCGGATAACATTCGAATGGGCGAGCAGGCCATCAAAGAATTCCAGGACGTCCTCTCAGCCGATCCCAATAGCATCTCCGCGATCGATGGGATCGGTTCGATTCTCTATAACATGGCTGGAACACCGTACGACAAGGCCAAGTTCGAAGAATCCAAGACCTATCACATGAAGCACATCGCCTTGAAACCCGAAGATCCCGAGCCCTACTACTGGATCGGGGTCATCGATTGGACGATTACGTACCGTTCGAACCTTGAAATGCGCGGCAATTACCGGCTGAAAAACGCGGGCAAGATCCTCAAGGACGAAGATGCGATGCCGCCCCAGGTTCGCGACGATTACACCAAGGAAAATGGACAGTTGATCGATGAAGGCGTCGAAAAGCTGCAAAAGGCCATCGAGCTTCGCCCCAACTACGATGACGCCATGGCCTATCTGAACCTCCTGCTCCGCCGCAAAGCGGACGAAGCGACCACCCCGGATCAGCGTGCCGCTCTGCTCAAGCAGGCTGACGATCTGGTTGACAAGGCCAAGGAAATCAAGCAGAAGAAGATGGAAGAGCCGGCCAAATCCTAGATTCATCCGTAGATCAATCAGTTTTCAAAAGCGGCCCACGGTGGGCCGCTTTTCATTTTTGGGCTACTTTTCACCCATCCGAAGCCTTTTCGCGCATGGATACGCGCAGTCCCTGATCGTGTGTGCTTACGGAACTCTTTTCTCGCCGCGGGCATCAAAATAGACATAAAATAGGCACCAAGAAGAATGTCATCTCTGGAAAAACCCGCGGTACTGGCTTCTCTGGTTGGCAGCAAGACAGAGCGCACGACGCGTGCGCTGCAGGCGCGGTTCCTTGAACTGGTGGAGAAGGTCCGCCAGACCCGCCCCGCCAGCGATATCGATCTGTTGCGGCGCTCGTTCGAATTTGCCGCCGAGCAGCACCGCGCGCAACTGCGCAAGTCCGGCGAACCATATCTTTCGCACCCGCTGGAAGTCGCCCACATCCTGGCGGACATGAAGCTGGATATCACGACGCTTTGCGCCGCCCTGCTGCACGATGTGGTGGAAGACACGCGAATTCCTTCCTCTCGCCTAGTGGAGCGGTTCGGCCCGGATATCGCCCGTCTGGTGGAAGGCGTCACAAAGATCAATCGCCTGGATTTGCTGGCGCCCGAGGCCCGCCAGGCGGAGAACGTCCGCAAGATGCTTCTCGCCATGGTCAATGATGTTCGTGTCGTGGTGGTGAAACTTGCGGACCGGCTCCATAACATGCGCACTCTCGGTTTTCTCAACGCGGAAAAACAGCAGCGAATCGCGCGCGAGACCCTGGATATTTACGCTCCCATTGCGCACCGGCTCGGCATGGGATTGATTCGCGGGGAGTTGGAAGACCTGGCGTTCAGTTATCTGGAGCCGGAAGCGTATCAGGAGCTTCAGAAAACTGTCGTATCGAAGAGGAAAGAGTTCGAAACATTTCTGGTGGAGTTGCAGGACACCGTTCGCAAACGGCTGCAAGAAAACGGAATTTCAGCCGAAGTCGAGGGACGGGTCAAACGGCTTTACTCGATTCACCAGAAGAGCCTGCGCCAACACCGGACCATCGACCAGATTTACGACCTGCTTGCCGTCCGCGTGATTACCGACACAATTCGAAATTGTTATGCTGCGCTGGGTGTGATTCACCAGGTCTGGCGGCCGGTGCCCGGAAGGTTTAAGGATTACATCGCCATGCCGCGGCCCAACCTGTACCAATCGCTGCATACAACGGTGATCCATGCGGGGCAGACGTTCGAAGTGCAGATTCGCACGAATGAAATGCATCGCATCGCGGAGCAGGGAGTCGCCGCGCACTGGCGATACAAGGACGGCAAGGACGTCTCCGACGCCGACGATCAGCGCATCTTGTGGATGCGGCAGTTGATCGAATGGGTCAAGGAGATGCAGGAGCCTTCGGAATTCATGTCCACGCTGAAGGTGGACCTCTACCCCGAAGAAGTTTACGCATTCACGCCGAAGGGGAAAGTGCTGGCGCTCCCGCGCGGCGCCACGCCGGTGGATTTTGCGTACGCCGTTCACACCGAAGTTGGAAATCAATGCATCGGCGCGAAAGTGAATGGGCAGATCGTTCCGCTGCGACATCGCCTGACCAACGGCGATGTGGTTGAGGTCCTTACGCAGAAGGGCCACGCCCCGAGCCGCGATTGGCTGAACTTCGTTCGAACTTCCCGCGCGCGAAGCAAGATTCGCCACCACATCAACTTCATCGAGCGGAGCCAGGCCACAGAAGTCGGCCGCCGGCTTCTTGAGCGGGAGGCGCGCCAGGCAGGACGCAGCCTGAAGAAAATTCCGGAGGCAGATCTTCTCCGCGTGGCCTCCGAGCACGGATGCGCGAAGCTGGAAGACCTGCTGGCCGATTTGGGATACGGAAAACTCTCCGCCCGGCAAATTCTTTCCGGGGCATTGGGTGAGCCACTATCTGAAAAGCCGGAACAGGCGGAGGAAGTTCCCGCCAAGATCGTATCGACCGTCAAACGCATGTTGCGGGTCGGCGAGGGCACCTTACAAGTCGGTGGGCAGGACGACCTGATGATCTTCCGCGCCAAGTGCTGCAATCCGATCCCTGGAGACGACATCGTCGGATATGTGACCCGGGGGCGCGGCGTAGCTGTCCATTCCAAGGCATGTCCCAATGTTCAGAATTTGCTGTACCAGGTGGAAAGAAAAATCGATGTGGAATGGGGCGGCGCCGCCGGGTCCGTTTATCCAGTGAACCTGATGATTCGCGCGCAGGACCGGCCGGGAATGCTAGCGGACATCACCAGTGTAATCAGTGAAACCGGCTCGAACATTCGAACGCTGGGAAGCCACCCTGACAATTTGCACGCCCGTATCGATCTGACTCTGGAAATTACCGACCGCAAGCACCTGGAGCGCATCATTTCGAATATCCGGAAGATTTCCGGGGTCTTCGGTGTCGAACGCCTTTACAAAATCTAGTTCTACTAGTTGACCATCCCGGCACACATCGGTGCCACTGGCATTCAGCACAGCTACAATGAAAGGGATGTCCTCTCGCATTTCTTCGTGGTCTTGCCATACGCCGTGCGTTTTACTTTCTGCCTTAGTGTGCTTACTCTTACCGCTTGCCGCCTGCAAGAAGGCCGAGCCAGTCAACACGCAAGCGCTCGACGATGCGGGGATGTGGTTCAACAGTGTGGCCGAGCTGCGCAGCATGAACGTTTCGAATGCCGAGATCGGCGAACTGGCCAAGGCGCGTCAGGCGGGGCTTACCGACCCGTCTTGCGTTGAGCTGATTAAATTGGCGCGTAGTCGCCAGCAATCTTTTTCCGGGGGGCAATCGATCGCGGAACTGCTGTCGACGGGAGTTCCGGAGCAAACGGTGCTGGAATTGGCGCGTATGAATCAATTGGGATTGTGGGCTGGACAGGCACAAGCACTGCACTTGGCTGGATTGTCGGACAAAGTGATTCTGGCCGTCGCGCAGCGGCGCTCCCAGAATTTGCCCGTGCTTTCGGGAGAAAAACTCGGTGAATTAAGGAATGCCGGAACAAGCGACGCGGTTATTCTGGACATGGTGCAGAAAGGTATCACTGAGGAACAGGCGTCCAACTACATTGTCCAGCGTCAGAACGCCGCGGGCGGACACGGATTTGTGTATCAGGGGCACGGCCACAAAAAACGCAGATAGCGCAAATGCCATCAGGCAGGAAATGAGTGCGTGTGGAGCTTGAAATTGTACAGGCCGGCAATCCAGTGCTGCGGCAGCAGGCGCGTCCGCTTACCACGGCGGAGACAACCGGCAATGAAATCAGAAAATTAATTGAGTCCATGCGCAGGATCATGCACGAAGCGCCAGGCGTTGGACTGGCGGCTCCCCAGGTTGGACTCCCTATCCAGCTTGCCGTAATTGAGGATCGCGAGGAATATCACAAGGACGTCCCAGTCGAGCAGCTTCGCGAGCGCGACCGGCGGCCCCTGCCGTTTCACGCCATCATAAATCCCAAAATTGTGGAAGCCAGCGGTGATTTGGTGGAATTCTACGAAGGATGTCTGAGCCTTTCCGGATTTTCGGCTCTAGTGCCCAGAGCGCGCAGGGTTCGCGTGGAATATCTGGATGAGCATGGGGCAAGCAAAACCGTGGAAGCGACGGGCTGGTACGCGCGGATTCTGCAACACGAGATCGATCATTTGCGCGGAACACTTTACATCGACCGCATGCATTCCCGGACGTTCACGTCGATGGACAATTGGAATGAGTTCTGGAAGGGCAGGCCGGTGAGCGAAATTAAGCAGTCTTGTAACGTCGTGTCGAAATAATAAATACCTGCCTGAATCTGCAATGAATCCGTCCTTTTTTAAGCGCTTCTAAGTCGCTTGTTTTCGATCGATTTAACCGGGGTGGAAAAAGATTTCCACATTATTACCCTGCAAAATCCGATTCTTTAGGCACATTTTCGGCCTTTCGTACTGTAGCCTCACAACTTTCCGAATGCTAGCGTGTTCGATGAAGTGTGCAGACTCCGACAAAAGTTTCGAGGGCTGCCGATCGAAATCCATACAGGAGTACAGGAGAAAAATCATGACACCTACAAAATTCATCTTGAACGGCGCGGTTCTTATTGCACTGGCGGTACCCTCGGCATTCGCGCACCAAGTGATTCAAGAGCGCAAGGAAAATCAGCAGGATCGCATCGCCAACGGCGTCCAGAGCGGGCAGCTGACCGCCGCGGAAACCAAGAATCTGGAAACGAAAGAGACGGCGTTGAACAAGGAAGAGCACAACATGCGCGCCGACGATAACGGCAAGCTTACTGCCGCCGACCGCGCCAAGTTGACTCGCCAGCAGAATCATCTGTCGAATCAGATTTACCGAAAGAAGCACAACGCGCGCACGCAGTAATTATTTATTGCGTTGGACCGGCCCTGTTGCGTGCGGGGCCGGTCCACCCCTTTCGAGTCCGATTCAATCGATTCCGCTAATCCCCCCTGCTGGAATTCGCGAGAAATTTTGATGACGTCGTCAACGGTCCCCGGTAAGATCATCGCGCCTTGAATGTTCAACTTCGTGTCCGGAAGATTATTTTCGGCCCTCTGAATTCAGGGTAACTAAAGTTCGCACCCGATTCAGGAGGAATGCATGATCGAACCAGTGGCCACAGATCGAGGACCGAAAGCAATCGGCCCCTACTCCCAGGCAATTAAAGCCAACGGCTTTGTTTTTTTTTCAGGACAAATTGCGCTCGATCCGCAAACACAGCAAATTGTCGAGGGCGACGTTGCCGCGCAAACCGAGCGGGTTCTGGAAAACCTGAAGGGAATCGCGGAGGCAGCGGGCTCGTCCCTGCAGCACGTAGTGAAGACGACCGTGTTTCTCGCCGACTTGAAGGATTTTGCGGCGATGAATGAAGTCTATTCGCGGTATTTTGTGCACCACCCGCCGGCCCGTTCGACGGTCGAGGTGGCACGGCTGCCTCGCGATGTGCGGGTTGAAATAGAAGCTATCGCACTTCTCTAGCTGACCCCTATAACGCCCGCCTTTTATAGTCTATGCGAGAACTGTAAAATAGAGGCGTCAGCGGCTAAAGCCGGAATGATTTTGCAGAGTTTATGTCGTGGCTGAAGCCACGACCCACAAACATTTCCGAGCTCCCATACGGGATCCTCTAGCCCCTCCGCCAATCGCGTTCCTTCTGTACGATTTTTTGCACATAAGTGCCTTAATCGGTGAACTTTAGAGCAGGCCGGACCGCCTTCTGGTTCTCCTGGGCCTGGCCGCCGGCCGTAGAGTATTGAATCCACGAAACCAATTTGGCGCAGGGGGTATCTAAGACAGTGGATGCCCGCTTGCTTGTAAGCCTTTCTGTCGATTGGTTCTTGACTCAAATTGAAGCCCCTGAATCGGTGGCGGATATGGTTTCAAAAGCGCTGCGGTTGGTATAGATTATTGCTAGTCCGCGCGGCGGCTTCACCTGTGGGGGGAGGCCTTTCTTGTCTGAACGGGAGAAAATCAATGCAACGGGACCCGATCCTGTCACCGGGCCTGCCTTCCTCTCTGTCCCGAGGGACTTATGGAATCGAATGCGAGCGGACCTGAAGGCTACCTCGCAGGGACCTGATTTCGGGAATGCCGGTTTCTCCTCTGAACTTCATGGTTTGTTGGACGTTCTTCTCTCCGTCCGTAAGCGGATTCTGGCTAATACTGTTCTGCGCCGCTGGATGAAATCGTGGACGTGGATTCTGGCGGGACTGATCGTTGCCGCTTCAATAAGCCCAAAACTGGCCTGGGTCGTCATCCTGGCGGCAATACTTGCGGGCATCGGAGTCGCCTTTGCTATGGCATGGACCTGGCGGGCGCGGCCTTCGGCTTATGAGATAGCCTCACGTGTCGATTCTGCGGCGGGGCTGCGCGACCGGCTATCGACTGCGGTTCACTTCGGTGTGGTTGAGCAGCCTGACGCGATGATGCTGCGCCAGCGTCAGGACGCGCTTTCCCGCGTGCCGCAATTGAATGCGACGGGGCTGTTTCCCATCCAGTTTCCAGCTTCGGCGACTCGTATCCTGGCGCTGGCCGTTGTCGCTTCAGGACTCTTCGCATACCGTGTTTACCACAAGCCGCCAATCATTGCGTTACTGCAATCGACGGCCCGATCACAACTGGTGCAATCGATTCTTTCTCCCATCACGAATGCGATGGAGAAAGACCTGCAACGCACCGTGGCCTTGGTGAATACCGAACTGGAGACACCTGCCGACGAAGTTCATCCTGGGGATGACGTCCCTGTTGCGGACGACCTGTGGCAGCCCGAGAAGGACAAAGGCTCCAAGGCAGACGCCAAGGATGCGATGGACGCTAATTTTGGCGACCCGGATAAGTCTGGCAATCCGGACCAGAACAAGCAGGGGGATATGAAGTCTGGCGACCAGCAGCAGGGAGATCCCCAGCAATCGCAGGATGGAAATGGGAATGAGGGCAAACCCGGAGACTCCCAGCAAAAGGAATCGCAGAACGGGTCGGAGAGCAAGTCTCTGTCGCAATCGTTGAAGCAGGCGCTGAAAGACATGATGTCGAAGTCGAAGAGCGATCAGGCAAAGCAGCAAGCGGATGCACAGAAGTCGCAGCAGGGCGGCGATTCGCACCAGCCACCCAACGCCGATTCAAACAAGAAGAGCGATTCGCAGGGATCTTCGGACGCGCAGCAGAAAGCTTCACCGAATAGCGCGAGTGGAGCGGGAACTCAGCAAGGCTCCAAGGACCTGAAGAAAGATCAGGTTTCTTCTCCCGACCCCAAGGGGACTCCCGACCGGATTGGCCTGGAAGCGACCGGATTCAAGGAACAGACGCGGGTGCGAGTCGATCCGGGCACGGGCACGGCGAAATTGGCAGTTCGCGATGTGACGACGCAAGGCATGGTTGTGACCAACGGCGCGGAGCAGGAAAACATTCCGGCGCGCTACCGCTTGTATGTGCAGCACTATTTCGAGCACGCGAACAGCGATCAGAAATAAATTTAAACCCGATAAAATTAGAATGCTGGCTAAAAGGATGGGTTCATGACGGGATCGGCTCAAATGGAAGGTCAGACGGGTAATCCATCTCTCGGCCAGCAGGCTGAACTTCTTGCGAAAAAAATGCAGGAGGTGCGCAGCGAAATCTCCAAGGCGATTGTGGGCCAAACGGAAGTCGTGGACGGGGTGTTGAACGCGCTGCTTGCGGGCGGACATGTGCTGCTGGAGGGCGCGCCGGGCCTGGGCAAGACCATGCTGGTGCGCACGCTGGCGCAGGCTGTGGCGCTGAAGTATTCGCGCATCCAGTTCACACCGGACCTGATGCCCGCCGACGTGATCGGCACGTCGATGGTGCAGGAAGGCGGCGAGGGAAAGCACCTGCTGGGTTTTCAGCCCGGTCCGATCTTCACCAATTTGCTGCTCGCCGATGAAATCAATCGCGCCACGCCGAAGACGCAATCCGCGCTGCTCGAAGCGATGCAGGAAAAGCAGGTCACCGTTGGGCATACTTCGCACCAACTGGAAGAGCCCTTTTTCGTGATGGCCACGCAAAACCCGCTGGAAATGGAAGGCACGTATCCGCTGCCCGAAGCCCAGCTCGACCGTTTTTTGTTCAAGTTGCGCGTGCCATTTCCCGGACGCGAAGACCTCCACGAAATTCTGGATCGTACGACGGCGGGCGCAGGGCAACAGGTGGCTTCGGTGATCCACGGGCCGGAGATTCTGGAGATGCGGCGCGTGGTGAGGACCGTGCCCATTGCGCCGCACGTTCAGGAGTACGTGGTGAAGCTCGTGCTGGCCACGCATTCGGAGGGCCGCGAAAATCTGCTGGCGAACAAATACATTCGCTACGGAAGTTCGCCACGCGGAGCCCAGACGCTGATACTTGGCGGGAAAGTCCGGGCCTTGCTGGAAGGGCGATTCAACGTGAGCATGGAAGACATTCGCGCGTTGCTGCTGCCTTCCCTGCGCCATCGAATTATCCTGAACTTCGAAGCACAGGCGGATGGCCGGACGACCGACGATTTGCTCGACGAGATCGCCGGGAAGATAAAATAAAACTGAGAATGCCGGTGTTGCGGTAGAAATGCAGTCCAGCGCAGCGAGAGGCGCGCCGGACATGGGACCTTTTTCCCTTTTGCACTGACCACGATGAGTTCACCGCTTTTACTCGACCGCGAATTTCTGAAGACGCTCGAGCAGGTCACGCTGCTGTGCCGCAATAATCTTGCGGGGGCGGTGGGACCCGAGCACCGCTCGCGCACGCGCGGGCCGGGGATGGAGTTCGCGGATTATCGGCGATACAGTTTCGGCGACGATCCCCGCTCGCTGGACTGGAGCGCCTACCTTCGGCTGGGAAAACTCTTCCTGAAAATTTACGAGACCGAGCAGCACATTCCCGTGCGCATTCTTCTGGATCACAGCGAGTCGATGGATTGCGAAAATGCGGATGAATCGAAATTTCTGTACGCCCAGCGGCTGGCGGCGACGTTTGCGTATCTGGCCCTGCTGCATCTGGACACTGTTTCGATCGTGCCGTTTGCCGAGCACCTCAATAAACCGTTGATCGTTTCCGGCGGGCGCGACCGCCTGTGGCCGGTGCTTCAATTTTTGGGCGAGCATTCCTGCGCGGGCGGCACAAATCTATTTGGCGCGGCCAAGGAATTCCTGGGAAATTTTAAATCGCGCGGCATTGTCTTTATGATCTCGGATTTTTTCGACGAGCAGGGAGCCGAAAACGCCGTCGAGATGCTGCGGTCGGCGGGACACGATTTCGTTCTGGTGCAAGTACACAGCGCGGAGGAGCAGCGTCCATCCGCCGCCGGCGAGCTGATTCTGGAAGATGCGGAAACTGGAAAGCATCGCACGGTGGATTGTTCGCCGGCTAGCACGGCCGCATATGAAAAAAAATTTCTTGAATTTTCCGCGCGTATAAGGCGAATGGCCTTGCGCAACGGCGGACGATACGCCCGCGCGGTGACCAACATTCCCTATCAGGAGTTTGTATTGCGCAGCTTGCGGAGCGGGCAGGTGCTGGCATGAACTGGCTTGCGCTCAGCCCGTTGCAGGTTGCCGGGATTTGGACCACGCTGGCTGCGGTGGCCCTTTGGTTCTACCTGCACCATCGGCGTCCGCAAAACCGGCGAGTATCCACGCTGCGGTTCTGGACCAGCGTGCAGCCGATTGCGCAGCCGCGGCGGCGGCGTTTGCGTGAGCCGTGGGCGCTGCTGGCGCAGGTTCTTTTTCTGCTGCTGATTATTCTGGCGCTGGCGAATCCTCGGTGGGGCGTCAACTTCGAGGGGCGCAGCGTGGTGGTTGTTCTCGACACTTCGATTTGGTCACAGGCGCGGCCTGTGGGTTCGAGTTCCTGGATCGACAAGGAACGCACGGAGGCTCTGCGCCTTGTGGACTCGCTGCCGTCTGCCGATCGCGTGCTTTTGCTCCCGGCAGAAGCCGACGCGCCGCCTCTTCTGCCGTTTACCGTTGACCGCGGAGCTTTGCGTCGAGCGATTGAGCAAGCGTCTGCGACCAGCGGCATTGCGGATATTCCGCGCGCCCTGGCAATCGGACGCGCGGCTCTCAACGGCTCACGGCGCGGCCTGCTTGTTTACGTGGGGCCGGGAATGGTCGATCGGCAGCAAGCTAATGCGCTCGATACATTTCGCGCGGCGATGGAAACACCGGCCAACGGCGCGGGGCAAGCGCAGTTTCTGGTTCGGCTGGTCAGCGACGATTCGCCTGTCGAGAATCGCGGAATTACGCGGCTTTCCCTGCGCCGCGACGCGGCACGGCCGGACGTCTGGCATCTGCTCACGCAGTTGAAAAATTACGGGCATGAAAAGTCTGATGTAGTCCTTAAATTGTCGGTGAGCGGCCAGCCGCTTGGGCAAAGAGCGGTCTCGCTTGCGCCCGGCGAACTAACCAATGTAGGGAACGAACTGACGTGGGGGAGAGGCGGCCTGCTCCAGGCGGAGATCGGTCCATCCGACGTGTTGGGCGCGGACGATCGGGCTACAGTGAATTTGCCCACATTTCGTCCGGTGCATGTGGCCTTGTTTGCGAATGCTTCGCCGTTTGCCACCAATTTGCTGAACGTGCTTGCGAGCAATCCTTATTTGCAGCCGGAGATCGGAAACTCGACGGGCGTTACTCCAGATGTTGCGATTTACGCCGGTTCGAGTCTGCCTGCGCAGCCCGCCTACAATTCCATTTTGTTTGTGAGCGGGCAGCCGTCGAATCCGCAGCGTACAGTTCGCCTGGTCGGTTGGAATTCGCAGCATCCTGCGACAAAGTGGGTCAACACGCACGACGTGAGCGTTCGCAATCCAGCGCAACTTATGGTGCAGCCGGGCGACGTCGTGCTGGCTTCCGCCGAAGGGACTCCGCCAACTCCTCTCATTCTGGCTCGCGAGCAAAATGGCCACAAGATGCTGATTGTCGGATTCGATCCGCAAAACTCGAATTTCGTTCAGCAATCGGCATTTCCTCTTCTCATGGCTGGCGGCATCGAGTGGATGACGCATTCCGTGGATGAGTCCGTCGACTCGCTCTCGGTGGGAGAGACAGATTTGCCGGGGCCCGTGACGCGAATAATTTCTCCGTCGGGCAAGGATGTGCCGTTTGCGCGCAAAGGGCAGGACGTGCATTTTCTGACGACGGAAACGGGAATGTACCGCGTGGTTGCGCCGAGCGGAGATACAAATTTCGCGGTGAATACGCCTTTGCTGCCGGCCGAGCGCATGGTGGTTACATCTTCGGAATCGGCTGCGGTCGAATCGGAACCGCGCCAGCAAGCTCCGTGGGATTTCTGGCGCTGGCTGGTTTTGCTGGGCGCTGTCGCGCTATGGCTGGAATGGTGGCTCTACTATCATGGCCGTGAGAGCAAGCGGGGAATTGAGATGCAATCGTTATCCGGCGATGGAGAAGATCCGTATGAGGAAGATGAATTCGATCGCACTTCGGACCCATCCGAAGTTCGCAAGACGAACCTGGTGATTTAGGCGGGAAATGACATTCGACCAGCCCATGCTTCTTTTGTTGCTCCTGCTGCTGCCGGCTCTCTGGTGGTGGATGAAGAAATTGCCGGGAGCATCGACCGCCTGCCTCGCGCTGAAATGCGCAGTATTCGCTGTGCTGGTGTTCGCTCTCGCCGATCCGTGGGCGCCGATGCGTGAGGAAAAACTGGCGGTCACTGTGTTAATGGATACGTCCGCCAGTATGCCGCGCGAATCGCTGCAACGCGGCGCGGCGATGCTGCGCGATCTGGTGAGTAAGAATTCCGACGCGGAGCTTCGACTGATTACGTTTGCAGGGCACCCGACGCTGCGCAATGTTCCCAAGCAAGCCGATAAGGTCAGCATTCCTGAAGGCGTGGACGCAAAAGATGGAATGGTGACGGACATCGAAAGCGCCATGGACCTGGCGCTCAGCACTTTTCCGGCGCAGGGTGCGCGGCGAATTCTGCTGATCAGCGATGGAAATGAGAATCACGGCCATGCGCTGACTGAATCGTTGCGCGCGCGGGAGCGAGGCATTGCAGTGTTTACAGCTCCGGTGGGCGGCACCGCGCCGTTGCCTGTGAAGGTGTTGAGCATTGCAGCTCCATCGGATGTTTTTTCCGGCGAACGATTTACTCTGTCCTTGCAGCTTGACAGCGCGGGCTCGATTCCGGCGCGCGTCTGGATTACTTCGCAGGGGCAGGAAATTGGTTCGGTGAAAACTGACCTGCACACCGGCGCCAACGCAGTCGATCTCGAATCGAGAATCTCTGAAAGCGGCGTGAACTTGATGGAGGTGCATATCTCCAGCGGGAGCGCGGAACAGGTGCTGTTTTCGCAGGCGGTGACGGTGCGCCAGCCGCGCGTGCTGTACGTAGCCGGCGGGCATCAGGTATCTCCTCCGCTGCTGGATACGTTGAAGAAGGCTAAAGTCGATGTGGAAACGACGACCAGTTTTCCGCTGAATCCATCGACTCGGGCGTGGGACGCAGTTCTGCTTGACAATTATCCCGATCACGAACTTTCCGAAGAGGAAGATGCGGCCATCGAAAAATATGTGGACGCGGGGGGCGGGCTGATTTTCATTGCCGGCGACAGCAATGCCAAGTTAGCCCAGGAACCGAAGACTCCGGTGGAGAAGATGCTGCCGGTTCGCGGGGCGCCGCCGCCGGAAAAACCCATCGCCGTTGTGCTGGTGCTGGATAAGTCTGGAAGCATGAGCGGTCCGAAAATCGAAATGGCGCGGGAAGCGGCGCGCGCGAGCATGAAGACGCTACGCCCGATCGACAAGATCGGCGTGATTTCTTTTGACGAGAATTTCAATTGGGTCCTGCCGCTGGGACCGGCCGTGGACCTGGAGAGCAAGAGCAGCCTGATCGGCCAGATCGCCGCCAGCGGCGGAACGAAAATCTATCAGGCACTGCAGGCCGGCTTCGAGGCCATTCAGAACGAACAGGCCAGCCACAAACACATTATTTTGCTCACCGACGGCGTTTCGACGCCCGGCACGCAGGAGGATTTTCCGGCGCTGGAGCGGGATGCCGTCGCGAAAAAAGTCACGATCTCCACGATCGGGGTGGGCGACTACATTAATCGCGACCTGCTCGATGAAATCGCGCATAAGACCAAGGGGCAGGTTCATTTCGTCGAGAACCCGGAGTCGATTCCGCAAATCATCAGCGCGGAAGTTCGTAACCAGGAAGATTTGGCGATTCAGGAGCGCCCGGTGCGCGCGGTTCGCATCCGTCCGGTGGAATTTACCGACGGGATCGATTTCACCAAGTCACCGCGCCTGCGGGGATTCGTGCAAGCGGAAGCGAAAGAGGGCACGGAGACGATCCTGCGCGTCGATAAGAACAAGCCATTGCTGGTGCGATGGCGGTATGGCCTGGGCCGCGTGATTGCATTTATGTCTGACGCCAAAAGCCGCTGGGCTGCGCCGTGGGTGCGCTGGGAATCGTTCGGAACGCTTTGGCCGCAAATGGTCCGCGACGTTTCTCACCGAGACCGCACCGTGCGCGCCGGGGTTCGCCCCGGAACGGCCGAAGGCGAAGAGGTGGTGTTCTACGACGTGCTGGGGAATGCGGACGACCCCGCGGCGGCTGCGATCAGCGCTTCCGGCCCTCCGCACATTCTTGTGAACCTGCCCGGGGAAGCTCCCCATTCGATTTCGCTTGAGGAAACGTCGCCGGGGCATTACGAAGCGCGCATTCCGGCCGGTCAGGGCGGACTGTATCGAATTGTTTCCGACAATGCCGAGCTGGTGCTGCCCGAGGCCGGATTTTATCGTGAGGCGGAAGAGATGAAACCTGCGGCCGTAAATACGGGGCTGCTTAACGAAATCAGCAGAGTGACTGGCGGCCGCATGCGTCCTTCCATCGAGCAGTTGCTGACCGACCGAGAAAGCCTGGTGCGCGAACGAAAAGCCCTTTGGCCCTACTTGCTGATTCTCGCTTTGATTCTCAATCTTTTTGAAGTTGCGTTACGGAAGGGCTTCTTCGAACGTTTGGCCTCATGGCTGCGTCAGCGAATGCCCGGGCAGTCGCACACTCAACCCGCATAAAGCTAACGCGCGGCCGTTTGTATTTGAATTTCACGAGTCACCAGTCACGAGTCACCAATCACCTTCCTAATGTGGCATCCATCTCGGATTCCCCGTAAACAGGCCATCGACAATTCCAATCCGGTAGCACAAAAATAATCCGAAACTTACGCTCACCACTCCTGAGGCGACCACCAGACTGCGATTCAGTTGCGCGAAATGGCGAATCGAGTATGCAAACGGAAGCGCAATCGCCACGGTAATCAGCATCATTCCGGCAACAGTGCCGAGTCCGAACACGAGCAGGTATCCGATGGCCCACGACGGACGATGAATGGTGGTCAGAACCAGCAAAGCCACTGCAGCCGATCCCGCAAGGCCATGCAGGATGCCCACGATTAACGGCCGCAGAATATGAAACAGGCTCAATTGTTTCCACCACTGCGGGGTCCATCCGAGGATGGAAACTCCGTCCACAAAAATAGGCTCGCCTTCGTCATCGTGCGTATGGACCATCCAGCGCCCTAGAATCATGTGCGAGTGTGCGTCCGGCCCAAGCCGCCGAATCGTGAGCCATGCGACTGCCCGGCGCAGCAGGCCTGTGAGATTTAAAATGCCCAACAGGATCAGCATGCATCCGACCGACAACTCCATGGCGAGTCCAATCCGGGGCGGAATGAACAGTTTGAACAGGATAATGCTGGAGCCGACCGCAAGAATGGTTAGCGTGTGCCCCAAACCCCAAAGCGCGCCGATGGCGGTTGCGTGAGACAAAGTCCGCTCGCGGCTGACGATAGTCGTCACTGCCACAACGTGATCGGGATCTGTGGCGTGCCGCATGCCGAGAAAAAAACCAAGCAGCACGATGGCGAGCAGTGTGGCCATTAATATTTCCTATGCTCGAACGGCGGCAGGCCCACAACCAATTCGCGAGCCGCGTCCCAGAGTTTCTTGTTCATTCGAGTCATTTCCGATGCAGTGTGCGCCAGATATCGAATTATGCAACCACCGCGAGAGAATAGGCTCACACCTCCTTTGATCTGTGGCTCGGTTTCGAGTTCTGCGTTCATTGCCGTGGCCACTCGCTGCCAGTTTCCGAATCCATCGGCGAACAGGCCGAGGCACGCCATGTAATCGAAGTCGCCCATCGCTCCGGCAAGTGTGGGTGTATGACGAGCCGGATCGATCTTCGTCCGATTGAGAAAAACCGGTCTGCCGCAAATATAGATTTCCATTCGAGAATCGATTTGGGTGAAATTCCAGCGCTCGCCGTGAGCAACTCTGCCGCACGCCATGGAATCGAGAACGATGGCCCTGCTTCCGCGCCCCATTTCGAGGCGTAGCGATTGTCGCAGCGCCGAGCCGACATGCGGGATGACGTGATCGGGAAGATATTCGAGCGTGGCCCCGGCGCCCAGTGTGATCGTGGTTTCGAGGACCGCGGGTTGCCGCTCGGTTCGATAGATTCGAGTCGCCGAAGGTGTCGTCAAACAAACATGAGTGTCGGATTCCTGCAGAATCTCCGTGACTAAATGATCGCCGCCAAGCACGCCGCCTGTCGGATTCAGGAGCATCAGGTAGGAGGTTCCGTCCTCCATCTCAAGCGGCGTTAAAACTTGCAGAGGCAGCGTGAATCGCGATTGGCACAGGATAGTCTTCGGGCCACGTCGTTCGAACCGCAGCCGCAGGTGTCCGTCCCGCCCTGCGCGCTCAGGATTCAAACAGGAGGGAGTGACGGATCCATTTAATGAGGGTGTCCACTCCCACGCCGGTTTTAAGATTTGTAAAGACGTATGGCCTCTCTCCACGCATGCGTTTTGCGTCACGATCCATCACGGCAAGGTCTGCGCCCACGTATGGCGCGAGGTCGATTTTGTTAATGATGAGGATTCCGGAGGTCATGATCCCCGGCCCACCTTTTCGCGGAATTTTTTCGCCCTCGGCTACGTCGATCACGTAAATCGTGGCGTCGACAAGTTCCGGACTGAACGTGGCGGCCAGATTGTCTCCGCCGCTTTCGATGAACAGAATATCGAGGTCCGGAAATCGCCGGATCAGCAGATCGCTTGCTTCCAGGTTCACCGATGCGTCCTCGCGAATCGCGGTGTGCGGGCATCCGCCGGTTTCCACGCCGACGATGCGGTCCGGTGGAAGGACTCCGCGGCGCGTCAGGAATTCGGCATCTTCGCGCGTGTAAATATCATTTGTGATTACCGCTAGGTGATAGGTGGACTTCATCCGCGTGCAGAGCGATTCCACCAGAGCAGTTTTCCCCGATCCCACCGGGCCGCCAACGCCGATTTTTAGCGGTTTTGAAATCATGAGCGGAATAACCTCGCATCCAGCAGCGCGTGTCGCATGCTGGCAATTTCCAAAGTTGGAGCAAAAGACCACATGTCTTCCTGCGTTTTCTCGTGCGCATTTTCCGCGAGCTTTTCAATCAACGGCTTTATCTTCCAAAGGATGCCTTGGCCTGCAAGTTGCCCCAGCGGCATGAGCCGGAGCGTCGCGCCCACCAGCGCCGCACTAGCCGAATAGAGATATGCACTCAGCATTTCGCGCTCGGGCCACTTCATCACACCACCAATCATTCCGACAATTACTGGATGATGCCCGGGCGTGATGTCTTTTGCGACTGCTTCCGAAAAATCCGCCAGGAGAGCATGCGTGGAAAAGTGATTCGCAACGCGCAGCGTCTGTCTTCCCATTTGACGGCTTGCGTCGCGCAGTTCGGCGGCTGTTTTCATTGCGTCGAGCCGTTCATCCAGCGCGAGGCATGTTGCAAGGTCTCCTGCTTTCGCCGCACGCGACGCGCACACCACCGCGACCGCATCGGTTGGAGCCACGGAACTTTCCAGATGGACTCTCAGAAAATCTTGGACTCCGGCTGCGTCCGAAATTTCCCCAGATTGCACGCAATATTCCAAGCCGAACGAGTGCGCGTACGCCCCTGCCGGGAAGAGTCCGTCGGCAAATTGCAGCAGGCTGAGAAAATTATCCATGCAGGTGGCTCTGAGTATTTCCAATGGGATTGAATACAACCTGGCGGCGCTGCCACGGCGCGCCCAGACGGTCCATCAGGCGGACCATCGCTTTATCGTCGGGCACCAATATCTTATTTTCCTCCAAGGCGAGCGGAAAATGCCGGTTTCCGACTTCGAACGCGATCTTTACTGCTTCCTTGTAGCCGGAAGGAACAATTTCGAGCACAGCCTCCGTGGCAGCTTCTACTCTTAAAAACCAATCCGTTGCAACCCACAAAATTGCGTCCGGCGGAACCGTAGTTCCAGTGGGAAGAGCAACGCCGATTTTTCTTCCGTTGGCTGTGGTGAAGCGCCCGCGCATCCAGCGCCGCTGTTCCCACGCAAGAACGAGCCTGTCCTCTTCCTTGCCCTGTAAAGTGTCCGCTCTCACCGGAGCAATCAGTTGGTCGATGATAAGTGTGTTGCCCCACATGGTTATCGGCTACGAATCGCGGCGCGCTCTAAAACAAGAAATATCGCTGCGCCATGGGCAGGATTGTCGCAGCTTCGCAGGTCAGAAGCACACCGTCCGCGCGAACCTCGTACGTATCTGGATCGACCTCCATTTTAGGTAGCGCGTCATTGTTGACCATGTCCCGCTTCGTAAGCCCGCGGCAGCGGTTCACAGCGACGGTGGATTTCTTCAATCCCAGCTTGCTGGGGACGCCGGCCTTCACCGCGGCTTTGGAGAGAAATGTCAGAGACGTGCGATGCAGCGCGCCGCCATAGCTGCCGAACATCGGCCGATAAATCACCGGCTGCGGAGTGGGAATCGAAGCGTTGGCGTCGCCCATGACCGACCATGCGATCATCCCACCCTTCACGACCATCTCTGGCTTGACGCCGAAAAATGCAGGCTTCCACAAGACGAGATCCGCGAGTTTTCCCATTTCCACCGAGCCGACTTCGTGCGAGATTCCGTGGGCAATCGCGGGATTGATCGTGAACTTCGCCACATACCGCCGCACGCGAGCGTTGTCACTTCCGGATTTCTCTCCCGGCAGCGGGCCGCGCTGACGTTTCATTTTGTCGGCGGTCTGCCATGTGCGTGTGATGACTTCGCCGATCCGGCCCATCGCTTGCGAATCGGAAGACATCATGCTGATTGCGCCAAGATCGTGGAGAACGTCTTCGGCCGCAATCGTCTCCGGGCGAATGCGCGATTCGGCAAAGGCGACGTCTTCGGGAATCGAAGGACTCAGGTGATGGCACACCATGAGCATGTCCAGATGCTCGTCGAGCGTGTTCACAGTGAAGGGCATCGTGGGATTCGTGGAGGACGGCAGACAATTCGCTTCGCCGCAAACTTTGATAATGTCCGGCGCGTGTCCGCCTCCGGCACCCTCGGTGTGATACGTGTGAATCGTGCGTCCCTTGAATGCGCGAATGGAATCCTGAACGTAGCCGGCCTCATTGATCGTGTCGGTGTGAATCGCGACTTGCACGTCGTACTCTTCCGCGACAGAGAGCGCGCAATCGATGGCTGCAGGAGTGGTGCCCCAATCTTCATGCAGCTTCAGGCCGATCGCGCCGGCCTCGATTTGCTCGCGCAAAGGTGCAGGGAAGGATGCGTTGCCCTTGCCGAGGAAGCCTAAATTTATGGGGAAGGCGTCCGCGGATTCGAGCATGCGGTACATGTTCCACTCGCCGGGAGTGCACGTCGTGGCGTCGGTGCCCGTTGCGGGACCGGTACCACCGCCGATTAGCGTTGTTAGACCGCCCGAGAGAGCCGTCTCCACAAGTTGCGGGCAGATGAAATGAACGTGCGCGTCGATTCCGCCGGCTGTGACAATTTTTCCTTCGCCAGCAATCACTTCGGTGCCCGCGCCGATAATCATTCCGGGCGTCACGCCGCTCATGATGTCCGGATTTCCGGCTTTTCCGATTCCGGCGATTCGCCCATTGCGAATTCCGATGTCGGCTTTGTAGATGCCGCCGTGGTCCACAATCACCGCATTGGTGATCACCAGATTGAGAACGTCAGCTCCAGTGGCAGAGGCCGATTGTCCCATGCCGTCGCGAATCGATTTGCCGCCGCCGAATTTGGCTTCCTCGCCGGGAGTCGTCAGGTCCTTCTCGATTTCGATGAACAATTCCGTGTCGGCAAGGCGAACGCGGTCGCCTGTGGTGGGGCCGTACAGGTCGGCGTATTGGCGGCGTGGAATTTTCAAGCTCATGCGTGTGATCCTATAAAATCCTGGCTAAAAACCCTGATCGGCTGCGCGTTTCAACGCTGCTTGTTTCGTCGTCGCGTCGGCGGGACCGTTGGTCAAACCATTGAGGCCATGAATGGTTGCCGTGCCGCCGATCGCCACCAGCGGAACATTCTTCGTATCGCCCGGCTCAAAGCGCACCGCAGTACCGGCGGGAATATTCAGGCGCATTCCATAAGCTGCCGCGCGGTCGAAGCGTAGCGCGCGATTGACTTCGAAAAAATGAAAATGGGAGCCAACCTGAATGGGGCGGTCACCCGTATTGGCGACTTCCAGTTCGATCTCGCGGCGCCCGTCGTTCGCGATTATGGGCGCGTCCGTCAGCTTGTACTCTCCGGGAATCATGTGGCATCCGTTCTAAGTGGCACAGGTTTTAACCTGTGTCTCTTTCTTTTTGAATGCGCAAAACCCAAAGCAAATTACAACCAAAACCAAAAACACACACGCTGAAGCCTGTGCTACTAAAATCTACCGAATCGGCTTGTGGACCGTCACTAGCTTGGTGCCGTCGGGAAACGTTCCTTCCACCTGGACCTCGTCCACCATTTCCGGCACGCCTTCCATCACGTCTTCGCGCTTCAGAATCGTCGCGCCGTACTCCATCAAATCCGATACCGAGCGCCCGTCGCGGATTCCTTCCAGGATTTCCGCGGTGATCAGTGCAATCGCCTCGGGGTAATTCAATTTCAGCCCGCGCGCCTTGCGCCTGCGCGACAGTTCTGCGGCCGTCGCGATCATCAGTTTGTCGATTTCCCGTGGCGTCAGGTGCATATTTGTTCTTCCAGCGCATGATAACCAAGAGGTTGCCGATTCACCACGCAAAAATCTGGATGCTCAGCATAGGCGGTCCGCAAAGGGCTGCTTTTACTTGACCCCCCGCTCAGTGGCCCGTTAAGATGTTAGCTACGGTTAGAGCAATTTCTTCGAATTGGGCCTGTAGCTCAGGTGGCTAGAGCGCACCCCTGATAAGGGTGAGGTCGGTAGTTCAAGTCTACCCAGGCCCACCAATCTTTGAATAGCTTACGAGTTTGTAGTTTCTTGTGAGTTGCCGTTTGTTCCGTGGTTTGTGTCATAGCCCATTGCAATCCCTATGTATGCTGGCTCACCGGCTGGCAGGGTCTTGTGTGCCATCGGCGCAGCTACGGCGCGGCGCTTTGCGTCCATTCGATGGTGCTTTGTGTGCTTGATGCATACTCTCCGCATTGCTGCGGTGGTGTCCTTTTCGAGTGGACAGACCACGAAATCTCCGAACACGAAGTAATCACTCGCGCCGCCACGGGAATCATAGGTCCTTTTTCGAGCACGAAGGAATTTCTCCCTCCCACTCTCGACGCTTTGTACAGGTGTGCAGATTCGAACAGCGCCCACCAGTGCGACCCTGGATACTACACTCACTGCGTACAATTTCCTGCGGTGGCAGGGTTCTGCGCCGAGTAACTCAACATAGGAGAATCAAGAATGAAGACATTTCTGCTCATAGGTACGTTCTCACTGGTGCTACTTATTGCTGGGTGCAACAACTCCCCGGCAGCGCCAGTCCCAGGACCAGCCGGACCGCAAGGACAAGTTGGCCAGACCGGAGATACAGGCCAGACCGGGGACAGGGGGCGCACGGGGTACACTGGAGACACGGGTCAACCAGGCCAGACCGGAGATACAGGCCAGACTGGAGACAGGGGCCGTACAGGACACACCGGAGACATGGGCCAAACCGGCCAGACTGGAGACACAGGGCAAACGGGAAGGAGTGGCGATCAGGGTGTACAAGGCCAGGCCGCGCCATGTCCGGCAGGAGAGCATCGCTACACGGACCGCGATTCTGGAAGAGCGAGTTGTGTCAGGGATTAAAACAGGATCGAGCTATTTCATATTGATCAACATGAAACGATCGAACCAGGAATTCCGACTTGATTTTCAAGAAAGTGGCATTGAATGCCGGCGGGCATTATTTCGAGGGCGGGTTGCTCAGCAGCCTCCCGCTTTTCGATCTCATGGCTAAAGCCGGCAGGTAGAAGCCCCAGGCAAACGGGACAGTGCTATGATCGTCAATCCCGTCCCACGAATTCTCAAAAATCCCCCTCCGCAATTAACAGGACCTCAACTTGAGGGGCACCGCCCGGTAGCGTATGATTCATGGGTTGAGACGCGGGCCTGGCGTCCTACCGAGATATGTTCACACGCAAAATTGGCGAAGGCGGACGCTGGCTGCTGGAAAAGATTGTGCATGCTGTTGCCTCGACCGGCATTAATCCGAATCTGTTGACATTTTTTGGGCTGCTGGTGAACGGCTGGGCTGCGGTCTTCTTTGCGCTGGGAAAATTCCGTGGCGCGGCCATGATTATTTTCTTTGCCGCGTTTCTGGACATGCTGGATGGACAGGTGGCGCGCCGGGAAAAGCGCGTGACGGCGTTTGGCGCGTTTTTTGACTCGACGCTTGACCGCTATTCGGACATGGCGCTGTACATGGGCCTGCTGGTCTATTACGCGGAGGCCGGGCGGTCATCTTACGTGATTCTGGCGGCGGTGGCGACGGCGGGGTCGGTGATGGTCAGCTACTCGCGAGCCCGCGCCGAATCGCTGATTCCGCTGTGCAAGGTCGGATTCATGGAGCGCCCGGAGCGCATGGTGCTTTTGATTCTCGGCGGCTTGTTCAATCGCATGGCACCTGCGCTGTGGGTGATTGCCGTGGTTGCGACACTTACCGTCATACACCGGATTGTCTTCACGTGGCAGGAAACCAAGGCGGGTCGCACGCTGCCTGGTATTCGCCTCTCTCTTTAATTATTCCTGTAAAGAAAGATAGATTTAGCTTTTTGGCGAAGCGGCGCGAGCTTCTTCAATCGGCCGCGAAATAATCCCATGAACACGGTCGCGCAGCGTGGGAAAGTCTTCCTTGCGAATGTCTTTGGTTTCGATCACATCGTGCAGAACCACGGTGACCGTGCCGGGGCGCAACAGCCAGCTGGTTTTCGTGTTGAACTCAAACGCGCCGACGATCGTGACCGGGACGATCGGCGTGCCGAATTGCAATGCCATGCGGAAGACACCGTCCTTGAACGGGCCGACATGGCCATTCACGGTGCGCTGGCCTTCTGGAAAGACGGCGAGGCTCACTCCAGAATCCAATGCAGCTCGCGTTAGTCGCCACATGCGCTTGAGGTCCGAAGGACGATTGATGTCAGGTACGGGAATATTGCCAAAACGTTTCATCATCCACCCATACACCGGAATGCGAAAATGCGATTCGAGTTCCAGGCCGCGGAAAAATTGCGGGACTGTGGCGTAAAGCACGAACGGATCGAAAAGATTAACGTGATTGACCAGCAGGAAGCACGTGCGCTGGGGATCGAATCCCGGGGAACGTCGCACTACCAGTTTCGCGCCAGCCAGTTTCATGGTCACGCGGCAGAACATTCGCTGCACGCCATCGTTTTTACGCGGATCCACGAAAACGGCCAGCAGCATAATAAAACAACACATTGGAAAAAAATAAACCGCGCTGAGCAACCAATGAAAGGTGCTGCGAGCGATCGACCAGGCGCGCGGCAAGCCCCTTTCGGCAGGCCCTCTTGTGGCTGCGGGAACTGACACCGGCTGCTCGCTTTCGCCATTCATACCATTACGTCCAGCGCGCCGGGGAGGATTTCGAGCGATTCCACTTTCAGCGTGAGCACTTCGCCATCCACGACTACGTCTACCGGCTCCTTCAAATCGAATTCTATGCGCTTGGCTGTGCGCCGCGAATGCAACGGATGTTTCGCGTGCGAACCATCGAATAGAGTAGATATGTTTCGGATCAGTCCCATGCGCCCAATCGGTCCCCAGTGCACGCATTCGATTTTACCGCTGTCGATGGAAGCGTGCGGCGCAATCATCATTTTTCCGCCAGTGTATTTGCTGTTGCTGAAGGCCACAAACAGGCAGTGCCGCTCGTCGCGTTCGCCGTCGGCGCGCAAGGGAAATGGCCGCCGCCGCAAACGCGCGAGAGAAACCAGTACTCCGACCAGATAGCCGAACTCGCCGAGAAATTTTAAGTGGCGATTGGTTAGCGTGGCGACGTCGGCGGCAAAACCCATATTCAGCGTATTGATAAAAAAAAGTGGCTCGCCCTCGTGATTCAGGCGAATTACGTCGCACGGTCTTCGTCGGCGGGCGAGAATAGACTCGATGGCGTACTCGGCGCCACGATCGGTGAAATCGCGCAGAAAAGAATTTCCTGTTCCCAGCGGAAGAAAACCCAGCGCGGCGGGTCCCTCTGAAATCGCGTCTGGAAAAAGTCCATTGACGATCTCGAATCCGGTACCGTCGCCACCTACCGCAATGAAATTGCGAAATCCATCAACGTAGGCCCGATGCGCGAATACAGTAGCCTCGCCAGGGGCGCGCGTCGTATGGACTTCGAGAGTGAGTCCCGAAGCTCGCAGTCTATCCAGGGCCGCAGGAGCAAGCTTGCCGCAGCGTCCACCGCCCGCCGCCGGGTTTACGATCGTAAAGTAGCGATCGTTCACAGGGCAACCATCGCGCTGCGGTCGAGCTGTTTGCCGAGCTGTTCGGCCAGCACCACACGTTTAATTTTCAGAGACGCGGTGCGTGGAAAGTCCTGGTCCCAAACCGCGTAGCCGCCAATGCGTTTGTAATTTAGCAGCTGCGAGTTGCGCCGCGAGATTTCCGCGCGAAGCGCATCGTCCACGGCAAGTCCGGGCTCGGGATGCAGCACGAGCACAAGTTGCTCGCCTGTCATCGTCCGCTGCGGCCACACATAGTTTGCCGCGAATATGCAGAATTCCTTGACAGGAAGTCCCTCGAACGCATTTTCGATGTCTTCCGGATAGATATTTTTCCCCTCGGCCGTGACGATCATATTTTTCTTCCGGCCGAAAAGTTGCAGGTGCCCGGCCGAGTCCATACGGCCCAGATCGCCAGTCATCAGCCACCCATCGACAATCGTTTCCGCCGTCAATTCCGGATCGTCCAGGTAGTGAGACATGATCGTCTTGCTGCGAACAGTCACTTCGCCGATTCCTTCGGCGTCAGGTGTGACGATGCGAATTTCCACTCCGGGCAGCGGCCGCCCCACCGTGTCCGTCCGAACGGGATTGAAGTCGTTCAACGTGACGGCGGTGCCGGCCTCCGTGAGCCCATAGCCGTTGGCAACCTGAATTCCCAGATCGTAGAAGAATTGCAGCGTTTGCGGTTCGGTGAATGCGCCGCCAACAAACAGCGTGCGCAATTCGCCGCCGAATGCGCCATGCACCTGCCCGAGCAATCGGCGGCTGAGGGAGAGATTCGGGCGGCGGCGCGTGAGTTGCTTATTCACGGCGACGAACGCGTTGAACACATTGCGTTTCACCGGAGGCAATTCCGCGAATCGTGTCTGCAATCCCTTTTGCAGATTCTTCAGCACAAGCGGCACCAAGCTCATGTAGGTGATTTTGTATCGCGTGAATGCTTCGCGAACAAATTCGGGCCGGAGCGTGCGCAAATGCACGACCGTCGCGCCGCAGGTGAAGGGCCCGATAAATCCGACCATAAAATCGATGGCGTGATTGGTGGGGAGAATGCTGAGGTACCGCACGCCGGGCCAAAAAGGGTAAAGGGCAGTGAGCGATTTGCACTGTTCGAGGTAATTATCGTGCGTCAGCACGCAGCCTTTCGGCCGGCCTCCTGTGCCGGAGGAATACACAATGCACGCCGTATCTTTGCGTGAGCGCGGACGGAATTCAGGCGCGTGGGGAGCGCGAAAATCCTCCCATCGCAAGCCGCCCGCCAGATCGGCCTTCGGAGGCGCCTCTGTGACCAGCACGGTGCGCACTTTGTGTTCATGAAATTCAGCGGCCTGCGTGATGGCGCTCCATAAGGGATACTCGACGAAAAGCACTTCGGCTTTTGAGTGCGCCAGCAGTTGCAGATGCTCGCAGGCAGAGAGTTTGTAATCCAGAGGGACGACCACGCCTCCCGCGAAGAAAACGGCGTACGCGGAAATCAGCCACTTCGGCTGATTGGTCATAATAATGGCGGCACGGGCGCCTGCCGCAAATCCGGAATCTTCGAGCGCGGCGATCAGCGGCTCGGCCGTTTCGCGAAATTGCCGGTAGCTGAGGCGCGATTTTTCGCGGTCGCGATCGGCTTCGATCAGGCAGACTTCCTCGGGCCAACGATCGAGCGCATCGCGCAGCGCCGCTCCCAGCGATTCGTATTGCGTCAAATCGAGCATTGGATCAGCCACAGAGGCACGGAGACACAGAGAAAGGCATGATTATAGGAGGAAATCATCGACTCTGTGCGCCTCCGTAGCAAATCAGAGCCGTGCCTGGATACGCGTGGCAAGAGTTTGGAAATCGCTTACGCCCTGCACTTCATAGTCGGGAAGCTCTACGCCAAAGTGGTTTTCCAATCGCGTGAGTAGTTCGAGCGCCTGCAAGCTATCAATTCCCAACTTCTTGTAGAAATCGTCATTTGTCTGCAGGCCCGCGCGCGGAACTTTGAAGTGTGTGGCCGCTAGATTCAGAATTTCCTCGGTTGTTTGTTCGATTGTCTTCATGTGGACTTATATCCTATCGCGTTGGTGCGGTGCGGGGCTACGGCAGATACGGGTGCGCTCCGGTATTCTCAACGAAGTTTCGCAATCCCTGCATCACAGCTGGCCGCGCGAAGAGTTCGCAAAAAATATCGATCTCATTACGCAACTCGGAGGCGGGCAGCGGCTTGATGAACCGCTTTGCGGCTGTAGCTGTGCCGCGATCGAATTTCGTTACTTGCGCGGCGGTGAAACGAGCCACGCGCAGAGATTCGCCCTCAGCTGCCATCTGGCTCGCTAGGCCCACCGCGAGCGCCTTTGTTGCGTTGATGCTGCGCCCGGTCAGAAGCAAATCCCGGACTACGCCATTGCCAATATCGCGCTTTAGCCGGGGAATCCCGCCGAAGCCGGGAATCAGTCCCAGGCGCAGCTCGGGGAAACAAAATCGCGCCATTTTGTCGGCAATAATCAGATCGCAGGTGAGCGCCAGCTCGAATCCGCCGCCGAAGCAGACGCCGTGTACGGCGGCGATGGTCGTAAGCGGCGACGTATCGAGTCGATTGAGCACGGCGTGAATACGTTCCAGAAATTCGCGCACGCCTCTTACCGCGGAAATAATTTCCATGCCTTGCGCGAGCGTATACAGTTCGCGCAGGTCGGCACCGGCAGAGAAGCCCGCTTTCTGATCGCTGTAAAGAATCAGCGCGCTTGCTTTCGATTCCAGTTCGGGCAGCGCGGCAACGAAAAGCTCCAGGTCATCGAGCATGGCTAGCCCGATTTCATTGGCTGGCGGTCGATGCAACTTCAGCTCGATGACGCCGTCGGCGACCGTCCAGGAAAGCGATTTTTCTTTGTGATCGGTCATTCCAACCCTATTCCGCAGTCTTCACGTACATCGCTTCAATTTCCTCGCTGAACCGCGCGGCGATGGCGTCGCGCTTCAGCTTTCCATTGGCCGTTAGCAGGCCATCTTCGACCGTAAACGGCTTTTGTTCCACGTGAAACTTTTGAATCTTCCGATAGTGGGGTAGTGTAGCGTTCAATTGCGCGATTTTCGAAAGCATTTCCACAGGATCGGCATCCCCGGTAACAATGGCCGCCAGAAAACTTCGCCCATTGCCTACCAGGATAACTTGCTGCGCGCCGCGAATTAGCCGGAGTAGTTCCTCTTCGATCGGTTCAGGCGCGATATTGTGCCCCGAATTGAGGATGATGAGATTCTTCAGTCTACCAGTCACGCGCCAGTTGCCGCTCTCGTTCACTTCGCCCTGATCGCCGGTGTGGAACCAACTGTCGCGCAACACTGTGTCGGTTTGCTCCGGCCTTCGCCAATAGCCCGGAAAAATATTCGGCCCTCGAACGAGTATTTCGCTGTTCTCGCCGACTTTCATTTCGATGCCGGGAATCGCCGGGCCGACGAATCCCGGTTCGATATGCCGGGGATCGTCCATTGTACAGATGGCTGTTGTTTCCGTGAGGCCGTAAACCTGGAGGACGGGAATTCCCAGCATCATGAAAAACAGTTGTGTCTCGCGAGCGAGTGGCGCGGAACCGCAAATCAAGGCGCGCAGATTCGGTCCCAGCTTCTTTCGAATCGACGGGAAAATCAGCAGTCCCGCAAGTCCCAGCCAGAACAAATCCCAGGGCTGGGCCGTCTTGTTATTGACCCGGGACCATGCGGTTTTCGCATGGTCGAAATTCTTTGCAATCATTCCGCCGCGTTTGCGAATGTTTCCTTCGACGCCTCCGCGAATGCGTTCGAGCAGCGTGGGCACATTCAAAAAATAATTCGACGCGGTGATGCCGATCTCCTCGGCAAGTTTCGTAAGGTCCATCGACATCGTAAGAACGCTGGTGCGCGACAGGCACGACAGCAACAGAATCCACGATCCGGCAAAGCAGAACGGCAGGTAGTGAAAGACGCGATCCGGCTCACTGTTGGCCACACTGGATGGCCCCATCAGCTGGTCGAGTCGCGCCTTCGTGCAAGAAAGCATGTGATCGAGATTGCCCACAGTGAGCATCACACCTTTGGCTTCGCCTGAGGTCCCGGAGGTGTAAAGGATCGCAACCGTATCGTCCTTCGTAAGCGTGATAGGAGCGGGCGATGGGGTCGAAGACAGGTTCGCAAAAACATCGTCGAACAGCGCGACCCGCGGCGCATCCCGCCACGCCGCCGCAATCGCGTCGCGAAGAGTTGCATCCTCGCAGCACAACAGCCCCGGGCCTGCGTCGAGCAACATTGCTGCAAGTTCGGCAGGAGCCTGACGTGCGTACAGCGGTACAGCAATGAGCCCTTCGCTGAGAATCGCAAGATCGAGCGCAGCCCACCGGATGCTGTTCGGAGCCACCAACGCGCAGCGGTCACCTTTCGCAAGACCGGACGCGCGCAAAAACGTACGCGCGGCCGCGATGAGCGCGAGTAATTCCGCCCCCGTTGCTGTCTGCCCGCTGCTCGCCTGACCTTCTGGAGTCATCCCGCCGACATGCGCTTCGGCCAAAATGACGCGGCCGCCGGCCTGCTGCAATCGCGAGAAAATATTTTCGAGGAAGTTCATTGCGAATGGAGCCGCCTTAATTCCCGGCTACCGCAGCCGCCGCGCCTTCGTAAGTGTTGAGCAAGTGCTCCAGATTCGCGCTCAACGACGGGAGGTACTCCTCCCAACCATGCACGCCCGAGCGCACGGGAAATTCCGGGTAGCGTTCGTGCACGGCACGTTCCAAAAACACGCCCATGCGTGCCATGGTTTTTAGATTGCGTACCACCGTGCGAGCCATGCCGACGCGTATGGCGTCTGCTTCCGCCAACAGGAGTTCGAGCACAGGCAGGAGCTTCGCTTCCAAGTCGGGATCGTCCACGGTGAGCAGCAAATGCTCATGCCCGCGCTCGCGCAGCAGATTGCGAATCCGCTCGTCCATGGTAATTCCGGCGGAAGGCACCAGCCCAGGCATGGATGTCACCATCGCGTGATAACGCGAAGAGACCATCAGCGAGCAGCAGCGCAGAATGCTCACCATTTCATACATGTCAAACGCGTCGGAGCTGAACACTGGCGCGCCCCCGAATTGCGGAGCAAGTGCCTCGCACGCTTTGGTGTCAAGGCGCTCCATCGCCACTAGGATTGGAAACACATTGTGCCTGGCTCGAAATGCCTTCACGGCACCCGCGATGGCTCCCAGATATTTCTGGTACGCCGCGTCCACGGCCGGACCTGCATTATGAAAATAAACAGAACTGTAGTGGCTCTCCTTGTACCCGCCGAAAGCTGTTCGAGCGATAAATTTCGCCACCGATGGTTTCACGGGCCACCAGAACGGATTGATCGGGCAAAGGGCAAGAATCGGTGTTCGCCCATCCCATCCGGCATCCGAAAGCGCCTTGCGTCCGTACTCGGCGGGATGCGGTTCGAACGTCCAGGCGGTATCGGTTCCCGGTTCGGTGGGTATGCCGAGCTTGCCTAACACAGATTGAGATTCTTCATTGCGCGTGATGATCAGCGAGCGGCAGCAATAATGCTTGCACATTTTTTCGAGCATCGGGTCCATCGCTCCGGCTTCGCCGCCGTATCCGATGGAAAGTTTATTCTCCGCGGAGGCAATGCCGAGCGCGCCGATCGTCATCGTCGAGAGGGCATTGGCGAACTTGCTTTTGAACATCGAGCCTTCGCAGGTGATTACGCCGTCGTACTTGCGTACTTCGCTGAACAGAAATGGAGGGAATATATAGGGCAGGCGCACCTGGGGCGTCCCAGAAAAATAACCGCGCGAGCGTTCCGGATCGAATGTCATGACGCTGAGCGCAGTATTTTCCTCTCCCAGTACTCTTCGCACCTGCCGCAGCATTTCCTCGACTCGGACGTCAGACCCTGTGTTGCGCGTTCCGTTGTACCCCGCAAAAAGCAGTTTCAGTTTTTCTCCCGGCTGCCACGGGCGTCCCGCGCCGAGTTTCCAGAGCAGGCCAGAGGCTTCAATCAGTGAGCTTGTCCAGGCCTGCAGGACAAGATCCATCATGGCCGCAATCCTCCTGCATGCCCCACCGCCGCCGCTGCCAGATCGCCGGTTCTTGTGGCAGTGTCCCCCCACCAGTTGCGATACGGATAGGAGAAGCGGTGTTCGCGGCTGAACCGCAGCAACGGATAACAGTATTTCGAAAACGGTTCGGGAGAGCGGCCCATCTCCGCCACCACGCGCGAGTTATCGAAAACCGTGTCCCAAAGCAGGTACGGCATAAACACCTTCAGCAAGGACGCGCTACGCCCGAAATTTCCGCGATAGTTGGACAGCCAATTGACAGTGGAATGAAACGGCTGCTCGAGTTCGGGCCAATAGAGTGGCTCCATTTTTCCGGCAGCCTGGGCGATTGCTCCAGTCAGCTGGCCGAACGTCTCGGAGCCCTTGCCCGACGAAAGGTGATAGATCTCGTGCAGTGGGTCGCTTTTCTGATGCAGCGTGACAACCGATTCCGCGACGTAATCCACCGGAACGATGTCGATTCGATCGGACGAGCGGAAGGGAAGAACAGGCAGCCCAGCGAGAAATACGAACGCGCGAACCATATCGAATTGCGTCGTTTCGGCGCGGCGGCTATCGCCCAGCACGATGCTGGGCCGGAAAACGGTGCGCTGCACGTCGGGAAGCATCTCGCGGACCATGTGTTCGCAGAATTTCTTGGTGCGCGCGTACGGATCGTAATCGGAGCGGTTCCAGTCGATCGAAGCGTCTTCGGTGACCACTTCATGGCTGCGCGTTCCCGCCACGGCGACAGTCGAAACCTGGCTGAATCGCCGCAATCCATGGGTGTCTTGCGCGCGTCGGGCGAGTTGCGCAACTTCCAGCGTCCCGCGCAGATTCACGTTCAGGCAATTTTTTTCGGACTTTCGGTTCAGCGATGCGGCGCAGTGAATGATCGAATCGGTAGTTTCAACCAGCCGAAAATATTCGTTATCCTGCAAACCGAAATGCGCATCGGTCAGATCGCCCAAAAAAACATTCACGCGCGTTTCGACTGCATCCCGGAACTGCGGGAAATCCAGATGCAATTGCAGAGCACGCCAGAGGCGTTCTTTGGCCTCCTGCTCGGTCTTTGCGCGCACCAGCAAATTCAGCCGATCGGTGTGGCGATCGAGCAGGATGGACGCAATATGCGCGCCGATGTATCCGGTGGAACCAGTCAGAAAAATGGCCATAGATTAGCTTTGGTTCCCTACGCCCGATGCGGCCCCTGACGCTGTTCCCGATGGCGTCGCGTCCTGGTGTGGACCGGCTCCATTACCCGATTGCTGCGGCGCAAAAACGCGCCGCGCACGGGACTCCGGCGCGCGTCCCTCGATCAGCGGATAGACCCACCGTCGCAAAGCGGGAACATGAATGTTAATCCAATAATCCCACCAGTCAATCGAGGAAGGATCATAGCCGAAAGCTTTCCGTTCGTCTTCCGGCAGGAAAGCGGAGAGCAACTGGACGTTGTCCGATTCGAATACCTGTTCGTTATGCAGAATGAAAGGCTCGTAGAGTTCGATCAATTTCTCGACGCGAATAAGATCGCGCTCCTGCCGGGCCAGCGGCGGACGCTTCATCTGCAGCGCGGACGCGGCGCGATTGATCCCGTGAACTACAGCCTTCTGCGCAGGGACGGAAAACGTTTCGTAGCGCGCCTTGGAAACGGGGATCGTGTCGAACTGCATCCGTATCCAGTGCTCCAGGCTCTGTTGTGCGCGATAGTGTTTGCGATGCGCCAGGCCCGTCAGTTCGATCGATCGGCCCATGTCGCAGGGGTTGTCTGCGGAAGTGGCGAGCTGGTAGATCGGCTCATGCCGCCGCGTAATGATCGCCGCGGCGATTAAAGTCATCCCCCGACAGACCATGTCCACGGGAATCATGTCCAGGCACTTGCGCTCATTGGTCGGCAACTGCCGGAAGTAGGTGCCCAGCAGATAGGAAAGCGGCGCCGAGGTGTTGATGCCTTCGTTCCAGCCGGGAAATGGCTGGTCCGTCGAAGTCTCCACAATCGAGGGCCGCACAATGGCGATTGGCAGACCTTTGCCGTGCCGAACAATGAGCGATTCAGCCAGCGATTTTGTCAGCGTATAGGTGTTGGGCCACTCGAGGCGGCGGGCGCGGCGCGTTCCTGCGCGGGTCAGACGATTCCGCAGCCAGCGCATGCGATTTTTTCGGATCAGGTTGTCCAGCTCTGGCCCGGACGGATCTTCGGCCCCGCGATGTCTGCCAAGGGCCTGCCGCCGCAGCGCCGCCGTGATCTCCGGGCTATCCGCGCGGGCTTCCGCACGCGCCACGATTTCCTGCAGGGATTGCCACTCGCGCTCGGCATCAAAATCGGGAATTCCGAGCGGCGTGTAATTCGGAGTGACTTCCTCGGCAACGCGTCCGTCCTTCGCGCCTACAACGTAACAAGTGGAGAGATGCAATAGCCCGGCGTGATCGGATTCCCGCAGAAAGTCGAGCACATTCATGACTGGTGCGACGTTGCCTGCAAGAGCGTCGCGAAGGTCCGGATTGAAATCCGTCAGCCCCGAGCTATTGACGATAAGGTCCAGCGTCCGCGCCAGATGTGAACGTACCTCCGAAGCTATGCCCAGCCCAGGCTGGCTCACGTCGCCATCGATCACTTCCACGCGCTCGGAGACGAAATCCGCGAACCGCTCGCCATGTTGCTCCTGGAGCTTGTCGAATACCGGAGACTCTTCGAACAGCTTTTCGAATCGCCGCTGCGCTGTGGTGGTGCGCTGGCGACGGATCAGCAGATAGATCTTCCCGATTTGAGGGACTTCGCTCAACAGCTGCGCCAGCCAGACTTTGCCGATGAATCCGGTCACTCCAACAAGCAGGATGCGCTTGCCCTCCAGGGTGCGGCGAACGGAAAGCGGTTCAGGCTTCAATTTCTGGCCAAATACGACCAGGGCGCGATGATTCGGTGGGGTAGGCCTATCGGCGGAGATGATCGCTTTCTGAAGTTCCCCTGGGTGCGCGGCCAGCCCCAGGTCATGAAGCAGGCGTTTGGCAGGCACGATGCCGTCCGCGCCGCGCTCCATCGCCCACGCGAAGGGACTGCGAGGACGAATGACGGGTGCCAGCAGTCGCCCTGTGGCGACTCCATTGCGAAATTCCAGCCGGTTCGAAACCATCCGCCCGACGCCAAGATGCTTTGCCAAGGGACGCATCACGTGGTCGAGCCCTTGGCTGACAAGCACGACTTTGCCGGGGCCTTTCGCTGCCACACAGTCCCGCAGCCGCGCGACGCCTTCCGGCTTCAGCTGCTTCTTCAGGATGTATTCGAAATACTCTTCGCCCAGCAGGTCCAGGCGGTCTCGCGTGACGCCGGCGAGCAGCATATGAAGCACCCGCGTCGCAAAAACACGGTTGCCAGCATACAGGAAGGGCCGAACCACGGCCGACAGCAGCATGCCGCCCCGGCGGGCCCACCGTCCGATGTAGGTATGCGAATTCCAAGTGAAGTAGGCTACCGGTCGCACCGCGCCGAGGTCCGCAAGGCTTCCCTCCACGCGCCAAAAGGTCAAATTATGGAGGTCAGGCGACTGCGGGACCTGGAAATTGCTCCCGGAAGCATGGTGGCCATTATCGGAACCGGGTTGGGCGGTCAATTCACTCAAGGATGAGGTCCAATCCACACGCGCCGAACAGATTCATGCAGGCTTGACCAGCATGAAACTATCACTGTTCGACCCTGATTCGCAAGGGTTTGAGGGGCGGCCAAGGCCTCCGGCAAGAACGAGGCCGGAGCGGCATAATGAGGCCCGGGAATGGGGGGCTGCCGAATCTACAGGATCACGACCGCTTGACCGCTCCGGCCATTTCTGTGCGCAGTCGCTCGCCGAACTCGGCGCAGCCCACATTGGTGGTCCCGGGCTGAAAGAGGTCTGGGGTTCGAACACCGCTTTGGAATAGTCGATCGATGGCCGTTTCGATACATTCGGCTTCCTGCTTCATGCCAAAGCTTTCGCGGAGCAGCATTGAGGCGGACAGAATGGTGCCAACTGGATTGGCGACATCCTTTCCAGCCAGTGTCGGTGCCGAGCCGTGAATAGGTTCATAGAGAGACGGCCCGGGCCCGCAACTCATCGAGGGGATCAGTCCAATCGATCCGGCCAAAGCTGCGCCGAGGTCGCTCAAAATATCGCCAAACATGTTCGAGGCCAGAATGACGTCAAATTGGGCCGGTGCCAGCACCAGTTGCATCGCCGCGTTGTCCACATATAGATGTTCGAGCTTGACGCCCGGATGATCGGCGGCAAGGCGTGTTACCGTCTTACGCCAAAGCTGCGAGGTGGTCATCACGTTGGCCTTGTCGATCGAGGCCAAGCGCCCCGTTCGTGACTCCGCGCGGGCGAATGCGTATTTGGCCACGCGCTCGATTTCTCCCGTCGTGTACACAGCCTCGTCCACGGCGCGCTCTCCGCTCGGGTCGGGACTAATCCGGTGATCGCCGAAGTAAATGTCGCTGGCTAATTCGCGCACGAAATCGATGTGAACCGCCTTGGCGCGATCCGGATGCAATGGAGAAAGGCCCAGCAGCGAAGTACGTAAATCGATGGGCCGGAGGTTGATATAGAGATCCAGAGCCTTGCGCAGGGCCAGCAGGCCGCTTTCCGGGCGCTTGCCGATGGGTTGGGCGTCCCACTTGGGGCCGCCGACCGCACCCAGCAGGATTGCGTCCGCAGACTTGCAAGCCGCCAGCGTCTCGGCGGGAAGGGGAACTCCCGTGGCGTCGATGCCGCTGCCGCCGAAGGGGAACTCGGCAAATTCGAACTGGTGTCCAAATTCGACCGCGCAGTCCTTGAGGACGCGCACTGCGACGCCCACGATTTCCGTGCCGATTCCGTCTCCGGGCAGCAACACGATTTTTTTTAAATTACTGTTCATCTGAATTTCCTGGGTCCAGTTTAGTATCTTTCCGCAGGCGGACTATCCGTACAAAATTAGAGTATACCCGGCATGGTGAAGCAGTATAGTGGGGAACCGAATCCGCGTCACCGCTGAATTTCACGAGCCGGGGCGATGTGCAGAATTCCATTTGTATGATCCACAGCACTCAAGAGGAGAAACCATGGCAGCCATCGATGCAATCATTATGGAAATCGATCAGGAAGCGAAAACCACGCAGCGCGTCCTGGAGCGTATCCCCGAGGACAAATTGGCCTGGAAGCCGCACCCCAAATCGACTTCCCTAGGTCAATTGGCAATCCACATCGCAATCCTTCAAGGCCGGTTGGCTGAAATCGTACAGAAAGACTCGTTCGATTTTGGCGCCGCAGGGCCTTCCCTGCCGCCTGAACCGGCCAGCAAAAAAGAAATCATGGACGGCCTCTCAAAAAGTACCGCCGACGCCAAAGAGTTGCTGAAGAAACTGGACGACTCCCAACTGATGGAACCGTGGACGCTAAAAAAGGAAGGGAAAGTGTTGATGTCGATGCCGCGAATCGGATTCATTCGCGCCATTCTCTTGAACCACACTTATCATCATCGCGGGCAGCTCTCCGTCTATCTGCGCCTGCTCGATGTGCCCGTGCCGTCGATTTACGGCCCCAGCGCGGACGAGAATCCGTTCGGTTAAGCGCCAGTAGCACAGATTTCAAACTGTGCGCCTTTGGTTTTCATAAGCCCACACAGATCCAAAAGCGCACAGACTGAAGTCTGTGCCACTGATCTGTTTCCAAAGCTTTTACTCCGCAGCGACAGCTGTTTCGCTGCCGCGCTTGCGCATCACCTGATGCGCGATGGCTAGCAGGTCGCGCGTGCTGATATTTTTGGATTCATCCGCCAGCGACGAAACCCGCTTGTAGCATTCATCGAGTTCTTCCGGCGTGGGCGTGTAGCCGATTTCCACCAGCGCCGAGCGCAGCGCATTGCGGCCGGAGTGTTTTCCCAGGACCAATTTCCTTTTGGGGACGCCGACCGCTTCGGGGGAGATGATTTCGTAGGTGAGGGGATTCTTGAGGATGCCGTCCTGATGAATGCCGGCTTCGTGCGCAAAGGCATTCGCCCCAACGACTGCTTTGTTGGGGGCTACAGGGACACCGGTAATTTCCGACAGCAGGCGGCTGGTGGCGTACAGCTGGTCCAGCTTGATGTTCGTGGTGACGCCAATGGTGGCCTGCCGCACACGCAGCACGACGGCGACTTCTTCCAGCGCGGCGTTGCCGGCGCGTTCGCCGATACCGTTGATCGTTAATTCCAGTTGGCGGGCGCCAGCGCTAATCGCGGCCAGTGAGTTCGCCACGCCCAGGCCCAGATCGTTGTGGCAATGCGCGCTCAGAGTGACGCCGTTTGCGCCGTCCAGCGATTCGATGACTTTGGTGAACATGGCCGCGTATTCCGCAGGTACGGCGTAGCCGACAGTGTCCGGCAGGTTGATGATGTTCGCGCCCGCTTTCACTGCGCGGCCCACCGCTTGGCACAGGTAATCGATGTCGGTGCGGCTGGCGTCCTCAGCGGAAAATTCCACTTCGGCGCAGCGTTCGCGCGCGTAGCGCACGTTGGTCGAGATTGCTTCGAGCGCTTCCTCGCGCGTCATGCGCAGCTTGTGGTGCAGGTGCAGGTCGGATGTCGCAAGAAACGTATGCAAGCGGGGATGCGCTGCTCCGGAAATGCCGTCCAGTGCCACATCGATGTCCTGCTTGCGAGCGCGGGCCAGCGCGGCCACGGTGCAGCCGTGAATTTCGCGGGCCACGGCCTTCACTCCTTCCAGGTCTCCAGCGGAGGAGATCGGGAAGCCGCTCTCAATAATGTCCACTCCAAGCGATTCCAGCTGTCGGGCCATGCGGACCTTCTCCGGCACGGTCATCGAGAATCCCGGCGACTGTTCGCCGTCCCTCAACGTGGTATCGAAGATCTGTACGTTATCCATAGCTGGACACTCTCCTACATTGACTATTTCAACCTACCTGCGCAAGCGCGTCAAATTTATAATAGTTACAAAGGCTATAAAGTCCTATTATGTCAGGTAGGACGGACTTCAGTCTGTGCGCCTTTGGTTTTGGGGAGTGCAAATACAAAACAAAGACCGCACAGACTGAAGTCTGTGCTACTGGAGATCCCATGGACCTATCTCAACTGCACGTATTCCTGACCGTCGCGAAAGAGCAAAGCTTCTCCCGCGCCGCGCAAAAACTTTACCGCACGCAACCGGCCGTCAGCATCGTGATCCGCAAGCTCGAAGATTCGCTGGGTCAGCCGCTGCTGGTGCGCGGCGCGCGCCAGGTGAAGCTCACCGACGCCGGGGAACTCCTGCGCGATTATGCCGAACGCCTGATGAATCTGCGTGACGAAATCCAGAAAGGAATGGAGGACTTGAAAAGCCTGGGCCGTGGCGAACTCACGCTCGGAGTGAACGAAAGCTCGATCCACGCCCTGCTGCCGACGCTGGCGAAGTACAGAAAACTCTATCCCGGCGTGAAGCTTGTCATGCACCGCACGCTTTCGCGCGACATCCCGCAGGAGGTCCTGAATTACCGCCTGGACCTGGGCACAGTCTCCTACGTCCCGCAGGACCCGAAGCTGGCGGCCGTGGAAATTCTCCGCGACGAGCTGACGTTCGTCGTCCCGCCCAAGCACAGGCTGGCGCGCCGCACTTCGGTGGACATCAAGGAACTGGGCGAAGAAACCTTCATTGCGCATAACGTCGAGTCGCCCTACCGCTCGCGTGTTATTCAGCTCTTTGAGAAGCACCGCACGCCGCTGCATCGCGACATCGAAATGCCCACGATCGAAAGTATCAAACGATTTGTACAGATGGGCATGGGCGTGGCCATCGTCCCGCGCATGTGCGTCCGCTGGGAAGTCGAACGAAAGCTGCTGGCGGAAGTCCGCATCCGGCAGCTCAAGATGCCGCGGTCGTTGTATCTGGTGTCGCGCCGGGGAGCAAGGCTCTCGCATGCCGCGGTGGGATTAATGCGCCTTCTGAACCCCTAGCCCGCATTTCTGAGGGGATTGTATGTTTCCTCGGAACGCCAATCTCCTGATTGGCGACGGTGCCAAAGCACAAAACGCCAATCGGGAGATTGGCGTTCCGAGGTTTGCCCCAACGCAATTTGTGCCAACTGTACTCTGAGATTTTGAAGCCGAACCGAGTGGGTCACGTTGCTATGGCGCACCGTCTGAGCACCAGGCTGGCGCGGTCCCGTTCCTGTGGTGAGAAGGTCACATTAGCGCGGACGGATCCTCACCGCCAGAGAGTTCAGGAATTTCACCGCGGTTTCTAAGGTTTTACGGGGCGCATAAGAAAAATGTCACCTTCACTCTCGAATGCCAACACATCACCCGCCCCACGCCCATATTGAGGCGAAGCTCGCGGGGCAGAGTGATTCGCCCTCGGCTGAACATCCGAGCTTGTATCTTCAAAGGCTTGACCTCATTCCGTATCTTTTTCATATCGTATATTTCAGTCTCGATTGGATCGAACCTTTCCTGAAGGCAAGGGCCCTCCGCCCTTGCAGGACGGACGATGAGATCTGGGCACGATACCCGGGGCGTTGCCCCGGGCTGGTCACCAGCGGCGCTTTCAGCGCCGAATGACTTCGACCAAGATTGATCCTAATTGTACTGTCGTGGAATATTGGGTCTAGGATACCCTCATAAAAAACCGCAATAAACGCGTCCACCCGTACACTGCCTTTTTCGAATCCAATGAGAATGGCAGGAACACGGTCACAACTCCGTCATCGCGCAGGCTGTTTCCTGCCTTCGCTCCCGAAGGATGAGATACACTCCCACAACTCTGCTGACTTGCGTGCAACGAAAAGTGCCGTTACAGTGCTAAACGTACCTGTGTGCATGACCATGGCATTTGAGGATTCCAATCCGTCTGCAGCAGCGCCGGCCCGGGCCCGATCAGGCCAACCGCAAGATGACTTGTCTTTGCCGCCCATGGATCCAATCCTTTCCAAGATCTCTCCGGAGCCGCCGCCCGCGCCGCCGCAATTTGACTCATCGATTCCTGAAGACCTGCGATCGCCGTTTCAATGGGTGGATTTGTTTCTCTTCATCGGCTTCGGGATATTGAGTTTGCTGGTCGCGGGCGGAATTGTCGTCGGCGTTGGCTTATTCGCTTTTCACATGTCGATGAAGGACCTGGGGCCGGACTCCACGTCCGCCGCAAAGCCGATCGTTGCCATATTTTCCCAGGTTTTGTGGTCGGCGTTCGTACTGCTTTATTTTTTCACCCTGGTACGAGTTCGAACTTCCACTCCCTTCTGGCGCACGATGGGTTGGCGGGGCTTGCAACTGGGTGTCCAGCCGGTATCCGCCTCGATCCTGCGTTGCATGGGCGGGGGGGCGATACTTGCAGTCATCGTTTCTTTTTTTGGCAGATTTATAAACGAGAAAAATCAATTGCCGATTGAGGAGATGTTTCACTCCCGGTTGACGGTAATTCTATTGATGGGGTTTGGCATTCTGGTTGCGCCTCTGGTGGAAGAAACGATGTTCCGAGGCTTTCTTTATCCCATTATCGCGCGCCAGTACGGCATGCGCGCCGGTGTGATCGCGACCGGCATTTTGTTCGGAGCGATGCACGCGCAGCAACTTTGGGGCGGGTGGGGTCAAATCGGCCTGTTGATCGTGGTCGGCGTTCTGCTTACGTGGGTCCGCGCAAAGACCGGAACTGTGGCGGCAAGCTATTTTGTGCATCTGGGGTATAACAGTTTTCTGTTCCTCGGCTTTTTTCTCGCAACCAGTGGGCTACACCATATTCCCGGTGCCTCGTGACCCGCATCGCATTACAAATAAATCCTGACGAAGAGAATCCCAAACAAAAATGAATGTAGCGCAACCGATTGAATGGACCAGCAAGGGCGTGGTGATGCTCGATCAGCGTCGTTTGCCAAATGAAGTGATCCGTCACACGTACACGGATTATCGCGACGTCGCCGCAGCGATCAAGGACATGGTGATTCGCGGAGCGCCGGCGATCGGCGTCGCAGCTGCGATGGGTGTCGCGCTCGGCGTCGAGCGTTCGAAGTCGCGCACACTCGATGAACTCCGTGCGGAATTCCCTGTGATTTGCCAGACGATCGCACAGACCCGCCCGACGGCCGTGGACCTGTTCTGGGCCATTGAGCGCATGACGCGCCGCTTCGAACAGTTCACGGCAGCAAACCCATCGCTCGATGTGCTGCGCCTCGCAATGGTCGAGGAAGCGCGAGCCGTCCATGCCGAAAAGCGCGCCACCGACGAAGCGATCGGCTGCTTCGGAGCGGACCTATTGCCCGCGTCGGGTCAGGTGATGACGCAGTGCAACGCCGGCGCTCTCGCCACAGCAGGCATTGGAACGGCGCTGGGCGTAATTCGCGTGGCGTTCGAGCAGGGCCACAAGCTGCGCGTCCTGGTGCCGGAAACGCGGCCTTATTTGCAGGGCGCGCGCCTTACCGCGTGGGAATTACACGAAGGCGGAATCCCGCTGACGCTGATCACCGACAACATGGTGGGATATTTCATGAAGGCCGGCAGCGTCGGCGCAGTTGTAGTCGGCGCGGATCGCATCGCTGCAAATGGCGATACGGCGAACAAAATCGGCACCTACCAGATCGCTGTGCTCGCGCATGAGCATGGGGTGCCGTTCTACGTGGCCGCCCCGGTTTCTACATTCGACTTGACGATTTCCTCCGGCGAGCAAATTCCCATCGAAGAGCGGGACGCCGAGGAAGTCACGCATCTTCGCGGCGTGCGCATCGCCCCGGACGTGGCCGTCGCGAATCCAGCATTCGACGTGACGCCGGCGCGCCTGATTTCCGCAATCATCTGCGAACGCGGCGTCGCGCGTGCGCCGTATACGGAGTCATTGCGGAAAATGGCGAATTCTCCTGCAGCGAGTCGGACCGAATCGGCAGGCTAAATTCCTGATTCGGCCTGTCGCAACCGCAATCCTTTTTTCATTGGCGTTCCGCACCCGAACGGATATATTCTTCTGCGTCTCACCACCATTACAAAGGTCTTTGAGGAGGTACGAATGAAACGGTTTGCGCTTGCGCTCGTATTTTTCTTGATCGCGCCATTGGCGATGTTCGCACAACAGGCGGCTCCGGAAATTCCCTTCGATGCCGACGTTAATCCAGTGCATCTTCCGAAGGATATGTACCTCGGCGAAGTGGCCGGAGTGGCCGTGAACGCCGCGGGTCACATCTTTGTCTTTTCACGAGGCAATACCACGGGGCCTGCGTATGGCGCCAGCGCCGCGCAGCTCCTGGAGTTCGGCCCGGACGGCACCTACATTCGCGAGATCGGCCACAATCTGTACGGCTGGTCCTATGCGCACGGGGTAAGAATCGACAAGCAACAGAACATTTGGGTTTCGGACAAGGGTTCAGACGTTGTAGTGAAATTCAATCCCGCGGGCCGCGTGACGATGGTCCTCGGCCGTAAGCAGGAAGCCTCCGCCGAAGAAGTCGGGCCGCTGAAGCACCCCAAGCCGCCGCTGCCTCCTGTGAACGGATTATTCCGCCAGGTAACCGACATGGCCTGGGACGCGGCCGGCGAAACCTTTATCAGTGACGGCTACCTCAACTCCCGCGTCGCCAAGTACGACAAGGACGGAAACTTCATGAAGTCGTTTGGCGAGCCCGGCGAAGGGCCCGGACAGCTCGACACGCCGCACAGCATTGCCGTCGACCCCCAGGGATACGTCTATGTGGCGAACCGGGGCAATATGCGCATCGAGGTCTATGACAGCGACGGCAAGTATGTCCGCCAAATCAAGATTCACGAGCCATTCGATTACGCCAACGCGATGCCCGTGCTCGGCAACAAGGTGGGCATGGACTTCAAGGGATCCGCAGGCCCCTATTCACCCTGGGCCGTCTGCATCACACCCGGCCCCAACCCGGTGCTCTATACGGCGGACACGTTCCCCGGCCGCGTGTACAAGCTCAGCCTGGACGGAAAAGTCCTCGGCATGCTCGGCAAAGCCGGACGCCAGCCCAAGGAGTTCGGCTGGATTCACGCCATCGCCTGCCCATCGGAAAACACACTGTACGTAGCAGAATTGTTGAACTGGCGCGTGCAAAAGCTGACCTTGCACCCGAAGAAGTAATCGCTTCGGTTAATCCCATCGTGTCGTCATTCCGAACACAGCGAGGAATCTCTCTTTGATCTGACGCGAAGAGGGATTCCTCGGAATGTCGCGTAGCTCGGCACACCAAGAGCGACATTACTCCAATGTTCCGGCGCTGAAAGAGCCGGCGGGTATCAGCCCAGGGCAACGCCCTGGGTCAAGTTGGAATAATTTGTGGGCGCCCTGAAGGGGGGCAGGGATTGTGCAATGCCTCAATCTCTTTCCAAGAATCTCATCCATCTATTTTCAGCACCAAGAACCGCCAACCCGTTTTGACCGACTCCGTCCGCGCCCCGGTATGCGCTTACGCTTCAGGCGTCTTGCGCGATCTCGATTCGCCCGCCCTCGCAATGAACGCGTGGCGCGACCACGTCCATATCTTGTTAGTGTTAAGCAAGAATCATTCGCTATCTCAGGTCGTCATGGAGGTCAAACGCGCAACTTCCAAATGGATCAAGACCCAAGGAAAGGAATTCAAGGGATTCCATTGGCAAAGCGGTTACGGAGCGTTTTCCATCGGCCAATCTGGCGTCGATGAGGTGAAAACGTATATTGCCAACCAAGTAGAACATCACCGGGTGAAGAGTTTCGAGGAGGAATTTCGATCATTCTTGAAGCGCTATCAGATCGAATTTGACGAGCGTTATTTATGGGATTGAGTTTATCACTTTGGAAACGCAATCCTCCGCCGCTTCAGGGCGCACTAATGGAGGAACCCGTTCCCCAGGGCGTTGCCCTGGGCTGGTGCCCGCGCCGTTGGCGCGACGGAATAGGAAATCACTTCATCTCGAATGCGGACTTATCCTCAAACTACCCTACGATTGTATCGGAGGAGGATGGAAGACTAATGACAACGTATCTTCTAGCATGGAATCCTAAGCGCTGGACATGGGATGAACTCGCAGAAAAGTCTAGTGCCGTGAAAGCAGGAAAGCGCACTATTGTGCGTTGGAGTTGCGGAGCTTCCAGACACCTTCAAAAGGCGACCGAGCTTTCCTAATTCGACTTGGCCAAGAACCGAAAGGCATATTTGCGTCAGGAACTATTTCAAGAGGCTCATTTAAAGATTCCCATTGGGATGAAGAAAAGGCTGAGCTTGGTGAAACCAGCTACTTCGTAGAACTCGATCTAGATACTCTACTCAATCCTCAGACCGATACAATCCTGCCCCGCAAACGGCTCAACATTGCCCCATTTTCAGAAATGTACTGGGACACGCAAATGTCGGGAGTGCGAATTCGCCCTACTAAGGTCGCCGAAGAACTGGAGAAAATATGGGTGGACTTTGAGAATTTACGCAACTTCCGGCTTCCAGAGGAAATAGATGGAACCGAAACGATATATGAAGGCGCTGTTCGCCAAATCTTAGTCAATGCTTACGAGCGAAATGCTGAAGCGCGCCGGAAATGTATTGACCACTACGGGGACAGTTGCGTGGCGTGCGGATTCAACTTTGGGATCACATATGGCGAAGCTGCCGAAGGGTTCATTCACGTACACCACCTGCAGCAACTGTCGAAGATAGGAAAAGAGTACAAAGTCGACCCAATAGGCGATTTGCGACCCGTTTGTCCGAATTGCCATGCCATGATTCATGTGCAAAAAGAAGCCCTTAGCATAGAGCAAGTGAAGGAGCTTTTGCGCCAAGCCAATAAGCGCTGAAAGCGCGGTCGGGTATCAGCCCGGGGCAACGCCCCGGGGACGAATGTACAATTGGTGGGCGCCCTGAAGGGGCGCCGGGGATCTGCGAAGTCACCTTGCCGCATCCGTGAAAGATCGACCTGTTTATCGGACTCTTAATAGCGTAAATTCAGGTATAGCGCCGTTCACCGAATTTCCACAAGATTTTCAACGGGCATAAACACTTATGCTTGACATTAAAGAAACCGATGCTATAGTTGCTGGGCTAGACGGTAGCCCACCTGCTGGACAGGGGGAAATGCTCTTTGACAAACTGGGTAAGTAAGATGAGATGTGCCAGAACCCGTTCGATTGACCTTAGCGCTTAGGCGCTAGGGGATTGAGTGAATCGAGCGATAAAAAGTTCGCTTAGAACATGGGAACCCGACATCCAGCAATGGCAGTCGGGCTTTTTTATTTTCTAGGCAGCCATTTTCAAACGAGAGTTTGATCCTGGCTCAGAGCGAACGCTGGCGGCGTGCTTAACACATGCAAGTCGAGTGCGCGTCCGTAGCAATACGGATGGCGCACGGCGCACGGGTGAGTAACACGTGGGCAACCTGCCCTTTGGATGGGGGATACCCCCGCGAAAGCGGGACTAATACCGCATGATATTCAGAAGACCTCGGTCTTTTGACTCAAAGCCCGCAAGGGCGTCTAAGGAGGGGCCCGCGCCCGATTAGCTAGTTGGTGAGGTAACGGCTCACCAAGGCTTTGATCGGTAGCCGGTCTGAGAGGATGGCCGGCCACACTGGAACTGAGACACGGTCCAGACTCCTACGGGAGGCAGCAGTGGGGAATATTGCGCAATGGGCGAAAGCCTGACGCAGCGACGCCGCGTGGGGGATGAAGCTTTTCGGAGTGTAAACCCCTTTCGACCCGGACGAATGCCCGCAAGGGTTTGACGGTAC
>CAZUNI010000010.1:0-100205 GCA_964622265.1 uncultured Acidobacteriaceae bacterium | reverse complement strand
GGTTGGTTGGTTGGTTGGTTGGTTGGTTGGTTGGTTGGTTGGTTGGTTGGTTGGTATATACTCCAAATGGTTCGGGAACCTCAGATGTGAAATTCACCGACTAAAGACGCATTGATATTTCAGCAGGTGAGTGATGGTAAGAATAGGAAAAATTCTTCTCCCGATTGACTTCCAAGGCTCCTCGAAGCATGTGGTTCATCAGGCTGCAACTCTGGCCCGCCACTTCCATTCCGAGATTGTGATATTGCATGTCGTTACGCCCATGAGTTATTCCGCGGCCATGATTGAGGGCAGTTATGTGCCGGTCAATCTGGGCGATCTGATGAAGGAACTCCTGCATCAGGCGCAGAAACAATTGGATCGGTCATTAGGGCCCGAGCTTGATGGCGTTGCCGTCAAGCGAGTGCTGATGGCGGGCGATCCGGCCATTACAATCGTAGAGACAGCGCGAACGGAAAAGGCCGACCTGATCGTCATGCCGACCCACGGTTACGGCGCGTTTCGCCGCTTCCTTCTGGGTTCAGTGACGGCGAAAGTGCTCCACGACAGCGATTGCCCCGTCTGGACCGGGGCCCATCTGGAGGAAGAGACCGTCCGCGATTTCGCGATTCGCAGCATCTTTTGTGCGGTCGATTTGGGCAAACATAGCCCCAAGACTGTCGAGTGGGCGGCGCAACTGGCCGCTGATTTCGGCGCGCAACTGACGCTGGCTCATGTGACCGCCGGAATGGAAAACTATGGGCCAGGCCCATATCAAGACGATCCCTCCTGGACAGAAGCCCTTGTAAAATCCGTCAACCACCAACTGGCGGAGCTTCAACAGAAGGTTGGCAGCAAGGCTGAAGTCTTCATTGGTAGTGGCGATGTGCCCAAACTTTTGAGCCACGCGGCAAAGCAATCGAGCGCGGACGTCCTGATTATTGGCCGCCCGACCGGCGGACGGTTGCGGGCCACTGGTTATGGAATCATTCGCGAATCGAACATTCCTGTCTTGAGCGTGTGACGCCGATAAGGCGCCTTGACCTGGTGTGGAAGGCAGCCGAGGATTTCGGAAATGAACATTGTGGGCCGCCTTTTTCTGGCTATCTCCATGCTTATTGTAATGGTCTTTGTCGGGACGGCTGGATTACATTGCCTCGAACACTGGGTGCGATTATATTAGTCGTAAAAAATGACGACCGCGAAATGATTTTTAGCCTCGCAGAAGATATTACGATTCGCGTGAGCGATTGCCTGATCGTAATTGGCGGAGATGTTCGGCTGAAAAAGATCGAGGCGCTTGCCAATTCCCTATCGCCAAACCCCGTAGCAGGCTGACGCAAATCTGATATCATGTTTTTCCTGCGGAGTGAGTTCATAAACTATGTCTAATCTAAATGGCCTCATTGAGGTCTTGAATGCTGCACCTGCCGATCGTACGGCGGTGCTTCTCCCGGAAGCGGGTATTCGCGTTACTTACAAAGACCTGCGCGAACAGGTGATGACCATGGCCGATACGCTGGCAGCATTGGGCATTCGGCGGGGTGACCGGGTCGCCACGGTATTGCCCAGCGGCCTGCCGGCAATTGTCAGTTTCCTTGCGGCGTCGGTAGCAGGAACGGCGGCCCCTCTCAATCCGGGATACCGCGAAGATGAGTTCAGCTTCTACCTTGAAGACACTGGCGCAAAGATTCTCCTCTGCCCTCCCGACGGCGCGGAAGAGGCGCGGCGCGCAGCTCAGGGAAAAGTTCCGATATATTCGCTTCGAATGGATGAGCATGGGTTTGTCCGCATCGAGGATGTCGTTGGAAACCATAGCAGCGCGATGGCTCCTTCGCCAGATGATATCGCTCTGGTCCTGCACACCAGCGGAAGTACCGGACGTCCGAAACGCGTACCGATCCGGCATTCGAACCTCGGAGCCTCCGCGCAGAATATCGCAAACACATACGCGCTTACACCCGATGACGTCACAATGTGTGTGATGCCGCTGTTTCACGTTCACGGTCTGGTGGCGTCGGTGCTTTCCACATTTCTTTCGGGCGGCACTGTTGTTATTCCCACCAAATTTAGTCCCCTCTCTTTCTGGCGGATCGTGCGCGAATCGCACGCTACCTGGTATTCGGCAGTTCCCACGATTCACCAGCTTCTGCTGACGCGCGCAGGCGGCGAGCGCCCGGCAGGGTCTGAGAATCTGCGATTCATCCGCTCGTGCAGCGCTGCGCTTCCTGCAGAAATGATGCAGCAGATGGAGACCGTTTTCGGCGCGCCTGTGCTGGAGGCCTACGGCATGACAGAGGCTTCGCACCAGATGTGTTCGAATCCTGTCCCGCCCAAAGCCCGCAAGGGTGGCTCGGTCGGTCCCGGAACAGGAGTCAAAGTAAGCATCATGGATGCTGCCGGCAACCATCTCGCGCAGGGACAGCGCGGCGAAGTCGTTATTCAGGGACCCAACGTTGTCAGCGAGTATGAGAACAATCCCGAGGCGAATGCGAAATCTTTCACCAACGGATGGTTCCGTACCGGCGATCAGGGATATCTCGATGTAGACGGCTACCTGATCTTGACGGGGCGAATCAAGGAGCTGATCAACCGCGGCGGCGAAAAAGTTGCGCCGAGGGAAATCGATGAAGTCCTGCTTGCTCATCCCGCCGTGGCCGAGGCGGTGGCGTTCGGGGTCCCGCATCCTACATGGGGAGAGGAAGTCGCTGCGGCTGTGGTTTTGCGAACTCCTGAAACGGAGACGGCCATCCTCGACTTCTGCCGCGAACGACTTGCCGACTTCAAGCGCCCCAAGAAGCTTTATATCGTGGAAGCAATTCCCCGAACGGCGACCGGAAAAATCCAGCGTGGCGCAGTCGCTGCCTCGTTTGCGAGCGGACAAAAGTGAAATATCTGATTGCCGGGGCCGGAGCCATCGGCGGCTATCTCGGAGCCTGCATGCACAGGGCCGGCGAAGATGTGACGCTCTTCGCGCGCGGCCCGCATCTTCGCGCGATGCAGGCGAATGGCCTGCGCGTGTTGAGTGCTGAAGGCGACTTCGAAGTCCGTCCGAAAATTATTGAGCGGCTCGAAGATGCCGGACCGGTGGACGTAATCTTCCTCGGCGTGAAGGCGCACGGCTTGACCAAGCTCGCTCCGCAACTCAAGCCGCTGCTTCATGAGAATACGGTCGTCGTCAGCACGGAAAACGGAATTCCCTGGTGGTATTTTCAGATCGGCGCGGGCGAATACGCCGATTTTCGCATCGAGCGGATCGATCCCGGTGGAATAATTGGGCAGACGTTCGACCCGCGGAACGTCGTGGGATCGATCATCTATCTGGCCACGGAAATTGTGGAGCCGGGCGTAATTCGCCATACCGAAGGAAACCGCATCACTCTTGGCGAGCCGGACGGCAGCAAGTCAGACCGGATTCGAGCGATTGGCGATGCGTTGATCAAATCCGGATTCAAGTCTCCGGTAACCGCGCGGCTTCGCCATGAAATCTGGGTCAAAATTCTCGGCAATGTCGCCTTCAACCCAATCAGCGCGCTGACGCGGGCCACGATTGTCGCGATGGTCCACGATCCAGATGTCGTGGTGCTGGTTCGCAACATCATGATGGAAGTCGAAGCAGTCGCCAACAAACTGGGCATTGAGCTTCCCATCTCGCTTGACAAGAGGATTGCCGGCGCGGAAAAAGTGGGCGAGCATAAAACGTCCATGCTCCAGGACCTCGAAGCAGGCCGGCCGATGGAACTGGAAGCTGTGGTGGGAGCTGTCCTCGAAATCGGTGAGCGGTTGGCCGTCCCCATGCCGAACACCCAGGCTGTGTATTCTTGTACCAAACTATTGGGGCAAACGTCGATTAAGCACTAGCCGGGGCGCAGCACCAGTAGTGCTGCAAGAGGATAAATCAAAATGAACCGTTGGGTGCGGCTCATAGCCGCGGTGGTCGCGATGGTCATGATCGCGAACCTCCAGTATTCCTGGACGCAATTCGTAAAGCCGATTATCGGCGCAACCGGCTGGAAGCTCTCCGAAGTTCAATTGGGATTTACGCTCTTCATCGCGTTCGAAACCTGGATGATGCCGCTGTCGGGCTGGTTCATGGATAAGTTCGGCCCGCGCCTGTTCATGTCCATTTCTGCAGTGCTTTGCGGATTCGGATGGGCCGGGCTGGGTCATGCAACAACGCTCCCGCAACTTTATACTTTGTATTCCATCGCAGGACTCGGCGCGGCAATGATTTATTGTGGCTCGACCACCGTGGGACTGAAATGGTTCCCTGACAAGCTGGGCCTTGCCTCTGGCCTGGTCGCCGCCGGATTCGGCTCCGGGGCCGCTCTATTCACTTCCGTAATCGCTTACATTATTCACGCCGAAAATTATCGCGCGGCGTTTCTTTATACCGGCATCGGGCAAGGACTGATCATATTTTGTGCAGCGCAGTTCCTGGTAAACCCCAAGCCGGACGATCCTCAAATCGCGGGGAAGAAACCCGTGAGCCGGTTCAAATTGCGCAGCCACGCGGAGCAGTTCACTTCGTTTGAGATGCTGCAAACGCCCCAATTCTATGTGCTCTACGCGATGATGCTAATGATGGGAATTGGCGGACTAATGGTGTCCGCGCAGGTCAGCTCGGTCGCCGATACGCTGGGGATCGGAAAAATAACTCTTACGTTGGCGATCATGATTAACCTCATCTCGAACGGCAGCGGCCGTATTTTCTGGGGTTGGGTGTCTGATCATCTTGGCCGCGAACGAACGATGATTGTCGCATTTCTGATCCAGGCACTCGCGCTGGTCAGCGTTCTGCGTTTGGGGCGTCATTCCCCGGTCGGATTCATCGTTTGCCTCGCCATCGTGTTCTTTACGTGGGGCGAGATTTACTCCATTTTTCCGGCAGCGTCGGCGGATTTTTTCGGGGGGCGCAACGCCAGTTCGAACTATAGTTTCCTCTACAGTTCGAAGGGTGTGTCGGCAATCGTGGCGGGCTGGCTGGCCGCGCGGCTATTCGAAAGAACCGGCACCTGGACTGTTGTGTTTTATGGCAGCGCAACGCTTGCGTTGATTGCAGGCCTGATGGCCTTCGGACTGATCGCAATGCCGCTGCCAAGCAAGCGGGTCCGCGAAGCGCCGGGCAGTGTGGCTGTCAAGAGCGTCGAGCAATAAACAAGTGCAAATTAATTCATATTCAGGGGAATCCGCGTGGCAGAAAGCAGCAGCGTAGTAGCGATCGAAACGGAATGGCGCACAAATCCACGCTGGGAGGGCGTCACTCGCCCCTACACTCCGGCGGATGTGGACAAGCTGCGCGGCTCGGTTCATATCGAGCATTCGATCGCCCGGCTAGGCGCTGAACGCTTCTGGAAGCTCCTTCACGAACTGCCTTACATCCTTGGTCTCGGTGCAGTAACCGGCAATCAAGCGATCCAGCAGGTCCGCGCCGGATTGCGCGCCATTTACGTGAGTGGATGGCAAGTGGCAGCCGACGCCAATGATGCCGGGCAGGTTTATCCCGACCAGAGCCTGTATCCCGCCTCTAGCGTCCCGAATCTTGTACGCCGCATCAACCAGGCGCTGGTTCGCGCCGATCAGATTCAGCGGGCGGAAGGAAATACGTGGACGGACTGGTTTGCTCCGGTTGTGGCCGATGGTGAAGCTGGCTTCGGTGGAAACCTCAACGCATTCGAACTCACCAAGGCCATGATCGAAGCGGGAGCTGCCTGCATCCATTTCGAGGACCAACTGGCGACCATCAAGAAAGTCGGCCGCCTGGGCGGCAATGTGCTCGTCCCTACGAATGAGGCAATACAAAAACTTGTCGCCGCGAGGCTCGCAGCAGACGTGCTGAGCATCCCCACACTAATAATGGCGCGCACCGATGCACTTAGCTCCCATCTTATGACAAGCGATATCGATCCCCGCGATCGCGAATTTATTCCTGGCAAGCGCACCAGTGAAGGCTACTTCCGGGTTCGCGGCGGCGTGAAGCTGGCCATTGCGCGCGCTTTGGCCTTTGCGCCCTATGCCGATATCCTGTGGGCGGAAACTGTGAAGCCCGATCTGGCTGAAGCCAAAGAGTTTGCAGAAGCCGTGCTCGCCGCGCATCCTCGCAAACTATTGGCGTATAACTACGCTCCCTCCTACAACTGGCGAAAAAATCTCAAGGAAGAAGAGATTGCGAATCTGCATGTCGAATTGGCCGCCATGGGCTACAAGTTTCAATTCATCACCGTGGCAGGGTTCCATGCTTTGAATATGTCCATGTTTGATCTGGCATCTGGCTTCCAAAAGGGAGGCCTCCCGGCCTACTGCCGTTTGCAGGACGAGGAACTTCAAAATGAGGAACAGAACGGTTATCAAGGCATAAATCATCAACGCTTCGTCGGCACCGTATATTTTGACGCTGTGCAGCAGGTTGTTACTGCCGGAACACCTGTGCCGCCTGCATCGGACATCTCTGGCGAGGGAAAGGCATCGACACGAATAGAGTGATGGCCAAAAAAATCTAATGATTCGATAAGTTGATGTACCCTCCTCGGTTTCCGTCCAGACATTCAGGTAGCGCTCAGGATTTTAGGGCTCCCAATGTGTCATGAACCTTGCACGCGAAGTGTGTTTAGTATACCTTTCCGAAATAATCGAAAAACCAAAAGGAAACGATGAATGTCTGGAATATTTAAGAAACTGGAACGCCTGAAATCAGTGTGATCGGAGCATACGAATTATGGCTAAGGACGAAACAGCGCCGCGTAATAGTCGTCGAGAGTTTATCAAGAAGGGTGCAGTCAGCGTCGGCGTGGGAGCGTTGGCCGGACTGGGCACACTGGATTCCTCGGCAGCCGCGCAAACTCACATCAAATGGGACCGAGTCGCGGATGTCGTCGTTGCGGGCGCAGGGGCATCGGGAATTCCGGCAGCAATCATGGCTCGCGATCATGGAGCTGCGGTCATCGTGATCGATGAGAATCACGATATCGGCGGACACGCCATGCTCAGCGGAGGAAGGATTCCGCTTGGCGGCGGCACGAGTATGCAGAAGAAATACGGCATCGTCGATTCTCCCGATCAGGTTTACCTGGACCACACCAACTTCCAGAATCCGGAGATGAGATATTGTGACCGCGACCTCGTCCGCGTCTGGGCCGATGAAAACGTGCCCACATTCGAATTTCTGGTCGAGAACGGCGTCAAATTCCACGATGTTGCGCCAACAATTGTCGAGGGGGGGAGCGTTCCGCGGTTATTCGTGGCCGAACGATTTTCGGATAATTTCAAGGAAACCATCAACGGACGGCCCGGCTCCGGGGTGGTGCGTCCACTCGAACACAGCGCGAGGTCCAAGGGCGTGGAATTCCTGCTGCGGCACAAGCTGACCAATCTCATCCGGGAAAATCCGTTGTCGGGAAGAGTGCTGGGCATCACAGCAATAGTCGACGGCAAAGAGGTCAACATTCGAGCGCGCAAAGGCGTCATTCTCGCGACCGGCGGGCACACCACGAATGTGGCGTTCCGCAGAATGTGGGATCCGCGATTGACCGAGGAGTACCAGGTCGCGGGCGTGCCGTGGTCGTTCCAGAACGGCGACAGCGAAATTCTTGCGATGAATATTGGCGCGGCCCTATGGGCGGTGGCAAACCAAACCATCGAGGCCGGCGCACCCATTGCGAAAACCAAACACATCGGGTGCAGATATGGCTACGCCAATTTAAAGTGGCTGCCCGAAAGTCCCCTTTTCGAACAAGTAGGAGCTTCGGGCCTCACCGTGAAGGATTTTCAAGACCTGATCCTGGTTAACAGTGGTGGCAAGCGATTCTGGAATGAAGCGGACGAATCCTTTGCCTTTCTCGATGCCTGCCTCGGAACGCAGGGTGACGTCGGGAGGAATGGGAAAACCAACGGAGGCGGGCCCATTTGGGCAATCTTCGATTCGGAGGCCGTGAAACGCGAAGGCTGGAATCCGCACCCGCCCGACGTCGATCCCAACGGCTGGTTTTTCAGCGCGGATACTCTGGCGGAACTGGCCGGAAAAATTTCCAATCCATATCAGCTCCATCCGATGCCGGGAAAAACTTTGGAAGAAACCGTGTCGAAATACAATTCCTATGCCGACGCCGGGAAAGATGCCGAGTTCGGAAAGCCGGCTCCCCTCCACAAACTTCAGACTCCGCCATTTTATGCAGCGTGGGCCACGCCGATTCTCCACGACACGCGCTCTGGCCTGAAGATCAATCCGAAATGTCAGGTGATAGACACGCACGGGCAGGTAATAGCGGGATTATATGCTGCAGGGGAAGTTGCCGGCGGATTCGGTCTGCACGGCCTGCCGAGGGTTACTGTTTTCGGGCGCATTTCAGGACGGGAAGCCGCGCTCGCTAAAGCGTGAGAGATACAAATATATACTGACGGAACTCCCGTGAACTCCACTTTTGAAAACTCAGACCAAGGCTCGGCTCCTGCAACATCATTTCCATAACATTGGATCCGAGACACGCAGGTAGTTTCATAAGTCTAATTCACAGTGCTGTTCGGTTCCATCAGCGTGAAGGGCGCAATCTCGATATCGAACTTTTCGTCGCCGCTGCCGACCATCTGGTAGGTGCCGTGCATCGACCCGAATGGCGTGGTGAGCGGACAGCCTGAGGTGTACTCGAAGCTTTGGCCCGGGGCCAATACCGGCTGATTGCCGACAACTCCCGGCCCTTTGACCTCTTCTATCTTGCCCATTGCGTCCGTAATGATCCAATGACGGCTGATCAGCTGGACCGTCTCCGGCCCCTCGTTCTTTATGCTGACGGTATAGAGAAAAAACCACTGGCTCTGGTTTGGACTGGAACGGCTGGGGTCGTATTGCGCCTGGACTCTTACCCTGACGTTTCTGGTTGTGGCTTCGGAAGATGACATTTGTTTGACTGCTCAATGATAACGCACGGCGAAGCGACTGCACGCCCAAATTTCATCGGTGGGCCGGTTGCCGATAACGCCCCGTTTATCACAACTTGCCTCGCGTGACTTATGCTAGTATCCGCTTCACTTAGGAAGGTCAAACATGTACCTGGTGAATATGTAGACCAGCAACGGGACTCGGGTACGGGACTGGGGTTCGAGACTAAATGCGGATGCCCTGTGGTAATTTATTGTTAACTACGATCTTGGTCTCTTTGTTGGCCGTACCGGCGGTTTTTGGACAACAAGGCACACCAATAGATCTATCTCGTGCCCCATCTGATCTCGCAAATAATTTTGTGCGTGTTATTCACATCAGTATTCCCCCACACGGTGTCGTTTCGTTGAAGGCTTCCAGTGTCGAGAGTGTTGCAGTTTCCCTGCGTGATTGCATGCTGAAAATCAATTCAGATAAAGGATCTTTAGAGCAGTGGGCAGCGACTACCGGGAGTGTCATCTGGATGGAGAGCGACACAGCTTTTTCGTTTACAAACCAGAACGACACGTCAGCTGAGTTGCAAATTTCTGAGTTCCTTGGGTCTCATCGCATTAACCAACTTGGGGTACCACACACTTCTTATGACCCGGTTAACGTCGATCGGCAACATTTCCGCACCATCTTCGAGAACGAGCTACTGAGAGTGCTGCATCTGTCAATCGGACCCGGAGCAGAAACTGAGGACGCCCAGTTTTCAGCGGGTGCGTTAATTGCTCTCCAAGATTCACGCACCATTAGCACATGGCGTGACGGAAAGGTACGAGACGACCAACGTGCCGCAGGCTCCGTTTCTTGGGAACAATCTGGCCTGCACTCGATCAAGAATGTGGGGGAGAAGCCGGTTGATTCGCTGTTATTGGAGCTCAAGCGCCCTTTTTGTTATGAGTTGAACGAAGACGTCGCTCCGGATGAACTGGAATGGTACGGCAAGTCGTATTGGAAAGCGAACCAATTGTGGGAAAGCTTCATGTTTTTTCATCAACCGTACGAGACCAAGGGACTAATCACCGTGGCCTTTAAACTACAGCCCAATGGCAGGCTGACCGACGAGGGTGTCACCGTACTCACCGCGTTCGGCAATGACTCCATGGTGGAAGCAGCAATTTCGGCTGTCCGCAAAGCCACACCATTTCCGCCTATGCGGCGGGCCATCAATGAGGGAGTCAAATTGACATTCGAAGCAGATCTGCCCAAGTCCCCGCCTGGCTGTAACTGAAGCGGTTTGAAATATTCACGATAACACATGCGGCCGCATGAATTGAGCTCGCGCTGAGCACAACATGAGATCCGGTCCGGCATGAATAGGCGCCCTGTTAAGCAAGCCCCCAGTCGAGCACTTGTATCCACGGTCTCGTACCAAGTCCCCGCGGAGTCGTCTTATCGGAACCTGACGCCCAACTCAAATTTCATCTTCGAGCGTCATTTGCCCTATCTGATAGAATCTACCCCTGTACCCCATACCTGCATTTCGGGAGATTAAATCCAAATGACCAGCCAACCGGAAAGAATTCGGACGACAGCGCCCGTCAATGACGCGCAAAAAAAGATATTGAGCGAGGAAGCAGTCGCCTTCCTCACGAAACTTTCGACCAATTTTGAGGCGCGACGCCTGGAATGCCTGCAAAGGCGGGTCGAACGCCAGCAAAGGCTCGACGCGGGCGAATTGCCCGATTTTCTGACGGAGACCGCCGGGATACGCGCCCAGGAATGGACCGTCGCTCCGATTCCGAAGGATTTGATGGATCGCCGCGTGGAGATCACCGGGCCCGTCGAGCGCAAAATGATTATCAACGCGCTCAATTCCGGCGCGAATGTCTTCATGGCGGACTTCGAGGATTCGAACTCCCCGACATGGACCAACAATCTGGACGGGCAAATCAATCTTTGCGACGCCGTGAATCGCACCATCGGCTTCGTCAGCCCGGAAGGCAAGAGTTATGCGCTGGCGGAAAAGACGGCTACCCTGCTGGTGCGCCCGCGCGGCTGGCATCTGGTGGAAAAGCATTTTCTGGTGGACGGAAAACCGATCTCCGGTTCCCTGTTCGATTTCGGCCTGTATTTTTTCCATAACGCGAAAAACCTGGTGGCGCGCGGCACCGGACCTTATTTTTATTTGCCGAAAATGGAAAGTCACCTCGAAGCGCGCCTGTGGAATGACGTTTTCATCTTTGCGCAGGAGTACGTCGGTGTTCCACGTGGAACGATCCGCGCCACGGTGCTGATCGAAACAATTCTCGCCGCTTTCGAAATGGACGAAATTCTATACGAGTTGCGCGAACATTCTTCCGGCCTGAACTGCGGCCGCTGGGATTACATTTTCAGCTTCATCAAGAAATTCCGTAACCGGCCGGACTTCATCCTCCCCAATCGCGCCGAAGTCGGCATGACGCAGCATTTCCTGCATTCCTACGTGCAACTGCTCATCAAGACCTGCCACCGCCGGGGAATTCATGCCATGGGCGGCATGGCCGCGCAGATTCCCATCAAGAACGATCCCGTCGCAAACGAGAAGGCGCTCGACAAGGTCCGCGAGGATAAATTGCGCGAAGTACTCGCTGGACACGACGGCACATGGGTGGCGCATCCTGCGCTGGTTGCCGTGGCGAAGAATATTTTCGACGAGCACATGAAGGAACCCAATCAGATTTCCCGCAAGCGCGACGACGTTCACGTCACAGCGCAGGACCTGCTCACGATTCCCAAGGGCGAAATCACCGAGCAGGGCGTGCGCTGGAATATTGACGTCGGCCTGCAATATCTGCGCGCGTGGCTGGAAAGCAACGGCTGCGTCCCCATTTACAACCTGATGGAAGACGCCGCAACGGCGGAAATCTCCCGCGCGCAAGTCTGGCAATGGGTGAAGCACGGTGCAAAAATGTCCGACGGAAGAACCGTCACTGCGGAAATGGTTAAGTCTGCCCTCGCCGAGGAATTGGACAAGCTGCGCAAACAGACCGGCGAGGCGCGTTTCCACTCTGGGCAACTCGCCACAGCGGGAAAAATCCTGGACGACTTGATGACTGGAAAAACATTCCAGGAATTCCTCACGCTGGTAGCGTACGACTACATAAATTAGACTTGCCAACCAAAACGCCGTATTCTGAGCGCCGCATTTGGAGGAGAGTTCGCCATGCCTAAGACCAGATGGAGCGCGATCGGCCTCTTGTTGGCAACGGGCGCGATCTTTGCGGCGGTCTCTATTGTTCGCACTAGCGCAGCCTCGCGTGGACAATCAACGGCAGCTCAATCAGGCCTGAACATAATGGACATTGGGCCCGGCAACATCGGCGGTTCGGTGACCAGCAAGAATGGACCGGAAGCCGGTGTCTGGGTCATCGCAGAAACCACCGATTTGCCCACCAAGTTCCGCAAGATCGTCGTGACCGACGACGCCGGACGCTACATGCTGCCGGAGCTGCCCAGGGCGAATTACAAAGTTTGGGTGCGTGGCTACGGTCTGGTGGACTCGAAGCCAGTCGAAACGATGCCAGGCAAAACTTTGGCGTTAACAGCATCAGTAGCTCCCGATCCCCGCGCTGCGGCGCAATACTATCCCGGCAACTATTGGTACTCGCTGGTGAAAATTCCTCCAAAAAGCGCCTTCCCTTTAAAAATTCGCGACGCCGGAAGCGCGGACATGGGCGAAGAAGGCGAAGAGCCCCCCGCGGGCAACTTCGTGACCGTCAAGGACACCGAAGTACACTCGCAAGCGCAGTGGGCATTTCTGATGAAGCGCGGCTGCGAAGTGTGCCATCAGATGGGCAACAAGGCGACGCGCGAAATTGAGCCGGGCCTCGGCGCATTCGACACCTCGAAGCAGGCCTGGGAGCGGCGAATGTTGTCCGGCCAGGTGGGCACGCAGATGACCGCCGCGCTCAATAGCTTCGGGCATGATCGTGGCCTGGAAATGTTTGCGGACTGGACCGACCGGATTGCCGCCGGCGAAATTCCTCCGGCTCCGTCGCGGCCCCAGGGCATCGAGCGCAACGTCGTCATCAGCCTGTGGGATTTCGGCACGGCAACATCATTCTTTCACGATGTAGTGAGCACGGATGAACTTCAACCCACCGTCAATGCCAATGGCCCCATTTACGGCGCGGATTTTTCCGCCGACTCCATAGCAATCGTGGACCCGCTGAAGAACACCGCGAAAATGATGAAGATTCCCATGCGGAATGAACATGACAGAACGATTATGCCGCCGTTTAGTCCGCAGACGGTCGGCGCGCCTTCCCCGTATTGGGGCGATCAGATTATCTGGACCGATCCCGTGACCGTAGCCGGCCGCCACATGGACGCCACGGGCCGCCTGTGGTGGCACTCGCAGACTCGCGCGGACCTGCCCGACTACTGCAAGGCAGGCTCGAAAAATCCGTTCGCGAAGAATTTCCCCATGAACCCGAAAACGGTTGCCCGAGGGGCCGTGAATTACGATCCAAAGACCGGCAAGTTCGACGGCGTCGATCTTTGCCTCGCCTCGGGACACGAAGCTTTCGCAGACGATAAGGACCGAACTCTCTATTATTCCAACAATGCCGGCGTGCGAGGCATGGGCGCAATCGGCTGGACAAAAACTCGCGTGTGGGACGAAACGCACGATGCGGAAAAATCAACGGGCTGGTGCCCCGTTATCATCGATTACAACGGCGATGGAAAGATTGGCGCTTACACCAAGCCAAACGAACCGCCCAATCCGAAACTCGATCGCGCGGTTGCCGGAGCGAGCGGCTATGGAATTGCCACCAATCCAGTGGACGGCAGCGTATGGTATGCCGCCGGAGTAGTCTCCAGCACGACGGAAGTCCCCGGAAAAATTATTCGAATGACGATTGGTTCGAATCCTCCATCCACCTGTGTAGCCGAAGCGTACGAACCGCCGTTCGATAATCCTATGCTTCCCGGCGTCGAAGCTTACTCCACGTTAGGGATCAATATTGACTCGAATGGCCTGGTCTGGGCGGCGCTGACCGGCAGCAGCGATCTGGCCAGCTTCGATCGCAGCAACTGTAAAGGACCGCTCAACGGACCCACTGCGACAGGCCAGCACTGCCCCGAAGGCTGGACAATTTATCCCGTCCCGGGACCGACGTTTAAGGGAAACGATGTTCGATCGGACTCGTTCTACCACAACTGGGTGGATCGCCACGATACGCTGGGCCTCGGAAAAAATGTGCCCATCGTTAACGGAACAGGGTCCGATTCCCTGATCGTGTTCCAGCCGGAAACGAAGAAATTCATCACCATGCGGCTTCCCTATCCAATGGGTTTTTACACGCGCAGCATGGACGGCCGCATCGACGATCCCAACGCAGGATGGAAGGGCCGCGGCATCTGGACCTCCGATGAGGAACGAGTGGTCTGGCACATCGAGGGCGGCAAGGGCACAAAAAGTTTCGTGGCCCACTTTCAGGTTCGCCCCGATCCGCTCGCCAAGTAGGACAGACTTCAGTCTGTCCGCTTTTGGTTTAGATTAAGCTGCGCTAACACAAAACCCAAAACCGGGCAGATTGAAGTCTGTCCTACCGGTGGAAATCACACCACAAATCGAGGAACCCATGGAAATCCCAAAACTGACTCGCAGAAAATTGTTAGTGAACGCCGCGCTCCTCACGGGAACTACACTTGCCGGCGAAGTCAGCCCGCCAGTTTCCGCTGCCGCCGAGCAATATCCACGAAATCTAACCGCGGACGACATAGAGCGATGGATGACCGACCTTTCGAACTGGGGAACATGGGGTCCGGACGATCAGGCTGGAACGATCAATCTGATCACACCCGCGAAGCGAAAGGCTGCCGCTGCCCTAGTGCATGACGGCACGTGCGTGTCGGCGTCCCTTGATGCTGACCTGCCCAAAGATGGCCCAACTAGCGGGCCTCTCCCCGGAGGACCTCCTGTACCGGGATCGGATCCTCGGACGCGCACCACATGGACTCTAACTTCCCATCCGCCCGGATCCGATCCTAAGCCGCGCCCCTCCTACGTGACAGATACAATCTCCGTTGCCTACCACGGGAACAACACCACCCACCTCGACGCCCTCAGCCACATGTATTACAAAGGCCAGATATACAACGGATTCCCGCAAACCAGCTTCACCGATCGTGGCGCGGGGAAAAATGACGTAATGGCGTTCAAGGAAGGCATCTTCACGCGAGGGGTGCTGTTCGATATTCCCAGGTTAAAAGGCGTTCCCTATCTGGGCGACGATGAACCGATTTATCCAGAAGACCTCGAAGCGTGGGAGAAAAAGGCGGGCTTTCGTCTGCAAACCGGCGACGCCATGCTCTTCCGCACCGGACGCTGGCTACGCGTGAAGGAAAAAGGCCCGCTGGATTTAAACGCGCTGGCTCCGGGGCTGTACGCCTCCTGCGCCAAGTGGCTGCGCGAGCGCGGCGTGGCGATTCTCGGCAGCGATGTAGTGCAGGATGTGCGACCGTCACGCGTCGAAGGCGTGAATCAGCCGATCCATTTGCTGGGGCTGCGCACCATCGGTCTTCCGCTCATCGATAATTGCGACCTTGAAGCCCTGGGAGAAGCTGCGGCCCAGCGAAAACGTTGGACCTTCTTATTGACCGTCAATCCCCTGCGCGTGCCGGGAGCCACGGGCGGACCTGTGAATCCGATTGCTGTTTTCTAGTTTGTTGAAGATTTTTTTGGCCGTCGCTCGGAATGGAGTGAGGAATCCCTCCGTGTTCGAGGCCCAAGGAAACAGATACACTTGAAACGCGACCCGATCATGGCCCCGAGCCGATGAGCAGCTACGCAGCGCTCTTGCTCGAATCGGACACAGCGTGGGCACGTATCGCCCAGAGACTCTCGCGGACAGAAACGGGATCCAGCCCGGCGGAGCGGCACACAAACGGGAAGTCCTCCTCATCCTGAAAGAGAAAGTGTTCAGCCTTCTGCTTATGGCGAACCGGACCGCGCACCCAGTCGGCAATCGCGCTGTCAATAACGGCCTGCCAGACCTTCTGGTGCGTGCTTCCGTGATGGTGAATAGCAAGGTTGTCCAAGATTGGCTCCTCCTAAATACCTCGCCTTCCTGCCTCCATATTCGCAATCGAGACCGTTAGCCTCAATAGCTCGGAAGACCTATCGGCTCTGGTACTGAGGGACTAATAGTTCCAGCGGTTACAAATAGACCCCTGCAAATCTATTCCACTTGTAAGGCCCTCTTTCCGGGATTATCTTTACGAATAGTAAACTGCAAGCGGAGGCTTCCCATTGACGCATTCGCATGATTGGAAAGCGAGATTTTTCGCGATACTGGCGGCATTATCCTTTTTGACTATGGCAGGAACATTCGGCGCGCGGAGTTGCCAAGCACAGGCCGCACACTTTTCAGCTGACGCGTCAGCAATGTACCGCAAAGCTTCACAGGAGACACCTGAATCCGGCGTGGATGTCATCATTCTTGAAGACGAAGCGACATATACTTTTGATGCCGCCGGGTTGGCGCACCGGTCAAGTTACATCGTTTATAGGATCGTTAGTCAACGTGGAGCCGAAGGCTCGGCTACCATCTCCCTTGGGTGGGAGCCGTGGCATGAGGAACGTCCCACGATTCAGGCACGCGTCATTACTCCAGACAATTTGGAACACCCCCTCGACATCAGCACGATCAGTGAAGCGCCCGCAAAAGCAGGCGAAGAGAATGTCTTCAGTGATCAGCGTGTGCTGAGGGCGCCACTTCCTGCCATTTCTCCGGGTGCAATTGTCGAAGAAGAAATAAACATCCGGCAATCTGCCCCCTTTTTTGGCGCGGGCACAGTAGAACGGTACTATTTTGGTCGCCGGGCTCCTGTTAAGCACACTCGCCTGATTCTAGACGCCCCTTCAAGTTTGCCACTGCAATATCGCGAACAATTGCTTCCAGATGTTAAGCCCCAGCGCACCGAATCCCAGGGCAGAGTGCGAATAATTTTCGAATCTGGTCCAATCCAACCACTCGACGAAGCAGAAAGGGATCTTCCCAGCAATGTCTCTCCTTACCCGAATATTACTTTCTCCACGGGTAAGTCATGGCAATACATCGCCGGGGAATATTCAAAAATTGTGGACCGACAGATCGCGGGTGCTGATTTGAAGTCGATTGTCGAAAAACTCACGGTTGACAAGCCGTCGCGCGAAGCCAAAGCCGAGGCCATCCTAGAGTATATCGATAGCGCGATACGGTATACCGGCGTTGAGTTTGCCAATGCCACCATCGTCCCCCGTTCCCCAGCCGAAACGCTCACGCGCAAGTACGGGGACTGCAAAGATAAAGCCGCCCTCATGGTAGCGATGTTTCGTGCTGCTGGTCTTCCAGCATACGTAGCTCTGCTTAAAGTGGGAGCGCGAGAGGATCTTTCATCCGAACTCCCTGGCATGGGAATGTTCGATCATGCGATCGTCTATGTCCCCGGAGACGTTGGGCTATGGATTGACCCGACCGACGAATATGCGCGGCTCAGCCAAATTCCGATCCCGGACCAGGGCCGCCTTGCTCTCGTTGCGCGACCTGAGAGTCAGGATCTGATCCGCATCCCGGTTACCACTTCGGCGGAAAATGTTCTGTATGAGACACGTGAGATCCGTTTAGCAGAAAATGGTCCTGCCCATGTCGTTGAGACTACGGAACCGCGCGGGGCGCTCGAATCTTCGTACCGAAGAACTTACATCGACAAAGACAATAACACTACCAAAATAAACCTTACGAAGTACATGAAATCACAATATCTGGCCGACAGTCTGGATCGCCTCGAAACTTCGGATCCTAAAGATTTCTCCAGGCAATTCCAACTGACACTCGAAAGCGATCACGCCAAGCGGGGATTCACGGATTTGGAAGTCTCTGTTGCGGCGATTCGTCTCGAGGGCATCTTTAACCGACTTCCTTCCTATCTCCAGGAAAAGGAAACAGAAATTGCAAACTCTGCCGCTGATCATGCCTTGCAACCGAGAAGACAACGCGCGTACGATTACCAAATTGCGAACGCGTTCGTGACGGAGTGGCAATACACGATCATCCCTCCCCCCGGATTTCGGCCAAAAGCTCTGCCAAAAGACGCGATTCTACCGCTCGGCCCCGCCTCTCTCAGCGAAAAATTCTCAGGCGGAGCCGATAACGTGGTTCACGCAACGATCCGTTTCGATATGGCCAAACGTGAAATATCCGTTCCGGAGGCGACCGACTTGCGCAACGGCATTGCCCAGTTAAGAGAAGGAGAAGCAATTCTGATCTACTTCGAACCGGTCGGAACGGCGTTGCTTCACGAAGGCAAGGTTGGGGAGGCGCTGCAATCCTACCGTGACCTGATTGCTCTCCACCCCGCAGAAGCTGTTCATCATCTTCAAATTGCAAGAGCGCTTCTCGAAGCGGGATTGGGGGAAACCGCACGATCCGAAGCCAATGTCGCAATTAGATTGGAGCCGAACTCTTCTCTGGCGCAAACGACCCTTGCCGAAATCCTTGAGTACGATTCCGTGGGACGGAAGTTCCGTTCGGGCAGCGATTACGCGGGAGCTGAAATCGCCTATCGCGCCGCCGAAAAACTGGATCCTGCCGACAAGGCCACAGTCGCAAATCTTGCCATCCTTCTGGAATACAATCGCTGGGGATTGCGTTACGGGCCCGGCGCAAAATTGAACGAGTCTGTGGCTGAATACCGTAAGCTCTCAGCTGAAGATCAAGCTGGACTTGGCGTTTCGAATAATCTCGCATTCACGCTGTTTTACGCCGGCCGATTTTCGGAAGCGCGGAAAAGCGCCGAGAGCCTTAATCCTCAGCCGATAGATCTAATCGTCGCCTGCGAATCGATCATCAACGGATCGCAGGCTGGCCTTGGGGAAGCTCGCAAGCTTGCGGCGGCGGAAGATAAGTTTAGAGAGATTGTCGAAACCGCCGGGCAGATGCTCGTGAACATTCGAAAGTATTCTCTTGCCGCCGATCTCTTGGATGCCGGCGCCTCTGGTGGCAACGCTTCAGATATTGCAGCTGACGCGGCCACGTACCGCAAGACTCAACTTCACGAACAGATCCACTTTGCCGAAAACCCAACGGACGTTGCCCTTCAATTCGAACTTCTCGGCGATGACCCTGATCTTACTGTCGACCAGCTAAAAACGATCACCAGCCGAAATGGCAATCTCGCGTTGGCTACCGCCGAAGTGGCTGACGATCTGGTCAAAGAGGAAAGAGGATATATTAGCTCGCAATCCCGTTCAGGCACCTTTCCAGACGTTGGAATGGACACGTCTATCACCAAGGCGCAGCCAAAAGTAGAGGGGAACAATGCCGTAGGTTACAAGATAACGCTTTGGCCGTCAGCCGACTATAAACGCTCGTCATACGTTGTCAAAGAGGATGGTAAATACAAGGTGTTGGCCACTTCCCAATATCCAATAGCCATTGGGCTGGAAATTCTGGACCGGGTAGAGGCTCACGACCTTACCGGTGCCCGCGTACTTCTTGATTGGCTGCGCGAGGACCTGCACCTTCCCGGAGGCGAGGACCCTCTCAACGGCGCTGTGTTCCCTCGATTCTGGACAAAGGGGAAAAGTGCGAATTCCACTGCCATGAAGTTAGCAGCAGCCTCCATTCTAATCGCAAACGAGCAGACTGCAGCTCGCGGCGTTGCAATTTTAGAGAGTGCGAAACCCCTTGCGGTGGGCGAAAACGAAAAAAACAATATTGAATTCGCATTGATTATTGGTTACGTAAACTTGAGGGAGTTTGACCGAGGGGTCCCGAATTGCGCCCACCTAGAAAAAGCATACCTAGAATCTAGGGTATTATTTCACTTCTGCGCGGAAATCCTCGCTTCGCTGGGCCGCTTGCAAGACCTCGAGAAACTTACACAGGGCCGCTTGCAACGCATTCCCGGTGACTTGGATGCTATGCGGGAACTTGCCTACTTAGCGGCTTATCGTGGCGACATGGGCAAAGCCCATGCTTTAAGTCAAGAGATACTCAGAAGTCCGGACGCCGAGCCTCTCGACTTAAACTGGACCGCGTGGCTTTCACTATTCACCGGAAAAGTGGATAGTACCGACATTGAAGACGCTCTGAAAGCAGCTCAACTAAGTGGTCACGACGCGGGAGTATTGCATACATTAGGATCCTTGTATGCAGAGGTTGGCAAGACCAAGGAGGCGCGGGATGTGCTTGTGCAAGCCATGGATTCATTGAACCTTGACGAACCAGATGGCAATTATTGGTACGCTTTCGGGCGTATCGCCGAACAATACGGTGAACGCGATGCTGCGATCGCCAACTATATGAGAGTTCCAAAACCAAAGTATGCAATAGAAACTGTGGATTCCAGTTATCGACTGGCACAACTCCGCCTTCAGGCGGTTCATAGCCAAAAACCATAGAAGTACTTTCTTGGAGGATTGAATTGCCTCAGCAATCTTGCCAATCCTAAAATCATTTTTACAAAGACATCGTACCCCAGCAATTGTTGAAAACCTGTCTCCGCGCGGGAAGCCCTACGGTCCTGGCCCCATTGGAAAACAATCTGCTACCGGTGTCCTAAATGCTGTGGATGCTCTTTCTTTTTGGAATATATTCCGCGAAACGCGCAAAGGGGGCTGGTCCATGCGATCGATGGAATTTGACGGACATCCGAGCAGGCGGAATTTCCTGCAAATCGCGGGAGCTTCTGCGGCTTTTCAGGGTCTATCCCGACTTGCATTGCGGAGGTCCGGCCTTGACACCCAAGCTCGGCTCGCATATGGTTTGCGCACGGTTGAATCTGCACTCAACTTCGCGAATTTCTTTATGTCTCACCCGTTGAGACGAACATTTTGTGGTTTACACCGAGGGGTCATCCAATGAAACGAATCGGATCGGTTGTTTGCACCGCCTGTTTCGTCCTTCTGACTGGAGCGCTGCTGCATGGGCAACGCATCGTAACCGCCGCTCAGCAAAACGTCCTTGACAGGCCTGAACAAGTGGAGCCATTCCAGCGGCGGCCCGCTAACGTGAAGAAGGATCTGCTGTACGTCGCCGTGCCGGGCAGGAGAGGTTACCTTCAATACGGGGGCGTCGGCGTGCTGGTGTTCGACATCGGCCGGCACAATCAGTTCGTAAAGCGAATTCCCACTTGGGACACACCGGCATCCCAGGAGCCGGAACCCATACACGGCATCGCAGCCAGCCCGGTTACCGGACTGCTTTACATCAGCACGAATTTCCGTGTCGCCGCTATTGACCTGAAAACAGACAAGATGGTCTGGGAACAGACCTACGATGGCGATTGCTGCGACCGGGTAGCGGTCTCGCCTGACGGTAAGCTTCTATATGTTCCGGCGGTGGATGGGCCCAACTGGTACGTCGCCGACGCCGTAACTGGCAAGCAAATCAAGAAGATCGCCACGGGCGACACCGTCAACAATCCCCATAACACAGTGTTTACTCCCGACGGCTCGCGCGCTTTCCTCTCCGGCCCCACCGTTGGCGTAGCGGATACGAAGACGAATACGGTAGTGAAATCCATCAAGTTTGGAAACGCCGTGCGACCGTTCACGATTAACGGACGAGGCAGCCTGGTTTTTGCCAATGTCAACGAACTGCTGGGCTTCGAGGTGGCCGATGTGGAGAGTGGCAAGGTGATCCACCGCGTGGAAGTGAAAGGGTACGGTTGGTCCAAGGAACGAACGACGGAACACAATTGTCCCGCGCATGGCATTGGCTTGTCACCCGACGAGAAGGAAGTCTGGTTGGCGGACACGGCAAACGGCTACATCCATGTCTTCGACGCAACCGTGATGCCGCCGAAACAGATCAAGAGCATTCGAACGCGGAGCAATCCTACGTGGATCACGTTCGGCATCGATGGGAAATACGTTTATTCGTCGTCAGGTGACGTGATCGATGCCACGAGCAAACAGGTCATCGGCGACCTGGTCGATGAACTTGGGCGGCATGTGGAAAGCGAGAAGCTGGTGGAAGTCCAGTTTCTCGGCGGAAAGCCGGTTCGCGCCGCGGATCAAATTGCAGTCGGCATGGTTCACTAGTTCACGACCAAGGTCTTCGCCTCCGACGTCCCGCCGCTGCCTCCAGGCATCGGTATAGGCCATGCCGTCGTCACAGTAATGTTGTAGCTCCCGGCGGATTGCAGGCGATCGGCGGGCACTGTGGCGTGAAGTTCGGTTGGGTTCACAAATGTTGTTTTCACCGGGCGCCCGTTCAGACACACCAGCGACGTTCTGTTGAACGCAGCGCCTTTGACGACAAGATCGACTGGCCCGCCGCCATGAACCATTGGCGAATTGCTGGAGACGCTCGAAAGTGACGGCGGGTCGGCTGTGGAAGACGATGTGCCCCTGTCGTCGCTGGCTGTCCAGAACTCGGGATGGTAGTCATTGTGATAGCGGCCATCGAGCACCTGTCCGTTCTTGATCACCGCGTGGATCTTTTCCAGGTTGTGAATGTCGCTCAGGGGATTGCCATCCAGAATCACCACGTCACCGAATAGCCCCGCCTTCAGCGTTCCAACCTTATCGGCCTGGTGATAGAACTCCGCCGGGTTCTTCGTGACCGTCTGCAAGGCCTGCATCGGTGTGAGTCCTGCATCGACAAAAAGGCGGACCTCCTGCAGCAGGCCAGTGCCCGGCACGATGGCTGAGCCGCCGGTGTCTGTTCCCCCGATTATCCGGCCGCCGGCTTTATTGAATCGGCGCACGAACTCCTGCGCGTTCTTGTAGCCGCGCTGCGCCTCCTCGAGTTCCGCGGGATTCAGCGTATCCACATATGGGTAGCTTCCCACCGCGCTCGAATAACTCCGCGTCTTGTGCCAGAAGGTCATCGAGCTGATTACGTTGCCAAGCGGCACATAGCGCAACTCCGGATTCATGTACAGGCTATAGTTGGTCTGTTCGAACTCAACCGTCTCCGGCAGCATGGCCGGGTGTTCATTCACGAGGAGCGGATTGACGCTCGCGTTATGTTGGACCATGAAGCTGACCAGCGCGTCCATCTTGCTTGGCTCCATATAGGCGTAGGGATTCTGAATTTTGCCTTCTCCAAATTTTTTCCTATTCTCCGGCGTCATCAGGGATGCGCTGACGCCCCACAGGTGAGTCACTCCGCCGTAGCCATTTCCAACCGACGTGTAAATGTCGGTCGTGTGTCCGAGCATCGCGCGATTGGCCTTGCGCGCTTCGTCGGCAATGGCGCTGATCTCCTCGGCGGTAAGGTTGTCAGCGGTCACCTTAATCTGATCCACGCCTCTGGCGATCAGTGCCTTAGCGGCTGCGCGTGCCCAGTCCGGTCCGCTCCGTGCTGGGTCCGTGGAGGTGGGGGCTGGCGTGCCGGCGTCGGACAGGTAGGACGGCGCGAAGTTGCCACCGGGACGAGTGATAGCCAGCCCGGCAACGAAGATGCGCGGCATCAGCACCTTGCCGTCGCGCTCGGCCTGCCTGACGCCCAAAATCCAGTCGTTATCGTCGCCCAAATCGAAAACCGTCGTAATGCCGTGATTGAGCAGCAACTCGCCCATCCAGGAGCGGTAATGCACATGGCCGTCGGTGAGGCCGGGGACTAGGAATTTTCCCTTCGCGTCTATGACACGCGCGCCTGAGGGAATGCTTACTTTCGCGCGTGGGCCAACGCCCGTGATCTTGCCATTCTCGATGACGATCACACTGTTGGGGATAGGCGCCGCTCCGGTGCCATCGATCAGCGTCCCTCCCTCGACAACCAATGTGCCTGCCTGCTGCGCCATCGCTCGTCGCGAAAATGCGCAAGTCAGCGCCAGAACTGCCGCCGCAACCAAGATCGATTTTCGAATCATTGGATCGCCTCCGTGCGATTGCTCCGCAAAACCGCGCTCTGCCGGAACGGTAAAAAACATGTCCAGGCCAAACTTGCATCGGCGGGGTACGCCGGAGCAGCAGACTCAAGATACTCATACAATTTGAATTGGGTTTCGAAAACTAACACACAAGCTGCGAGATTGTACCCCGAATAAGAGCTTGCGCATATAGATTGTGGATGGAAGACGTTGTGTCTGGAAGGCATCCACACGTAAAAACTGGATGATCGATCGATTGAATCAAGGACTTCAACTTGGGACCGCGTTGCTACCAAATCGTGTGCACGCTCTCTTTATTTGGAGTATATTCCACGAAACGCATTTAAGGGGGACTGTGCATGCGATCCGTGGAATCCGAGTACCATCCGACCAGACGGAACTTTCTGCAAATGGCTGGGGCAACAGCTCTCGGCCTTAGCCTATCTCACGCCGCTGAGGCAGTGGACGCTGCGACGCCGGCGGGCAAGTCGTTCTGGGGCGTGTTCCCGATCGGGCAGAGCCCATTCACTCCTGACGACAAACTCGACCTTGACTGCCTGGCTGCGGAAGTAAAATTCTGCAATCGCGGAGGCGTGGCCGGGTTGGCCTGGCCGCAGATTGCCAGCGGGTGGTCAACGCTGTCCGAGAAAGAGCGGCTGGATGGGACCGAGGTAATTCTGGCGGCGGGCAAGGGCGGGAAAACTTCACTGGTAATTGGGGTGCAGACGGCAGGTTCGGACATTGCCGGGTCGATTCGCTATGCCAAGCATGCCGCCAAGAATGGCGCGGACGCCATCGTTTCGCTGCCTCCCGACAAGGCCACCGACGATGCACTGATCGAGTATTACAAGACCATCGGCGCGGCGACAGATCTGCCATTGGTCGTGCAGACCATCGGCAACATGAGCGTGGACCTGATCGTCGAAATGTTCCGTCAGATCCCCACGATGAAGTGCGTGAAGGACGAAGTGGGCATTCCGCTGGAGCGCGTCACGCAGATTCGCGAGAAGACCAACAACAAGCTGGCCGTATTTTCGGGACAGGGTGTGCGCACCATGCTGGACGAAATGCGCCTCGGATTTTCCGGACACTGCCCTACCACCGGACTTGCCGATCTTTACCAATCCACATTCGACCTGTGGCACGCAGGCAAGAAAAAAGAAGCCTTCGATATGTTCGGCAGGATTCAGGCGTTCAACAGCATCCCGGATTCCGGCAACTATGTCCTCCAGGCACGCGGAATTTTCAAGGAAAATACGACGTCCCGAAAAATGCCGGGCATGGGCGGTGGCGGGCGTGAAACACTTCCCCTCGATGATACTCAAAAACAGGCGATTCGCGAGGCGCTGGACGTTTACCTGAAGCCATACCTACGTGCATAAGAAGCGCTTCAAGACGTTCTTCCGGTGGCTGACGCTGGCGGCGTTGGTCATTTCTCCTGCATGCGCCGCTGCTCAAAAATCAATCTCCGATTCCAGTCCTGATACGGGCCAGATGGAGTTCGAACGCACTTGCGGCGTTTGTCACGGTAACAAAGCTCAGGGCACCGATCGCGCTCCGGCGCTGGCGAACAGCCGCAGGCTGCGCGCAGGCGGCGAAAATGAAATCGCCAATATCATCCAAAATGGCCGTGGCGGTATGCCTGCCTTTTCCCTCCCGGAGCCCCAACTTCAGGCGATTGTCCATTTCGTTCGTTCCCTGAATGTGCCTGCATTCGAGATGCAGCCTGCAGGGGACACATCAGCGGGAGAAAAACTTTTCTTCGGCAGCAGAGACTGTGCCAAGTGCCACACGGCGCTGGGACGCGGCGGCGCAAACGGACCGGACCTCTCCGTGATTGGCCGCCAGCTGACTGTCGCAGAACTCGCCCAGTCGCTCGACAATCCGTCCTCACGACATGTCGAGGGATATAAAGTCGTGAACGTGAAGCTTCATGATGGCGCTTCCTTGCGCGGCTTCGCCCGCAGCCGCGGGATGCACGATTTGCAGTTGCAGACGTTCGATGGCCACATGCACCTACTGCGCGATGGTGAATATTCGGCAATTTCGAAAGAAGCTTCATCGTTCATGCCCGCATTCAACGGCACGCCGCAAGAGCGCCGCGATCTAATCGCATTTCTCAGCAGCATGGGCGACACGCCGGTAGGGCCGGTGATTGGGGTTGAACCAAATATTGCGCCAAGCGCCATTCACGCAATTCTCGAACCAGCTCCCGGCGATTGGCCGACGTACTCCGGCAGTATCAACAGCAACCGCTATAGCGCACTCGCGCAGATCAATTCCACCAACATAAGTAACTTAAAACTGGAGTGGACGTATTCCCTCCCGTATTTCGGCTTGGAGACCACGCCGCTGGTGATGGATGGCGTGATGTACGTCACGGGACCGAATCAAGTGTCCGCGCTCGATGGCCGCAGCGGGCGCGAAATTTGGCATTACGCGCGTCCGCGGACCGAAGGCGGCACGATTGCCGGGGACGCTGCCAAGGGAGCGAATCGCGGCGTCGCCATGCTCGGCGACCGCATATTTTTTATCACTGATAACGCCCACCTTATCTGTTTGCACCGGCTGACAGGCGCGGTCCTCTGGGACGTGTCGATGCCCGAGGAGCCTGGTCATTATGGTGGAACGTCCGCGCCGCTGGTCGTTGGCGATCTCGTAGTTGCCGGAGTTTCTGGTGGCGATGAAGGTGTGCGCGGATTTTTGGCGGCGTATGAAGCGACCTCCGGCGAACGAGTCTGGCGATTTTGGACGGTGCCACGTCCGGGTGAACCCGGCTACGAAACATGGAAAGGGAGCGGCCCATCTCTCGGCGGATCCACTTGGCTGACGGGCAGCTATGACGCGGAAACCGGCGTCCTGTACTGGGGCATCGGGAATCCTTACCCCGACACCGATGGCGACAAACGTAACGGCGACAATCTTTACACCGACTGCGATCTGGCACTCGATGCAAAAACCGGCAAACTCCTCTGGTATTTTCAATTCACGCCGCACGACCTGCACGACTGGGACGCCAATCAGCCGCTCGTACTGGTGGACGCGAAATTTCACGGCAGCCCGCACAAACTTCTACTGCACGCCAATCGCAACGGGTTCTTCTATATCCTTGACCGAACCAATGGAAAATTGTTGCAGGCGACCCCGATGGTGAAGAAACTAACGTGGGCCAGCAGCATCGGGGACGACGGCCGTCCGGTATTATTGCCTGCGAATGAGACTAGCCTGGGCGGCGTAAAAACCTGTCCCGCAGTGCGCGGCGCGACAAACTGGTATTCGACGGCGTACAATCCCGCTACGAATTTTTATTACGTGATGACGATAGAAGACTGCACACTCTATCGCAAGGCGCACGATGGCGGTTACGGACGCGTGGACGATCCCGCCGATCCAGGAAGAAAAGTTCTACGCGCTTTCGATATCGAAACCGGGAAAGCCGCGTGGGAACTGCCGTTGATCGGCCCGGTCGAGGCGAATTATTCCGGCGTGCTCTCGACCGCAGGAGGGCTAGTATTTTTCGGCGAATCGAGCGGTGGATTCGCCGCCGTCGATGCAAAGACCGGTAAATATCTGTGGCATTTCGAGGCCAACCAGCCGTGGAAGGCTTCGCCGATGACGTACATGGTGAATGGCCGTCAGTATGTCGCCATCGCATCGGGAGCCAGCATTTTATCGTTTGCGATACCCGAAAAATAATTTGAGAAATGACGTTCAGCGTACAAGGAGAACACATGCCCAACCAAAAATGCTCGCGTCGAAATTTCCTGCGCGATTCCGCAATCGGAGTTGCCGCCAGCTCGGCTGTAGGAGCAGCACTGGCCGATCCCGGCCTCGCGGCGGCGCAAGCCGTGGGAGTGAAGAAGGCGGACCTGCCGGACTTCACGATCAAGGAAGTGAAAGTCTACGTCACGGACATGACGGGCATCCACAAGCTGAACAGCACGGAGACGGGCGAGATCGTTTCCATCGTCACCAGTGACGGCATCGAGGGCAACTACGCGCTGGGCAATCGCAATCGCACCGAGCATTGGCTGGACTGGGCCAAGCCGAACCTCACTGGGCGAAGCGTAATCGAGCTGCTGCCAACTCTCACGGCAACATCCGGCATGAAAAGCGGAGGCGGCTTCGGCGGTCCTCGCGCGCGCCCGGTAAGAGGCATCGGGCCGGGTGGCGTTCTAAAAGCGCCGCCTTCAGCGCCCAGCGCCGGATCTGGATTCGACATTCAAACGCGCGGCGGCGGCGCCTGGCCCGACTGCTATACCTCCGCGGCGGACATTTGCTTCTGGGATATTTTGGGCAAGGCGGTGAACCAACCGGTTTACAAACTTTTGGGCGGCGGCGGAAAAGATCGCTTGCTGGCCTACGCCAGTTCGCAGCATCTTCCCGCGATCGAAGATTACGTCGCGGACGTGACCAAGGCCAAGACGCTCGGCTACAAGGGTTACAAAATTCATCCCGGCCAGGGCCAGCACACCAAAGGCACGCCGATTCCCGCCTACATAGGGCACATGGAGGAGATTAAGGAAGTCCGCAAAGCGGTGGGCGATGAATTTGTCCTGATGCACGATCCCGTTCAGGCCTACAACCGGCACGAAGCAATGACCGTCGGGCGACTGCTCGATGAACTCAACTATGCGTGGTTTGAAGACCCCATTCGCACCATCGACACCGAGGGCCTAGTAGAGTTGGCCGCAGCGCTCGACTTGCCGCTACATGTCGGCGAATTTTTATATTCCATCGCCGATTACGCCGAGTACATCAAGCGCGGTGCCGTGGACGTGGTGCGCCTGATCGCCGACAACGTCGGCGGCATGAGCGGCTCGATGCGCGTGGGCCTGCTGGCCGACGCGTTCGGCATGGAGTGCACCCCGCACAACTGGGGAAACATTATGGACCTCGCCGTTCACTTCCATCAGGAACTCGCGCTGCCGAACGCCTACTGGTTCGAAATGCCTTTCCCGGCCGAGTACGCCGACCGCGCCTACCACAAGGATAAATTCCGTATCGACGCGGATGGCTACGTACTCGCACCCACCGCGCCGGGGCTAGGTTATCCGATTGATCGCGATGTGCTGGATAAAATGATCCTGCGGATCGATCGGTAGCACGCTCCAAAAAAACGTTGTCATTCCGAGTGAAGCGAGGAATCTCTCTCGCTTTCAGCGTGGCGAAAGAGGCAGAGAGATTCCTCGGTATACTGCGGAGGGAATCTTCTCGATCTGAGCCGGGATTGAACTAGCGATAGTTAGTTGGCTTTGCATTTGTCTTTAGTTTTGTGGGGACTTGGTGATTCATTGAGTGTGGATGGAGCTTTGATTTCCATTCCCAATTGACCGTCGCAAACAACTAGACCGGTCCTAAGTATCTGATCCTATTGGCAACACGAATGATTGGCCTTCGCGCATCGAATGCGGCATTATTTAGTCTAGACCCGCCATGCGGAGCTACGTCAATGACTCACGTTTGTTGGCTTTTCGCCGCTGTCATTCTATTGCTGTTTTCCGGCAATGCGACAGCCCAGATGGTGCGAAATGACGCCATCGATAATGATCCAGCTAAAGAGCGGCTTTGTGCATCGCGCGCAAATAGCAAAACGGTGCCCTTTGAAATCGACGCCCGTTATGTGGCACGAGCGCGATCTGTTCATCGAGATGCGACTTTCATCGCAATAGATGGAATGAGTCCGCAACTAGTCGAGTGCTATCTTCGTGAAGGCACAGGGCGATATGAGCCCGACAGCTACAGCCCCGAACAGAGCTTTTGGCATTTGATCAAACCGAAACAATTTGAGCCAGGCATCAACACTTCGAAGGGCGTTTCAATGGCCGCAAATGTTTGCATTGAAGCAGCACGGGCAAAAATCAACCGTCCAAACTTTGACCACATTGTTTATTCGGCAGTGGTCGAAGTCAACATTGGTGGTCCAAAGTATCATCCTGGGGCTCAAATAGCGGGGAAGAATGCAGAACGCTACGACATTGCAGTTGAGGGGTCATCTTTTTACAGTTCTTCTGGTCCAGACTTGGCTGCAATCAAATTCTCGTGCTTGCTTTCGCCAACCTTGGAATTGAAAGCCATTCAATTCAAATGAAGCGCCGGGGCGAGGCCACGCTATAAGCGAACGGGTGGCTGACCAAGTGACAAACCGAGGAAGCGCACGGAGATTCGTTGGACGCCGCATGACGCACGACGCATCGACCATGCCTCAAAGGGCTAATCTATCGTGCGCAGCCATTTAGCGCCGTTCCGGTCCCATTGAAATAACCCCATTGCGGTGAATGCGTAAACCCTCGAAAACGGGCTTGCCGCTAGACTCTCTAGTAGAACGGGACTTGCGTTGAGTTCGGATACACCACGGATCGCGAGAATCATTTCGGAAGGACGATGGCTATCCCCAATCACAAGCCAGAGATCGTCCGCGGGTCGGTACTGTTTCGCTGACTTCTCCGTCACAATTCTGGAAATGGTCTCAGCAGGAACACTTATGAAACCAGCCGTCATATTTGAATCCCACTGACCGCGCTCGCACCGGCGCAGCACAATGTCTTTCACATATTTACTCATCAACGGGGAGGTAATTTCTCCCCGCCAAAAATCGACGTATTCGTTACCGATCCTGCATCCCGTCCGGCGCACGAATTCAAGAACTTCACGAAAGAATACACAGTGCTCCCGCTCGGGCGGTATTGCATCCTTGAACCTAAACAGGATATCGACGTTCGTCAATTCGGTATTTTTCCTCCGGAAAATCTGCGACGATGTTTCAAACTTCTCCCACTCGGCTTCAATTGCACGCTTCGGGAGGCCCGCAACAATCCTTCCCGACTGATACATTGTCACTTCAACGCCGATCATTTGCCCGGACATGGGGAACATAAAGTCTGGCGTTTCGCCTTCCAGGGGCTGGCTGTCAAGCTGGACACGGATAGTCGACAATAGCTTACTAAGCGTCTCGCACTCATTTTGTTTCTGTATTGGTCGGGTCATCTCGTTCTCACTTATCGGAGATCATCGCGCGAAGTGTTACACGCGAAATCGCCGCGATGTAATAATTGCACAACGCTTCGCTCGGAATGACAGCGTTTAGACTCTCCCTCAATCCACTACGCAATCTGCGCCGAAAACAAATCCCGGTCGAACAAAAATCGGTCGAACGGCTCGAACGCTTCCAGCAGCATAGCGCGGTATTTCTTCCGGTCGTAGCCGTGCCATCCCTCCCACAGCGCGTAAGCGCGGACGCGGTCGTTGGACACTTTCGATTTGCTGTTCGTAATCACGTATTCGATGCACTGGCCGGGACGCAGTTTTACACCCGCGCCGTAGAGCTGCTGCGCGGCGATGGCCGTCGCTCCTGCTTTTTCATGCTCGCGCGGCGAGCGCGTGATGCGCTTGCTGACGATCAAGTCCTCGATGGCCACGCTGCCATCGGCCACGCTTTCTTCGTAGCGGCGAAAGACTGCCCGCGCATCCACTAATTTCTTTAGATAGCTGTCGTAATCGTGCGCCTCGGCCAAAATCGCCAACACTTCGTGCTGCATCCGGGACACCAGCGGCGGCGTGTCATGACGGCGGCATTCGATGCCCCGGATTTTCAGTGCCCCGTCTTCGCCGACGGCAAAAAAGCGATTAGGCACCGGGATGTCATGAAATTGTTTGGACGGCAGAAAGACGACAAAGCGATAGACCGCTTCAATGGCCAGCGGGAGGCGCGTCTTCTCCTCAATCTCTTGTACCAACTGCTCGTAATCCTCGCGCGTGGCGCCGTCTTTGCGCACGTACAGCGAATCCACCAGCGCGTGCAGCAATTCGAATCCGCGATTTTCGGCGATTTCCTTAGCCACCAGCAGCGTTTCGCGGGCGACGGCATTGATTGCTTCGTGGGCCTCAATTTTGCCAAAGCGGGCGTTCTTGTAGCCAGTGTATCCGAAGCAGCAGACCAGCAGCCACTTCAGCGAATCGCGCTGCAATTTGTATCGCGCGGTATCGGACACGGGCGCGGATTTCTGGCGCTGCTTCAACTCGATGCGCTTGGCAATCAGCCGCTCGACCACGCGGCTGGTGATCCCGCGCCGCCGCTGGCAGATGCGATAGCCCAGTTCGGGCACCTGCGGAGCGTCCGGGCAGCAAGGACAATTCACCGTCTCCGGCGAAATATTAAATCGCGCCATGATCGACGGAAATTCGCTGACGAAATCCAGCTCCGCGACGTTCGCGGAAAATCCCATCTTCGGCACGAACACCAGGCCGCCGCGGTCTCCCGCCAGCAATTCGTCCGGCTGCTTGGGGTCTTCCGGCTCGGCCTTCTGCTCGGGGATCAGGACGCCGTCGCGATAGGCCAGTTCCATCTGCATGTAGCTGATTCCGGTTCCGGTGGTGGTGCGTGCGGCGTACTGCACGGGCAGCTTGGTGATCCGCGCCAGTTCCCACAGTCCGGCGCAGTCGCACTTGTCGGAGATGAAGGAGTTCTGCTTGTCCACATGCAGGCGGCCGAACAGCGTGGTGGCGCTGTCCTTGAACAGGATGCGCCCGTAGCTCATGTAGCTGCGCGAGCGGCTTTGCTGCACCGGAACGTCCGCGTCGCGATTGAGCGGCAGCGAAAATTTCAGACGCTCGGCCTGCTCGCGCAGCAGCGGCAGGATCGTCGAGTCGCCCCACTCGGAAAGAATCAGGTCGGGGTCTTCCCTCTTCATCATGCGCGCAAAGCCGATGGCCGTCGGCTCGCCGCTTTCTTCCAGTTCCCAGCAGCGGCCGTCGATTTCGATTTCCAGCGCCGTGCGCCGCCCGTGATTCGGATCGATGCGCGATAATCCGGCGAGGCGAATCTTCATCACTTTCAGCGGCGGCAGTTCGTAGTCGAGCGCCCATTCGTCGTCGCGGCACGCGATGGCCAGCACATTGCGCTCTTCGTCCGCTTCGATTTCCACGCGCGCCAGCGGGAACACTTTTTTCTCCCAGCAATAAAGCGACGCGACCATCAGGTCGCTGTTGTAAAGCTGCAGCCGCGAATCGAAGCGGTGCACCCAGCGTCCCCAGCTCACCAGCTCGGTGGGACACAGCACCGAAATCATCAACACCTGCTTGAGCTGGTTCTGCCAGAGGTCGATGCGCTCCGTAAGACATGCCGTGACGGCGCCCTTTTGCACGTCCAGCGCGCGTTGCAGCTTTAAAATTCGCTCCGCGTCTCCCGAAACGTAGAACGCTGGCGAGAAGCGGTCAATCAGCTGGTGGTGTTTCTGATTTCGGTCGATCAGCCAGAGCGTCATTCCCTTCCGGCTCGGGTAAAGATCGAGAATCCATCCCTGTACGTTCATGAAGCACCCCTGCCTGTTGCAGAACCCGCTCGACGGCATGCAGGCGTTTTTCCTGGTCCAGCGCAATGGCCAGCAGAATGGCCTCCATCGGATCGTCGTTGCATTGATACGTGGCCGCCTGCGTGTAATAGCGAACGCGCTGAAATAGCCTGTCGAAATCCGCCTGATCCTCGCGCCGCAGCGCGCGGCGGAATTTGGACCAGTGCTGCACGGCCGTTTCGATCATTTGGCGAAATGTAGGGACGGTTCGGCCCATAAAATTCCTCGAGAATCGTATTCACTCCGGCAAAAATGCTCGGGATTGTTCGCACGTAAACGCGAGTTTTTCCCCCGGCTGCACCGCGGCGCGCACCACGCGATGGGCCTGCGCAGTCAACTGCTGAAAATAATCCTTGCGCCCGGTGCGGAAAGAAGTCGCATCCGAAAACACGGCCACCGCGAGCGGCTGCCGCGCCAGCCGCGCCAGCGCTTCCAACGCCTGTTGAAACGAAGCCCGCGCCTGCGGGTCGCGCACATCCTCGTCGAAATAAAGATCGGGCAGCGCGGTGACCATCACAATGTCCGCCGGAAATTTTTGCAGAAACCGCGGGACGCGCTCAATCAGCTCGGTAAGCTGAAAGCAGGTAAACGCCCGCGAAATGCGAATCAGTCGATTGAAATCCGCCGCCGCCCGCCCGCGCTGCCTGGCAAAGCGCGCAATCAGCAGCGGATCGATCCGGTTGGCCCCGTCCAGGTACAGCACCCGCTGCCCCTGCAACAAAACCCGAGGCAAAAAATAATGCGACAGGCGCAGCATCTGCGGGCATCCGTAAAATACCGACAGCGCCCGAACAGGCAGCACCCAGGGCTTAAAAGCGTCCGGTGTTTCCGCAATAGCTGACGATGCGATAAGAGTCATATGATTTCACCCAGAGCCGGGGGCAAAACCATAATAGGCGAATAAAAAGCGAATGTCGAGCGCCAGTAGGACAGGTTTCAACCTGTCCGGTTTTGGTTTAGGTCTAGGTAGCCCCAACCAAACCCAAAAGCGGACAGGTTGAAACCTGTCCTACCGAAAACCGAAACAATTGCATTCTCTAGTCTTTAGCGATATCTTGCCTTGCCACAGAAATCAGCACAGAAATCGCCGTCTGTACTCACAAAAGGAGTAGCCCTCATGAAGAAACTAGCTAAATTGCTCTGCCTTGCCCTGCTAGGCACATTAACCTGCGCCACCCACGCAGCACAGGCTCCCGATCGCTTCGAAGTCACCAGTGTCAAAGCAGTCCGCCCCACTCTGCTGAACACCATCGCTGCCCTGAAAAAGGGCGATGCCGCCGGAGCCAAAGCCGCGTTCGAACAATACGATCTCATGTGGAACGGCATCGAGATGTACATCAACACCCGCGACAAGAGCATGTACGGCGAACTGGAGCAAACCTGGCAGTCCAAAATCGCCAAGGAACTGGCAGTGCCCGCTCCCGATACCGCCGCCGCTCTCGCTGACACGCAGATGATGCTGGCCAAGTACGACGAAGCCATCGCCATGATCGAAAAAAGCGCGCCGCTCAATCCCCTGTTTGACGATGTGGCCCGCCTGCGCATGGTTCGATCTCCCCTTCGCGGCGTCGTCCCCGCAGTAAAAGCCGGAGACTACGCCAAAGCGCGCACGTCCTACTCCGCCTTCGACGACAAATGGGACAGCATCGAGGACCTGATCAAAGCGCGGTCGCAGGACGCCTACACCGCCATCGAGAAGGATATGATCCAGATCGAGCGCGCACTCATGCCCGAAAAGCCCGACGTCGATCAGGTGACCGTGCTGGTGAAAGACCTGTCCGACAAGTACAACGCCGTGGTGTCCGATATCACCAAGGACGCCCGGACTCCCAAATAACCGCGGAAACCGAGAGTACATTCGAATGGACCAATTGGACCGCAGCGGCGAACGTGTGGAATGGCTTCGCCGCTGCATGCTGTGGGTGCTGGTGCTGGGCCTGGTGGGCACGGAAACAGAACTCATTCTGCTGGAACACTATGAAGACCCGTGGCAGTTCGTGCCACTGATACTGGTCGCGCTGGGATTCGTCGTCCTGGTATGGCATGCGCGGCAAGGCAACGCGTCCACGCTGCGCATGCTCAAAATCATCATGGGATTATTTGTGATTGCGGGCCTGGCCGGGCTGGCGCTGCACTTCCGCGGCGCGGCGAATTATCAATTGGAGCTCGACCCGACCCTCGGCCGGTGGGATTTGATCAAGAAAGTGATGCGCGTCAAGGCGCCTCCGGTACTGGCTCCCGGCGTGATGCTGCAATTGGGGCTGATCGGCCTGGCGTACGCATATTCGGATTCTCGAGAAAGAGGGAGTAAACCGTCATGAAGAAATCGCATCGAGCGGCCCTGACGATTCTAAGCGTCCTGATCCTGCTGCCCATCGCGGTGTGCTCCGTGCAGGCGCAGGCGGGCAAGGGACTCCTCGATGCCAACGTGGCAACCGAGGCTGAACTGCAATCGCTGCCGAACATGACGCCGGCCATCGCAAAAGATTTGATCGCCAAGCGTCCTTTTCTAAGCGTGCTGGACCTCAACGCCTTCCTGCTCGGCGAAAAACTCACCCCGGCGCAGGCCACCGAGCTCTACCGCAAGGCCTTCGTACAAATCAATCTGAACACCGGCACGCCGGAAGAGTTCATGCTCGTCCCCGGCTCCGGCAAACGCATGTCCATCGAATTCGCCGAGTACCGGCCCTGGAAAGTCTGGGTGCAATTCGACAAGGAGATCGGCAAATACGTCGGCCAGCAGGAAACCGACCGCTTCAAGCAGTACATGTTCATCCCCATCAACCTCAATACAGCCGCTGACGATGTGCTGCTCACCGTTCCGGGAATGAATCCGGCCACGCTGCAAACGCTAAAAAAATCCCGCCCATGGAAATCGCAGGAGCAGTTCACCACGGAGATCGGAAAGTCCGCTGGACCGAAGGAAGCCTCGCGGCTCTGGCGATATTTTGTAATTCAGTAGCCCACTTCCCAACGGAGCAAGAATTTCCATTACGATTTCGGCGTAGTTTCTGGTGGCGCCGGCGTCCCGCCGGCGGTCTTGCGCGTTACGAACCTCACCAAACCCGCCGGCGGGACGCCGGCGCCACCGGAAACACCGCCCTATCGAACTCCAATGTATTCCATTTTGCCGGCATAGTTTGACGCAAGAAATTCGGACTACTACGGAGCCTGTTTGACCGTTTCCGGCGTTCGCGCGAAGACATCCGCGAGGGTTTGTTGCAGATGCTCCATGGTGTGCGGCTTCTGAATCAATTTATAGACGCCGATGGCCTGCGCCCGTTCCTGGTCTTCGGGGCGAATGTAGCCCGTGGAAATCACAACCGGGATATCCGGACGAATGGCCAGGATTTCCTGGGCGAATTCCAGCCCCGACATGCGCGGCATGGACAAGTCCGACACGACGAAGTCGAATTCCCGCGGTCTCGCGCGAAACTCCGAAAGGGCAATACTGGCATCGGTATAGCCCGTCACGCGGTAGCCCAGCCGCTTGAGCATACGCGTGCCGAGAAACACCAGGCCCTCATCGTCATCCACATAAAGAATGTGCTGATTTCCCCCTTGATGGACGCCGTTGACAACCGCCGCAGGCGCAGCCTCCGCAGTACCTTCGGCGGCCGGAAAATACAAATGAAACGCGGTCCCCTTTTCCGGCTCGCTATAAACGCGGATCGCGCCACCATGATTGGTGATAATGCCGTGGACCACGGAGAGCCCAAGTCCCGTGCCTTCACCCGGCGCCTTGGTAGTGAAGAAGGGATCGAAAATCTGATCCAGCGTGCGGCGGTTCATGCCGCATCCATTATCGCTGACCGACAATCGAACGTAATTGCCTAGCGGCAGGTCCATCGACGCGCTGGTCTCGGGGTCCTGCACATACGCAGGACGGACCTTGAACTCCAGCAATCCCTCTTTGGAGCCGATGGCGTGAGAAGCATTGACGGCCAGATTGACGATTACCTGATGGATTTGCGTGGCATCGACGTTCACAGCCGGCAGATTTTCCATGAAATCGGTCCGAATTTCGATGCCGGCAGGAAGGGTGGCGCGCAACAGTTTAAGCGCTTCCTCGACCAGCGAGGGAATCTGCACAAAATCCTGCTTCAATTCCTGCGGACGGCTGAACGCCAGGATGCGGCGGACCAAATCCGCGGCGCGTGACGCGGCCTTGGTAATCTCCTTCAAACTCTCCTGAGCGGGATGATCCGGCGGCAAGTCGCCGGACGCCATCCTGGTGTTTCCGGAGATGGCCAGCAGAATGTTATTGAAATCATGCGAGATGCCACCTGCCAGTGTGCCCAGACCTTCCAGCTTCTGTGAGCGGATGCGCGCCTCTTCCACGCGCTTGCGGTCGGTAATATCGGCCACGGTGCCCATCAAGTGTGTGGTTCTGCCTGCATGATCTTTATAATGGGTCCCGCTTACCCAAATCCATCGAATGGTCTTGTCCCGCCGCACAATCCTGCATTCGAAGTCCATTGTCTTCTCTAGCTCCGCAAATTCCCGGTACAACTTCTGAGCCTTTTCCCGATCTTCCGGGTGAACGTGCTCAAAGAAAATAGCTAAGTTCCACTCCCGTGAATTATCCGCATAACCGAAGATGCGCGCATGGGACAGGGAACGCTGCGCCACACCCGTCCGAAGGTCGATTTGCCATTCCCCCAACTGAGCCGATTCCAGAGCAACGGTCCGCGTAACGTCGCTTCGGCGAAGGGCTTCTTCGGCTCTTACGCGCTCGGTGATGTCCCGCACGATGACCGTGAATAGTTTTTTCCCGTTCGATTCCATCTGCGAGATCGAGGCTTCGATCGGAAACTCCTCGCCATTGCCTCGCAACGCCGACAACGAATTGAGCGCGCCCATGGCCCGGCTGGTCGATCCATCCTCGCCGAATTTCCGGACATGCTGGCTGTGGTCCATGCGAAAACGTTCCGGGATGAATTTCGAGATGGGCTGGCCGAGCGCCTGAACTGCGGGACAATCGAACATTTTCTCCGCGGCGGGATTGAACACCAGGATTTTTTGTTCGCTATTCACAGTAACAATCGCGTCCATCGCCGAGGCGATAATTCCCGCGTGCCGGGCCTGGCTATCCCGCAGCAGTTTGTCGGCTTCGCTTAAAGCTGCCTGAAGCTGCTTATACCGCCCGAGATTGGGGCTGATGGTGGCATAACCCGTGGTATTACCGCTTTCATCGCGAATGGCAAAGGCGTCCCAGACCGTATGAATCGGCTCGCCTGTCTTGAAGTTGCGGAAGCGCACTTCCCCGCGCCAACTGCCTTCGCACAAAAGGACCGGCACCGCCAGCTTCTCAATCTTCTCGCGGTCTTCGGGCCAGAAATAGTCCATCACCACGGTCTTTCGAGCCTCTTCGAGAGAATCCAGCCCCACCATGTGCAGTCCAGCTTCGTTCAGGAACACAACTTCCATGTCGGGAGAGCAGATCCCAATAAAATCCTTGCTGTTCTGGGCGACGGCTGCCAAAGTGCGCAGTTCTTGCTCCATCTTTTTGCGAAGCGTGGTGTCCCGAGTAACCTTGGAAAAACCCCGCAATTTTCCGGATTTATCGTACAGCGGAGTAATCACCAGGCTGGCCCAAAATGTGGAGCCGTCTTTGCGCAGGCGAAGACCCTCCTCGGTGTAATGGCCTTTGGCGACCGCTTCCTGCAATTCCCTGTCGGGCTTGCCGGAAGCCTGCTCCTCCGCCGAATAAAAAATCGAGAAATGTTTCCCTACTATTTCCTCACTTTCATAACCCTTGATTCTTTTCGCCCCTTCATTCCAACTGGCAATCCGTCCATAGGGATCGAGCATGAAAATCGCGTAGTCTTTCACTTCCGAGATCAGCATGCGCATGTGCTCTTCGCTGTCGATCAACTGCTGGTTGGCCTTGTGTAGCTCCGCAGTGCGCTCGCGAACTCGCGCTTCCAACTCTTCGCGGGCCGCATCCGCGGCCATCAGGGCAAGCTCTGTTTGCCGGATCGATTTCCGAAGGCGATCGTGAACCAAACTAAATAGGATTCCCACACTCACAAACACTCCGAGGGCTAAATAATTCCAGTGATCTTCCACAAGGAACGAGAATGACGGTGGAGCAAAAATGTACAAAGCCAGGAACGCGGACAATAGGGTGGCGGCGATGCCGCCGGGCAGGCCGCCGATCCAGGTGCTTAGCAACATGGCCGGATAAAAGAGAACCAGTATGTGTGGTTTCATAACCTGCCAAAACGCCCATTGCAGAACCGCTGCGGCCAGCGGCAGAAGTTGCGCCAGTAACGGACGCGTCCGCATTGTGAGGATTCTGAGGTTCTTGGTGGATGCGGTATCGTTAGCCATTTTTCCTTTTTCCTGAGACACGATTCGGCCACCGTCCAACGTACGTCCGCGAACCGAATGACGGTCCGCCGCCAAACGCAGATCAGCGACACCAGCAGAGAGGGAGACTTCGATTAGTACATAGAGAAAAGCGGCGGTTCCACCGGAAGTGGAACTGCAACTGGAAGGGTATATTCAGAGTAGCGAAATGCAATTCCTGCGTCAACCGTAAGACGGAGTCGGAATTGTCACCTGGGAACGCCAATCTCCCGATTGGCGTTCCCAGGAAATGCTGCAAACCAAATCCCACATGGCGCCGACGGGACGCCGGCACCACGAAAATCGCTGCAAAAATGCTCGAAGCGCCAGCTTGAAATACAATAAAGTGAGGAAGGACAAATTGCATGCCCGAGAAGAAAACAAACCGAACAATTCGCGTAGGCCCGGCAGGCTGGTCCTACAAGGACTGGTCAGGCATCGTCTATCCCAAACGAAAACCGGCGGGCTTCCATGAAGCCACATTCCTGGCGCGATACTTCGACACCATCGAGCTGAACGTAACCTTCTACCGCCCCATCCCCGCCGCCACGGCGCAGGACTGGATCGCGCGTATAGCCGCCAACAAGAACTTCCTATTCACCGCAAAATTCTGGCAGGAATTCACGCACACGCGCGATTTGAGCGCGGCGAATGAAAAGGCCTTCCGCCCCGCAATGGAAACGCTGCACGGCGCAGGAAAATTAGGCGCTCTACTGGCACAGTTCCCGTGGTCCTTCAAGAACGATCCTGAAAATTTAAAATATCTAAACCGGCTGGTCGATAAGTTCCGCGATTTTCCCATCGTCGTGGAGGTCCGCCACAGTTCCTGGGACAAGCCGGAAGTATACGAATGGCTGGCGGAACGCGGCGTCGGATTCTGTAACATCGACCAGCCCGTCATTGGCCGCTCGATCAGGCCATCCGAGCGAACCACCAGCCCGGTCGGCTACGTTCGCCTGCACGGACGCCGCTATGACACCTGGTTCAGCAATAAACCGGAGACCCCATCCTCGGAGCGCTACAACTACCTTTATTCATCGGAAGAACTCGAACCGTGGCTGGAGCGCGTGCAAAAAGTCGCGCAAACCGGAGAATCCACATTTGTGGTGACAAACAATCACTTCGAGGGCAAGGGTATCGTCAACGCGCTACAGTTGATTCATATGCTGACGAAGAGGCCGGTCGAGGCGCCGCAAACACTGGTCGAGTGTTATCCGGTATTGGAGCCGATCACCGTGGTCTCCGGAGCAACGCCACGATTATTCCCGTCGTAAGAGGGTACGGAAAAACCCACTTTATTGTCATTCTGAGCGAAGCGAAGAATCCCTCTTGGTTGAGTACTGGCCTGACTTTCTCACCAAACCGTTCGCGATAACCTGCGTAGTTAATGTAAATCGATAGTTTGTAGCAGTATCACAGTTGTAGCGGCACGACATTGTCGTGCCCCTACAGCCGCGTCTCAGACCGACGGCTTCCTGAACAACCGCGTGCCCAATTTGAGATATGCATCCCCTGCTTGTGAGAAGAACGGGCTGGAGATCAAGAGAGATTCTTCGATTCGCTCAGAATAACAATCTTGGGGGGGCTTTTTCCGCAGTTCGGAAAGGCGGAGCGGCGCGACCAAAACGTCGGTCCTGCGTGTGGGGCACCCCGACTTTGCCCAATTCGAAACCGGACCTCGGCCCTCACTTCTCCTGCAACGACGCCAGATAGTTGCTCAGATTCTTGATCCGCTGCTGCACGGCTGCTTCGTTGTTCTTATCGATGTACTGGAAGATCGGACCCCAGGTCGGCATGTCCGCCGAACCGTGAAGAATGTTCGGTCGCGCTCCAAAGCGAAGAATGTCCGACACGTAATCGTACGGAAACTTTCCGTCATGGCGTTTGGCCAGCGTAGTGAGATTCGGCGGCGGCATCTTCAGCAAAGGAGCAAAGGGACCGTCCCCTCTGGCCTCCGGGCCGTGACACGCCGCGCAGTATTCCTTGTACATCGACTCGCCAGAAGGAACGTACGTCGCAGGAAGCTGCGATTTATCCACGGCAGGCCGGCCTTGGACATTCAACACGCTCCCAACGAATAGCAGACCAAGTACCCCAAAAGCATAGTGTGCGCGCATGATCGCCTCCCTACTCCCGGCACCCAATGGAAGGGAGGGAGCCTCCGACAACGACGATCCTCGCGCACTGGCGAGTGATCGCCCTCCCTCCCTCCCTTCAGAAATGGGTGATTCAACATCTTGCAAACAAAACCTAGCAGGAACCTCATTCCCGTTAAGTGAGTCCAATCACCTCGGACTGTGACGAGCATCACATCATCCTGAAAGTAGCGGGCGTATTCATAGATCAACAGGAGGCACACCATGAACGCAACCGGCACTCAAACAAGGATCTCCCTTAAACATATTCTTTACGCCACGGATTTTTCATCATCCGCAGAGGCAGCGTTGCCATACGCAAAAGGGTTGGCAAAGCAATACGGCGCTAAGGTACACGCGCTGCATGTTCGCTTCCCCTCCAATTATCCGATCGTTACTGCCGAAGCGTTACCGCAGATGATGGCGGTAGCTGAGGAACAGACCAAGCTGGAAGCACAACAAATGGACGAAATGTTCGCCGATCTTCCGCATGACGTTACGATCAGCGACGGCGATCCGTGGCCGACCAACGGCGCGGCAATCTCCGCCGCACTGATCGATGCGTCGGTTCAACTAAAGATCGATCTGATCGTGATCGGCACGCACGGACGCACCGGTGTTGGCAGGGCTCTGCTCGGCTCGGTGGCCGAAGAAATCTTCCGCAGCGCCCCGTGCCCGGTGTTGACGGTCGGTCCGCATGTTTCTCATGATACGGAGCGACGACTGAAAATGAAGGAGGTCCTCTACGCGACCGACTTTTCTCCGGAGTCCCTCGCGGCCCTGCCGTTTGCAATGTCCCTCGCGCAGGAACACGCGGCGCGGCTTACCCTGCTCCACGTGGTGAAGGAGCCCGAGCCCGGAGACCTGGTCCACGCTGAGCAGTACGAGGCATCCATACAGCGGCAATTGAAAGCGCTGATCCCCTCCGAAGCAGGGCTATGGTGCGAGCCGAACTTTAAAGTGGCGCAGGGGCAACCGGCGGACAAAATCATGGAAACCGCCATCGCTCTCGGCGCCGACCTGATCGTTCTTGGCGTCCGCAGCGCCGGAGGCCACATGGGTGCGACAACTCACCTGTTGCGGCATACGGCTCATCGGATCGTCACTCAGGCGCAGTGCCCGGTCTTAACCGTTCGCGGATGAGGAAGCGGCACGGCAGTCCACGGGGTTGAGAGGCAATCGATCTAGTGAGTTCCAAATCGCGCCTCTCAACCCCGGGTGAGTTTAGGGTCCTGAGCCGTCCTTTTCGCGTAAGATTGTGTATTCTAGGCGTGCGCACTTCTTTCTCCTCCCGTATCATTCTTACCGGCACGATTCCCGAACCAGAGGCGCGTATGCGATATGAATCCCACAGAAGATTTGAACGCTGACAAACGCTCCGCGCTCGATAGCCTGTTCGCCCCGAACGCGATCGCGGTCATCGGCGCAACCGACCGTCCCGGAACGGTAGGCCGCACACTACTCGAAAATCTTCGCAACGCTTCCTTCCACGGGCGGGTTTACGGCGTGAATCCCAAGCGGACCGAAGTGCTCGGTCTTCGATGCTTCTCCAGAATAGGCGACATTCCCGAAAAAATGGACCTCGCCATCATCGTGACCCCGGCTCCAACCGTGCCCGGCGTAATCGGCGAGTGCGTGGATGCCGGCGTCCGCGCAGCCGTAGTGATTTCTGCGGGCTTTAAGGAGCGCGGCCCGGAAGGAACAGCGCTCGAACTTCAAATTCAGCAGCAGCTCCGCCGCGGCACAATGCGCCTGATCGGACCGAATTGCCTGGGTGTGATGAATCCGGCTTTGGGGATGAACGCTACGTTTGCGCAGGAAATTGCGCGTCCCGGGAATGTCGCCTTCTTGAGCCAAAGTGGAGCTCTGCTGACGGCGATTCTCGATTGGAGCCTGGAGGAGCAAGTCGGGTTCAGCGCCATCGTTTCGACGGGGTCGATGCTCGATGTCGGCTGGGGCGACCTGATCGATTTCTTCGGCGACGATCCGGCCACGGAAAGCATTCTTCTCTACATGGAGTCCGTCGGCGATGCGCGCTCGTTTCTTTCAGCCGCGCGCGAGGTCGCGTTGCGCAAGCCCATCATCGTGATCAAAGCGGGACGGACAGAGGCGGCGTCGAAGGCAGCCAGCTCGCATACCGGAGCGATGACCGGCAGCGACGAAGTGTTCGATGCAGCACTGCGGCGATGCGGCGTCCTCCGCGTATCGAGCATCGCCGACCTATTCTATATGGCCGAAGTCCTCGGCAAGCAGCCGCGCCCGCGCGGACCAAAGCTGACGATCCTTACGAACGCAGGCGGCCCGGGAGTTCTGGCGACCGACGCACTTCTCGCCACAGGCGGAAGCCTGACTTCCCTTTCGAATGATTCGCTCAACGCGTTCAACGAACTCCTGCCTCCCCACTGGAGTCACGGAAATCCCATCGACATTTTGGGCGACGCCGATCCCGAACGATACGCGAAGGCTCTGGAAATCGCGGCGAAGGACCCGAATAGCGACGGCTTGCTGGTGATTCTCGCGCCGCAGGGCATGACCGACCCGGAACATGTAGCCGAGCGACTGAAGTCGCATGCAACAATTTACGGCAAGCCGGTTTTGGTTAGCTGGATGGGAGGCAAGAGCGTTGCGCCCGGCATCGCAACGTTGAACGCCGCGGGCGTCCCCACTTTCTCGTACCCGGATACAGCCGCCCGCGTTTTCACCAACATGTGGAAATACAGCTACAACCTACGCGGGATTTACGAGACGCCCTTTTCCACTGAAAATCCGGAGTCCCTCGGCAAGACGCAATCCCAGGTTCGCGCTCTGCTCGAAACAATCCGAGCCGCCGGCAGGACGATCCTGACCGAGGCGGAATCGAAGCAAGTGATGGCCCTGTATGGGATTCCGACAGTCGAGACAAGACTTGCGAAAAATGAATCGGAAGCAGCTGCGTTCGCAAAGGCTATCGGTTTTCCTGTCGTGCTAAAACTCAATTCCGAGACAATCACGCACAAATCCGTCGTGGGCGGCGTGAAACTCAATTTGCCAGACGAAGAGGGCGTCCGACAGGCCTATCGTGCAATCGAAATCGCCGTCCACGAAAAAGTTGGTGCGGAACATTTTCAGGGCGTAACCGTACAACCCATGCTCAAGCTCGAAGGCTACGAGCTCATTTTGGGTAGCAGCGTGGACGCCCAATTCGGCCCCGTCATTTTGTATGGCTCCGGCGGGCAACTGGTCGAAGTCTATCGCGACCGCGCCCTCGCGCTTCCTCCGCTAAACACGACGCTGGCCACAAGACTCATGGAGCAGACGAAAATATTCCGCGCCTTGCAGGGCGTTCGAGGACGCGCAGGGGTGGATATGGCCGTGCTCGAAAATGTGCTGGTTCTGTTCAGCAGGATGGTGGTCGAGCAACCCTGGATCAAGGAAATGGATATCAATCCCCTGCTGGTTTCGCCGGAGCGTATCGTTGCATTGGACGCGCGCGTCGTTCTCCAAAATCCGGACACCTCGGAAGAAAATCTTCCCCGCCCTTCCATCAGGCCCTATCCCGTTAAGTATGTGACGCCATGGACGACGAAAAACGGAATGCAGGTCCTGCTCCGGCCGATTCGACCTGAAGATGAACCTGCGATGGTGAAATTCCATGAGGCGCTTTCCGAACGCAGCATCTATCTACGTTTCTTTCACATGCAAAATCTCAGTTCGCGAGTGGCGCATAACCGGTTGATCCGCAAATGCTTCATCGACTACGACCGGGAAATGGCGCTGGTAGCGGACTGGGCCAATCCATCCACCGGCGAGCGCGAGATCATCGCTGTGGGAAGGCTCACTAGAAAACATGAGAGCGGCCAGGCGGAAGTAGCCGTGCTGGTGGCCGATAAGTTTCAACACGCCGGGTTGGGCACCGAATTATTGGGACGCTTGATCCAGGTGGCGCGCGACGAAAGGCTTAGCAGCATCGTCGCCACAATCCTGCCCGAAAACCTGGGCATGCGCGAACTGGCTGCCCGGTATGGCTTCCGTGTTCAAAAGAGCACAGACATGAGCGTTGTCGAGGCTATCCTCACACTGTAGTTCTGCACGTGATCTATCGCACCGGTTTATGTGACATTGGTCACATCAAAATCTTCTCTCCGCTGCAATAGTCTGCTTACTAAGCAAAGGAGTACATCATGTCCACTACGATTGCGTCCTCGGTTTTACCCGAAAGGAAATCATCCACCACCATGCAGGCCTTGGTCTTCCACGGGCCGAACGAAATATCCGTCGAAACGGTTCCCATACCCCGGCCCGGGCCGGGCGAGGCTGTAATTCGCGTCACGCTCACAACGATTTGCGGAACGGATCTGCACATCCTCAAGGGGGAATACCCTGTCCACCCCGGCCTGGTAATCGGACACGAGCCGGTTGGAGTGATCCATGAACTGGGCGTCGGTCTTAGCGGTTACGAAGTTGGCGACCGCGTCCTGGTAGGCGCCATCACCCCATGCGGGCAATGCAACTTCTGCCTGGGCGGAGATTTGGCGCAATGCGGCGGCCCCATTGGCGGCTGGAAATTCGGCAACACCATTAATGGCGCACAGGCGGAATATCTGCTCGTCCCCAACGCGCAGGCCAACCTGGCGAAGATTCCCGACGACCTGAAGGACGAACAGGTATTGCTCTTGGCCGACATTGCATCCACAGGCATTTCCGCCGCGGAAAGCGCCGACCTCCAGATTGGAGACACCGCAGCTGTCTTCGCGCAAGGCCCAATCGGCCTATGCGCCACCGCCGGCGCAAAGCTAAAAGGGGCGGGCCTGATCATCGCCGTAGAATCCGATCCGGTTCGAACCCGCATGTCTAAGCGCATGGGCGCCGACATTGTTCTGAACCAAATCGAAGTAGATGTAGTCGCTGAAATCAGGAAACTGACTGGAGGCAAAGGAGTTGACGTTGCCATCGAAGCCCTGGGAACACAGGCCACGTTCGAAAGCGCCCTGCGCGTACTGCGAGCAGGCGGAACGCTATCGAGCCTAGGCGTCTATTCCGGAAAACTTTCCATACCGCTGGAGCCGTTTGCCGCGGGACTCGGAAATCACAAAATCATTACAACGCTGTGCCCCGGCGGCAAAGAACGTATGCGCAGACTAATGGAACTGGTCCGCCACGGACGCATCGACTTAGTCCCGTTAATCACCCACACTTTCCCGCTGGACAAAATCACCGAAGCCTACAAACTCTTCGGCGAACGGCAGGACGGCGTCATCAAAGTGGCGATCCGCCCATGAAAAAGTAGAACAGGTTTCAACCCGTTCGTTTTTGGTTCTAGCATCGGCAGACATGCCCAAATAAAAGAATCCGCCCGAGAACAGAAAATGAAGCTCTCGGGCGGATTCACATTTTAATCCGCAATTCCAATTTAAGCTCCCCGGAGATAATATAGAAATTCCGGTTCAGTCAGGAGAAAGAACGATGCGAACTACAACTGCGCTGTTCAAGATCGCGACTTTGGCGTTAGCTGCGGCCGCCATCGCCCGGAGCGCTCCCAAAAACGCCACCAGCGCAATGAGGATTTACGCAACCAACAGCAAGGCCGACGATATCTCGGTGATTGACATCGCCACTCGCAAAGTGATCGCCGACATTAAAGTCGGAGCGGCTGTCCACGGCGTCTGCGCGCAGGCAGATGGCCGCCGCTTGTTCACGACCATCGAATCCGAGAACAGCCTGAAGATGATCGACACCGGAACGAATGAAGTGATTGGCGTGATTGCCCTCACCGGAACGCCCAACCAATGCGCGGTGACGCCGGACGGCCGATATGTGGCAGCTCCCATCAACCACGAAAACGGCGTGGATATTGTGGACGTGATGCAGAAAAAAGTCGTGAAAGTGCTGCCCATTAAGAAGCCGCACAACTGCGTCAATCGGGGCGACAATGACGACATGTACTGCTCCTCGATCGGCGAAAAGGAAATCAAAGGCATTGACCTGAAGACGATGGATTTCAACTCGGAGATTCCGGTCGGCGGCGTCCCGCGGCCTTTCGACGTCTCCCGCGATGGGAAAACGGCCTATGTCGCGCTTTCTTATCTGCATGGATTTGCGATTGCGAGCATTCCGGAGAAAAAAATCGTGGAGCGGGTCGAACTTCCTCCTGCGCCGCCCAACGCCTGCAAGACCGAACCGGACGATACGATGACGCACGGCCTGGCACTTTCCCCCAATGGCAAGGATCTTTGGGTGACCAGCATCGCGGATAACGGAGTGTACGACTACGATCTCATCGCAAAAAAGACTTCGAAGGAAGTTCCCACCGGCGATTGCCCCAATTGGATTTCGATTTCTCCGGACGGCCGTTACGTTACCGTAAGCAACAGCGGCAGCGACAGCGTCTCCATTATCGATTCCGCTACGCAACGGGAGATCGCGCGGATCGCTGTGGGAAAAGAACCGAAGCGCCTATTGGTCGTCAACGTGCCGTTAGCCTGAAATTATTGGATGACCGGGCGGAGCCGTGTTTGCCTCCGAATTTCAGCCGCGCGCTTCTAAACACAGGGATGCATGTGTTCCAAATGCCACTTCAAACCCTTTATTCTTGACTGGCCCTGAAGTCTTCTCACAAGAGTATTTCTTCAAGATAAGGGCAGCATCTTCTTCTCTTTTGCCGCAGTAAGCTGCCGGAGCAACTGTTGAATGGAAACACCCTTATCAGGATCATACGTCAGCGTGTAAGCCCGCGAGCAATTCTCACACAACCAAAAATGTTCCACATGGTGAGCCTTGCCCAAATGATTGGTTTTCCCATCGGCAGTCATAAATTGTTCGGGTTTGCGGTGAAACCGGAAGAGCCGGCCTCCGGCGAGCCAGTCGAAAGCAACCGTGCAGGAAGGATTCGCGCACTTTGGATGAAGGTTCTGAAACATAAATAACCTCCACTTTTTCTGACGATGGCGTTCCCTAATGCGTTACAGCCGAATTCAGACTTCCGTGCGATGCCGTTGCACTATTCGGCACATTCTTTTCGCGCTCATTTTCCAGTTGCGCGATCTTGGCGCGCAGCCAGTCGGCCAGCGCATCTTCTAATTCCTGCTGCGTTCCTCCGCGATACAGTTCCATCAGCGTCTCTCCCGCCGGGGTCAACGGAATATGCCGGCAGGGAACCTTCTCATTGCGTTTATCGAGCGGAACGAATTGGATCAGCGCGCACTCAGCACATGGCCTGGGATTCTCTTTGCAGTCATAGTTCATGCAGGACGGGGAATCCTCGAAAATCAGTTGCGCGCGCCACGGTTCGCGCGGCGAACGTCCGTATCCGCCGTTCTTCAGAAAATTAAGTTCAGCCTTCAGAACTTCCAGCGCATCCCTCTTGTCCCTCGCATCCTTGGACATTTTGCACCTCCCAACCCATCTTCATTCTGCTGGGATAGCCCCGCAAGGGATGTGACCCTGCTCACATAGCAGCGTGACCGCGGTCACGGATTTTGTAACCGTCATTGGCCATCTTATACGGGTAGGATTCAGTACCTAATGTCGGCACTCAAAACACCTTCGATGAGTCGCTTCCGCTTTGTATCTAAGGGAAGAGGGCGTATACTTTCGGCGAGTACCCCTATGCGCGCTCCCTATGGATTGAACATCATCGAGAACTGCGTCACCTGCCCGCACCGGGAAGATCGGCTATTTTGCAACCTGGCGCCGGCGGCGCTGCAACGCCTCTCGGAAATCACCGGATCGGCCACCTATCCGAAGGGTGCCACCCTATTTGTCGAAGGACAGGCTGCCCGGGGTGTGTTCGTTCTCTGCTCCGGCCATGTGAAGCTTTCAACCTCGTCTGCCGATGGCAAGACTTTGATCCTCCGAATCTCCGAGCCGGGCGATTTACTGGGATTGCCTGCCACCATCTCCGGAAGAGCCTATGAAGTCACTGCAGAAGTCATCGAACCGACGCAGGCGAATTTCATCAGCCGCAACGATTTCCTCTCCTTCCTGCGGGAGCATGGCGAAGCCGCCCTGCGCGTCGCGCAGGAACTCAGCGAAACCTACCAATCGGCCTTCGCCGAAATGCGCACGATTGGCCTTTCGCACTCCGCCGGAGAAAAACTAGCCCGCTTCGTTTTGGATTGGAGCGCGAACCACAAATCGGAAAATGGTTCCGTCAAATTCACTCTGACCCTGACGCACGAAGAGATTTCACAAATGATTGGAGCCTCAAGAGAAACCGTGACGCGACTCTTTGCGGACTTCAAGAAGAAAAATCTCTTGCAAATAAAGGGCTCTACTGTCACGATCAAGGACAAGCTGGGCTTGGAACAGCTTGTCGAGGGTTCCTAGGCCTCGCTGCCCCCCTTCCGTTAGAGATCTGCCCAAACAAGTTTCGCGTCCGTGAGGTTTATCACATTTTAGTGTGATGAACGTCACAGAAGCTTATCCACGAGGAATCAATAATTGCCGAGTATTGCACTGAACGCTGTGATTGGGGTCCAAAGGAGTCACCTTGGAGAGGTACATGAGACGTTGGAATAGAGTTCTTCCACCACCGTTCTTTGCAATCCTATTCATTTCAACCTTCTTATTGACCGGACTGGAATCCAGCAGCGCGCCATCGCCTCGAAATGCGGCGCATTCGAGCCTGGCCTCAGCCCAGAACAAAGCGGCCGCGGCATCGGCGGATTCCTCCAACTATGTCGGGGCTGAGACCTGCAAGACCTGCCACGAAGATATATACAACAGTTGGGAGAAGACCCCGCACTGGAAAACCACCCTCGACACCAAGGGTGGCCCCTCGCATCAAGGCTGCGAAGGCTGCCACGGCCCGGGCGCGGAGCATGTCGCCGGCGGCGGCGATAAGGCCAAGATTTTCATCTTCAAGGAACATTCCGCCAAGGAAATCGACGATCGTTGTATGACCTGCCACGCCGGCGGGCCGCAACACATGAACGCCGTCAGTTCTGAACATGCCAAGGCCAACGTCAGCTGTATTTCGTGCCACTCACCGCACCATGCTCAAACGAAAGAATTCCTGCTGACAAAAGCTCAGCCGGCCCTCTGCTACACCTGCCACGCTGATAAGCAGGCCCAGTTTCAGATGCCCTTCCGTCATCGTGTGAATGAAGGCCTGATCCAGTGCAGCGACTGCCACAATCCGCATGGCACCGTCGCAGCCAAGCAGGTTCGAACATCGTCAGCACAGGACGCGGTTTGCTTTACGTGCCATGCCGACAAACGAGGCCCGTTCACGTTCGAACATGAACCGGTAAAAGTGGAAGGCTGCCAGACATGCCACACGCCGCACGGCTCACCCAATATCCATATGCTAAAAGTCAGCAACGTCAATATTCTTTGCCTGTCGTGCCATACCACATCCTTTGCAAACGCCCCCGGCGCTCCATCCTTCCATAACCAGGCTGCTCAGTATCAGGCCTGCACACTCTGCCACTCGCAGATCCATGGATCCAATGTCGATCACACATTCTTCAAGTAGGGGGCGGTCATGATTTTCAGGAACGGCCAGAGGAGCACGGAGATCAGCGCCACACACAGGAGTCCGGAAACGATGTCGGAAACCAGGCAATCAACTCGGTTGTATTCGGCGGCACTGGCGGTAGGGCTGGGGCTTCTTTCATTCTGCTTGGCGTCTTCCAGGGCACTGGCCCAGACGCCCGGAGAATCCGCCGGGAAAAATACCGGCGATTACAACATCCAGCAGACCGTCGAATTCGGCTACCGCGACAGCCTGATCGGCGGAAACCAGGCCAACTACGCGACTTTTGAAAACCTGAACTCCGGAGTTCGATTATTCGATTACACCGTGGACATGCGTTCGATCGACCACCGGGGAATCTTGTTCGACAATCTGAGCTTCAGCAATTTTGGCTACGGTGGCGACTCCAACATCGTCTCGCGCCTGCGGATCGGCAAGAACAAGTGGTACGATTTCCGCGTACTCTATCGGCAGGACAAAAATATTTTCAATTACAATCTGCTGGCAAATCCATTGAATCCATCGGCGTTCAATCCTGCCACGCCGATCACCAACTCCCCGCACATGCTCGATTTGCTGCACAAAATGCAGGATTACGACCTGACGGTGCTCCCTGAATCGAGCGTCCGTTTCCGGCTGGGATATTCCCGCAACGCAAACGATGGGCCCGCATACCTGCCGGTCGAGGGTGGAACCGAGCCGCTTCTTTCCGAGAATGTTCGCACGGTCACCAATGCCTACCGCTTCGGCGTTGACTACCGGGGGATTGCCAGGACCACGCTGTCCTTCGATGAATTTCTGACCTACTCTAAGGTTGACAATACTCTCAAGGACAGCAATCTGACCTACAAGCTTGCCAACGGCACCCCTGTGGATCTCGGTCTGATTTTCGTGGGCACTTCCCCTTGCGCCGTGCCGGTCACCAATGCCGCCACCACGCCCCCAACCGTCACTTCCAATTGCAACGGATACCTGTCCTATAGTCAGGTTCAAAATCCACGATCCACGTTCCCCACCGAACGTTTCGGTTTTCAGTCCTCCTACATTCGAAATCTTTCGATGAACGGTTCCATCAGCTACAGCAGCGGCAACAATACGGTCACAGGATTCAACGAGGCCATCAATGGCTGGACCAGCAGAACGGTTGCGCGCGGAAGCACTACTGCTGGCCCGGCGGAGGCCAAGCGCATCTCCGTCACCGCCGATTGGTCCGGCGAATATCGCGTGACCGATAAATTATTCATCGTCGATCAGTTCCGGTACGACAACTGGCGCATCCCTTCCATGTGGTCGACTGCCGACACAACTTTATTTGCGACCCCACCGACGTCCGGTCAGACAGGCTTGGCGCTGCCCATTTCGCCTGTCACGGTAGCTACGTTCTCGACTCTATGCCCCACCGCGCCTTACAACGGTCCGAATTGCCCGCAACACAACACCAGTTCCCTCGCGGATGTTACCAATGAACTCGTATCTCAATTCCTGGGACAAAATATTCGTTCGAACACAATTGAGCTGAAGTACGACCTCTTCCGCCGGCTCAGCATGCACGTGGGCTACATGTTCACAGCGCGCACGATTTCCGACTTCAGCGCGACTTTCGACACGGGCGAAATTTACTTCCCCGGAGGCGCTACGGGTACAGTGGCGAACCACTTCCTGGCAGCTCGCGGCGATTGCGCCGTAGTTGCTGGCGCCCTGCCTGCCGCTTGCACCGTGAACCCTAACGGCTCGATTCAGGAAGGTTCACCGGCGGTTCTCATGCCCGACGCAACCAACGACACCGCACGGAACCTCTATTACATCCATGAACACGCGGCGATACTTGGCTTCGCCGCGCGGCCCACCGATAAACTGCGGCTCAACGCCGTCTTAATGTTCGGTTATAACGACAACTCCTTTACGCGTATTAGCCCCCGGCAAGTGCAAAGCTACAAGATTCAGGCGCACTATAATCCCACCGCCTGGTCGGACATCAGCGGCACCGTGGATATCCACGAAAACCGCGACAATGTCGCCATGGTGAACAACCTCGAGCATGGCCGCGCCTACAGTTTTGCGACAACCCTCACACCGAGCGCCAAGCTGTGGGTGGATTTCGGATACACCTACATGAACGTCTTCACGCAAACCGCGATCTGCTTCGCGGACACGGGCTCAACAGCCTTCACTGCGGTGTGTCCAATCGCCGGAGCCACCGGCCCTCTGGGCACACTTTCCTCCTATTCAAGCATGGACCATTACGCCTACGGCGACGTGATGTGGAAACCGTATAAGCGCGTGACTGCCAAACTGGGTTATAGCGGCACGATCGTTCGCGGCAATACGACGTTTCTCAGCGCCCTGTCGCCGACCGGAACTCTTGATTTCAACTATCTGAAGCCAACCGCTAGCCTGGCCTTCGACATCTACAATGGCCTGTCCTACAAAACTTCGTGGAATTATTACGGGTACAATGACCGCGGAATAGCCAATCCCGCGGGATTGGCGCCGCTGCCGTCGCAGGACTTTAACGGAAGCAATATTACTTTCTCTGTCCGGTACGCGTTCTGATGTATCTTGCTGTGGGCTCTCGCAATTCAGCACATAGAAACAAACTTGGGAGGAACGATTCAATGCGCATAAACGAACTTTGCACGAAAGTTTTTCTATTTCTCGCCCTGCTGGTCTTTTGCGTTCCAGCCATAAGAGCGCAGAATGCCGAGGCAAATTACAAAGCAAAATGCGCGGGCTGCCACGGAGCTGACGGCGCAGGTAGCACTCCGGCCGGAAAAGCCATGGGCGTCCACGACTTCCAATCCGCTGACGTGCAAAAGGAATCCGTTGCCGACCTGGCGAATATTATCGCCAATGGCAAAAACAAGATGCCTAAGTACGCCGACAAACTGAAAGACGCGGAAATCAAGGACCTTGCGGCTTACGTCCACGACCTCGGAAAGAAAAAGTAGTTAATCCACATTTTGATTTGAAGGAATAGAGCAAGTTTCGATGATTCCAGCCCCACAAACCGTCCTTTACATCTTCTTAGGGATCACGATCCTATTGCTCTTCTTGTTCCTGCAACGTCCATCGATCACAGTTACCGTCGGTGGGAAGATGCTGGCATTTGTGGCCTTCTTCGCATTGCCGATTCTTTGCGGAGTTTGGGGCCTCACCACGCATTTTGAGCGATCGAAACAGACCAGCTTCTGCCTCTCGTGCCACATCATGGAGCCCTACGGCCAGAGCCTTTTCGTCGACGATGCGATGCATATTCCGGCGGCGCATTTCCAGAATCATCGTATCCCTGCCGACGAGGCGTGCTACACATGCCATACCGATTACGCGATGTATGGCAACCTTAAGGTGAAGCTGAACGGATTGCATCACGTCTATGTGCAGTATTTCGGGAAAGCCGAGCAGCCCATCCACCTGTATCAGCCCTTCAACAACCGCGAATGCCTGCACTGCCATTCCGGCGCTCGCTCATTCGAAAATGATGTCCACATGGCCATGATCGATCAATTGAAAACCAATCAACTTTCCTGCGTTTCCAGTGGATGCCACGACACCATTCACAATGTCGAGACAGTGAAGAACTTTAAAGTTTGGAGGCCGGCGGAATGAGCGTGGAAAAAATTCAGTTCTCCAAAGCGTTCCGTCTTTCAGCCGTTCTGTTGTTGCTGGGACTGTGCGTGGAAGCTGTCAGTCTGCGCTGGGTCCATCCAATCGCTTTCGTCCTGTTTTTCGTCGCTGGCGGCTCGCTCATCGCCGCGGGTGTGCTGCTTTACTTGTATTCCCTCGTTACCATGAATCATTCGCGGGAATCGCAGTCTCAGTGACGTCGGCCTTAGTCCGCTATTTATGGAAACACTCTTCGTCGAAGAGGCGATCCGTCATTTCTTTCCGGTAATCTCTGCCACCAATCGGTCCGCCAAATAAACCTTTCTCAATGCTTCCAGAATCCCCGCCGAATGCACCGCCACGGCGCGGGCTTGCTGGTCCGAGTAAATGTAGTCCAGAACCAGCGACTGAATATTTCCGTCGAAAATAATTCCGACCAGTTCGCCGTCGCGATTCACCACCGGACTCCCTGAATTTCCCCCGATAATGTCGGCGGTGCTGACGAAATCGAAAGGCGTCGATGACTTGATTCCCCCTTTCCTCAGTTTCCAGATCGACGGCAGTTCGAACGATCCTTTGTTTTCGTGCGCCGCGGCGTGTTCGAACGTCCCGCCCAGTGTTGTAGCCCAGGGAATATTCCGGCCGTCTTCGGTGTAGCCCTTGGCCTCGCCAAAGGCCAGCCGCAGCGTGAATGTCGCATCCGGATAGATACTCGATCCATAGACTGCAAACCGGGCGTTCGCAATCTTGCCGTACGCCTGGCGCTGCGGTTCGTCCACCTGCTGTTCATACATCTGCCGAACGCGACGTGCTTCGGGATCGACAAGCTTCGCAAGGAGAATCATCGGATCGCTTGAAGCATCGATAACCGTCATGCCGCCATCGGCCAATTGCTTTCGAACGGCGACATCCTTGAGTCTGGTGCCTTGCACCAGTTCCGCGGCGCGATCGCGAGGCGATTTTCCGGCGAGCACGGTCTTCACCAACTCATTGTCCGCGCCCATCACTTCAGCCATCATTCCCAGCGAATCGGCCAGCTTCACGGTTTCAAGGTCGTCGTAAATGGGTGCTTCGGAAAACAGTTCCAGCTTCAGCGAATCGAGGCCCGCTTGAGAGAATTCGCGCAAGCGCTCAGAGTTCGGTTTTGCGGATTCTTCCGCGAGTCGCACCAGCGTTCGGGCAGTGTCGAACAAATCGCTATTGAACGCCTGGCCGCGCCTCGAACCCAGCAGGTTGTACTCATCGCGAATCTTCACCAGCGTCTTTAAGGTGCCATCAACCTGGCCCCAGGCATCGCCGTAGGCTTCCTGGAGTTTCGGATCGTTGCTGACGGCCTCCCGCAGAGATTTCTCGGCAGCTCTTTTCTTGTCGAGGACGGCAGGGTCCTGCAAGCCGGCGAGCATGCCGAGGTACGCCTTCCGGCTGTTCTGAATGCCGAATAGTTCGTCCTCCGCACGGCGCGCGTTTTCGGTGCTGCGGTCCGAATAATTCCGAAACATCACTTCCCGGCGGCGCAGAATATTCAGCCCCCCCGGCACGGCTAAATCGCGCTGGTATTCCAGATGCGCGACAGTGTCCTGACGCTCGGTGCGCCCGGGATTCCCCGAAACGAAAATCAGGTCCCCTTCGGCAGCGCCGGCCGAGCTCCATCTCAAATAATCCGTTACGTGGACTGGCTTGTCGTTCTCATAGACTCTGAAAAAACAGATATCCAGGTCATAGCGCGGATATTCGAAATTGTCCGGGTCTCCACCGAAAAAGGCGATAGCTTTTTGCGGCGCAAAAACCAGGCGCACGTCGCTGTACTGCTTAAAACGATAGAGGTGAAACTGGCCGCCGTTGTAAAGGGTGATGACATTGCTGCGCAAACCGGTCTTGTCGCGCGATTCCTTTTCGATATCGTTGATTGCGGCGCGGCGGGCCTTCTCCGCAGTAGCGGAATCCACTCCCGGAGCGACCGCGGTAGTGACGCGCCCAGTCACGTCCTCAATGCTCATCAGAACATTCAGTTCCAGGTCCACGCATTTCGGTTCCGCGGAATAGCTGGGCGCGGCGAACCCGGCCTTTACGTAGTCCTTTTCCTTCGTGCTGATCTTTTGCAGGCAGTCCGCGCCGACGTGGTGATTGGTCATCACCAGTCCGTCCGGCGAAACGAACGATCCGGACCCGCCGCTGTTGAACCGCACCGAAGATTTTTGCAGGTGTTCGAGCCACGCCGCGGTCGGCTGGAAATGGTACTTGTCCTGAAGAATTTTGTAGGGCGGATTGTTGAACAGCCACATTCCCTCATCAGCGCGCAACAGCGGCGCGCAAAGGGTGCATATCACCAGCAGAGGAATAATTCGAATCGGCTTCATACCCATCAGAATCTCACGCCTCTTTAAATAGGATAAACTGTTTTCGGATTTTGGTAGTATCCCATTTCAAATTTGAGCTCGGGTGCCAACGGATGAAACCTGGGAACGCCAATCTCCCGATTGGCGTTTTGTGCCTCGCTACCGACGCCAATCGGGAGATTGGCGTTCCCAGGCCAGGCTCCGACATCGCAGCCTCACATTTCTTGGAATGCATCTCTCTAAATTTAGGACACTACCAAGGCCACCAATTCATTGACAAGCGGAGAGTTGAAAACTACACTCCTGCCCTGCGATTCTAACGGCTATCCGGCTGCAATCTTAGGAGGAAACAAAATGGTACGCAAAGCTTCGGCAATCTGGAACGGCTCGCTAAAAGAAGGCAAAGGAACGATTTCGACCGACAGCGGTGTGCTGTCGAGGACCCAATATTCATTTTCGACACGCTTTGAGAACGGCGTCGGGACCAACCCCGAGGAGTTGATTGCCGCCGCGCATGCCGGCTGCTTCACCATGGCACTCTCGGGCCAACTCGGGAATGCCGGCATGACGGCTGAAAGCCTGGAGACGACGGCATCGCTGACGATGGAAAAGCTCGATGCTGGTTTTACGATCACCAAGATTCATCTGGACGTCACAGCGCGCATACCCGGCGCGGATCCGGCAGCGTTCGAAAAGGCAGCGGCAAATGCCAAGGCTGGCTGCCCGGTTTCACGGCTTCTGAAGGCGGAAATTACCATGACGGCCAAGCTCGAAGGCGGCCAGGCAGTCAGCGCCTAAGTTTAGTATTTTCTGGCAATTCGCCAATGCCAGGATTCTCCCTGGGTGTGAATTTTTCATTATGTAGTTGACGTAACCTGTAGATGTGATATTGGTTTGCCCGGACTTTTACCCAAAAACAACGCGGCCACGTTGAAAAATATAAGGCTCCTGCGAAAGGACACTCTCGATGTTTCAACAGGTTCTCGATCCAATGGGAAACCTCTGGCTCACCGTACTGGTGGCCTTGCTCCCTCTGGCGGCACTGCTGATTATGCTTGCCGTCTTTCGAATGACGGCTTGGCAGGCGTCCATTGTCGTCGGTGCGATTACGATCCCGATGGGCGTCTTCGTGTGGCACGCGCCGTTTGTGAATACCATGAAGGCCTACCTTTACGGGGGCCTGAACGGCTTCTGGGTGGTCAACTGGATCACGTTCTGGGGCATCATGATTTTCAACACCTTGGTGGTCACCGGAAATTTCGAACGGTTCAAGACCTGGATGCTCCACCACGCTACCGCTGACATTCGAATTCAGACCATCATGATGGCCTGGGCGTTCGGCGCCCTGCTGGAAGGCGTTGTGGGATTCGGTGTGCCTTGGGCCGTCGTGGTGCCCATTCTGGTGAGCCTGGGAATTGACGACCTGGACGCCATCCGTGTGGCTGCGCTGGCGAACAATGCGCCCGTGTCGTACGGTGCACTCGGGGCTCCCATCCTGGGTCTGGCGGCCGTAACAGGCCTCCCGCTGATGAAGTTATCAGGATCGATCGGCGACGTAGTCGCGATCCTTGCATTGCTCCCGCCCTGGGTGCTGATCTATCTGGTCAGCGGATGGGACGGCATGCTGGAAGCGTGGCCGTTGGCCATTATTGGCTCACTCTCTTACGTCGCCGGTCAATGGCCCGTTGCGCACTACCTGGGGCCGTATCTTCCGGACATCAGCGGCGCGCTGGTTTCCTTCTGGATTCTCTTCTTTTTCGTGAAAATGTGGCGTCCCAAGACGATCCGGGGATTCGGCGGAAAGCCGCTGCAACTCTCATCGGAAAAAGCTGCCAATTACGACCAATTGGTTTCGTTCGGCGAGGCGGTTACGGCCTGGCTTCCTTACCTCGTGCTCATCGCTGTGGTCGTTGCGTGGACCGGCCCCTGGTCCAAGTTGCCTGGAATCAGTTGGCTGAAGTTGTCGGTTTCCGCGACGTCTTCAGTGACAGGGAAAGCGGTCACATCGCTCTTCAACTTTAATCCCTTCGGTGCAGGGACCTCGACGCTGGTTGCATGGCTCGTCATCCTCGCCATCATGCGTCCGGGCTTCGATGCGTTGAAAAAGATTTTCGCCAAGACGTTTCACCAGATGTGGGGAGCGCTGCTAGTTGCGTTCTTCATTTTCGGACTGGCCTTCATCTTTGTTTTCACGGGCATGGCCAATTCGCTGGCGTTCGGGCTTTCGAAAATCGGCGTATTCTTTATCGTGCTCGCCCCCATCCTTGGTTGGATCGGCGTCGCGCTCTCCGGCAGCAATACGGCCACCAACGCGATGTTCGGTCCCGTGCAGATGATCACCGGAAGGCTCCTGGGCCTGCCAGCTCTCATGCTGCCTACGTTTAATTCTGTCGGCGCCGAAGTGGGCAAACCGATCGCGCCGCAGACCGCCAGCGTGGGAATTTCCACCAGCAAGCTCGTACGAAGCGAAGGCCAGGTGATCCGGCACAACATGGGTTGGACGCTAATCATCCTTGCCTATCTGATTCTAATCAGCTTGCTCTTCTACTACATCCTCCCGAACCGGATGGTGATGTAGTTCGGCCGATTCGAATGCAGGAATCAAATCCCCGCCTCTTGCCCTGAGCGAACGCTAAGGGTTGGAGGCGGGGATTTTCTTTAGAATTCGCCATTTCTCCTTCCTCGCGCTAACTATTCCCTAAAAATTGACGATATCACCCATGTGGGGCACGCAGGTGCCTGGGCGGGGATGCTTCAGTTCCCTGTACGGCGCCGCCCGGGGGAACATGAAGCGATATATGTTTCTGTGCATTGCCCTGCTCATTGCACCGGCAGTGTCGGCCCAGGAGTCTTTTCACGCAGTATATGCGGGGAAGCAAGCCAATCTGTTCGCCTCGATTACGAGGGGCCTCGCCGCCGAAACCGGGGCGACGGTGCGGGATCTGGCTACCTTTCGCGATCCGGGCTGGACCGTTCTTACCCTGGCGCAGGTTTCGGCGTCGATTGCGGACGGCAAGACCACTCTCGACAACTTTCACAAGTGCCCGTCATGCTTTGAAGCCGGTATTTCACGGTTTGTCGTCGGACAACGTCCCGATGCGCAGAGATATATTGTCGCAGGTGCGATTGAAATCGGAGTGGAAGCTGTTGCCGCGCACTATATGCGGAATCATGGCCCCATTCGAAAATGGTATTGGCGCTACGTTTGGACCCTGCCCCAAACATTTTCCCTGTACGCACACATGCAGGCTACGTTTCACAACAGAGGGATTCATTTTACGTGCGACAGCGCCGGAATGAATTGCTATTGAAGCGCATTATTTCTGCCTCCCACTTCGAAACTCTCCTGATATCTTCGACTAAATTCCCATTTTGAAATCGGCGCAATTCGCCGTATTATTGGATTAACTTCCATGTTCAAGCGGATTTCAGGTCTCAATGAGACGAGTGAGCACGATATTGTGCCGTTCTCAAAATACAATGGGGATTGGTGTTTTAGAATGAAAATCAAAGTGACACTCTTTTCTGTAATACTTGCGGGACTTTCGATGCTTTCCGCCCCTCTATTCGCCCATCACGGATATGCCGCATACGACATGACCACGGTGCAGACGTTAAAAGGCACCGTGACGAGCTTTATGTTGCAGAATCCCCACTCCACCGTCAGCGTGGACGTTACCGACGCGAGTGGCACCGTCGAACACTGGTTCATCGAATGGGGAACCGTTCGCTACATGAAGGCGGACGGAATCAATTCCGACTCGCTGAAGCCCGGAGATGTGGTGACGATTAATTTTCATCCAGGAAAAAATGGGCTAAAGGGCGGAGTGATGGTGAACGTGGTGACAGCCGACGGCCATACGCTGCCCGCTCATGCACGCAATGGCGGCGGGGATACGAACCAGTAAGCTTGATCGGGATTTAGCGGGAATCACTGCGAAACAGGATTGCGGAGGGGTGGCAATGAAAACACGTTGCATCGGTTCGGTTCTGACTTTAATTGCAGCAATGGTGATCTCCCCGGCTCTTTATTCCCAAAATGGGAACGCTCCCGCATCTGCTACTTCCGGGCCGAGCAGCGCCTATAAATTCGACCGGAAAGACCTGAACGGCACCTGGCTTGGAGACAAGTCGACCGCCAGTTATCGAAATTTCGCCAGCTACGACCAGAAGATACCGGAACCCCCTCTGACGGACTGGGGAAAGCAGCACCTGCTCTACAAATCCATTTCGCACGATGCGCTGACCGGCACCCATCTTCCGACTTGGAACCGGCCGGGGCATGTCTGCCCGGATAACAACGACCCCTGCTATTCCGCCGACCCCAGTGGCGTTCCAACGAACGATGCCAACGGAGAATACCCTGCCAAGGATTGCGAACCCCTTTCCACTCCCGCGATGTACGACTACGCGAATTTGGGCTCGATGGAGCTGATGACCACGCGTGAGGGAGACCGAGTCTTTCAGTTGTTCGAATACCATCGCGAATGGCGAACGTTCTGGATGGACCGCAAACATCCCAAAGATATCGATCCCACTTATGAGGGCGATTCGACTGCCCGCTGGGAGGGAAACGATTTGGTGGTGGACACCATTGGTTACAACAGCAAAACTATGATTACGCAGAATGTCGGCCACACAAAAAGTGATGCCTTCCGTTTGGTCGAGCATTTCCGCCTTCTGGATCACGATCACCTGGTGGTTGAAATGACCTACTACGATCCGAAAGCGTGGGGAGACAAGTCCTGGCCCGGATTCAAAAAGTACTTCCACCGGGTTCAGAAGGAAAATTTCATCGAGTTCATTTGCAGCCCCAGGGAATATCAGGCCTACGATAAGGTTATCACCGCCCCGCTGGAGAAACAGAAGCCTGCACCGGGAAAGTAGATCGGCTGGGTTTCACTATTCAGGGGCTAAAGCACTTTCCCTACTCGCGTGTTGATGTCGCGGCTGAAGCCGCGACCCACAATGCCCATTCTCGAAATCTCTTTTCGCAATTGATTATATTTAGGGGATCGCCGGCGCAACATACGGAAATGTCCGCGCGAAGAACCACATTAGAAATAAGACTAATCCGGAGTTCACAAAAAAATAGACAAGTCCGAAGCCGATCAGGTCTCTGGCGCGGATTTTCAAAAGTCCCAGCAGCGGGAGCATCCAAAAGGGATTGATCAGATTGGGCAGGGCTTCGGACGTGTTGTAAATCTGCACGACCCAGCCTAGATTCACGTGAAGGTCCTTGGCTGCCTGCAAGACGTACGGCGCTTCAATAATCCATTTGCTCCCGCCGGAAGGCACAAACATTCCCAGGACCGCCGAATATACCGACACGAGAATCGGGTACGTGCTGGTAGTCGAATAATGGACGAAGAATTGCGCCAGTTCGCGGGAGATCGGCGACATCGTGATGATGCCGAAAATTCCACCGTAGAATGGGAATTGAATCAGGACTCCTGCCGTCGCTGGGACGGCACTATTCACTGCGCGCAGGAACGATCGAGGTCTCCAATGCAGCAGCAATCCCAGCATGAGGAACAAGAGATTGTATGTGTTCAGATCGAGAGCCGCGAGCGGGCCTCGCGCCGCGAAAATTTGTGCGAGATAGGCAAACCCGAGAACTCCGATCACAATGGAAAGCAAGGGCGCGTATTCCAGCCACTCGGCGGGAGCCTGCCGCTCTTCCAATTTCTGCAATTCGAGTCCTTCGGTCACGCCAAAGGATTCCGCAGTCTTGGTCGAGGTTGGCGGCGCGGAAAGGTAGGCCACTGTCACGCAGGCGATCATCAGAATTGCAGCGGTGGCGACGCTCTGCCACGTGTAGATTGTTTTGCTGAGAGGAATTACCCCGCTGATTTTTAGCAGCGCTGCAGGAATCGACGATGGAGTCGCCATCACCAACGCCGCCGAGGAAGACAGTCCAAGCGCCCACACGCTGCCCGTACCCACGTAAGAGGCTGCGCCCATGGCTCGATAGTCGATGCCGGGCACCTTTCGAACGATTTCACGCGCCAGGACACCGCTGAAAATCAGGCTCAAACCCCAACTCACCATCGCCATTGCCATGGAGAAAAAAGCTGCAAAGGCGATGGCCGACCGAGGGGTGCGGGGGATACTTGCTAGCCAGCGAATTAATTTGTAAACCGGCGGCGATGTGGCCACGACATAGCCGCCGATGATGATGATCGCCATCTGCATCGTGAACGGAATCAGGCTCCAGAATCCGTCCCCGAAAAATTTCACCAGATCGCGCGTCGCGACGCCCAGAAACAATCCCGCGACGAAAACGGCGACGATGCCGGCAAGCGCAAAGACGAACGCGTCCGGGAACCAGCGCTGCGACCAATCGGCAAGGGCCATGCCGAGCCGCGCAAAACCTGCAACGGAATCGTCGCCACTTTCAGGCCGGTCGTTCCGCTGCGCGCTTGCTTCCATCATTCCTCCACATGGTGCATGAATTGCCGGAGCACGAAATATTTCGGGATGTGGAGATCAGACGGTTAGCGCTGCCGCGATTTTCTTCATGTCAGACAGATTTTCCAGAGATTTCACGGATTGAATTATGGATTCGATTTTTGCCGTAGGCCACTTCGCGAATTCTCCGCAACCCCTGAATTTATCGGCGACCTCGTCGTAGGTCATCGGATTGGCGGGGCTTCCCTTCGCAAATTCGGCGCGACCCGATATCACTTTCCCGTTTTTCAAATGGATTCTCAGGATGCTGGTCATCTTGTCGAGGCCCGCATTTTCGGCTTCGGGATCGATGTAGAAATTCACGCGCTTGACCATTTCCTGAACGTCGGGGCGTTGCACGATCGCATCCTGAAATTCATTCAGTCCGGCCTTGCGATCCAGCAGAAGGATGCTCAGGCAATATTCCATGCTGAATTTTCCCTGCAATCCGGTTGTGGGGCGATGGTGCAGCAGCGAAGTCGTCATCGCGTGGTTGGCACCCAGATCGACCTTTTCGACGTCGGCGGCTTTGATGTCATTCTCGCGAATCAGACGCGCGATTTCGCCCATGGCCGGATGCGACAGAGACCCCGAAGGATATGGCTTGATCGAAACGCCCGGCGAGGCAAGATTCCAAGGCTTGGAGAGCCGTCCGACAATCGCCTCAGGATCGAAGGTGCCACCCTCGGCTTGAAAAAATCCAAGAGGCGCTTCGAGGATATTGTCGGCGGCGGTCCATCCGAGCGCGGCCAGATCGACGGCTACGGTGCCATTTTCGGCGGCGTGCCCGGCCTGGAAGGGCTTGGTCATCGAGCCGAAATTGTTGCGAAAGCCTCCGCCCTCGGTCGCCGCGATTCCCAGCGCATACGCCGTTTGTGACGCGGTGAGGCCGAGCAATTTTGCGCACGCCGCTGCGCTGCCAAACGATCCACACGTGCCGGTAGTATGAAACCCCTCATCGTAATGGCGCGGCGCGATGGCTTCGGCGATCTTGCATTCGACCTCGACTGCGACGTGGTAGGCCAGCATGAAGTCTTTCCCTGTACGGTGAGTCAATTCACTGAGCGCCAGTGCGGGAGGGACTACGCTCACCGAAGGGTGCGTCAGTAGTCCATAGATGCGGTCTTTTGCTGCCGCGAGCTGAGTGTCGTCAAAATCGTCGGCATGAATGGAGACCCCATTGGCAAACGCCGCGAAGCGCGGGTGAGCTTTCATGCCCGTGCCAATGATGCTGGCCTTGTCGATGCTGGGTCCGAACGACTGAACGTATTTGCGCACCAATGGGGCCATGCTGGAATTCGAGCCGGCCAACGCAAGCCCGAAACTATCCAGGATCGACTTCTTGCCCAAATCCAGCACGTCCGCCGGAATGTCTCCGTACTTCGTGTTGACGATAAAATCGGCGACGTATTTGGTGAGGCCGGGCGCCTTCGGAAATTCGGCGGGCGGCGCGGGTGAAGCGTGAAGACGTCCACGAGTGAGCGTTAAAGCAGAAATCGCTAAAGAATTCTTGAACAAGTCACGCCGATTCATTTCCATCCGCCTCCGGGAATTTGATGATGATAAACGGTTCAATTCTTTTCCGCGCTGGATGAAGATGTTGCCCGATTTCGAGCGTACGCGCGAGGATAAATGTGCCGCACGTTGTCTGTCGCAATCTTCTGCCGCACATTAGCGGGAAGCTGATTCAACAGGTTCACAGCCGTTTGCCAGCGCTGTTCCGGCGTCTTTGGCTGAGGATAGTGCTGGTCAGTGCCGATGATGAACCGGTCTTGAAAATCCACGAAGAGCTGCAGCCATTCCGGCTTGATCCTGCCGTCCGCAAGAGGATAGGTTATGCCGTTGAGGAGCGGATCGGTCTTGATTTCCATGTAGAGATTGGGATGCGCCAACAGCAGCCTGCGACAGAGATCGGGAGTGCGATAGCCCGTGTTATCCGAACCGGCGTGCGCCCAGATAATTTTTGCGTGTGGATTGTGCGCCAGCAACCGTTCGAACGCGGCGATATTTGCATGCAGCTGCGGCGCGTTGGGAGGCGACTTCAGACCGGCGGGCAACGGCATATCCATCGGCACGGCTTCCATGTGAATGTCGATGGGGACCCCATTTTTCGCGGCGATATCGGCAAGCAGCAGGTAGAGCGGATGGTCAGCTGGAGCGTACTCATACGGCGTGGCCCCGTCGAAATGCTCGGCTGACATTTCGCCGAAACCGATTACGCCTGCGCGCAGGAGTTCTTCCGCGCGAGCTTTGAACTTCTTTTGGATTTCCGGCCCCGCGTCGCCCGTCGCAACCGATTTCATAATCATCGGATTCAGGCTGCCGCCGCCTCCGAGGACGCCCAGCTTGCCGGGATACTTCTTCGTGAAAGGCAGAATGACTTCCGCGTCAATTGTGCCCGCGCGGTCGAACGTATCCGGGGGCGTTTGAAGGAAAATCATCGCGGCGTTCTGGGGCTTTAGTGCGGCGAGCGCGATTTGGACTGAACCTGCTGGATTGTCCGAATCGAAGTGAGTATGAGCTTCTACGTATGGGATCAGCGCCGGAACGGGTTCGCTTCCGGCAGCCTGCGCCTGACCGGCGAGGAGTCCATGGGCGGAAAAAGCAAGAGCGATTGCCAAAGCGGCAAGTGCCGCCGCAAAAATTGATATTCGAATCGATCTTTTCATCGCCGCACCCTTTTGAATTTATTCGAAATGGCTTTTGGCCGCCACCGACACCCGCCGCGATTCTTGCTTTTGTTTGCCGAGTAAGGCAAGCGATTTCTTATTCCATCGCGGCGACCAGTGAGACCCACACGATCGAATTACGCATTGTTTCTTCCCATTTCCCGTCAATGTTAAGATGCTGAGGGAGAGGCCATCCATGAGCGAGAAGGTTCGAAAGTCCGAAGAAGAGTGGCGAAAAACGCTGACGCCAGAGCAATACCACGTGACCCGGCGCAAAGGCACAGAGCCACCGGGCACTGGGGAGTACGAAGACACCAAAACGCCCGGGACATACGTTTGCGTCTGCTGCGGACAGCCTTTATTTACTTCGGAGACGAAATTCCATTCCGGATCGGGCTGGCCGAGCTTTTTTGCGCCGGTCGATGAATCAAAAATTGAAGTGGAGCGAGACGTGAGCCACGGAATGCTGCGCGAAGAGGTGGTCTGCAGCCGTTGCGATGCGCATCTGGGTCATGTCTTCCCGGACGGCCCCAAGCCGACTGGCCTTCGCTACTGCATCAATTCGGCGTCGCTGAATCTGGTCGAGAAGGATGAGAAATGAAGCCGTCCCGAACGGTAGTTACCGGCAGGGTTTTGCTCGCGGCGCTCGCCTGCGCGTGCTTCCTTTTGACTCCGGCTCATTCCCTACCTGCACCGCAGGGGGCCCAATCGGTACACATCACGCTACTGGAGACGACGGACCTGCACGCCCGCATCGCGCCCGTCGATTATTTTACGAATAAGCCTGTCGCGCAAGGACTTGCAAAGGTGGCCACGCTTATTCGGGCCATACGCAAGGAACAGCCCAACGCGTTGCTGCTAGATGCAGGGGACATCATTCAGGGCACACCGCTCGGGTATTATTTCGCTAAGGAAGAGCCGGGAAAGCCGAATCCGATGATGCTGGAAATGAACGCTCTTGGATATGACGCGGCCGCGGTGGGCAATCACGAATTCAACTTTGGGCTCGACTACCTCTGGAAAACCAAGCGCGAAGCGCACTTCCCGATTCTCGCGGCGAATATCAAGCAGACCTACAAAAGTGGCCCGCAGCATTTCGATCCCTATATCATAAAGAACGTGGCGGGCGTGCGCGTGGCGCTGGTGGGCTTTGTTACGCAGAGCATTCCGCGATGGGAGCTACCGGCCAACTATAAAGGATACGAGTTCGAATCGATCGTTACGGCAGCACAACGCGTGATTCCCGAAGTGCGCAGGAAGGCAGACGTGGTGATCGTGATTGCTCATTCCGGTCTGGGCCCCGATCCTGAGAATCTGGCACCGTCGGAATACATCGACGTACCCGGCGAAAATCAGATGATTGAGTTGGCCAATCAGGTCCCGGGAATCGACACGATTTTGTCCGGCCACACGCACGACCAGTCTTTTGCGAACCGCATCGTGAATGGAGTCCTGATGACCCAGCCGAAGAATTGGGGGCGCGGGCTGGCACGCATCGATCTGGACGTTGCTCGTGATGCCGACGGACGCTGGCACGTTGTGGCTAAGCATTCAGAACTCATCCCCGTTACGCTGGATACGGCCGTCGATCCAGAGGTCACACAACTGGCCGCGCCCTATGAACAGGCTACACAGGCGTACCTCGATACTCCTGTGGCGACCTGCGCGAAGGAGATGATTGGGGCGACCGCGCGCATCGAAGACGAGCCGTTAACGGACCTGATTCATACCGTGCAACTCCAAGCCGGGCATGGCGACATTTCCATGGCTACGCTCTTTTTGACGACCCTGAAAATGCCAGCCGGAAGGGTGACCACCCGCCAGCTTGCCGGGCTCTATATTTATGACAATACTCTCTTTACCGTGCAGATGACGGGAGCACAAGTCCGCCAGGCGCTGGAACATGCCGCCACTGCCTATCAGGCATGGCCTACGCCGGTAGGACAAAAGCTGAAGCTGCCGAACTACGACACCGATACGGCCGCGGGCGTCAGTTACACAATCGATTTGCGTGAGCCTGAGGGACATCGCATCCTCAATTTAATGTATAAGGGCAAACCGATCGACGAAACCCATAACTTTCAAGTGGTTACCAACAATTACCGATACGGGGGGGGCGGCCGGTACGAAGTCTATAAGGGATTGCCGGTAACCTACCGCTCGACGCAGGAGATCCGCGAACTGATTGCCGAATATCTGCACCGCACCGGCGTCGTTCCCACCACGGCAAATAACACCTGGCACATCGAGCCGAAGGAAGCGGCGGACGCGCTGCGAAAACTGGCGCTGGACCGGAAGGACCTACCGGCGACAGGATCGCTGGACAGGTTTCGCTCCCTTTCGCCTCAATGGGCAAGCATTTTTTCGGCAGCTACAGGAAATTAACCTCTCATTCTTTATTCGAATGCCCGTGCCCGTTTGGTCCGACCTTTCAGGAATTACACAAGTATTACAAAGGACTTATTCCCGGCATGCTAAGTTCGTGACAGTAATATCGATCCCAAACAAGATTCAATCCGAGGACATCGAATGGCGAATATCTTCAAGGGTGACAAGACATTTACACGTCCCGTGAACTGGATTACGACCTCCTTCATGGCTGCGTTCCATGTTGGCGCCGTGATTGCATTATTTATGTTCGGATGGAAGCCATTCCTGGTGTCCTTTTTCCTGTGGTGGGTGGCCGGAGGATTTGGAATCGGAATGGGCTATCACAGGCTGCTTACTCATCGCGGCTTCAAGACTCCGAAGTGGATGGAATATGTCCTGACCACTTGCGGAACGCTCGCCTTGGAAGGCGGACCGATTTTCTGGGTGGCAACGCATCGCATGCATCACCAGAATACGGACAAGGAAGGCGATCCGCACTCGCCTCGCGACGGCGGTCTGTGGGCACACATGGGCTGGATCATGACGGGCAAGGCGATGCATAACAAGCTGGACTCGCTGCTTCCCTATGTCCCCGATCTTCGCAAAGACAAATTTCATGTGTGGATCAGCAAGTGGCACTGGATTCCCCTGACTCTGCTAGGCATTCTGCTGCTCAAATTTGGCGGTCTGCCCTATCTGATGTGGGCCATTTTCTTCAGGACTGTTTTTGGCCTCCACTCGACGTGGCTTGTAAACTCCGCGACGCACATGTGGGGTTCGCAGCGATTCGTCACCGGCGATACTTCGACCAACAGTTTCTGGGTGGCCATTCTGACCTTCGGCGAAGGCTGGCATAACAATCACCATGCGGTGCCTCAGGCGGCGCGTCACGGGCTGACCTGGTACGAGGTCGATCCGAACTGGTACGGCATCTGGGCATTGCGCACTCTCGGTCTCGCATGGGATATTTCGCTGAATAAATTGGGTGAATCGGCGAAGGAGATCGGCGCAGCGATACCACCACCTCTGGTCGTGGAACAGCCTGCCGTTTCAGAAGCGCTCGGCGACTAGTTCCAAGCCATCTATAGGAGACATTAGGATTTGAATCCAAGGACCGCGGGGAAAGTTCCCGCGGTTCTTTTTTGTGCGGGCCTGCTCTAGTATAGTTTGAGTGGCCTCGTGATGCGTGTTACCAATCGCGCCAAAAAAATCGCGTTCTTCGTAACGATGGGCGCCTGCCTGGTTGGGCTGGCCATCGCGCTAAACGTCACGTGGATTGTTCTGAAATGGCGGGAAGTGGTCCCGCTGGTTCTGGGCGTTATCTTTTTTTCGCTGATCATTGCGGGCATCATCGTTTATACCGTGTTTCTGGTCCGCGAGATTCATAAGAACGAGCAGCAGGACAGCTTCCTGAATGCGGTTACGCATGAACTCAAGACGCCTATTGCCTCCATTCGCCTGTATCTGGAGACACTGGAAACCCGCCAACTCAGCGATGAGCAACGCCGCGATTTCTATCGAATTATTTTGGAGGATACCGACCGCCTCACCGGAACGGTCGAGCAGATCCTGAAGGCCGGCGAGGCGCGCCATGGAAGCCATAAGAAACGTTGGCAAGAGGTGGATTTCTCGGCCCTTGTCGTGGAGACCGTGGAACTCACCCGTTTGCGGTATAACCTGCCGCCCGATGCTCTTCGCTTCGGCGTGGCTCCTCGTGAACAACTTTTGCTGAAGGGGAATCCTCAGGAGCTTCGCACTGCCGTGTTCAACCTGGTCGAAAATGCCGTGAAATATTCGGGTGACAAAAAGGACGTAGTCGTGGACGTCCTGACGCCGGACATCGACACGATTTTATTGAAAGTCCGGGATCAGGGCGTCGGAATCCCGCGTTCCGAACTGAAACGCATCTTCAAACGTTTTTACAGAGTGACCAATTCCGCGAGCGGGCGGGTTAAGGGCACTGGGCTGGGCCTTTTCATTGTGCGGTCGATCGCCCGGCGCCATGGGGGTGACGCCATTGCCGAAAGTGAAGGCACAGACCGCGGCAGCACATTCACATTGCGACTGCCGAGGGTTTATCACGTATGACTCGCATATTAGTCGTGGAAGATGAGGCCCATCTGGCGGAGGGACTGCGGTTCAATCTGGCAGCGGAAGGTTATTCCGTTCAGGTAAGCGGCAATGGCGACGAGGCACTAAAGCTGCTGCTCAAAGATAAAGCAGGGTTCGATGCGCTGATTCTGGACGTGATGTTGCCTGGGAAAGACGGCTTCGCAGTCGCTCACACGCTCCGCGCCGCGAATAATTTTATTCCGCTGCTTATGCTTACGGCGCGTTCCCGCCCGGAGGACGTTTTGCACGGGTTCGAATCCGGTGCTGACGATTACCTCCCAAAGCCGTTCAACTTAGCCATTCTAATAGCCCGCGTTGGCAGCCTGTTGCGGCGAAAACAGTGGCTCCGGGAGTCGAGTCCAGCGTCACCTCAAACCAGCGCTGAAGTATTTTCTTTCGGAGACAAAGTATTCGACTTCCAAAATCTTCAGTTGAAAGTCGGGAGCAAGACACTCCAGCTCACATTGATGGAAGCGCAGCTTCTTCGGTACCTGATCCAGAACACGGGGCATCCCGTTTCGCGAAAAGCGATTCTGGAAAATGTGTGGGACCTGCACGAGGATACGGACACGCGCGCCATCGATAATTTCATCGTGCGCTTGCGCCGCTATATTGAGAAGGACCCTACAGAACCGCGCCACCTGGTGACGGTCCGCGGACTCGGCTACAAATTCGTTCCCTGATGCAACGGCGGCGATTACTCCAGCGGTTCAAGCTTAATGATGGAAGCGCCATGGTCATTCCCCACCCAGAATGTAACTGGCGTCGTTGTATTGTCCACGGCCACTCCCCGAATGTTCGTGTCTCGCGGCATCAGGTACTCGGTGAATTGCCCGGTCTTGGAATCGAGCCGCATCACGCGGTCGGTCATTGTCGAGCCGCCCCACACTTCCCCGTTCTTATCGCCGATCACTACATATGGAAATGACCAGGGCGTTGGCGGCGTCCATTCCTTAAACGTAGTCGTTTTGGTGTCGAACATTCCAACTTTGCTGCTGCCCCACTCGCCGAACCAGAAGCGTCCCTGTGAATCGAGCGCCCCCCGGCGCGGATTGGAGTTCGGCGTCGGCGTCTGGTAGATCGATATTTCGCGGCTGCGGGCATCGATCCTTCCCACTTTGTCGCTGCCAAACACTGTGAAGTAAAGATTGTTCTGCTCGTCGGGACTGATGTCGTACACGTTCGGACTGGGATCGGGGAACGGCTTGAAGCGCTCAAACTTCCCCGTGACAGGATCTAATCTGAAAATAGCGTACGTTCCGGCGTCCTGCAGCCAGACTTTGCCATCGACTTTCGCGTGGGTCGGACTTACCTGATTGATCTGCGTGTAGTCCTTGTTGAACTCTTCAGGAATGCTCCAGGTTTGAAATTTCTCCGTCTTCCGATCGAACTTCGCGACGCCGCCCTGATACATCATGCCCATCCACAAATTTCCGTCTTCGTCAGGACGCAGCGCGAGTTCACCTCTCGGCGATCCGGGTTTCAGAACAGGGATGGGAAATTCGGTCGTCTTTCCTGTCTTCGGGTCGAGCTTGCCCAAAATTTGTTCGCCAAAGCTGATGTACCAGATCATTCCCTCGGAATCGACGGTCACGTCATGCGGCTGCCTCGTCTTGGCGGGAAGGTCGTATTCGGTAATCACGGCGCGCGTTGCTTTGCCCCGGGGGCGCGGGAATGTTTTTAACGCGTAGAGCCATTCCTGGCCTTTGCTTAAGTTAATGCTCGCCAGAAATTCGCCCTGCTTTTTCATCGAGTCCACATCGCGGTCGAGTTGCTCGGAGCCTTTTGCTCCCATCTGCACGGCGAGTCTAGGCGCGAGGCGCACTTGCGGCATCAATGGCGAACTTTGATTTACATACGTCGCCATCCGCTGCTGGACGCCAACGAACTCATCTGCATCGTGGGTGGACCCGATGGGGCGCAGCAGCGTGTGGCAGGTTGTGCAGGTTCTGAGCGATGACTTTTGTTCCGGCGTGGCCGGTATGCTTTCCAGCCATTCGGCGTTTGTGAGTTGCGCTCCGAGGTTCGACGTTTTGCGAAGTTTCAAATCGAGCGTTGCAGGCGTCTTTGGGCCGATGTCGGCCACGCTGGGGCCGTCGAGATCGTATCCCGCAGCTCGAATCCTGATCGCGTAATGCCCGGCATCCAATTTCGACGACGGGAAACGGTACCGGCCCTGCGCATCGGTGACTACGGTGATGGCGATCGTCGCGCCATCTTTCTTCGCGGTGACCAGGACGCCTTCCATCGGGCCTTCTTCGACGGACGTCACCTGCCCTGTGAGCGCCGCGGGGGTTTGCTGCTTCGGACGGGCATAAGATTCCTGCAGCAATGCAGCAGCACCACAGGCGAACATCACAACCGCGAGGAAACGTACTGTCTTCATAAAACGCTCCTTGCCGTTAATCGCGAAGAACACTTTCCATACGAGAGTTTGACGATTTACGCAGCGATCTTACTGCAATCAGTGAGTTCGCACCATCTCAGGATTTCGACGGCTCGGCCTTCGCCAGGGTTACCGGCTGCATCCCACGCACACTATTACAGACATAAATCCGGTCGGCGGACGTAAGGTCGTCCATCGAAAGAATCTCTTCTCTTGCATCCGGATTGTCTCTCAGAAACCTCGCGCGAAATGTGCCTGGCAATAGTCCGCATCGGACCGGTGGCGTTTTCCAGGTGCCGTCTTTCACGAGGAAGACATTGAAAATCGATCCCTCGGTGAGTTCACCGCGCTCATTGAAAAATAATGCATCGTCAAATCCGGCCGCGACCGCCGCTTTCAGTTCAAGATCGTAGAGTTCCCGATTCGTTGTCTTGTGATAGAGGAAGCGATCTTGAGAAGAGACTCTCTGGCTCGCAATGCGCACACGCTCAAAGCGCTTCGAAGGTGCGTCGACATGTTCGATATGCACGTCGCCATCGCGCACTGACGTAGCTCTCACTCTTTTGGGACCTGCGCTCAATTGTGCTGCATATTCCAGGAGCTCGCTGCGTATCTTGCGTTCGTCAAACGAATACCCAAAGTACACCGCAGATGCCTTCATCCGGTCCAGGTGCTCGGACAGAAGTTTGTATTCCCCGTCCCAGAGCAAAGTTTCCAGTAATTGGAATTCCGGGACCTGATTGGTCAGGAATGCGGTCTTCCATTGGCACTCTTCCCATTCTTCGGCGGAAATGGAATCATGCGTGATGCCGCTGCCAACGCCTAACACCCCATGACCTTCCTGCATGACGACCGTTCGGATAGGTACGTTGAAATGAGCTTCGCCGGGGGCAAAAAATCCAATCGCGCCGGTATAGACTCCGCGACTGGATCTTTCGAGCCGGGCAATATGCTGCATGGCGCGAATTTTCGGAGCGCCCGTCACCGATCCCGATGGAAACAGCGCGCGGAAAGTCTCTTCGATAGTGCACCCGTCCTTTAGCTCGCCTTGAATCGTGGAGGTCATCTGCCAAATGGACGGAAATCGCTCGACTTCAAACAGCCTCATGGTCCTGACGCTTCCTGTGCGGCAGATGCGCGACAGGTCGTTGCGCATCAGGTCCACGATCATTACGTTCTCGGCGCGATTTTTTTCGCTGTCCGACAATTCCTGGCCGCGCCGCTCGTCTTGTTCCAATGTAAGGCCACGAGGTGCGGTCCCTTTCATCGGCTTTACTCGGATGTTTTGGTTTTCGATGCGAAAGAACAATTCCGGTGAGAACGAGACGATCTGTCGGTCTCCCGTGTTGATGAATGCAGCATACGGCACCGGATGTCGGCGGCACAGGTCTACAAACAATTGCCACGAGCTGAGGCTCGGCTTGAACTCCACGGGATAGGTAAAGTTAATTTGATAGACTTCCCCGGCTGCAATCAATTCCCGAATCGCATCGAGTTTTTCGAAGTATTCACTTCGCGAAATTGCTGGGACGATCCCCTCGATCCGTTCCATCAATTCCGATTCGTGAAAATGAATTTCGTCCAGCACTTCTGCATTGTCGAAGATGCCGAACCAAAGCAGCATGTCCGAAGATATCGATTGCAGCGGAGCGAGTTGCGGTTCCAGGGCATACCCTGCTTCGTAGGACAAAAAGCCCGCGACTTCCCTCCCCGCCCGCACATGCTCTTCCATTTGGCGCAGCGAATTTGCGATTGCTGCAGGATCGTTCGTCGCGATCACTTTCTTCGGTTGTGAGTAAACACGCCAGGCGCCGCCGGTGCGCAGCAGGACAAATCCCGGCTCAGCCGTTCGAGATTCCAGCCCGGTGGCATCCAATATTTGTTTGCTCGTGGAAACATCCATAACAGAGATATTACAACGCTACAGCTCACGACTCACTGAGGAAGACTTTTGGCGACAACTTCCGCGAGGTCCAGAATTTCTATGTCCTCGCGCTTGGCGTGGTTCGCGGCGTCGCGCAGCATGATCGGACAATAGGGGCAGGCAACAACCACCGTGGACGCCTTCGTCTCTGCGATCTGCGCAAATCGCAGTTGGTTAACCCGCGCGTGATCCTTTTGTTTCGAGTCATTTTGTTTGGAATCATCGGCGATAAACAGTTGCGCGCCGCCCGCTCCGCAGCACTGCGTGTTTTTGCCGTGATGCGAGGTTTCAGTGACTGCATACCCGGCAGCCTGCAGTATTGCGCGCGGTTGCTCGGTGATGCCGCGTCCTCGCGCGAGATAACACGGATCATGGTATGTGGCCGATACGGCGGACGCCTTCACCGGCAGCCTGGGCAGCAATTCTTCAATCAGTTCGGAATGATGGACAACGCGTATGCCCAGTTTTTCGTAGGCGGGATTCTGCCGATAGTCTTTATCCAGCATGGTCGTGCAGTGCGGACAGCACGACACGATATTCTTCGCTTTCGCATTCGAAAATGTTTCGATGAGTTTTTCCGACAGTTCCATGAACAGATATTCGTTTCCCGCGCGGCGCGCCGGTTCGCCGCAGCACGTCTCGCGAGCCAGAACGCCCCAGGAGATTCCGGCAGCGTCGAGAATCTGTTTCATTGAAACCGCTACGGCCTGCCCATGAGGATCGAAGCTCAAGCCGCAACCGAGCCAGAACAGCCACTGCTGCGTCCCATCGAAAATCGGGAATCGATTCGACTCGATCAATTTTTGGCGTGTATCCTGCGCGATCCCCCACGGGTTGTGCGGGGCTCGCTCCATCGTCGTAAATAGCTGGACCACTTTTTCGTTCGTGACCCGCCCCTCGCTCACAAGCCCGCGCCGCAGGTCCAGAATTTTTCTTCCCACATGCTCGATTCCCACAGGACAGACATATTCACAAGCACCGCAGGAGAGACACTGGAACAGGTCCACTTCCGAAACGAATACTTTCTGCGATTCCTTTTCCTCGGGAGTCCCCGCAATCAAGTCTCCACCGTGCAGAACGCCTCGCTGCATGTCGAGAATGACTTCCTTGGGACTCAGAGTTTCTCCCGAAAGATTGGCGGGACAGAATTGCGTGCAACGGCCGCACTCGACGCAGGCGTTCACGTCAAGCAGATCTTTTATGTCCAAATCCCTGAAGCGAATCATCCCCAGGTCTTCGCCCTCCGTCTGCAACGGACGCATCGCGCTGGTATTTTCAGAACGCAGAAAGATCGTGATCGGCGACAGCAGCAGGTGCAGGTGTTTCGATTTCGGAATCACTACCAGAATCGAAAGGAATGCGACGGTATGGAACCACCAGTTTATTTTCCATGGCGTGCTTCCCACCGGGAATATTCGCCAACCCAATAGATAGGTGACCATCATCGCGGTGATCAGAACTGCCACGAGGCCCGACGTCGGAGAGAGTTTTCCGAGGGCTTTCGGTCGCAGGATAAATCTGCGGAATGAAAGACCGGCCATGCCGACGATGACGGCCACAGCCCATACGGCGGCGAATACTCCGTACCAACTTTCGGACGGCGTTGCTTTGTCGAGGCCTCGAATTCCCAGCGAGAGATGCTCCGCGCTGACCCAGGCAAACGCGAGGAATCCCCATACAACAGCAGCGTGCAGAATACCAACGACCGGACGATCGCGTACCACTCGATATTGCAGCAAGACTTCCACAAAAACGCGCCACAGGCGCTTTGGGAGATCTTCGAGGGAAATGTCCTTGCGTCGTGCCCAAACCGAGGAGAGCCTGCGGTCGATAGTGTCCAGAAATAGCCAGATGGCGGCCAAACAGAGAAAAACAAACACCGCCCTCGAAAAGCCGCCGATAAAATAAACGGCAGACGAGATCGCAGTCACTGCTGTTCCGATCCAATCACGCTTGGATTTTCTGTTCAAATTTGGGTCCAGTCTTTTTCCATGCTGTTGCCGTCCGATATGCGAATTCTAATTATAGGGGGAACCCGGTGGATTCAATTGCAATCAGTTTCCAGGGCAATACTGAAAAGATTGCCATACGAACGGACCCATCGTTCTCCCACTCAGCACGGCATTGTTCCAGTTTGAGAATCACCTTGTTTCATTTTGGACTTGCACAATCGTCGAGACCTCATAAACACGTTGGATACGAGTGGAAAGTCCATTCCGCAAAGGCCCTCGGTTTGCACGATACAAAGACGGGGGAGGAGTATGTCTGGACAAAAAACCGATGACAAACTGACCGACCAGAGCATGGCATCGGTCCACCTGAAGGAACGACGAGAGATCCGCTATGATGTTTCGATCGAAATCGAAGTAAGCGGCATCGACCAAAACGGGCAAGCATTTCACGAGCGCACCGCTACCACAGATGTGAGCGAGTGGGGATGCGGTTTCCTGATGTCCACTGAGCTTAAGGTGGATGACATGGTGGCAGTACGCATGGCTTCCACTGGTCAGGAAAGTGGTTCGTCTCATCCTCAATGCTTGTATCAAGTGCTTCGTGTGAAGCGCGACGGTACAGGCTGGCTGGTGGGAGCATGGAAGATGGGTGGGTGTGATGTGTGGGGGAGCGAACTTCCCAAAGCATTCAAATCAGAGGGATTGGGCCAAGAGGCGCGCAGAGAGGAACCAGTAGCAGATGAGGAGCAGCATCGGAAGGATTCAGAACAGTGAGTTCCCGTACTCTAGCGTTCTCGCCCGGCAAACCTGGAGGGCCAGGAGGGAACTCTGATCGAGGTGGTGCTGGTGGCGCTGCTTGTGTGGAAATCGTGGGCTTTCCCCAAATCCTCTATATCCGGACGTGCGGGGATCCGGACATACTATTTGTTCCCCTGCTGGATGCCGCACGGGAAGCAGGCGCAATGGTGGAACGCCTTGCGACTCAGGGAGAGAACCGCACCAATGCGGCGATGCTGAGTGGAATGCACCTGGCCTCCACGCTACTGAAGGACGCTAGCTTTTCCCTGGGAGCCAAAGGCCTGTCGCACGAGACTGCCTACACGGTAGATCTTGACACTGGAACGTTGCACATGCATGCGCAGCTTTATTCGGTAGTCAGCCGAAGGACATCGTTCTTCAAAGTCGAGATCGCCGGGAAAATTTCCGGGGGGCCGTTCGTGGTTCGCAATCCTACACAGGGCACGGTCATTATGCAGGTGGAGGAAGACCGTCTGAGGCAACCGAACTTTTTCTCTTCCACACTCGCTCAGGAATGCCTACGTGCGCAAATGGAACAGGAGAGATTCGGGCATCTCGATGAATCACTGAATCCTGACGCGCATGGTGAGGTACGGATGTCGGTGTCCGTCTCCGGCAACAAGGTTCCGGTCATTCTGCGCCAGAAAGAACAGAATGGAAATTGGGACATTATCGATGGCCGGCGGCAGGAATGGGTTGGGACGCTTACATCCGATCTCGAGGGCTATCTAAAATCTGTTACTGCCTTCATTCAGGAATTATTCGCGCACAAATAATTCCCATATTTTCCCCGGACGAAGGCGACCCGCCCAATCCCAGCTTTTCCCAGCTCGCAGGTTTCGCAATCTGCTCAAGCCGAAAGAAAAGCAGCCGATATGACCCCTGAAGCGAGACACGACAGTTGTGCCCGCGTTCGCACTGGCATGGCACGTGCTCTTCTAATGGACTTTGGGACCGAACCCGCAACAGGTTAATGACTTCTCATTAGATGTTTTTGATTTACGCAATCGAATTTTTTCCACTTTGAGAGAGCGTGCCATCGGATGAGCGACGACATCGTTAGCGAGTTCCTCGTGGAGAGCGTGGAGAATCTCGACCTGCTGGATCGAGAGTTGATCCACCTCGAGAAAGAGCCCGGAAACCGCGACAAGTTGTCGAGTGTATTTCGCACGATCCACACCATCAAAGGCACCTGCGGATTTCTGGGATTCACGAAATTGGAGTCGGTTGCGCACGTCGGGGAAAATCTGCTGAGCCGGCTGCGCGACGGCGAGATCACTCTGAATCCGGAAATTACCACGGCCCTGCTGCAAATGGTAGACGCAATTCGCCAGATGCTGCAGAGCATCGAGTCCACGGGCAGCGAAGGCGAGCGAAATGACGAGGCCCTGATCCAGACCTTAACAAACCTCCAGCAGGGCGGAGCGACATCCCCACCGGAATATTTGAAGCAGGAAGTTGTGGGACCGGCTGCTAGGGCTCCGAAAGATTTGCCTGTCGCTCCTAAAGTGGAAGCAAAAGAAGACCACACGGATTCCCGCGAGCCTCATCATCAGGAAACAGCCGAAACGATGCAGACCCAGTCGCCCAATCGCGCGGGCGTGAGCGATGCGTCGATTCGGGTAGACGTCGGCCTGCTCGACAAGCTGATGAATCTGGTCGGCGAACTGGTCCTTGCCCGCAATCAAATCCTGCAGTTTACAAACACCACAGAAGACCCGGGGCTGGTCGCGCCGAGTCAACGGCTCAACCTGATCACCACGGAACTGCAGGAAGGCGTGATGAAAACGCGCATGCAGCCGATCGGCAATATTTGGAGCAAGTTCCCGCGAACCGTGCGCGATGTGGCAACCACTTGCGGCAAACAGATTCGCCTGGAAATGGTGGGAAAAGAAACGGAACTGGACAAGACCATCATCGAAGCCATCAAGGATCCGATCACTCATATTGTTAGGAACTCTGCGGACCATGGAATTGAAACGCCCGCCGTGCGCATGGCTGCCGGCAAATCGCCGGAAGGAAGGCTGCTCTTGCGCGCCTATCACGAGGGCGGCCAGGTGAATATCGAGATCACCGACGATGGCGCAGGGCTGGATTTGGATAAATTGCGCAGGAAAGCAGTAGAAAAAGGCCTCATCACCCAGGAGCAAACAGCGAGAATGGGCGAACGCGAGACCGCCAGCCTGATCTTCCTTCCCGGCTTTTCGACGGCTGAAAAAGTAACGAACGTATCCGGCCGCGGGGTCGGAATGGACGTCGTCAAGACCAACATCGAGAAAATCGGCGGCACCGTTGACGTCCAGTCGAAACTGGGAACAGGGACAACGGTCCGAATGAAAATCCCGTTGACCCTGGCCATCATTCCCGCGCTCATTGTGACCAGCGGCGGCGATCGCTACGCCATTCCGCAGATCAGCCTGCTCGAACTGGTGCGGCTGGATGGCGACGAGGCCATGAAGGCCATTGAGTTGATTCAAGGCGCGCCGGTTTACAGGTTGCGCGGGCGATTGCTCCCGCTCGTATATCTGAACCGCGAATTAAAAGTGGACACCTCCGCGCAGAACGGTACGAAGGCCACGCTTGCCAATATCGTTGTCCTGCAAGCGGACGAGCGGCAGTTCGGACTGGTCGTCGATGAGATTAACGACACCGAAGAAATTGTGGTCAAGCCGCTGGGCAAGCAGCTCAAGGGAATCAAAACGTTTGCCGGGTCCACGATCATGGGTGACGGCCGCGTCGCCCTGATTTTGGATGTGCTGGGCCTGGCGCAGACCTCGAACGTGGTGAGCGAGAGCCGCGAACACACCATGGCGGACGAATCGTCCCAAATCGCCGCCACTTCCAATGGAAAACAGACGATGCTGCTGTTCCAGTGCGGTGACACCGCGCGCGTAGCGATGCAATTGTCGATGGTGGCCCGACTGGAGGAGTTCAAGCCGGACATGATTGAAAAGGCCGGCGACCGCCAGGTTGTTCAATATCGCGGGCAGATCATGCCTCTGATTCGCGTCTCCGATTTCTTGCATGCCGGAGCGGGAGACTTATCCGGCAGCGGAATCGAGGCGATGCAGGTGGTGGTGTATTCGGAGCAAGGACGCAGCGTTGGCTTGGTGGTGGACCGAATCCTCGACATCGTTGAGGAATCCATCGTTCCCCAACATCCGTCCAGGCGCGACGGCTTGCTGGGCTCGGCAGTCATCCAGCAGCGTGTCACCGACCTGTTGGACGTTCGCGGCCTGGTCCGCAGCGCTAATCCGGACTTTTTTGAGAAACAAGAAGCACTCCGGGGGTAACGATATTGGCGAACGCACAACAATTCTGCACTTTCTATGTCGACGGCCAATTCTTTGGCGTGCCGGTACAACAAGTGCAGGAAGTGATCCGCTACCAGGAGATGACGCGCGTTCCGCTGGTGCACCGGGTCATTCGAGGATTGATCAATCTGCGCGGACAAATCGTTGTTGCGATCGACCTCCGCCGCCGATTGAACGCCCCTGACCGTCCCGACAATCAATTGCCCATGAATGTCGTAGTTCGCACGGCAGACGGCGCGGTGAGCCTGCTCGTCGATGAAATCGGCGATGTCCTCGAGGTTCAGGAAGAGACGTTCGAACGGCCCCCCGAGACATTACAGAGTGTATCGCGGGAGCTCGTTCTGGGCGTGCATAAACTGCCGAATCAACTCTTGTTGATACTCGATACGGAGAAAGCCGTGAACGGAACCGAAAGCGAGGCGACGCTCGCCGGAGTAGAAATTGACATGGACAAAAGGAGTCACAATGGCAACTAGAACACCGGTCATCCGCAGGACCGATTCGCTCTATGCGCAGTTGGGCGGGAAAGCAACCATCGCCGCGGTAGTCGACAAATTCTATAAAAAGGTCGTGGCCGATCCCGATCTGAAATCCTCTTTCAGCCGCGCCAATCTTGCCTCACTAAAGCAGCGGCAAGTTCACTTTTTGACCGAGGCCCTCGGCGGTCCAGTCGATTCCAAAAATCGCGAAACCACGCCCGCCCATGCCGACTTGCTTCGCGACCCTCACCAGTTGGACCGGGCTGCAACTCACCTCGCAGTCACTCTGAGTGAATTGAATGTGTCCCCCGACGTCGTGGACGGCGTAATGGAGCGCACCGCAGCGGCTCTGGATCCCGCGACAGTCGAAGGAACTTTTGACAATGGGTCCGCAAGCGATGACTCGCGCGAGAAGGATGAGTTGATGGCTCAACTGGCGGCCATCGGCAGGACCCATGCGGTCATCGAGCTTCAATTAGACGGCACGGTACTGAATGCCAATGACAACTTCCTGCAAATCATGGGCTCCACACTGAACGAAATCAAAGGCACCAATTACAGCAAGTTTGTCGACGATGGGACACGCAACAGTCCGCAGTACAAAGCCATTTGGGCCAAACTGAATCGTGGAGAATCCGAAACTGGCGAATACAAGCTTCTCGCCAAGGACGGTCGAGGGGTCTGGCTGCAAGCCTCCTACAATCCGATTCCAGACTCCAGCGGGAACCCAATCAAAGTAATTGCCTTCGCAACCGACGTCACCGAACAGCACAAACTGGCCGAAGAAGCCAACGAACTTCGCGTGCGCGCTGACATCACCAACCTCACCAGCATCGTTTCCGAATCAGACCTGAAGGGCGACATTGTCAGCATCAACGAAAAGTTCATTGAGATCTCGAAATACAGTCGCGATGAATTAATTGGCCATCCCCATAGCACCACGCGCCATCCCGATATGCCCAAGGAAGTGTTCAAGGAGCTTTGGGCCACCATCGGACGCGGAAAAACGTTCCGCGGCGTCATCAAGAATCGGGCGAAAGACGGGAACCCCTACTACGTGGACGCGGTGATCGCTCCGGTTCTCGGAGAAAACGGCAAGCCGATAAAATACATCGGCGTGCGCTATGACATAACCGCTGCCGAAATCGAGCGACAAGACATGAGAGGCGTAATCGGCGCGATTAATGAGACGTCGTGTTACGCGGAATATGACACGGTCGGCAACGTATTAAAAACAAATGAAAACTTCCTTAAGCTGATGGGCTACAAGCTCGAAGAGATTGTCGGCAAGCATCAGCGTATGTTTGTCGACCCAGTTGACGCAAGGTCGGACAGCTACGCCCGCTTCTGGAGTGATTTGAATGCCGGCAAATCCTGCAACAATTCATTCAAGAGAATTACGAAAGCTGGGCGCGAAGTATGGGTCCAGGCAGTGTATGCACCCATCAAAGATGAAATGAACCGTGTGGGCAAACTGCTGGAAATCAGCAACGACATTACAGAACAAAAGGCAGCCAATGACGATTTACAGCGGAAGGTCGAGTCGATCCTGGTTACTGTTTCGGCTGCTTCCAAAGGCGATTTGACGCAGGCGGTCACCGTGAGCGGCGAAGACGCGATCGGCAAAATGGGCGAAGGCTTGTCGCAACTTCTTACGAACCTGCGTGCCAGCATCGCCAGAATCGGCCAAACCGCAACGACACTATCCACTTCCTCGGAAGAGCTCAACGCGAACAGCCAGCAGATGAGCGCGAACGCCGAGGAAACCTCCGCGCAGGCTGGAGTGGTTTCTGCCGCCTCAGAAGAAGTGAGCCGCAATCTACAAACCGTTGCAACTTCGACCGAGGAAATGAGCGCCACCATCAAGGAGATCGCCAAGAACACAACCGAATCCGCGAAGTTTGCCTCCGAAGCGGTAAAAGTCGCGCAGGCAACCAACATAACCGTCAGCAAACTCGGAGATTCCAGCACGGAAATCGGACAGGTCATCAAAGTCATCACTTCCATCGCACAGCAGACGAATCTGCTCGCTTTGAACGCAACGATCGAAGCTGCGCGCGCCGGTGAAGCAGGCAAAGGCTTCGCGGTCGTAGCCAATGAAGTGAAGGAACTGGCCAAGGAAACCGCCAAAGCTACGGAGGACATCAGCCGCAAGATCGAAGCCATCCAGACAGACACTAAAGGCGCGGTGGACGCCATTGCCGCCATCAGCAAGATCATCAATCAAGTCAACGATATCTCCAATTCCATCGCCACGGCCGTCGAGGAGCAGGACGCCACCACCAACGAAATGACCCGCAACGTCACCGAAGCAGCGAAAGGCGCAGGAGAAATCGCCAAGAACATCGTCGGTGTGGCGGAAGCGGCGAAGAACACCGCGCAGGGCGCTGGGGATTCGCAAAGGGCCGCCACGCAACTCACGGAGATGTCGTCGGAACTCCGGGAACTTGTGGACCAGTTTAAGTACTAAAGCAAAAACGAGCCAAACTCTATGCCGCCGATTCGAATCCTGATCGTGGATGACTCCTCGGTCATCCGAAAAGTGCTAAGCGAAGGACTCGCTTCGGACGCGGGGATAGAGGTCGTTGGGACAGCCGCCAACGGCCAGATCGCGCTCAGCAAAATCACGCAGGTCAATCCGGATATCGTAACGCTGGACATCGAAATGCCAATCATGAACGGCATCGAGACGCTTGTCGCCATTCGGAAAATTTATCCCAAACTTCCCGTCATCATGTTCAGCACGCTCACCGAACGAGGAGCGGCGACCACTCTGGACGCCCTCGCTCAGGGCGCCAGCGACTACGTCACAAAACCCAGCAATACGGGAAGCCTGGAAGTCACACTCCATCAAATACGCGAGCAACTGATTCCGAAGGTCAAGGCACTCTGCCCATCGCAAGTGCCCACGCAGGCTCATGGAGTACCGCCCTCACCAAAGTGGCAGCCCACAAAATCGCTGCAAAGTTTTGAATATCCCCAGATCGATGTGTTGGCGATTGGGACATCCACCGGGGGACCGAACGCCTTGGCCGAATTGATCCCTGCGATTCCCAAAGACTTCCCCGTGCCCATCGTCATCGTTCAGCACATGCCTCCCGTGTTTACCCGCCTTCTGGCCGCACGGCTGACCGAACGCTCGTCTCTGAATGTCCAGGAAGGCAAAGCCGGCGAAATCTTGAAAGCCGGCGAAGCGTGGATTGCACCGGGTGACTTTCACATGACTGTAGAACGCCAGGGCACTTCCGTGCGGCTGGCAACCAATCAGGATCCCCCAGAGAACTCCTGCCGGCCCGCGGTCGATCCTCTGTTTCGATCGGTTGCGAAGGTTTACGGACCCAATGCGCTGTCCGTGGTTTTGACCGGAATGGGATCGGACGGCGTCATTGGCGCTCGGCACATTCGTGAAAGAGGCGGTCAGGTATTGGCGCAGGATGAGAAAAGCTCGGTCGTTTGGGGAATGCCGGGGCAAGTGGTGGCCGCTGGCCTTGCCAACGCTGTTTACCCGCTCACATCGGTGGCCGGAGAGATTGTCCGTCGCGTTGCAATGAAGCGCACTTTAACCGTGGCCTCGATGGCAGGGCCCCGCGATACAAGGAACTGATTCCCATGGCCCTGGACACACTCGCAGCGCAGGTTCAAGAGTCCATCGATGCCGATCTGTCCGATCCGGCTTTAATCAAGCTGCGCGACCTGATCTATCGCCTGTCGGGGATCTACCATCCGGAGAACAAATTCTATTTACTGGCAACCCGTTCTCGGCGGCGAATGAAAGCCATCAATTCAAGGACATTCTCCGACTATCTCGATGCTCTTACCACGCGCCCGAATCGCGACGCGGAAATGCGAAGTCTGCTCAATGAGATCACCATTGGTGAGACCTATTTCTTCCGTAGCCAGTCGCAATTGGAAGCACTGAACAAAATTATCGTGCCGAAGCTCGCGTCATTAAGCGCAAAACAAGTCATCAAGAAGATTCGCATTTGGAGTGCGGGCTGCTCGACCGGCGAAGAGTCCTATACGCTTTCCATTCTTCTGCTCGAACAGGTGGCCCAAAAACTCAAAGGCTGGACGTTCGAAATTCTGGCGACGGATTTAAATGACAACTCACTCGCGAAATGCAAGGAAGGCCTCTATGCGGAGTATGCCGTTCGCAATCTGAGCCCGGAACGGCGCCAGAAATATTTCACGCAGGAGGGCGCGCTCTACCGGGTGAACGACGAAGTGCGCGCCGGCGTCAAGTTTGACCGCCTGAATCTGCAGGATCAAACCAAGATGCTTTTCATGAAGGGTTTCGACGTGATTTTCTGCTGCAATGTTTTGATCTATTTCGACGGTGCTGCAAAGAGGCGCACCGTCGATCACTTCTACAACGGTCTGATGTCCGGAGGCTATTTTTTCCTCGGAGAGTGCGAAACGCTATTCGGAATTTACGACCAGTTCCGGCTGGTCCATTTTCCAGGCGCCACCGGATATCACAAACCGGCGCCGGGAGAAGAGATTGGAGTCGCAAAATGAATCCCGCCGCAAGCACGCTGTTGCACCGGAAGGTAACCGAACTCGGGAACATTCCCGCGATGCCATCCATCCTTAGCTCTTTGGCGGAATGCCTCAACGCGCCCCCGTCGGACGGAAGCATTCAGCGCATTGTCGAGTTGATTTCCTATGACAAGTCATTGGCCGCACAATGTCTGCGAACGGCAAATTCCGCGCTTTTCGCGGGCAGGGTGCAGGTAGATTCCGTAAAAAGAGCGGTCTTGTCTCTCGGGATCTGGCGAATTCGGGACGTGGTCTACTCCTGCAGTCTTCCGGGGATTTTCTCAAACGCAGTGGACGGCATGGCGCCGCCGACATTCTGGCGACACGCCCTGGGGACCGCGATGGTCAGCCAGCATCTCGCCCAGCGCCTGGGCATTAAGAATGTGGAAAAGTTTTATCTCGCAGGACTGCTGCACGACATTGGAATCCTTGTCAATTCCCTGCTCTTTCGCGACGAGTTCACACAAGTCCTTAAACAGGCCGAAGTATCGGAAACGCCTCTCTGCGAAGTGGAGCAGAGAATTCTCGGATTTACTCATTGCGATAGCGGAAGAATTCTCGCTGAGATCTGGAAACTGCCCGCGGACATTACCTCGGCCATCGAGTTTCACCACGATCCAGTGCAGGAAGGTCCAGACGCGGAAGTCGCGTGCGTGATTAATCTGTCGGACCTGCTCTGCCGGCTGCGAGGAATAGGCTACGGCTACTACGAAGCTCGCGAGTTCGATCTCGCTTCCGAGCCTTCCTGGCAAATGCTTCAAAAAAAATACCCGGTTGCTGCGGACTTCGACATGGCGCGTTTCAGTTTTGAACTGGACGAACACGCCGTCCAGGTCCAGGCCCTAGTCGATGCGATTTTTGCAAAAGACGCGCTTCCGCACTGAGGAGTACTTCTATAGGTCGATTCGGTCCATCAACCGGGCGGCACACGAACATTAAAATCGATTTAATACGGGAGATTAAATGTGAAGAAACTTAAAGTTCTGATCGTCGACGATTCATCCGTAATGCGAAAAATTATCGAGCGCGCGCTCCGCCAGGCCGGCCTCGATCTCACCGAAGTCCTGGAAGCCAGCAACGGTGCCGAAGCCCTCGTCGAAGTCCAAAAAGGGTCGCTGGACATGATCCTCAGCGACATCAACATGCCGGTCATGGACGGTCTCGAGTTCCTGAAAAATCTTGCGACGCTGGACGCTGCCAAGGGCGTCCCTGTCATTATGATTACCACGGAAGGCAGCGAAGCCCGTGTCGTGGAAGCACTGTCGGCCGGCGCGAAAGGCTACCTCCGCAAACCGTTTACCCCGGAACAAGTTAAGGAACGCGTGACTCCGCTGCTGGTAGGTATCGCATGAAAACCATGACAAAAACTGGAGTACAAATCTCCGTGCTCTTTGATCCAAGTTGGAAGTCGATCATGGAATGCGCCGCGATGGAAGTTTTCGAAATGATGGCGGGCGTGCGTCCGGAAATAATTGCGTCGCCCTCTGAGGAACCTCAGGGGGAGTTGACCGCCATGGTGGGGATGGCCGGCGCACTCTGTGGAATGACTACGCTGCGCTGCTCCCGATTGATGTCCGCACGATTCGCCACGCAAATGCTCGGCGGGGATGCCGCGTCCAACCTTTCCACTGCGCAAGACGCGCTGGGCGAAATGTGCAACATGATCGCAGGTAACTTCAAAGGGAAAGTCAGTACTCTGGCGGACCATTGCATGTTGTCGGTGCCAACCGTGATCACCGGCGGAGACTATTCCATGTCCACGCTCGAGCCCTCCGATGGCGTCACCGTGGCTCTCACCTTCGAAGGCGAGCCGATTTGGCTTTCATTGATCATTCATTCTTAGATGTTAGATCTTCATTCCGCCCTAATTCCCCCACGGACTGAAGCCGGGCCATCTCGTAAAGCATTTAAAGTGCCAACGCTCACTGCCGATAGTAAGGCGGAAGAGCGATTGGTCCATTAAGAAAAAGGGGGGATGAAACACAATGCCATCGTCCAAATTGTGCGCGTTTCTTCTGGCTGCCGTCCTGGCCTGCGCAGGCTCCGCAAGTGCGCAACAGAAATCACTCGAATCGGCGCAGCCCGCAATTATCACCGCGCAGCAGTTCGATCAACTCATTTCGCAATTGAAAGCGCATGAAGAGCGCATTAAAGAGCTGGAGGCGGAGCTCGCCAAAAAGACTACGCCAGCCAATCCGGAAGAGGCGGTATCGCCTGCGCCCTCGGAAATGGCCCACGCGGATACAGCTGCTATCACGGCTCCAGCACCAGCTCAGCCGCAAGAGCCGGGAGACGCCCACGATCACATGGTGCAACTACCCGGGGGCGGTCCCGTGCTTAGAATTCGCGGTTTCGCCGATTTCAATTTCGGACTCGGAACCGATTCCAACGCGTTGATATTCCCGTTGGGTGCGCCAACTCACACCACATTTTCATTTGGCGAATTCGATCTTTTCCTCTCCTCCAAACTGTCGCGGCAGATCAATTTTGTAAGTGAAGTCATCATCGGTTCCGATCCGAGCAATGTATGGGGTCTGGATATCGAACGATTGCAGGTCACCTACAAGCCCAGTCCTTATTTCGAAATCAGCGGCGGCAGGTATCACACGTCAATCGGATACTACAACACCACATTCCACCACGGAACGTGGTTCCAGACCGCCACCGGCCGCCCCTTCATGGTTTTCTTCGAAGACAGCGGCGGCTTGCTGCCGGTCCACGGCGTGGGCGTCACCACCACCGGCCTCGTGCCCCGAACCGGACGGCTGAATCTCCACTGGATCGCCGAAGTTTCCAATGGACGTTCCTCCGATCCCAATGCCCAGCCCGCGCAAAACTTCCTGTCCGACAAGAATCACAAGGCCTTCAATCTGGCCGCATTCGTCAAACCCGAATGGTTGCCCGGACTGCAAGTCGGCGGATCCTACTACCGGGATCGCCTTGTTCCCGCGGGAATGCCCGATGTAAATCAATCGATTGGTAGCTTCTACGCCGTGTATAACAACTCAAACTGGGAATCGCTCAACGAGATCGTATTGCTAGCGGACCACGCTGACCATTCGACGCGCACGTTCCACGCGCCGTTAAGCTATACGCAGCTTTCGCGAAAATTCGGTTTCTACCGTCCATACTACCGGTTCCAATACGTCAATGTAGCCGCCGGTGATCCTATAGCCATCTTCACCGGGCGCTACGAAAGCCACTCCGTGGGCTTGCGAATGGATTTCACGGACTATGTCGCGCTCAAAATTCAGTACAACCGCCTTTACCAGGGCATCGTTAAGCCGGAAAACGGACTGGACATGCAAATGGCGTTTACGTTTTAGGGCCATGTTCCACGACTCAACGGTTTTCAATTCACTCATGGAGAGGACGGCTCAAATGGCTAAGAAGTTCGCTCTGCTATTCATCCTGATCCTGTCTGGTTGCGCCTGTGCCAGCGCCCAGTGCCCTGCAGGCAGTCTGGCGGTCATCGTCAACAAATCCAATCCCACAGACAGCCTTTCCGTTGCCCAATTGCGCCGTCTGCTGATTGGGGATGTGCGCGCTTGGCCGGACCACAAGGCTGTCTCACTGGTCTCGCAGGGATCATCTTCCAAGGTATTTCAATGCGCCCTTTCCAGCATCGTGCGGCTCAGCGACGCGGAATATCACAGGTACATCATGAGCGCCGAGTTTCGCGGAGAGGAAGCCATGACAATGCAATCCGCGGATTCCGATGCAACTTCCGCCCGACTCGTCGCGGGGTCTGCCGGGTCCATCGCCATCGTGGACATCAGTTCAATCTCGGCAATCGGAGGTTCGGTAAAAGTAATTCGCGTAAACGGAAAGAATCCGGGAGAACCGGGCTACCCCCTGTAAGGAAATGGAGACGAATATCCGATGAAACCTACAATTCGAAACAAGCTCGTTGGCGGATTCAGTGGTTTATTGATTGTCATTCTCGGCGTAGCAAGCATCGGCGCATTTTCGGTTTTTAGTCTGCGGCGAAGCGCTTTTCAGACCACACGCGTGGGAGACCGCCTGAATTCCGAATCGCTCCAAGTCCAGGTCCATGCCCTGCAGGCGGAAAGCCAGGTCCGCGACTACTTGAACGGAATCAAAACCATGGGTGCGCAACAAGCCAAGGACACCTACCTCGATGAAGCCACTTTTGAAGTCAATGAGATTCAAAACCTCACCGCAAATCTCGTGAAGATTGCGCCCACCGAGGAAAAACGCGCTAAATTCCAGCGGATTTCCGTCGCCGCCGGGGATTATACCCAGGCCCTGGATACGATCGTCAAAAACGCCGAAAGCAACGGTTCCTCGCCGGCAGCCAAAGCCGCTCTCAACGCCTACGAGGAAGCCGCCACACACCTGCGGGAAAGCGCCGAAGACGGCGAACTCGCCGGGCACGACGCCAGCCAGACTTCACAAGAGGAGATTGAATCCACCAGCAAGAGGTCCGTTGCGCTGGTGACAGGAGCCTCGCTGCTCGGCTTGATTCTCGCCATGACCATGGCCTTCACACTTTCCCGTGCGATTCTCGTCCCGGTGCAGCATCTGAAAGACGTCGCGGAAAATGTGAGCATGGGAAATTTGGACATGAACGTTCGCCGTTACTCAGACGACGAAATCGGAGACCTGGCGGACTCCTTCTCACGTATGGTCACCGCCGTGAAATTCTTCCGCTCCGAGGCCGAAAATATTCCCGTGGAAGCTGGCGTCGAGAGAGGTGGCAATTGACTGCACTAGCCGAAAAAGTAATCGCCGTCAGCAAACCGTACTTCGGTCCGGCGACCGAATCCTTCTTATCGAGGCAGTGCAAAGGGCATTTAAAAGTCGATGTCGGAGACCTGACTCCGTCGCACCTTGCGGAGTTGGCAAAATGGGTCGCCTCCTCCGCTGCGCTAATTATGGATCCGGCCAAAGCCACCGAAGTCGCCAACAAGATCGCCAAACTCTAGCAAAGGAGGGGAATAGCCGGAAATGCCACTCAGCATTGCCCAGCAGAAACTTTCGGACGTCGGCAGCATTCGTAAGGCAATCCTGATCGACGAAAAACAAAACGAGACCAGGTCGAGGGCTGACCTGGAAGCCGAAGTCGAACTCTATCGCGGCATCCTCGATCGCGTCATCGACATTACTTCCGAGGCGGCCGAGGGAAACCTCGAAGCGCGTCTTCTTCATTGTGACGGCTCCGAAAAACTCCGGAAAGTGGCGCGTTCGATCAACCATCTGCTGGACATGACCGACGCATTCCTTCGCGAAGCCGGAGCCGCACTGGAACACGCCGGCCAGGGAAAATTCTTTCGCCGCGTCTTGCTGCGCGGCATGCGCGGCACGTTTCGCCACAAATCTCAGCTGATTAACGACGCCAATGAAAAGATGGCGCGCAACGCCGCCTCACTAAAGGAAGTGGAAACACTCGTTTCCAACTCCGCCACCATCGCACAGGGCGCGGCTCGCGAGGCAACCGAATCCATCACTGCCGTCCAGCAGCTCAATGAGGCCTCCGAACGAATCGGCGACGTCGTGAAATCGATCTCTCAAATCGCCTGGCAAACCAAACTACTGGCATTCAATGCCCGGATCGAAGCCGGACGCGCGGGAGAAGCCGGACGCGGATTCGAAGTCGTGGCGCAGGAAGTCAAGGCGCTGGCGCAACAAACCGCAGCCGCCACCGAGGGCATTTCCCGCGAAATCGCCGCGATCCGCGAACAAGTTGGCCGCACCGCCACCGCTATCGACACCATGAACAAGACTATCGGTCAAATGCAGGAAATCTCCGCCACCATCGAACGCGCGGTGATGGAACGCAACACCAGAACTGCATGATGCGCCGGAATCGAAAGGGAGTGTAGTGCGAATGCGCGAGACTTCCATAACGCCTACCGGAGTGGAGCGATTTTTTCCGGAAGAGGAAATCATCGTCAGCAAGACAGACCTGAAAGGGCGCATCACCTACGCCAATCACACCTTCATAACCATCGCGGGCTACACCGAAGAAGAACTCCTCGGCCAGCCCCACAGCATCATCCGCCACCCGGACATGCCGCGCTGCGTCTTCAAACTCCTCTGGGATACCATCGAAGCGCGCAAGGAGATCTTCGCCTACGTCAAAAATATGTCCAGAAACGGCGACCACTACTGGGTCTTCGCGCACGTCACGCCCACCTTCGACGACTTCGACCGGATCGTTGGCTACCACTCCAGCCGCCGTGTCCCGGACCGCAAGCAAGTCGATCTATTCGAGGGTGTTTACAGCCAGCTCCTCGCCGAAGAGCGCCGCCATCCCGACTGGCACGCAGGAATGGAAGCCGCTGGAAAAATGCTTCTGGAAATGATTGCCTCAAAGAATATGGAGTACGAGGAGTTTATTTTTTCGGTCTGAGCAGCTCTTGCGAAAGGAATCGCCTGGCAGTGAACCTCAATTTAAGAGAAGTGGCCTTACAAAACACAAAGAAAATTGGCGGGCAAGCCTGTAAGCCGGATTTTGTTCGACGCCTGAACCGTTAGGCTCGCGCATCGTGGCGATCATTCCTCTAGGTCCAGGTTCGCACCTGGACTCCAGCAGCCTACCCGAGGGTCCTGACGAGCCGGGCCGGCTCTCCCCTCCTATTTGGCCTTGCACCACGCGGGGTTTGCCTTGCCGTTCCGATTGCTCGGAACGCGGTGGGCTCTTACCCCACCGTTTCACCCTTACCGTGCTTTCCCACCCGTAAGACCTGCTGAAGGTTTTCCTCCAGCCGGCCACCGAGGTGAATCGCACCGGCGGTTTATTTTCTGTGGCACTATCCGTGGCCGAATCCACGCGGCTCGCTTGCACTCGCCTCGCACATTCAGTCCCCTGGCGTTACCAGGCGCGTTGCCCTTTAGTCTGAGGCGCATTCCGCCGAAGACTTTCGTCCCCGGCGTCGTGCGTGGAAGACTACGGTGTCCGGACTTTCCTCCCGGCCTGCCCTCGTGCAAAGGCCGGCCCAGCGATCACCCGGCTTGCCCGCCACCACTGATTATACAACGCGATTGCACCGTGAAGGCTTAAAGTTGGCCTTTGGGCAATGCAAAAAATCCAAATTCACAAGCCAAAAAACAAAAAATAATCTAGAATGTCCCAAGAAACTTTCTCCGATCCCTGTGAAAGCAGTACAAGAAGGAGTTGTCGTGCGCGCACAATCCAGATTCCTCGCACTCATCAGCCTGATCCTTTTTTTCGACGTCGTCTGTTTCGGAGCCACGATTACTGGAACCATAAAGGGTCCGGACAGCGCCCCGTTTCAAGGCGCATTCGTCGAGGCCCACAACGCGAAGACCCGGATGACGTTCATCGTCCTTTCCAACAGCCAGGGCCAATACAGGATCGAAAAATTGCCCGCTGGAGAATATAGCGTGCAGATCGTGGCCACCGGCTATCGCGCCGAGCCTCGCGCAGGCGTAAGTCTCACAGCCGATCAAAACACATCCTTCGATTTTGCTCTGCAAACCGCCGCCGTCCGCTGGAATCAAATTCACTTCTACCAGGCCAAAGCGCTCTGGCCGGAAGCGCGCGGCAAGGAGCTGATTTTTGACCGCTGCTCGATCTGCCATCAATTCCAGAGCCGCATGGCTTCGGTCACGCGCGATGCCGACGGCTGGCGCGACCGCGTCGAGTACATGCGCACCGCCGAGCACTACGCCCTGGCAAACCTAAAGGATCAGGATGCTGACGACATCGCAACATACCTGACCAAGCTGTTCGGTCCTGAGTCGGTCCTGCCGAAATCCCCCACCGACATGCCCGGATACAAGGCAACCCTTCACCCCTTCACCAGCGACGCGATGAATATCGTTTACGTGGAATATGACATGCCCGGCCCAAGCCGCATGCCCTTCAGCGCCGCTCCTGATAAAGACGGTTACTTGTGGATTCCGAATTCCGGATCGGCGAATAAAATTACGCGCCTGGATTCGCAAACCGGCGAGATGAAGGATTTCACCGCCGGTTATATCGGTACCGCTGGAATTCATTCCGCTGTACCCGGTCCCGATGGTTCGGTCTGGTTCGCCGAGCAAGGTCCGAACATCTTGGGAAAATGGGATTCCAAAACCCAGAAGATTACCGAATATCAGGACCCGTTTGCTTCCGGCGATCAGGGAATTAAAGGGCGTGGATCGAAGCACACGCTTCGCCTGGACCCCAGCGGCAACGTCTGGTCCAGTGGCACGCCGCTGACCAAGTTCGATCCGGAGACCTTGAAATTTACTTACTTCCCTGAAGTCCCTGCCGTCTATGACGTAAAGGCAGATAAAAATGGAGACGTCTGGTTCGCCGCTCCCGTCGTCAACAAAATCGGCAAGGTCGATGGCAAGACAATGAAAGTGACGCAGTGGACCGCCCTCACCACGGACTCTTATCCTCGCCGCCTCGAAATCGGCGCCGACGGCATGATCTATTCAGGCGAGTTCAACGCGGGAAAGATGCTTCAGTTCGATCCCAAGACGCAGGCAGTCAAGGAATATCAGCTCCCCGGCCCCGATCCGAGCCCCTACGGAATGGGTGTGGATGCCGACGGCAACATCTGGTACGACTCCCACAATATGGACGAACTGGGACGCTTCGATCCCAAAACCGGCAAGGTGACCGAGTACCCGTTCCCGCACTATGAAAATTGCGGCCGCGAATTCTTCCGCGATTCGCAAGGCCGGATGTGGTACGGCACGTCACCGAACAACAAGGTCGGCTACTTCTACCTGGCGAACGCTGGCGGACCTGCAAAATCCGGAGGGAAGTAGAGCTTTAGGAAAGGTTTTGCGCACTAGTTTCCAAAATGCGCCTCCGATGGAATCGATCTGCCGATTTATGCCAACAGATGTGACATCAAGTAGATACCAATTCTCATATCTATTTGGCACCACTTCCTTTTCTCCCCACAGGGTTCCACCCCTTATTCAATCCGCGTTAATTGACGAATTAAAGACAAATTAAGGATTGACACTAGGCCTTATTCGGAGTAAACCCTTACTCTAGATATCGTCTACGTGTCGCTGGAAAACATTGTCTTTTTGGAAACAGCTGGACGTAGGCCTATGTTGGGTACGGGGTGTTTCAAATTTGAATTGGAGGGTGTGCATGACCGGAATGACTTTGAAGTCCTGGCATAAGCTTGTCCTGAGCATTCTTGCTCTGGCTTTTCTCTCACTGACATTTTCTCCCGCTCTGATGGCCCAATCGGCCACCACCGGCGCAGTCACCGGAACCGTAACCGACGCCTCAGGCGCCGTGGTTCCGAACGCGACAGTCACAGTCACGAGTCTTGAGACCGGGCAGGCGCGCACTGCAACGACCGGCAGCTCTGGCGCGTACACCGTCGGCTTCCTGGCGCCCGGCAATTATTCCATCAAATTTGAAGCGGCGGGCTTCGGAACGGTGACCGTTCCGTCCGTCACTGTCAACGTGACGGAGACACCGACGATCAATCAAGCATTGACGGTCGGCAGCCAGGTTACCTCGGTCGAGGTTACCACTCAGGCGGAATTGCTCCAGACCACCTCTGCCGCGAACGGCACCGTCGTGGATTCCAAAACGGTCACCGACATTCCCTTGACGACCCGCAATTACACGAACCTGATTGGCCTCTCCGCCGGCGTGAACGTTACCGTGTTCAATGCCATCACTCTGGGACGAGGTTCGCAGGACGTCATGGTGAACGGCGCCGGACCGTCTCAGAACAATTACTCGCAGGACGGAGCATCAATCAACAGTTACGCCGCCACCAATCGCACTGCCGATTCCGGCAACAATCCCGGAATGGCGATTGTGAATCCGGACGCCGTTGCGGAATTCAAGATCCAGACCTCGATGTACGACGCCTCGTACGGCCGCAACCCCGGCGCGAACGTGAACGTCGTCACCAAGTCTGGCACGAGTGAATATCACGGCACTGCGTTTGAATTCTTCCGCAATACGGCTCTGAACGCCAACGACTTCTTCCGCCCGCAGAATCCGGCGCCCAATCCGACCACCCGGCCGGAGCTGAACCAGAATCAGTTTGGCGGATCTTTTGGCGGGCCGATCAAGAAGGACAAGCTATTTTTCTTTGTCTCGGAGCAGGAAACCCGGCAGATCAACGGCGCGGCGACGCAAGGATATGCCACCCCCGGTGTGGCGGGGATCCCGACAGTGTGGGACAAGACCACAGGGAGCATAACCACCATCGCCACCCCTGACTCGAATCGCAATGATGCCTCTTTCCAGAATGCGCTGGGGCAGGCGTTCAGCCCGGCCGGTATCTGCGGCAATAGTTTTAAAACAAACATCTCTACGCAAGCAGGTGGGACTCAGGTTGCCTGTGACGGGTCAAACATCAATCCGGTGGCCTTGGCGATTCTCCGGTTACCGTTTAACGGGAGCTACTTCATTCCCAGTTCCTGCCCGCCATCCGGATGCACCGCTGCCAATGGAAACGGTGCGAATGCGACGATTGCTGAAAGCTTTCCGGTTCACTTTACTGAGCATCAGGTGATCGGCAACTTTGACTACGTGATGACCTCCAAGAATACCCTGTCGTTCCGTTACTTTTGGTCGGACGATCCGGCGGCCATCACCATGTCCTGCGCGGGCTCAGGAGGCGGCGCCAATGCGGCCGGAACCATTACGGCCTGTCTGCCCGGTGCCCCGGGGTTGACCGATTTCCCCGCCATGTACGACACACTCCGGCTCACTTCCCTGCTTACCAACAATGTCGTCAACGAAGCGCGGTTTTCCTTACAGACGGTCAAAGCGACTCCGACTCAGCTGATTCCCTTCACCAACGCGCAAGTCGGAATTGCCAATATCATCCCAGGGGAACCCGCTCTCGACACAATCAATATCACCAATCCCAAAGTGCAATTTGGCGCCGGCAACAATCTGGCGAATTTTGTCAAGACCGGCGCATGGGTTGCCGCGGACAATATTTCCTGGTCGCATGGAAAGCACACCGTTCGCGCCGGATTTGAATTTGAGCGCGACCGGGTGAACCAGATTGCATTAAAAACCTCCCTCGGATCGCTGAACTTCCAGGATTACAATGACTTTCTCATCGGTCTGCCGGGTGTGTGCCCATCCAACATTAACCCTGCGAACTGTGCGACGGAGCCGAGCACCAACGGCTTTGTTCCCACGCCAGGCGTGACTTACCTCAACGGCAGCGGCAGCCTTAGCAATTTAACCAGCACAGGGACGAGCGGGTTCGCGGGTCCGACTGGCCTCCAGCAGAACTTCCGGGATAGCGTCATTGATTGGTTCGCTCAGGACGACATTAAAGTCAATCGAAATCTCACCGTGAACCTTGGCGTCCGTTGGGAGTATGACGGTTGGCCCGTCGAAATTAACGGCAAGAACACCAACACATGGATTCCCTTGCTGGGTGGCGCCGGGAACATTCCGGTTTCTCTGGGAGGCACGCTCGGAAACGCGCCCACTTGCCCGGTCCCGACCGGTTTCATCATTGCGGGAGGGGCGGCTTGCTCTGCTGGTTCGCTCGATTCGTATGTAACGGCTAACAATTACAACCCTGCGAATTATACCGCGCCGCCGGTGGGTGGCATATCGCAGAGTCCATGGGGCGGCATCGCCAGTTTTCCCAAGGATGCCTTTGCTCCGCGTGTTGGTGTAGCCTGGAAGCCTTTTTCCTCTGACAAGTTTGTGGTCCGCGTCGGATTCGGCATCTTCTACGACCGTTTGGGTTATTCTTTCACGGGCAGGAGTAGCGGCAACCCCCCCTACTCCAGCACTCTCGGGGCGATGGGTTCGGCCACTGCCGCTTCCAGCTTTAGTCAACCCTATCCCGCCGGCCCTTACGCGTTGGGATGGCCCATTGCGAGCATTCGGTGGGCAAACCCGGCAGGGACGACGTCAACCACGGAAAGCTCAAACCTTTCACTCTCTGGGCCAGTGGGACCTTACCTGCCCGTGCCTACAACCAATCAATACAACCTGTCCCTCCAGTATGAATTTCTGCCGGGCTGGGTGCTCGACCTGGGATACGTTGGGAGCTATGCGTACCATTTGTTCCCCCAGAGCAATTTCACGGAACAGGAGTTTAATGAGGCCAAGCTGGCAAGCCCGTCAAATCCGATTTTAGGGCAAACTACGAACTCGGTGGCAAACGTGAATTTGCGCGTGCCCTATCTGGGCTATAGTGCCGGCGGGCTGTTCAGCGACGAAACCAACACGTGGTCCAAGTTCAACAGCCTTCAGGCGACTGTGAGAAAGCAGTTGTCGCATGGACTCAGCCTCCAGGCGGCCTACAGCTTTAACAAGTCGATCAGCAACGCTTATTACTTGAACTACGACAGCTTCTATACACCCCATTACGGACTGAACGGCTTCTACCGCCCTCAGCGCCTCTCCATTAACTACAACTGGACCATACCGACGGGCCAGCACCAGGGTCTGGTTGCCAAGGCAGTGAACGGCTGGAGCGTTGGTGGCGTAACCATCATACAGACGGGAGACGTTCTGACACCTGTCGATTCACGTGGAGGGACGGCCTATGGATTTGGTCCCGGAGCTCGCCCGCTGTCGACTGCCATTCTTCTTCCCGGAATGACCAGATACAATGAGCCCAGTACGGCGGGGGGTAACGACCAGAATCGCATCGGATGCGGTGATACGACAAAGTGCAACGGCTGGTTTAACAGGGCGGCATTTGACGCGAACGCATTTGCGAACATTGGTGCAGGGTTAGCCGGCAACGGTAATGGACTTGTTCCCAATGCCGTTGGCAACGCCTTCGGCTGGGGAAACTCCGGCTACGGCACGGTTACTGGGCCAGGACAGTTCAACTTCGACATCTCCATCTCCAAATCGACGATTGTTGGAGGACTTCACGAGAATGCCAGCTTGCTGTTCCGCGCGGATATGTTCAACGCGTTCAACCATCCGCAGTTTTCCGACCCGTCGAGCGTCGATGTAAGCACGGCTGGCTTCGGACAAATCACAACGACGAGCGTGAACCCGCGCTTGATCCAATTCTCGCTGAAGTATATTTTCTAAACCGATCCAACGATCGTCAACCAACACAAAAGGGCCGCGTAATGCGGCCCTTTTGCTTTTCCCTAAGATGTATGATACGAAGTCCCAACAGGAGAACCACGATGCTCTCAAAACTTTCGCGCCTTGTGATCAAACACCTTGCCTTTGCGTCGGTCTGCTTGTTTCTTTTGGCCGCGTCCGCGCACGCCCAGTCCGACTCGGACATCAATCTGAAAGGCGCATTCGACTTCCGCGTCCACAGCTCCCCGGACAGCATGGACCGCTCGATCGATGCCGACGACGTGGCGCAACTCGCCAAGGAAGCCGGCATGCGTGGCATTGTGCTGAAGAATCATTGGGACTCGACCGCCGCGCTTGCCTACGAGGTCCGCAGGCACGTCCCCGGCCTGGAAGTCTTCGGCGGCGTCGTTCTGAATCGCTCCGTCGGCGGCATCAACCTTGAGGCCGTGCAGCACATGGCCGCGATGAAGGGCGGCGTCGGCAAGGTGGTCTGGATGCCCACCATGGACTCCCAGAGCTTTGTAACGAAGCTGCAGGAGAACCGGCCCTATGTCGCAGTCACCAAAGACGGCCACATAGTCCCGGAAGTGCTTGAGGTCATAGACTTTATCGCCAAGCATCCCGACCTGGTGCTCGAGACCGGGCACATCTCAGGCGACGAAGCGGCCATGATCATCCACGAGGCCCACGCGCGCGGCGTGAAGCACATCGTAGCCACCAACCCGACGGGCATCTTCGTCAATATGACGCCAGAACAATTGAAGCAGGCCGCCGCCGATGGCGCCTATCTGGAATTCGTCTACAACAGCGTGATTGGAAAGACTCCGCAACGCACGATCGAGGTGTACGCGAACAGCATCAAGACGGTAGGTCCGAAGTATTGCCTGCTGGGATCGGATTTCGGCGGCGCAGGACCCAACGCTCCGAAGTACTATCACCCCCAGGCCCTGCTAAACTTCATGATCGCGCTGCACAAGCAGGGAATTTCCGTGGACGACATCAACATGATGGCAAAAATAAACCCAGCGCTGGCTTTAGGGCTGAAACCATAACGCTACGCATTGCAAAACACGAGGGTCTTAAGTCCTGGGGTCTTTTGTTCGTAGGGGGTTCGAGGTTTTGTAGGAGGTCCGAGCTTCAGCTCGGACATGCAAGATCACTTTGAGAGCGGGCTTTAGCCCCTGAAGCTTCAGGGGTTAAAACCCCTGACCGAGCAAGGATTTGTCGGGGCTGAAGTCCGCCGTTAAGAATTAGTTTTCGGTGGATAGCTCAGCGGGAAGTGATGAAA
>CAZUNI010000009.1:0-101289 GCA_964622265.1 uncultured Acidobacteriaceae bacterium | reverse complement strand
TTCATATCGCTTGCTTCATGATCGTCTTGCGGAGGGTTGTGCAATAGCTTCTAGTGGTTTGCCGGAAATTAAGGCGTCCATGGCTGCCATCCTGGTTCAGGCGGATGAAATCCTGATGAAGCCTGTTGGATTGAAAGCAATGACGGAGGTCATCAAGAAAAGGCTATCGAATCCCAAGGGTCGCACAGTGATAACGAAAGAACGCGTTGCCGAAATCCTGGAGCGAGACACCGCCCGGACCATACAGACCTGGATGTCCAGAGTGGACCGGTCCGAGGAGTTGGGAAAGATACACTTATCCGACCAGGATCGGATGGGCCATCTCCCGACGCTCCTGGGCGATGTCGTAGGGCGCCTGCGACTGGCTCCCATTGCCGAAATTCCCATTTCCGCCGCCGCGCGCCAGCACGGGATTCTTCGGCACAAACAGGGCTACACTGCCGCAATGATCGTGGAAGAATCGCAGATTCTGCAAGTCAGCATCTTCAACACACTGGAGAACAACTTGCAACTTGTGGATATCAGCACTGTGCTGCTCGATGTGATGACTATCGCCGATGAGGTGGATTCCCAATTGAAGCAGGCGGTGCTCGGTTTTATGGAGCCAATGGCCGCGAGGATGGTTGGTGCGTATTCTTAAACCCGGCCGCTAACTATGCATGCTCAGTGGCTAGGTCGTCCAGTACAGCCGCTGCCTTAGCCGCCCTGTCCACCCCAAAAACCGCGAGCGCCTGCGTCGAGCCCGGCTCCAGCCCGCAATACGAGTAGTCGATATTGATCTGATTTTCGCCTAACCGCGAGGTGGCGCGGCCCAGCTCACCCGGTCGATGCGCAAGCCGGATGACTGCGACTTCTGTTTCCTCGAAAATCATCCGCAGGTTTCCCAACACGGCCTTGGCAGTGGCCGGATCGTCGGCCACAAACCGGAGCAGGCTCTCGCGCTCCTCCACATACGATTGAAAGGCGAGAATGTTTACCCCGCGCTCCGCCAAAGCGGAGAGACACTTTCCCAGCGCCCCGGGTTTGTCTTCAATCGTTACCGTAAACTCTTTCGCTTTCGCCATTCGAATGCGCTCCCTTATATTCGCGACCCATATTGGTTCGTCTTACGGCTTTCGAATTTCAGATGCAAGAGGTTCGCGTCCTGGCGAGCCCGGCGGCGCAGCGCGTAAGTATTGATTCGGCCAGCTGATAGTCTGCTTCAATTCACGCGCGGCGCGCAATGGCCAATACGGATCGCGCAAAAATTCTCGCGCCATGAACACCAGATCGGCTTTTTCTTTGGCAAGGATTTCCGCGACCTGTTCCTTCGTTTCGATCAAGCCGACGGTGCCAGTCAAAATTCCGGTGTCGCGCCGAATCCTTTCTGAGAACGGGACCTGAAAGCCGGGTCCGGCCACGATCTTCTGATCGGGGACAAGGCCCGCCGAGGAACAATCCACCAGGTCAACGCCCAGCGGTGCAAGCTGCCGGGTCAGTTCGACGGATTGCTCAATGTCCCAGCCATCCTCTTTCCAGTCCGTCGCTGAGATTCGAATGAAGAGTGGAAGTCGGTCAGGCCATTGCTTGCGAATCGCTGTGACAACTTCACGCGTCAGCCGTGCGCGGTTTTCGAACGAGCCGCCATACTCGTCCGTGCGGACATTGCTGAGCGGCGAGAGGAATTCATGCAGCAAATAGCCGTGCGCGGCATGAATTTCAATGACTTGGAATCCTGCTTCGAACGCCCTGCGTGCCGACGTCGCAAAGGCTTCCACGATGCCGCGAATTCCTTCCTTCGAAAGCGCGTCCGGAAACGGATACTTGTCCGAGTACGCGAGAGCACTGGGCGCGACCGGGACCCACGCACCCTCCTCCGGCGAAAGCTTGCTGGAGCCGACCCACGGCACTTGAGTGCTACCTTTACGCCCCGCGTGCGCAAGTTGCATTCCGGGCACGCATCCCTGTCCCTTGATGAAATCGGTGATCCGCCGCAGGAAGTCGATGTGCGCGTCGCTCCAGATTCCCATGTCGTCCGCGCTGATGCGGCCTTCGGGTGTTACCGCCGTAGCTTCTGTAAATACGCGTCCGGCTCCGCCCACGGCTCGGCTGCCAAGGTGCACGAGGTGCCAGTCGTTCGCGAAACCATCCTTGCTGGAATATTCGCACATTGGCGAAACGACAATGCGATTCGGCAACGTGATGTCACGAATAGGAAGAGGATCGAATAGGAGCGCCATGGTTTCCCTTATGAGACGGGCAGCATCGTTCGGTTAGCCACGATCTCTGCTAGTATCGACAAAGCTCTGAAGCCGCCATCATTGGATGCTGGACAAGGTCAGCGCGGTGCAAGCCACACCTCACGCGCATAAATGAGAACGGAACTCTTCATTCACCGCTCGCGCATCGAAGCTCCCGCGGAACAAGTATATGCCTGGCACGCCACGCCAGACGCGCTTAAGCGCCTGACGCCTCCTGGCGAGCACATGGAAGTCCTGGAAAAAACCGGAGGAATCGAACGTGGCGGGCGCGTTGTCCTGCGTTTCGGGCGATGGCCGTTTCGAATGCGCTGGGTCGCCGAGCATCAGGAGTTCGAACGGGGCCATTACTTCTCCGATCTTCAGGTTTCCGGCCCGTTCGCGTACTGGAAGCATACCCATACGTTCGAACCCGACGGTCCGTCTGCGTCCATTCTCGAAGACAAAGTAGAATACGCCCTGCCATTCGGATTTCTTTGACGATGGTTCGCCGGGAAGTTCGTCCGCAGCAAGCTGGAATTAATGTTCGAGTACCGGCACAAAGTGACGGCGCAGATCGTCAAGTCCTGACACGCAACTTACACTCTCCATCGCTGCCTGTATAATAGATTCTCCATGAGCACATCGCCCAGCAGGCCCGTCGCGGACTTGTCGTCACTCAGGATCGATAACCGCTCCCGTAAAACCGGCAATCGTGGTAAATGGCTCGGATGGATTGCGGCAATTCTGCTCCTGATTCTCCTGGGAGCAGTGGGCGCGAGCTACCTGAAGCAATCGAAAACGGTCGTAGAGGTAACCACCGCGCGCAGCGCGGCGAATGCTCCCGAAGCGGCATTGCTCAACGCGAGCGGCTATGTGACTCCCCGCAGGCGCTCCAGCGTTGCGGCGAAAATTACTGGCAAAGTCATCGAGGTGGACACCGACGAGGGCATGCACGTCAAGGAAGGCCAGATCATCGCGCGTCTGGATTGCTCGGAATCCAATGCTGCGATCGCCTCAGCCAGGGCGGACAAGATTTCGACACAGGCCTCGGTGCAGGACTTGCAAGTGAATCTGGGAAATGCCGAGAGGGAACTGAATCGGACCCAGCAACTCACGGACAAAGGTCTCCAGACGCCGCAGGCCCTCGACGCCGCGAAAACACTCGTGGAAAGCTACAAGGCGCGCATCTCGCTGACGAAGGAGCAAGTCACAGCCGCGGACCGAAAAATCGACGCCGCCCAGGAAAATGTGAATAACTGCGCTATTCGCGCTCCATTCACCGGGCAAGTGGTTTCGAAAGACGCTCAGGTGGGCGAAATGGTGTCGCCCATCTCCGCCGGCGGCGGATTCACGCGCACCGGCATCGCAACGATCGTCGACATGGATTCGAATGAAATCGAAGTGGATGTAAATGAATCCTACATCGCGCGCGTTACGCCCCATCAACGAGTTGTGGCTACATTGGATGCATATCCGAATTGGCAGATCCCGTCGCACGTGCGGACCATCATTCCGACGGCGGACCGCCAAAAAGCGACCGTGAAAGTTCGAATCACCTTCGACAAACTCGATCCCCGAATTCTGCCGGACATGGGCGTCAAAGTTGCGTTCCTGGGAGACGAACCGCCCCGTGCCGGAACGAATAGCGGGCCCGTGGCAAAAGCGTTGATTACAGGCTCTGCTGTGCGTCAACAGGACGGGAAATCGTACGTGTTCCTCGTGCGCGACGGAAAACTGGAGCGCCGCGCGGTGACGCTTGGATCGCAGCGCGGCGATGACGTGGAAGTGCTGGCAGGCGTGTCCGAAGGCGACACGCTAGTGGCGAAAAGTTCCGATACTTTGCGCGACGGTCAGGCCGTCGAGATCAAACAATGAGGATTGAATGACTGTAAGAGTCGATGGAAGCGGAAGTGCTGCAAGCCTGATTCACGTACGCGGGCTCGATAAGAAATATTCGCGCGGCGGTGAGGAGATACACGTCCTCAAAGGCTTGAATCTCGATGTCGAAAGCGGCGACTTCGTAGCGTTCATGGGCCCTAGCGGATCGGGGAAAACCACGTTGCTGAATTTGCTGGGTGGACTCGACGTACCCTCCGCCGGAACGATCTCCGTGGCAGGGGACGAAATCACGCACATGTCCTCAAGCAAGCTGACCGACTGGCGGGCGCGCCATGTGGGCTTCATTTTTCAGATGTATAACCTCCTGCCGGTTCTCACCGCATTTCAAAATGTCGAACTGCCACTGCTGCTGACCAAGCTTTCGAAATCCGAGCGCAGACAGCATGTGGAGACCGCGCTGCAAGTGGTGGGCCTGGCGGATCGCATGAGGCACTATCCTCGTCAACTTTCCGGCGGGCAGGAGCAGCGCGTAGCCATTGCCCGCGCCATCGTTTCCGATCCGACTTTCCTGCTGTGCGACGAACCGACCGGCGACCTCGACCGCAAAGCCGCCGATGAAATCATGGATTTGGTCGGACGCCTGGTCCAGGAATTCGGCAAGACGGTTCTCATGGTTACGCACGATCCGGCCGTTGCAAAGCGCGCGCAAATCACACTGCATCTGGAAAAGGGAAGCCTTGTCGGCACGGCGGAGGAAGCAGACGCCTAATGAAATACCTGCCTCTGATCCTCGCCAATCTTTTTCGAAAAAAGCTTCGCACGACGTTGACCATCGGGTCTTTCGTCGTCGCGCTATTTCTATTCGGTCTGCTGATCATTGTCCGCGGAGCCTTCAGCCAGGGCGTGGACATTGCCGGAGCCGACCGCTTGGTCGTCATCAACAAGACTTCGCTAATTCAGCCGCTGCCGCTCTCCTATCGCGATCGCCTGCTGCGGATGCCGGGAATCAAGCAGGTGACGTTTCAGAATTGGTTCGGCGGTGTGTACCAGGACGAAAAGAATTTCTTTCCCCAATTCGCCGTCGACATTAACAACCAGCGAGCGATGTATCCGGAGTTCAAAGTCCCGGAAGATCAGTGGAAGGCCTTTTTCGACGACCGCGAAGGCGCCATTGTCGGGCAAAGTCTCGCCGACCGATTTGGCTGGAAGGTGGGCGACCGCATCCCCATCAAAGGCACGATTTACACCGGGGCGTGGGCGTTCAATCTTCGAGGCATTTACAAAGGAGCGCGTGCGCAGGATGACACCACGCAATTCTGGTTTCACTGGGATTTTCTGGAAGAGCGCAGGGATTTCGGCAAAGGCGATGTCGGCTGGTTCGTCGTCCGCGTGACCGATCCCGACTTATCCGTGCAAGTCGCAAAAGCCATTGACGACGAGTTTGCCAATTCGCCCTTTGAAACCAAGACGGACACCGAAAAAGCTTTCGCGGCTTCGTTTGTGAAGCAAATGGGCAACATCGAATTTCTGATCCTCACCGTCGGCGCCGTCGTGTTTTTCACGCTGCTGCTGGTAACGGGCAACACCATGGCCATCGCCGTGCGCGAGCGTATTGGAGAATTGGCCGTGCTCAAGGCGCTGGGATTTTCCAATCGGTTCGTGCTCCTGCTGGTGATGATGGAGTCGCTTATGGTTGCGTTCATTGGCGGAGGATTGGGAATTCTGCTGGCGAAATTGTTCAGCCTGCGCGGCGATCCGACGAATGGAATTTTGCCGTATTTTTATTTGCCAATGTGGGCGATTGCGGCTGGAGTTGGAATAGCGCTGCTGGTTGGAGTTGCAGGGGGAATCCTCCCCGCAATTTCCGCCATGCGTTTACGCGTTGTGGATGCGATTCGGAGAGTCTGACGATGGCCATCCCGGTGATCTACAATTTGCGCAGCGTCAGGGCCCGCTGGACATCCTCCATCGTCGCGATTCTCGGCATTGCCGGAACGGTTTCGGTCTTCGTGGCGATGATGTCGCTGGCGCGAGGGTTTAAAGCGACGCTGGTAAGTTCAGGGTCCACGCAGAATGCGATGATCCGCCGCGCCGGTTCCACATCGGAAATCGACGGCGCGGTCTCGCTCGATCAGGTGAAGGTAATCACGGATGCGCCGGGGATCGCGCGTTCCGATATGGGGCCTCTGGTAAGCGCTGAGGTCGTCGTGATCGCCGCGTTTCCCCTAAAATCCAGCGGGACTAATGCGAACGTACAGGTGCGCGGCGTATCGCCCACAGTGCTGGGTGTCCGCAACAACGTTAAAATCATTTCAGGCAGATTCTTTCAACCCGGGCTGAACGAACTCGTGGTTGGCAAAAACGCCGCCGTGATGTATGTGGGACTGGCGCTGGGCGATACGATCAAATTCGGCGGAGGCAATTGGAAGGTCGTCGGGATTTTCAATGCCGGCGGCGCCGCATTCGATTCCGAAGTCTGGTGCGATGCCCACGTTTTGAACCAAGTCTATCACCGGCCGGACAATGTCTTCCAATCGATCACCGTGCGCCTCACTTCTCCGGAAGCAATAGGCGCGTTTAGGGATTCACTTACGGCGGACCCGCGCATGACCGTCCAAGTGGATCGCGAGCGGGACTACTACGACAAACAATCGCGAACGCTCACCACATTGATCGTTGTACTCGGGACCATCATCGCGGTCGTCATGGGCATCGGCGCAGTCTTCGGTGCGCTCAACACAATGTACTCGGCTGTTTCGGAGCGGTCTCGCGAAATTGCCACCATGCGAGCCCTAGGGTTCGGTGCAGGCAGCGTGGTGCTGTCCTTCCTGATTGAAGCGCTGCTGATTTCTTTCCTGGGCGGTGCGCTCGGCTGTCTGATTGTAATTCCGTTAAATGGATTGACGACCGGCGCCATGAACTTTCAAACGTTCAGCTACATGGCGTTTGCATTTAAGGTCACGCCGGACCTGCTACTGGCAGGAATCGCGTTTGCGCTCTTCATGGGCGTGGTCGGAGGAGTTCCTCCCGCCATCCGAGCCGCGCGCCAGCCGGTTTCAGTGGCTTTGCGCGCTCTCTGATCTGTTTTTCTCGTGATCCTAATAAATGAATGGAGTGGACGCGCATTTTGTGGCGCCGGCGTCCCGCCGGCGGTCTTCGCGCTGCGCGGAAAAAAAAGCACCGGCGAGACGCCGGCGCCACCAAAGAAGACCCCTACTTCAATCCGTTTCCTGCGTAACAATATGCACATCCACCGCAGGCGCGTCGCGCAGAAAGCGGTGAATCGCGTTCATGTAGAGGTATTTTCGCCAGCCCTCGACGGCCGTGCGCCCGAAGATCACTTGCGTCACGTGCTTCTCCCGAACAAATTCCGCGGAGGCGCTGGATACGTCCTTGCCTTTCAGTTTCGCCACTTTTGCGCCGAGGCTCTCCGAAAACTGTATGTTGGCCTGGAGCGAATTCTTGTCCTGTTCCGAAGTGTCCTGCCCGATGTCGACATATATTGCAAATAGGTCGGCATCCATACGGCGCGCCATTCGGGCTGCGCGGGCGATCAGGTATTGCGCGCGGGGATTCGAACTGAAGCACACCGCGATCCGTTCGCGCACCGGCCACGGATCTTGGATGTCCTTCTGCTCCATGTACGATTCCAGGCTGCGGTCCACCTGTTCGGCAACTTGGCGCAGGGCGAGTTCGCGAAGGGCAATCAGATTTCCCCGGCGAAAGAAATTCTTGAGCGCCTGATCGACTTTTCCGGTGTGATAGACCTCGCCGCGCCTCATGCGGTTTTGCAGCGCTTCCGGCGTCAAATCGACCATTACGATTTCATTGGCGTGTTCGAGCACCCAGTCGGGAACTGTCTCGCGAATCTTGATTCCGGTGATTGCGGAAACGGTGGGTGCAATGCTTTCCAGGTGCTGAATATTGACCGTGGAAAGCACTTCCATTTTCGCTTCCACCAGTTCCAGCACATCTTCGTATCGTTTCCGGTGCTTGCTGCCGGGAATATTGGTGTGAGCCAGTTCATCGACCAGAATAACGCGCGGATTTCGAACAAGGATGGCGTCGGTATCCATCTCCTCGAAAATGGTTCCCTTGTATTCGATCTTTTTGCGGGGGACTTGTTCGAGCTGCGGGGCGAGCTCCTGGATGCCTTTTCTTCCGTGCGTCTCGACGACGCCAATCACCACGTCTTCGCCGCGGCTGCGTCGCCGGATGGCTTCACTCAACATGCCGTAGGTCTTGCCCACACCGGGGGCGTAACCAAGAAATAGCTTCAGAATTCCCTTGGTTCGTTCCTGAGGAGAAACCTCTTCCAGCCACTGTTCGGGAGTCTTAGTCATTCGCAACTATTCTCGTTTATTATGCCCAAGAAATGCTAGTCTAGATTTGCCCGTGACAAAGAAATTGCCCATAGTTATTGCCCGCTATGCCGCCGCACTAGCGGCGGTCGTTCTCATTGCTCTATTCTATCGCCATGCGCACCGTTTCAATGCCACGACCGTCGCATTTACCTATCTACTTGCCATACTCGGCGTTTCCACCATTTGGGGACTCGCAGTTTCCGTTTTTATGTCCCTGGCCGCGACGCTGGCATACAACTATTACTTTCTGCCACCGATAGGGACGTTTACCATTGCCGATCCCCAAAATTGGGTGGCGCTTTTCACATTCCTGGTCACTTCGGTGCTCGCCAGCGATCTCGCAACTCGCGCCCGCAATCAGGCGGCCGAGGCCAACCGCCGCCGCCGAGAGGTCGAACGTCTGTACGGATTCAGCCAGCGTCTTTTGAGCGCCGGAAACCCCATCGAATTGTTGAACGCCATTCCTCGGCAAATCGTGGACTTGTTTGAGGTGGGTGCCGCCGCATTGTTCCTGACGGACAAGCAGAAAGTCTATAGGTCCGGGATGAATCTGCCCCAGCTCGATGCCGACTATCTGAAAGCCGTCATCGCGCGCGAGGAAATCCGTATTGACGAAGAGCATAGCGTCTGTTTTGCTCCGCTCCGCATGGGTTCGCGCATACTTGGCAGCGTGGGCATTTCGGGGCCGGTGTTGTCACGTCAATCGCTGGAGGCGCTGGGTTCGTTGATCGCTGTAGCAATTGAGCGCGCCCATGCGATCGAAATGGTGGGGAAGACCGAAGCGGCTCGGGAGGGCGAACGCTTGAAATCCGCGCTGCTCGACGCCATTACGCATGATTTTCGGACTCCCCTTACGTCCATGAAAGCTTCCGTGACTACACTGCTCTCCGCCGCGAAGCTCGATGACGGGCAGCGCGTGGAACTGCTGGAAATCATCAACGAGGAATGCGACCGGCTGAACCGGCTGGTTGGCGAAGCCGGCGAAATGGCGCGTCTGGAAGCGGGAGACGTGAAGCTGCATCTGGATCCGCTCTGTGTGGCCGACCTGATTACCGGAGCCCTCGACGTCTGCAAGGGAACTCTGGGGACCAGGCCCGTTCGAATCGAATTGAAGAATCCGGACCTTCACGTCCACGCTGACTTGGCGCGGGCGCGGGAAGTTCTCGTCCATTTGATCGAGAACGCCAATCTGTACTCCACACCGGACCTTCCAATCACTGTTAGCGCGGAAGAGAAGGACGACTTCGTCATCTTCAGTGTTGCCGATCAGGGGCCCGGGATTGGTGAAACAGAGCTCGGCCTCATCTTTGACAAATTTTATCGGGGCACCGACCAGCGCTATCGAGTACAGGGCACAGGCATGGGTTTGCCGATCGCGAAAGCAATCGTCGAGGCGCATGGCGGCACGATCAATGTAATCAGCCAGTTGGGACAAGGATCTGTATTTTCTTTCAGCTTGCCAATCTATAAGGGAGTACCCGAACGCAGATGAGTACAGCGACGATTCTGATCGTGGACGACGAGCCGCAAATTCGCCGTGTGATGCGCACGACGCTATCCAGCAATGGCTACACCGTGATCGAGGCTCGCAGCGGGGAAGAAGCGCTGGAAGTTGTGCGCGCGGAGCGTCCTGAGCTCGTGCTGCTGGACGTCAACATGCCGGGCATTGGCGGGCTTGAAGCCTGCCGCGAGATTCGCGACAAGTCCGACGTGGCCATTATCATGCTGACTGTGCGCAATACCGAGCACGACAAAGTCCTCGCGCTGGATGCGGGCGCGGACGACTACGTCGTCAAGCCGTTCAGCATGGAGGAGCTTCTGGCACGCATCCGCGCGGCCCTGCGGCGCACATCCTCCGGAGAACCGATTCCCGCATACGTTTCGAATGACTTGGAAATAGATTTCGAACGCAGAAAGCTTACAGTGCAGGGGCAGCCTGTCCGGCTGACGCCGAAGGAGTTCGAACTGCTCCGGCATCTGGTTTCGAACCAGGGCAAGCCGCTCGAACACCGGCGCCTTCTGCAAGCCGTCTGGGGGCCGGATTACGGCAACGAAACCGAATACCTTCGCGTGTTCATTAACCAACTTCGAAAGAAAATCGAGCCCGATCCAGCCCATCCCAAGTACATCCACACCGATCCGTGGGTCGGTTACCGGTTTGAGCCGATTGCAGGCTCGGCCCCGAAGACGAAGAAGAAGTGATGGCTGGGCGGTGCTGAAGTTACGCGGGGAGTGCGGTTCACTGAGAACGGTCTCTGTGAACGGCACTGCCGTTTACGGAGAACGCTCTCAGTGAATCGTGCCCCTGCCTGGTAGTACCCTAGAGTAGCGGGTGGACAACATCCAGTTCCTTATTCAACTCCAACACATTCACTCGTCGCTCGCCGAGGAATTTGAGCTTACGTCCTACAATGTGCCTGGCAACATCGCCGAAACATGCTTTCGCTCAAGTTCTGTTCGCGAGCCCTGCAGGTCTTACCTTGTGGCAAACCGCTTCATGGACATCTCTTCAAGTCTGTCGGCTGCCTCTGGAAAAACTTGCGTGCTCTCCTGCTTGCGGTCCAGCGGCTTCACAGAAATCACGGAAAGGCCTGCCTGCCCGCTTTGCGTAATCGGGTGCGTGATCACTAGAACATCCGCGCTGCGCCCGTTCGAAAACTCGACTACTCGCCGACGGGGTGCCGCAACCATCGATTGCCGGCCTTCTTTCCAGAAATGAATCAGCACGTAGACCAGAAAAGCGACGCCCATGCCATTCAGCATCATAAAAATCGTCATGGCCATTGGACCTCCTTCAGTCGCGGTCACAGTTTCAGTTGATCTTGAAACCGTTGCTGCGACTAACAAGAACAGCATGCGCCTATCCAGATTAGGAAGTCGTGCAAGCACCGTAAGGATTCCGTAAGACGCTAAATGGCTTATCTTGTGAAGCTTTCTTGCTCGAAAAGAGATGGACGCCTAAAATGAATTGTCCATATGGATTCTAAACTCCACCGTTTTTGTTTTGTTCGTTTCGCCGCAATCCTCTTGCTCGCGCTGCTTTCAGCATCCACTGCATTCGCGCAGGAGCGCGCCGATTGCCGCGCGTTTCGCAGCACGATTCTGCATTCGTCTGTGCGCTATTGTGTTTTCCTTCCGGCGAGCTATTCCTCTCCGGATCCCAGTGCTCGGAAGTATCCTGTCCTCTATCTTCTGCATGGTTTGGGCGGGAACGAGCAGGAGGCGGCTCTTTCAGGAGAGTGGACACTTTTGCAGGACTTGCGTCGCGATAAAAAGGTGGGCGATTTTCTGGTGGTCGCTCCCGACGGATGGGACACGTTTTATGTCAACTCCCAGGACGGCAAGACTCTGTACAGCGATTTCTTTCTGCGCGAATTCATGCCGTTCATCGAGCGCACGTATCGCGTTCACGCAGTTCGTGCGGCCCGGGGCATTACTGGATTTTCCATGGGTGGATACGGAGCGCTCCATTTCGCCTTCGGACACTCGGAACTTTTTGGATCGGTCAGCGCCCATAGCGCCGCTCTGATGCGCGATCCGCCCCAGGGCGTGAACGCAGGGGCTTCCTCGGGGAACTTCGCTGCAAAACTGCTTACGAATGTGTTTGGCAATCCCATTGACCGAAAAATGTGGGAGCTCAATAGCCCTTTCCAGCTGGCAAGGAAAAACACTGCTGTCCTGAAAGGGACGAAAATCTATTTCGATTGCGGCACGGAGGACTCCTTCGGTTTCGACCGCGGCGCGAGCGATCTGGATCAATTGCTGAAATCCATTTCGGTCCCTCATGAGTTTCACCTCTACCCCGGCGGACACAGCGTGTCCTATCTCATCGCTCACCGGGAAGCGTCCTTCGAATTCCACTGGCGCGCATTCGAATCGTTGCACTGACGCCTTGTTCCGCAGGTCTTGTTGGCGATGTTGCTCGTGGTCGCCGCTGGTTTGGCTGCTTGCGGCGGCGGGAGCGCGTCGCAACCAATTAATCTGAATGGAACTCCCGCGGGAACGTATTCGATTCTGTTAACGGCCACCTCCGGCAGTGTGGCGCACACGAGGACGGTCAATCTGACTGTAATGTAACTACTCCTCTGTTTGAGGGAATTGCGCAACTTGAGGCATAACCCAGTCTGGATTCCCGGGGATGGAAGACTTTTTCTTCTCCATTTCCGCAATCGACGGTTTTGGACTAAAGTAGTATTTGCGCCCAGCCGACAAACTGGACGTGTCTTCTGCACCATCGCGGGTGCGCCCTAATGGGCCAACTCAAGGAGCCAGAATGAGCGTTACCGATACCGGTGCTTCGATTCAGAATGCTGCCACTCCGATGGAGATGACGTCCATCAACACGATCCGCACGCTCTCAATGGATGCCGTGCAGGCCGCCAATTCCGGGCATCCCGGCACCCCGATGGCGATGGCGCCGGTTGCCTACTGCCTGTACCAGGAATTCCTGCGATACGATCCGAAGGATCCGCTCTGGCCCAATCGCGACCGCTTCGTTCTCTCCGCCGGTCATGCTTCGATGCTGTTGTATTCCGTGCTTCACCTGGCCGGAGTGAAAAGGGTTGGGGAACACGGGAAGATTCTGGATACACCGGCCGTTCCGCTGGATGAGATCAAGAAATTTCGCCAGCTTGGCAGCCTCTGTCCCGGCCACCCGGAGTCCCATCTGACAACAGGCGTCGAAACGACCACGGGGCCGCTGGGGCAGGGCTATGCGAACAGCGTTGGGATGGCGCTGGCAGGACGCTGGCTCGCCTCTCGCTACAATCAGATGGGCTTCGAAGACCTTTACAATTTTAACGTTTACGCTCTGGGCGGCGACGGCTGCATGATGGAAGGGGTTTCCAGCGAAGCTGCGTCGCTTGCCGGACACTTGAAACTTTCGAACCTCTGCTGGGTCTATGACAGCAACCGCATCACGATTGAGGGTGGCACGCCGCTGGCGTTTTCCGAAGATGTAGGCGCGCGATTCGCTGCCTATGGCTGGAATGTAATTCAGGTCAACGATGCGAACGACCTGAACCTGATTCGCGCCGGTTTCAACTCGTTTTTGCAAACCAAGGATCGTCCTACGCTCATTATCGTACACAGCCACATCGGCTGGGGGTCACCCAACAAGCAGGATAGCCACACTGCACACGGCGAGGCGCTCGGGGAAGAAGAAGTCAAGCTTACCAAGCGCAACTACGGCTGGCCCGAAGATGCAAAATTCCTGGTGCCGGATGGCGTGTACGAACATTTTCAGCAGGGGATCGGTGCGCGAGGGAAAAAGGCGCGAGAAACGTGGTCCGCGCAATTCGAATCATATAAACAAAAGAATCCTGCGCTGGCCGACGAGATTTCACGAATGGAAAATCGCCAGCTTCCCGACGGCTGGGACAAAGACCTGCCGGCATTTCCAGCCGACGCCAAGGGGCTTGCGACGCGCGATTCTTCGGGGAAAGTCGAGAATGCGATCGCCAAGAACGTGCCGTGGCTGCTTGGCGGCGCTGCTGACCTGGCGCCATCGACAAAGTCCCTTCTTACGTTTGAGGATGCCAAGGGCTTCCAACCTGATAGTTACGGCCACCGGAATTTGCATTTCGGCATCCGCGAACATGCCATGGCCGCGATGATCAACGGCATGAGCCTGACGAAAGTCCGCCCGTTCGGCGCAACATTTTTCGTTTTCACCGATTATATGCGAGGCGGTTTGCGGCTGAGTGCGCTGATGGGAATCCCGGTCATCTACATTTTGACACACGACTCGATCGCAGTCGGCGAGGATGGCCCCACGCACGAGCCCATCGAGCATTTGGCCATCGCTCGGGCCACACCCGGCCTGATCACGCTGCGCCCGGCGGACGCCAACGAGGTGGTCGAAGCATGGAAAATAGTGATGCAACTTCAGCATGAGCCGGCTCTGCTGGTTATGACGCGTCAGGCGCTTCCGACGGTGGACCGGACGAAGTTTGCGCCGGCCGCGGGTGTAGCTCGCGGGGCCTACGTGTTGAATCCGGGAACCAGGCCTGACGTCCTGTTGCTGGCCACCGGCAGCGAAATTTACCTGTGTCTGCAAGCCAGCGAACAGCTTTCGAAAGAGGGAATTCAGGCGCGGGTGGTCAGCATGCCGTCCTGGGAATTGTTCGAACGGCAGGATCAGGCCTATCGCGACTCGGTCCTGCCGCCCGATGTGACGGCACGCGTTTCCGTGGAAATGGCGTCCACCTTCGGCTGGAGTCGGTATGTGGGCATGTCCGGAAATAGCATCGGCATGCACACCTTCGGAGCTTCGGCCCCACTTAAGGATCTGCAGAAACATTTCGGTTTCACCGTGGAAAATATAGTCGCCGCTGCGAAGCAGCAGGTTCACAAGTAGAACAGGTTTCAACCTGTTCGGTTTTGGGGTTGGTTGCGATTGCCCCTAAAGACAAACGCGGACAGGTTGAAACCTGTCCTACTTTTCCAGGAGCCCTCATGGACGCATCGCAACTTTGGAAGCGCTACTGCCAGTACCTCTGCCGAGTGGATTCGCTCGACCTCACGCTCGATATCAGCCGCATGCATTTCGACGACAGTTTCCTCGCCTCCATGGAGCCTGCCGTCCAGCGCGCCTTTGCCGACATGGACGCGCTCGAATCGGGGGCCATCGCCAATCCCGATGAAAAGCGCATGGTGGGGCATTACTGGCTGCGCGCGCCGCAACTCGCGCCGACCAAGGAGATCGCCCGCGAAATCACGGACACAGTGGAGTCCATCAAAAAATTTGCCGCCGCAGTGCATGCAGGAACATTGAAGCCGCCGACGGCGGCGCGATTCACCCAGTTGCTGGCGATCGGCATCGGCGGATCGGCGCTGGGCCCAATGTTCGTAGGCGACGCGCTGGGAAATCCCGCTGCGGATCGCATGCGCATCCATTTCATCGACAATACTGATCCCAACGGCATTGCCCGGATGATGGAGACATTGCAAGGACTTCTCCCAGAAACGCTTTGCATTGTGACCAGCAAGAGCGGCGGCACGCCGGACACACGCAACGGCATGTTGGTCGTCACTGAAGCTTATCGCGGTGCGAATCTTGATTTCGCGCGCCACGCGGTCGCGGTCACGATGCCCGGCTCGCACCTGGACAAATTGGCTACATTGGAAGACTGGATCGAGCGTTTCCCGATGCTCGATTGGGTTGGCGGACGCACCAGCGAACTTTCCGCGGTGGGCTTGCTCCCGGCCGCTTTGCAGGGAATCGATATCGACGGCATGCTTACCGGAGCTGCCGCATGCGACGTGGCCACGCGTGTGCACGAAACGCGCCGAAATCCGGCCGCGCTATTGGCTTTGATGTGGTATGCCGCCACGGATGGAAAAGGCAAAAAGGACATGGTGGTCCTCCCTTACCAGGATCGCCTGCTCCTATTCAGCCGCTACCTGCAGCAACTAGTGATGGAATCTCTCGGGAAACATCTCGATCTTGATGGCAAGCGCGTGAAGCAGGGAATCGCCGTGTACGGGAACAAAGGCTCTACGGACCAACACGCTTTCGTGCAGCAATTGCGGGATGGCATCAACAATTTCTTCGTCACCTTCGTTCGCGTCCTCGAATCAGGCGGCTCGCAGTTGGAAGTTGAGCCCGGCGTCACCACGGGCGATTATCTGCACGGATTTCTGGTGGGGACTCGTGAAGCGCTCTACGGCAACGATCGTCAGTCCATGACGATTACAATACCCTGGGTGGACGCGCGCATTATCGGGGCCCTCATCGCGCTATTCGAACGCGCCGTCGGCCTTTACGCCTCTTTAATTCACATCAATGCTTACAATCAGCCGGGTGTGGAGGCCGGGAAGAAAGCCGCTGCAGGCGTCCTCAACCTGCAAGCAAAAGCGCACGCCGCGCTTTCGAATACGCCGCAGACCGCCGACCGAATTGCGTCCGCCATCGGCGCAGGGGAGTCCGCCGAAAGCATCTACCTCATCCTGGAGCATCTGGCTTCGAACAGACGCGCGCGAATGGCTCGCGTGGCCGATCCCGTTCAGACGACGTTTACGGCCGTTTGACGGCAGGCCGGGTGGAGCAATCGCTGCTTTCCGGCGTGCCAGGCGAACAACGAAATATGGTGAACCTAAGGCAATAGACACCCCAAGATAAGGCTTCAAAAGCCTTATCCTGCAGGCCTCAATAGCGACCCTCGCTAGGCTCCGGCTTTTTTGCCGTCGGCAAACTTCAGTGACGTCCAGGGCACGTTTCTGGTGACATGGCCTTCGCCGTCGGTCGTTTTCAGGTTGACCGTTTGCATGAGCGAGTTGATATCGGCCACCTCAAATACGCCTTCGTGCTCGTCCCACCCTACGCGGTCACCCCTCTTGGGGGTCGTTCCTTTGTATTCGGCGATCACTTGGCTCTCCTTTGTCGGGTACAGCCTAAAATACCACCCACCGGAGAAGGGGAATGTATGCGTCATTCATACGCCTGTTTGCCCGGAATAGCTAGAAATATCATTTATGATTTTCTGGACAGTGTCCCGGTTCGGCCGCAAAAGAAAACTCCCCGCCGTCCCAAATTGGGCTGCGGGGAGTGCTTCAGTACGCGATGCTCTGCTTACTCAGGCTGATCTGGTCGCCGTCTCGGCGCTTTCCGACTGTCTGCCCAGATCGAACGTCTGGTGCAAAGCCTTCACGGCCCTCTCCATGCTGCCCGATTCCACCAGGAACGAGATGTTGTATTCCGAAGACCCCTGCGCGATGGCGATCAGGTTGATTCCTTCCTTACCCATCGTGCTGAAGACGCGCCCGGCCATACCCGGCGTGCCGGCCATGTTTTCGCCGACCGCCGCAACGACCGCGACGTTCTTGTTCACCTTGATGTGTTCGAGATCGTGCTGGTGAACATCGTCGTACAGCGCATCCCGCAGAGCTTTTTCGGTGCGTGCGGTGTCGCCGGCTTGCACTACAAAGCAAATGCTGTCCTGCGAGGAGGATTGCGAAATCATCACGATGTTTGCGCGGACCGAAGCCGTCGCGCCGAAAATGCGCGCGGCAATGTCCGGTACGCCAATGATGCCCGGCCCGGCCACGGAAATCATGGCCACGTCGCGGGTTGCGGTCACGGCTTTTACGCCTTGCGGAGTGGGGCGAACTGTCTGTGTGATTTTAGTTCCCGCCTGTTCCGGTTTGAAGCTGTTGCGAATCCACACAGGGATGGCCTTTTCGATCACCGGACGCAGAGTCATCGGGTGCAGCACTTTTGCTCCGAAGAACGCGAGTTCTCCTGCCTCGGTATAGGAAACTTCATCCAGCGTCACGGCGTCGGGAACCATTCGCGGATCGGCGGTCAGCACGCCGTTCACGTCGGTCCAGATGATGACGTCCTGCGCGTCCAGTGCCGCGCCCAAAATTGTGGCGGAAAAATCCGATCCCCCGCGGCCCAGAGTTGTGGGAATACCCTTTGCCGTCGCGGCGATATATCCGGTGACTACGGGGATTCCTCCCGCTTCGAGCAGCGGTTTGAGGGCAGCCACAGTTTTCGTGCGCGTCTGTCCGGCCAGCGGGCGGGCGCCTCCGTGAACTTCGTCGGTGACGATTAAATCGGTGGCATCGAACGCGACGCCGTGATATCCCATTTCGCGCAGGACGGCAGCTGTAATTCGCGCGGTGAGCCGCTCGCCTGTGCCTGCGATCACGTCCAGCGCGCGCGGAGAGAGTTCGCCAAGCAGGGCGCAGCCGCGACAATAGTTCGCTGCCCGCTCGATCAGGGAATCGACTTCGACAAGCAGTTCGCGGCGCTTGTCGAGGCTTGGAATCAGCTTCTCGATGGTCTCGCGATGTTTGGTGTGCAGCGCCGTGGTCAGCGCTTCCGCTGAAGCCTCGTCTCCTGTAGCGGCTTTTCCCGCGGCGGCTATCAGAGTATTGGTCACGCCGGACATTGCGGAAACCACTACGACTACCGAACGGGTCTTGGCTGCTTCGGCGGCAATGCTCGCAGCGCTTTGGATGCGCGCGGCATCGCCGACCGATGTGCCGCCGAATTTCATTACCTGAATGGGGCGGCTCATCGCACACTCGATTCGGCTGGAGCATTGTGTTGAGCTTTCGCGGACAGCAAACCGCGTGCTTGCAACAATTCCGCATTCAGGATCGCCGCGCCCGCCGCGCCGCGAACCGTATTGTGTCCCAGCACGACGAACCGGTAATCGAACACGGTGTCGGTTTGCAGCCTTCCGACGGTGACGGCCATGCCTCCACCAGCGTCGCGATCCAAGCGCGGCTGCGGGCGGTCCTTTTCATTCCGCACGATCACGGGGAATTCAGGAGCGGTGTACAGTTTCAATTCCTGTGGAACGGAGCGGTACTCCGAGAGCGCGGCGCGAACTTCTTCAATGCCTGCACGCCTCGCCAGCTTAACGCGCACCGCCACCATGTGGCCGTCCGAGACATTTACGCGATGGCACTGCGCGCTCACAGGGAAGGGAGCGTTCTCGAATCCATTGTTGGTCGAGCGGCCGAGAATCTTCCGCGTCTCGGTCTCCATTTTCGGTTCTTCGCCGTCCCAATGAGGCATCAGGTTATCTATGACATCGAGCGACGGCACGCCCGGATAGCCCGCGCCGGAGACGGCCTGCATCGTCGTCGCAATCACAGCCTCGATGCCAAAATGCGCGTGCAGCGGAGCGAGCGGCAACGCCATGATGATCGTCGAGCAATTCGGATTGGTGACGATGTATCCGGCGCCGAAACCTCGATCCTTGCGCTGGCGTCCGAGCACATCGAGATGATCGGCATTGATTTCAGGAATCAGCAGGGGAACGTCCTCGTCCATGCGGAAGGAAGAAGCATTGCTGATCACCGGATATCCGGCGCGCGCAAACGCTTCTTCGGAGGAGCGCGCGATATCCGACGGCAGGCTTGAGAGCACCACGTCGCAATCCAGCGGCGGCAGCGGCGGCTGCACCACCATCGATTTCACGAAGGCGGGGATGTCGCCGACCAGCCGCCACGTACAGGCTTCGCCGTAGGTTTTTCCCTGCGAACGGTCCGACGCCGCCAGCGCCGTTACCACAAACCCCGGATGTTTTTCCAGCATTTGCACAAAGCGCTGTCCGACCATTCCGGTAGCGCCAAGGATGCCAACTCGTATTCGTTCACTCTGCGCCTTACTCAAAATCGTTCCTCCCGTAGGCATCATGAATTGATTGCTGCATGGCATAACTAAAAAGCTCGCCGCTGAATTGGAGCGAAAACTGTCCCGGATTCGCATCTCGGAATTCTGCTTCGCCCGCGCTGGCTCCCACGATCAGGAGCGATGGCGATTCCGCCGGGGCACACTGCGCAAGCTGGCCGATGGTAGTCCGCTGAATAATCTCTTGTTTCGTCGTAGCCCGCGAAATCAAAACGCAGGGAATCTCCACCCCAAGTCCGGCGGCCTGCAATTCCTCGGCGAGTTCGCCGTAGTGGTTCCCAGGCATATAAATCACATAGGTCGTGTCCGCAGCCACGTGCCGCTCGTTGATCAGTCCTGAGCCTCCCGCGCGGTGCGCGGTGATAAAGACCACGCGCGAGGCGTGCCGCCGGTCGGTCAGCGAAATCTGCGCTGCCGCAGCCGCGCCAAGAGCAGACGTAACTCCCGGGACGATTTCAAACTCGATGCCGGCCTGCCGCAACGCTCCGATTTCCTCTCCCGCACGCCCGAAAAGCGTCGGATCGCCGCTTTTCAGGCGCGCAACAATCTTGCCTTCGCGGGCCAGGCTCACCATCCAGAAATTAATTTCCGGCTGGGAAATTCCTCGTGTACCACAGCGTTTGCCCACATTCACAATCTGAGCGGTCTCAGGAATTTCCCGTAGGATTTCCTGCGGGACCAGGTCGTCATGCAACACCACGTCCGCGGATTGCAGCACGCGCCACGCCTTGCGCGTCAGCAATTCCGGGTCGCCCGGTCCGGCTCCCACAAGATAAACTTTCGCGGACATCATCTATCCCTCTGTAGGGGCACGGCATTGCCGTGCCCCTACGCAGTTATCGCAACGATTCCAGTGCTATTAAGAAATGCCCTACCGCACTTCCGGATCGAGGCTCGCGTACTGATGCAAAATCCGTTTCCGCTGTTCCGGCTGCATCGGGATGCTTTTTAATTCATCGCGAGTTCGCCCGAGTTGCTCCAGCCATTGCTTCCACTCCGGACCGTATTGCTGTTCCAGATCCCTGCGAAGCCGCTGCGCGAGCGCGGGGCTCAAACCGCCAGTGGAAATGGCGATTTGCAATTCTCCGCGACGCACCACGGCGGGGAAGTAAAAGTCGCACCGCCGCGGCTCGTCCACGGCGTTGCAGAGAACCCCCCGGCTTTGCGCCTCCGCGTAAATATCGTCATGCAACGCTGGCGAATTGGTCGCTGCAATTACCAGAAACACGCCGCCGAGATCGCCCGGGACATACTCACGCGCACTCAACTCAATGCGTCCGTCGCGCGCCCATTCGCGCACCTTTGGCGTAGCCTTTGGCGCGACCACGCGCACAGAAGCGCCCGCCGTCAGCAGACTCTCGATCTTCGATTCGGCCACGCTCCCCGCGCCGACGACAAGGCACCGGCGGCCCTCCAATTTTACGAACATCGGGAATAAATTCATATCCTTACTCCGGCGCGTGCAATCCGCATTCTTTCTTCGCAAAACCCGACCAGCGCCCGGCGCGCGGGTCTTCTCCCGGCTGCACCTGACGCGTGCAGTACGTGCAGCCGATGCTGGGATAATTCTGTTCGTGCAGCGGATTGTAGGGCACGTTATGGGCGCGAATATATTCCCACACGCTTTCCCAGGTCCAGTCCGCAATCGGATTCATCTTTACCAGGCCGAACTTTTCGTCCCACTCGATCTTTTTTGCATTCGCACGCGTCGGAGCCTGGTCGCGGCGGATTCCTGTGGCCCAGGCGGTCAGTGTTGCAAGCTTGGCCTTCAGCGGTTCGACCTTGCGCAGTTCGCAGCACTTGTTCGGGTCGATGGTCCACAGCTTCGGCGCAAACTGCTCGGCCTGTATTTCCGGCGTCAGCAGCGATTTCACGCGCTCGATGCGGATTCCGTATTTCTTTTCAATTTGATCGATCAGCTCATACGTTTCCGCGAACAGAAAATCTGTATCGAGTGTAAACACGCGAATGTCCGGGCGCACGCGCGACGCAATGTCGATTAACACGACATCTTCCGCGCCAAAGCTCGACGCAATGGCTGCGTGCGGATGGAACTCCGTCAGGCCCCAGCGCAGAATTTCCTCCGCGCTCCATCGCTCTGCTTCCGCCTGCACCGCTTCGATTTTCGTCTGTGCAATTGCGCTCATTGGATTCCCCATAAACAAAAACGCCCGCGAGCTTTTCGCTTCGCGGGCCGCATCTTAGAGCTCGAAGGATTTTTTGCTACGCTTGCGTATCCTTGGCTCCCAAGGTGGTCCGCGCCGCCCGTGTACACATGGGCGTGCGCGTAATAATCGTGATTCCCTTGGAAACCTGCATCTTCATAGCCTCTACAGATTAGACCCGTCGCAAGATTTGTCAAGTCGAAAGTCCCGGCCACCAGGCCGAGGCTTCTTAAAAAATCGGCATCTGCTTCACCCACAAACATTTGCAGGCGACCCGCCGGCGATCGAGGGCACCACCAGCACGCGATCGCCCTCTTGAAACTTGTATTCATTGCCGCCGAGGAAACGTATGTCCTCCTCGTTCACATAGATGTTAACGAAGCGCCGCACTTGCCCCGAATCGTCGCGCAGATGCTTGACGATCGCCGGAAACCGCTGCTCGATCTCTCCCAGCAGTTCGGGAAGCGTCCCCGAGTTACATTCGATGGACTGCACTCCGTCCGTAAACCGGCGCAAAGCAGTAGGAATCTCAACAGTAATTTTCATCTCGATTTTGATGTCCTGGCGTTTTGTGGCACACACTGAAGTGTGTGCCACTTAAGATCTTAAAACCAAAAAACCTTAATCCGCTGCAACACTTCCCGTGACCGCAATGCGGTCGTTAATGAACGTTTCAAACTCCGCCAGTCGCGGTGCAATCGCCGGGGTAAGTGTGTATTCATTGGAAATGGCGTCAATCGTTTTCAATCCGTTGCCAGTGATGCAGACCACAGTCGTATCGCTGGGATTGATGTATCCCTGCTCGATCAGTTTCTTGGTGACGACGGTAGTCACGCCTCCAGCAGTCTCAGTGAAAATTCCTTCGGTCTCCGCCAATAATTGGATGCCCTTGACGATCTCAGGGTCAGATACATCCTCGGCCCAGCCGCCGCTATCGCGAATCGCGCGGGAAGCATAATAGCCGTCCGCAGGATTCCCAATGGCCAGCGACCGCGCAATCGTTGCAGGCTTCTGCGGTTCGAACTGGTCGAGCTTGCGTTTGACGGCGTCCGAAATCGGAGAGCATCCGGTCGCCTGCGCGCCGAAAAATTTCACTTTCTTTTCCGGCACCAGTCCCAGCGTCATCAATTCGTTAAACGACTTGCGAATTTTAGTAATCAGCGAACCACCAGCCATCGGCACCACGATATTATCGGGCAGCCGCCAGCCAAGTTGTTCGGCGATTTCGTAGCCCACAGTCTTCGAGCCTTCGGCGTAATAAGGCCGCAGGTTCACGTTCACAAAGCCCCAGCGGAATTTTTCAGCAATCTGGGAGCACAGCCGGTTCACCTGATCGTAGTTGCCGGCAATCCGCACCAGCTTCGCGCCAAACACCTGAGTCCCGGTGACCTTCGCAGCCTCCAGATCGGAGGGAATGAAAATCCACGCATCGAAGCCTTCCCGTGCAGCCTGCGCAGCCACCGCATTCGCCAGGTTCCCCGTCGAGGAGCAGCTAACCACCTGGAATCCAAACCGACGCGCCGCAGCCAGGGCAGTAGCCACTACGCGGTCCTTAAAGGAGAGCGTAGGGAAGCAGACGGCGTCGTTCTTCACATACAGATTGCTGCCGCCCAGTGTCTTTCCCAGCCGACGAGCCTGCACCAGCGGCGTAAACCCTGTTGGCAGAGTGCCTTGGTAGCCATCGGGCAACGGAAGCAAAGCGCTATAGCGCCAGAGGTTGACAGGGCCAGCCTCGATGTTCTTGCGTGTAAAGAGCGGCCGGATGGCCTCAAGATCGTAGGAAACTTCCAGCGGCGAGAGGCACTCATCGCAGAACGACCGCGCCTGATTTCCCCATAACTTACCGCATTCACGGCACTTAAGCTGATAATGTTCGGCCATATCGCCTTCCTCTTGTCTTTATCAAAAGACATAATCACTGGGTAATCTGCTGCAGGTTGGCGGCGTAGGGGGCTAAAATACAAAACCCTCCACGCCAAAGAGGGGGAGGGCTCAAAAAAGCTTAACTGAGTGCTCGTCCGACTCTTTAGCAGTTTTTTACGTGGAGCAAGTTGCCTTAAATCGCCACGTGTCCAGCGAAGGCAGTATACTTAGAGCCTAAGTTCGTGTCAAGGCGTTTTTCCCCAATTTAGATTTTGCGCCCCCTGACCCAGAATCGAATCCCCAAAGCGACAGAAACATCTAACCTTGATAGTATATGTGTTTCGTCATTGCAGGTTGAGCCGGAAAGATTTCGATAAATGTCGAACATTTCACAAAATACTGGGAACACGGCTGCGCTAGACGAAGGTTTAAAGCATAAGCCCGGCTTTATCGCCACCAAGACGCTGAACTATTTGAAGACGCTCGAAGCCGAGAGCATCCAGATCTTCCGCGAAGCGGCAGCGGAATTTGCGCGTCCGGTGATGCTGTATTCGATTGGGAAAGATTCGTCGGTGATGTTGCGGTTGGCGCAGAAGGCGTTCCATCCTGGAAAGATTCCATTTCCTCTGCTCCACATCGATACCAGCTACAAATTCCCGGAAATGATCGAGTTTCGCGACCGCTACACGCGCGAGCTTGGCGTCGAGCTGATCGTGCACAAGAATCAGGAAGCACTGGACGCGGGCGCGAATCCGTTCTTGCTGGGGACGCAGAAATGTTGCGGCCTGCTGAAAACAAAATCGCTGCTGGACGGCTTGGCCGAGGGCGGATTTACAGCCGCGTTTGGCGGAGCACGCCGCGATGAGGAGAAATCGCGCGCCAAGGAACGCGTCTATTCCTTCCGCGACAGTTTCGGCCAGTGGGACCCAAAGAATCAGCGCCCGGAATTGTGGAACATCTACAATTCCCGCATCAACAAAGGCGAAAGCATTCGCGTGTTTCCGCTCTCTAACTGGACCGAGGCGGACATTTGGTTCTACATTCACCTGGAAAAAATTCCCATCGTCCCGCTGTATTTCGCAAAAGAGCATGACGTAGTGATTCGCGACGGCTCGATCGTGGTCGTATATCCCAATTCGGTGGTTCTGAAAGGCGAGCAGAAACAGCGCATGGTGGTCCGCATGAGGTCTCTCGGGTGCGTCTCCTGCACCGGCGCGATTCGCTCGACCGCGGACACGGTGCCGAAAATTATCGAGGAAATGATTTCGTTCCGGCGCTCGGAGCGCGAAAATCGCGTGATCGACCATGACGAAGAAGGCTCGATGGAGATAAAGAAGCGCGAGGGCTATTTCTAAATGAGCGCTACCGCGAATACCGAAACGTGGGGAGGTTTCGAGTCCTTCATCGAGCAAAATCTGGCGAAGGAGTTGCTTCGTTTCACCACCGCAGGCAGCGTGGACGACGGCAAATCGACGCTCATCGGGCGCCTGCTGCACGATTCCAAATCCGTTTTCGAGGACCAACTCGCCGCCGTAAAAAACAGCCGCATTAATCGATCGACTGCAGCGGTGGATTTTTCGCTGCTCACAGACGGCCTGCGCGCCGAGCGCGAGCAGGGCATCACGATCGACGTTGCCTACCGCTACTTTGAAACGCCCAAACGGAAATTCATCATCGCCGATACGCCCGGCCACGAGCAGTACACGCGCAACATGGCGACAGGTGCGTCCACCGCGAATCTGGCCGTGATTCTGATCGACGCATCGAAGGGCGTCCTTGCGCAGACGCGGCGGCATACCTACATCGCGTCGCTTCTAGGCATACCCAATGTTCTGGTCGCCATCAACAAAATGGACCTGGTGGAATATCGCGAAGAGGTTTTCCTTCGGTTGCAAAAAGATTTCGACGCTCTCGCGAAGCAACTCGCTGTACCGCACGTCGTCACCATCCCGATCAGCGCGCTGGCGGGAGACAACGTAGTTGAGCGCTCCGAGCGCATGCCGTGGTACCACGGCCCCACTTTTCTTGAGCATCTGGAAAACGTCCCGCTGCGCGTCGAAACAATGTCCGACGCCGTGCGTTTTCCCGTGCAGTACGTGATTCGTCCCGACGCCACGTTCCGCGGCTTCGCGGGACAAGTAGCCAGTGGAGTAATCCGCCCCGGCGATCCGGTCGAGTCGCTGCCTTCGGGGCAAAAGAGCCGCGTGAAGGCCATTTCCACATTCGATGGCGACTCCCCGGAAGCGTTTCCGCCAATGTCCGTCACAGTAACGCTCGAAGACGAAATCGATCTGAGCCGCGGCGACATGCTAGTCGCGCCGGGTAACATGCCCCGCGTATCGCGCCATTTCGAAGCCATGGTAGTGTGGTTCAACGCCGAGGCAGCCGAGCCGGGCAAAAGCTATCTGCTGAAACACACCTCCCGCACGGTTCGCGCGAAGGCGTTGAAAATCCGCTATCGCGTCAACGTCAACACGCTGGTGCAGGAGCCCGTGACTGCCTTGCAGATGAACGATATCGCCTACGTCGAATTCGAAACCGTCAGCCCGCTGTTCTTCGATCCATATACGCAAAACCGCATCACCGGCAGCTTCATCCTGATCGATCCCATTTCGAACGCCACTCTAGGCGCAGGAATGATTCGCGCGGACCTGTCCGACCAAACGGTCGTCGAAGACGCATCGCAGAAGCCTGTTAAAGCCACAGAGCGTTACAAACGCCATGGCCACAATCCCGCGCTCGTCCTGGTGGAAGGCAATCCAGATCTGGCAATCCGCCTGGAACGAGCCTTGTTCGACGATCATTTCGAGGTATTGCATTTCAGCGAGGACCGTCTCTCCCACACGGAACTTGAGAATCAATATCCGGCCTTCGAGTCAGCTGGGCTGGTGGTCATTTATTCAGCCGAGCGCTTCGACGTTGATCCCAGCCGAAAATTAAGCGCGCTTGCGCCGAACGCATTCTTCGAAATCTCAAAATCGAAAAGCGAAGACCCCGAATCCGTCCAGAACGTACTGGCACTCCTGCGGGGACTACGCACTTAGTGGCGTACGCTTTAGCGTGCGTTCTTTTGGTTTAATTTCACTTACTCCAAAGAACTAAAGGCATACACGCTAAAGCGTATGCCACCAAAACCCTCCTCCAATTTGACCTTGCGTGCGCCCGGATGCTATGTTGAAAGCGTTCTTGGTAGAGGCGCGGAAGCAAATAGTAGCCGGGCAGCAGTTCCGAGGAGCTTCGGAGGCCTGTGCGAAAGGTGCAGAAATTCTTCCGCCGAAGTCGCTTGCGGCAGTCCCGCTGTGGCGGCTGGGGGGCTTGGTTAATACCGGCTCACTGTCATCCGAGTAATCGGGTGGAGCGCTATCGAGGAGTGAGGCGTCTTGTGTTTGTCCGCGCTTTGCTTCTTCCCTGTGCGCACAATCCATCCCAGGCATTAGAATCGATGTCGCTCTAGGTAGGACAGGTTTCAACCTGTCCGGTTTTGGTTTAATTGAAATCGGAAAAAAGCGCACAGGTTGAAACCTGTGCTACTGGTTACGGCGAAATGCATCCATTTGAAATGACGCGCGCATTGATCGACATCGAGTCGATCACGGAGAACGAGAAGCAGGTGGGCGAACACCTGCTGACGTACCTCTCCGGGCTCGCCGCAGGTTCCGACGGCAAGGCGGAGGCCATGACGGTTACCCCGGAGCGCTTCAACGTATACGCAGAGTGGGGGCATCCCACAGTGGTCCTATCGACTCATATGGACACGGTGCCGCCGTTCATCGAATCGCGCGAGGACGACGAGAATATCTACGGTCGCGGCGCGTGCGATGCGAAGGGCATTATCGCTGCAATGATCGGGGCGGCGGAAAAACTCCTGGAGAGCGGCACGCGGAATTTTGGTCTTCTGTTTGTAGTCGGGGAAGAACGCAACAGCGCCGGTGCGGAAGTTGCAGCCCAACAGCCGCGCGGCTCGCGCTACCTGATCAATGGCGAGCCGACCGAAAGTAAAGTCGCGCTTGGCTCCAAGGGAATCTTGCGGTATGAACTGATCGCTACAGGTAAAATGGCGCACTCGGCGTATCCGGAGCTAGGCGAATCGGCCATCGAAAAATTGCTCGACGCGCTCGAGGCTGTCCGCAGGATCGCGCTACCGGATGATCCCGTACTAGGAAAAACGACTTTGAATATCGGCACGATTTCCGGTGGGCGCGCGCCCAACATCATTCCGGACGCGGCAAAAGCGGAATTGGCGATTCGCCTGGTCAACGATGGGCGTAAGATCGATGCGGCATTGCACGCGGCAGTGGGCGACCGCGCCGAGTTGAAAGAAGTTTTGACGCTTCCGGCCATGCATTTCGCGTCTCTCGACGGGCTGCCCACATCGGTAGTGGCCTTTACGACCGATATTCCGGTTCTGTCGCCGGCATGGGGCGAACCGTTTTTGTTCGGACCGGGAAGCATTCACGTGGCGCACACTACGCGCGAAAAAATTTCGAAACGCGAATTGCTCGACGCCGTCGATACGTACGCAAAAATGACTAAAATGCTGCTGGGACGTGCAGAGGCGCAACATGCTTAAGAATTTGGCAATCGTTGGACACGGGAAAATGGGCCGCCTGATCGAGCAGCTTGCGCCGGAGGCAGGTTTTTCGGTTGGCTTGAAGCTCGACATCGACACCAACGTGAACCAGCAGGGAATCACGCCCGAAAATTTCCGCGGCGTGGACGTGGCCATCGAGTTTTCCACACCACATGTTGCCGTCGCCAATCTGGAAAGGCTGTGCGCGATCGGCGTACCCACCGTGGTGGGCACAACCGGGTGGTACGGCGAACTGGAACGCGTACGGAAATTTGTGGATATCAGCGGCGTGGGCGTAGTCTGGAGCGCGAATTATTCGATCGGCGTGAATGTCTTTCGACGAGTAGTGGCGGAAGCCGCGCGTCTGCTCACGAACGAGCCGGAATATGGCGCGTGGGCGTGGGAGTTGCATCACATCGCCAAGAAGGATGCGCCATCCGGGACGCTCTTCCAACTGATCGAGGAAATGCAGCGCGCCGGATATCCGCGAAGGATTGACGCAAGTTCAAATCGCGCAGGAGCAAATCCAGGGACGCACGAAATCGGATTCGACTCGCCAGCCGATACGATCACCCTGCGGCACACGGCACGCAACCGCGAAGGTTTTGCGCGAGGCGCCCTGAAAGCGGCGCAGTGGGTGATCGGCAAGCAGGGCTTGCACGAATTTGGAGACGTGCTTTTTGCGAGCAATGGGAAAGCGGTTCGCACCCCGGTAGCATGACGGGCGAAACTTCCAGATATAGGGAGGCCACAATGGCAACATCATTCAGAGGATGCGGAACGGCAATGGTCACGCCGTTTCAGAAGGACTTATCGCTGGACGAACCCGCGCTGCGGCGACTGATCCAGCGGCAGATCGCGGGCGGAATTAATTTCCTGGTGCCATGCGGCACCACGGGCGAAAGCCCCACGCTATCGCACGACGAGCACCTGCGCGTCGTGGCCATCACCATTGAAGAGGCCAAGGGCAAAGTGCCAGTCCTGGCAGGCGCAGGCGGCTACGACACACGCAAAGTTATCGAAATGGCGCAGGAAATCGAGCGCATGGGCGCGGACGGAATTCTGTCAGTTACGCCGTATTACAACAAGCCGACGCAGGAAGGCCTCTACCAGCATTTCAAGGCGATTGCCTCGGCAACGTCGCTCCCCATAGTTCTGTACAACGTGCCGCCGCGCACGAATGTAAATATCGATCCCGCAACGGTGCGCCGTCTTTCCGAAATCGAGAACATTATCGGAATAAAAGAAGCCTCGGGAAGCTTCGCTCAGGTGACGCAGGTATTCCAAAATGTACCTGAGGACTTCGTAGTCCTTTCCGGCGACGACGCGCTCACGCTGCCAATCGTAGCCATGGGCGGCCGCGGGCTTATCTCCGTGACGTCGAACGAAATTCCCGCAGAAATGACCATGCTGGTGAAACTGTGCCTCGACGGCGAATTCGCCACAGCACGCGCGTTACAGAAGAAACTAACGCCGTTGATCGAAGTGAACTTTATCGAGACCAACCCAACACCCGCGAAGGCCGCGATGGCGGCGATGGGCTTGCTTGAGCCGGTCTGCCGCCTGCCGCTGGTCCCCGTGCGCCCGGAAAACGTCGCCAAAATCCGCGCAGTGCTCGAATCGCTCTCGCTGCTGGAAAGGGTCCACGTTGCAAACCGCACTTGAGCAGCGCATCGAGGCTCTTTTCGACGCCAAACCCGCGCGTTACACCGAAGACGACCAGCGGCTATTCCGCGCTTTTAAAGAAGAGCTGAACGTAGGCCGCGTGCGCGCCGCCGAGCCGGACGCTTCGCAAAAAAGCGGCTGGCGAACCAATACGTGGGTGAAAAAAGGCATCCTCGTTGGCTTCCGCATGGGCATGATCGTTGATATGTCCATCGACCCAGCGAAGCAGCCTTTCTTCGACAAAGACACCTACCCGGTCCGCCATTTCACAGCCGCCGACGGCGTGCGCATCGTCCCCGGTGGATCGAGCATCCGCGACGGCTGCTACATCGGGCGCGACGTGGTGTGCATGCCGCCGATGTACGTGAATGCCGGGGCCTACGTAGGCGACGGCACCATGGTGGACTCCCACGCGCTGGTCGGAAGCTGCGCGCAAATCGGGCGAAGCTGTCACATCTCGGCAGCCTCGCAGATCGGCGGCGTTCTGGAACCGGTCGGCGCGCTGCCCGTGATCGTCGAAGACGAAGTGCTGGTCGGCGGGAACTGCGGCGTCTATGAAGGCACCATCGTGAAGCGCCGCGCCGTGCTGGGCACGGGCACAATCCTGAATCGTTCGACGCCGCTCTACGATGTGGTACTCGAGAAAGTGTACACTGCAACAGACACAGAGCCGCTGGTAGTGCCGGAGGGCGCCGTGGTGGTTGCAGGCTCGCGCGCTCTGCCGCGCGGGATGGGCAAAGACCTGGGAATTTCCTTGTACACCCCGGTCATCGTCAAATACCGCGATGCCAAGACCGACGCGAAGATTCAACTCGAAGACCTGCTGCGGTAAGCACAGCTTTTTGCCCGGGTAACCTTACCAACGGGGAAATCCCTTCTCAAATAAACCACGCCTCATGCTATAGTTGGGGGTATGTGAGGAGGGGTAACTCCCCTTTCCACGTACTATTGGGTGTTTGCAATTACCGGTGGCTTTATCCGGTCCTCACGTTCGCTGGCAAGCGAAATTGAATCCGGCCATAACAGTGCATTTGGGACATGCACACCTACAGATCGAAAGAGAGAAGAATATGAAGAACCTGTTTGTGGGCAATATGAGTTTTCAGACGACGGAGGCGGAACTGCGCGCGCTGTTCGAGCCATTCGGGCAAATCTCGCGCGTTCACATTGCAATGGATCGCGAAACCGGCCGCGCTCGCGGATTCGCATTCATTGAAATGCCCAACGACGCCGAAGCCGCAGCAGCCATCACCGGACTGGATGGAAAGCCAGTCGGTGGCCGCAATCTGAAGGTGAACGAAGCTCGTCCCAAGTCCGCATCCAGCGGTCCGCGTCCCGGTGGTGGCGGTGGTGGGGGATTCAACCGCGACCGTGGTGGCGATCGCGGCGGTGATCGTGGTGCCGATCGTGGCGATCGTGGAGACAGAGGCCGTGGCGGTAAGCAGGGTGGCCGGTTCTCCAACGAAGATTATCGCGATAGCGCCCGTCAGCCTCGCGAGCCGCGCTGGTAAGCTCGGACACTTCTCGCCGGTTCTAAGGTAATCAATCCAGTTCTGCGCACGAAGTCCAAGGAGACTTTATGGCGACCTCTAAATCTACGTTCCAAAAGCGTCAAAAAGAAATGAAGCGGCAGGAAAAACAGCGCGCGAAGGCCGAACGCCGCGCACAGAAGAAGCTCGATGGACCCACTGGTGGCGGTCCAATCATCGAAGCCTACATCGATCCGTTGGGAGCCCCGGAATTTCTGGACATTGAATCCGACACGCAGGAGTAAGTGCGGCATACACGTTCAATTTACAAAGTGTGCGATCAACGCGGAACGTCAATTCCAATAGCCGCAGCATTTCAAAATAGCTGACGCCAAGCCAAATTTCGCGACGACTTTCGTGGCGCCGGCGTCCCGCTTGTCCTGATCTGCGAAGGACCGGCGGGTTTTGATTTAGTCCACAGCTGAAAAAAAACGCCGGCGAGACGCCGGCGCCACCAATCGCCGCCAAATTTTTATCGATTATTTCCTCTTCAAAGGTGGCTGGATTCTTTATCCACTGAACTTACCGGCGCAGCCGAATCCGAAGTAATGCGATCCCAAGTCGTCTTCTTCTTGGGCCTGGCGTAACTTGCGCCCACGCCCCACGAAGGAATCGGCATCGCCAGCCGCCGTGAAAGCCCATCCAATTGCGGTTCGTACATGCTTCGCAGGTCGTTCAGTTTTCTGTCGCCGGCATCCGTACATCTGCATGTGCCGGATTCCATAAGCAGACTCCGCACCTCGGCGAAGTCTTCGGGCGGAAGCCGTGAAACGGCGGGAGCAGGCGTCGGAATTCGCAACACCTCACAAATATCCGCGACCGCATGCCGCGCAATGGCAAAGGTGAGTTGCGCCTGCGATTTGGCTTCGCCTTCGCCATACGCAATCATTAACGAGCAAATGTCCAGCACCGCCGTAAACGCCGCCAGCCAGGACTGATTGTCGTGTTGCGAACGGAAATAGCAGAGAACCGGATACGACAAGTGGCTCTCCATCAGTTGCGCGCACCATTCTTCCCAATCTCGGAGGTGCCTGGTGAGCGAGGCCGCGCCGTGAAGGCGGGCATTCCTGCGCAGCAACTCCCCTGCGGTGGGCGGCGAGCCTGCGCGCGCATCGAGCAGCGAAATATTCAGTTCGCGCTGAGAAAAGGCGTTGTACATCGTCGGCAGATACGAAATAACGATGGCCAGAAAGCCAAAGCCCATTCCGCCTTCGGTGACTGTAATCAGCCGCGCAATCATCGTGCGCGGCGTCACGTCGCCCAGTCCCAGCGTAAAAAATGTAGTGCCGCTTAGATAAAGGTCGGTGCGAAAGTTCACCGGACCGCCAGCCGTGTTAATCGCCGATCCCGCCGTCCAATGCAGCATAGCGAATGCGAGGATCAGCGATGCGGCCCACGTAGCAAACAGCATCAGCAGCGAAAGCGGGCCGTAATAACTCAGGTGTGTCTCCCTCACTTTTTTCGAGGGCAGGCAGCGGTTGAACAGCAACCACACGGTCCAACTGACTCGATAAAAAAGACGAGTCTGGCGAAAACGCCGGGTCACCCGGCGCGGCAGAATAATGCTCTCGAACGTCTCCCACAGCGTGGCCAATATGAGCAAGAGAGCCAAAATGCCAATCAGAACTTTCATCGTTTACTCCAACCGCTTGGCAGTTTGCGAGTTCAAGATGTTTACGATATCAGGCTTTTGCGGATAGAAGAAATTCCTGGAGCGCGAGAAATTGATTGGGTAGCGGTATGGATTTCTTCGGGCGATCCAGAAACGACGCCAGGCGCTCCGGCATTTCCGGATGCTGGCCGGTGGCGCGCGCCACAGTGTCCGCAAATTTTGCCGGATGTGCGGTCGCCAGAATAACGCCCTGAAGGGCGCCGTGATTCTGCTTCGCGAAGCTCTGCCAGCCGAGCAGTGCGACGGCCGTATGCGGATCGAGCACGTAGCCATGCGCCTGCTCGATATCGTGCATGGCCCGCAGCGTCTCTTCGTCGCTGAAGCTGCATCCCCAGATGTCGTGGCGGATCGCCTGCAAGTCGTTGTCGTACAGGTCCACAATTCGCGCGAAGTTGCTGGGATTGCCCACATCCATCGCGTTGGAAACCGTCCGTCGCGAGGCGCGTGGAATCAGATTTCCGCTGCGTAGGAATTCGGGGACGACGTCGTTGATATTCGTTGCGGCAATGAATTGCGCGACCGGCATCCCGATCCGCTTGGCGAAAAGGCCCGCAGTCAGATTGCCGAAATTTCCACTGGGTACGGAAAATACTACGGGAATCGCCGGATCGCGAAGCTGCGCTATAGCCGCGAAGTAATAAAACATCTGCGGGATCAGCCGCGCGATATTAATCGAGTTCGCGGATGTAATCGTGATGGCCTGCGCCAGTTCCGGATCCACCAGAGTTTGCTTCACCAGGCGCTGGCAATCGTCAAATGAACCGGCAACTTCGAGCGCGGTGATGTTCTGCCCCAGCGTCGTGAACTGCTTTTCCTGAGCAACGCTGACGCGTCCCGATGGATACAAAATCACGACGCGAATTCCCGGCACACCCAAAAATGCGTGCGCAACAGCGCTTCCCGTGTCGCCGGAAGTCGCCGCAATCACCGTGAGTTCATGCCCCGATTCGCGGACAAAATATCCCATCAGCCGCGCCATGAAGCGCGCGCCCACATCCTTGAACGCCAATGTAGGCCCGTGAAACAATTCCAGAATATGAATACGGTCGCTGAGGGAAACCAGTGGCACGGGGAAATTCAGGGCACAAGTAACAATTTCGTTCACCGCGGCGGCCGGAATATCGTCTCCCAGAAACAGCGCGCCAACTTCCTGTGCGATTTCCGGAAAGGAAAGCGATGGCAGGCGGGCCGCAAAATCTTTCGGCAAATGCGGCATCTGGACGGGCATGTACAAGCCGCCGTCGGGCGCTGAACCGTGCAGCACGGCATCGCGCAAAGACACTTCCGGGCTTTGGCGCAATGTGCTTCGGAATTTCATCGGGTCTGCCGGACCTGGGCCTCGAGAAGTTCAAGAAAACCGCGCGCGTCCAGTGTGCCGTCCCGCAGCTGATGCATTGGGACGATGCAATGTGCAAGGCGCTCATAGAGCTGTTTCCGTTTCGCGATAAGCAGCGGATAGCAGCGCACAACGGCTTCTTTCGTGGTTTCTCCGTCGCGTCGTGAAAATGAATCGCCCCACAGGACCGGTTTGGGATCGGAAAGATAGCGCGCGATCAAAGTTTCCTCTTCGTTTGGAGAGGCAGCGAAATCCACAACCTTCGTAAGCTTCTGAAGGCGGCGGCACGTGTCTTCACCGGTGTAAATTACGCTGCCCGTGGTGTCGAGCACGATGCCTTCGCCACTCGATGTTGCGATTTCATCCAGGGCCTCGCGCATGGATCCAATCTCACTCGTAAGATATTTCTGTTCGCGCTCCCGGTATCCAGGCTGGTCGGGCCAGCCCATCCACTCCGCCACGCCCCCAATGCCTTTATGACCGCCGGATTCGAGCTCCGGAGCAAGTTTCTCCTCGATCCTGTCGTCAATGCTAATTGCGCGAAAACCGGCCGAGGCCAATTTGCGCGTCCAAAATGATTTGCCCACGCCGGACATGCCGATGAAAGAGAGTTTGATCACTGGACCTCGGCTACGCTTTCGTACTCCTCGATCGAATTGGCTGCACCCTGTGGAACCGGCTTGCTGGTTGCAAGTGCGCGGGCGCTGAAGGGGATCATTTACGCCCTCGAAACGGCACACAAAGGATATCGTCCCACGCCCGGTCCCGCAAGCGGCGAGTCAGTCGCATAGTGACTCAGTTTGGCGTCGATAGGACGAAAAACTGCCCGCCCAAAAACCGGGCGCCATCTACAAGTACCAATACCAGACGGAAAGACGGTTTTGTAGAGCCCTCTCCGTCCCTTGTTCTTACGGACGGAGAGGGCACGTCCTCAATCAAAATGGTTCACTACCATCAGCCGCAATTGAGAAGGAACTACTGTGACAGCAAGCTAAGAGAATCACCAATCACGTCGTACACGAAAGCTAGTTGCTCCGGCGTAATAACGTAAGGCGGGAGAATGTAAACGACATTGCCGAGAGGACGCAGCAGAACTCCTCGATTGAGAAAAAACTCATAGAGGCGCGGGCGCAGCGAAGACAAATACCCGGCGTCGGGAACTTTAAGTTCAATTGCCGCCACGGTCCCGATGCTGCGGACATCCATAACGCTCGGATGCGCGGCGAAGAGGGGCAAACGCGCCGCATGAACTTTTTCAATTTCCGCAATGCGTGCGAAGACAGGCTCGGTTCTGAATATTTCGAGATTGGCATTCGCGGCAGCGCAGGCGATTGGATTGGCGGTATAGGAATGTCCGTGGAAGAACGCGCGCGCACGATCTTTCCCAATGAAAGCGTCGTGAACGCGGTCCGTAGTGAGCGTCGCGGCAAGGGGCAGAAATCCGCCCGTCAGGCCCTTAGCGACGCACATGAAATCCGGCACGACTCCCGCGCGTTCGCATGCAAACATTCGCCCAGTGCGGCCAAAGCCGGTCAGCACCTCATCGGCGATCAGCAGAACATCGTGCGCAGCGGTCAGCCGACGAACTCCCGCGAGAAATTCTTCCGGATGAACGATCATCCCGCCAGCGCCCTGCAGCAACGGCTCGACAATCACGGCGGCAATCTCGTGCCCGCGCTCTGCAAGCAGCCGTTCGAGTTTTCCCAGGCACTCAATGTGGCAGGTGGCGCGCGTCAGGCCGACGGGACAGTGCGCGCAATATGCAGAATGCGTGCGCAACACCGGAATGCGCATCGATGAGAACGCCGAGGTGAACGGGGAATCGTCGCTTACAGACATCGCGCCGACCGTATCACCGTGATACGCATTTTCCAGCGCCACGATCTGGTGTTTCTCCGGGCGCCCGCAATTCTGCCAGTACTGCACCGCCAGTTTGAGCGCAACTTCCACCGCAGTCGATCCATCGTCCGAGAAAAAAATATGCCGCAGCGGCGCGGGAACGATTTTTCCAAGGCGCACCGCCAATTCTTCCGCCGGCTCGTGCGAAAAACCCGCAAACAAGACGTGCTCGAGGCGAGCAGCCTGCTCTGCAATGGCTGCGGCAATTGCAGGATGCGAATGCCCGTGCAGATTCACCCACCACGACGAAATCGCGTCGATAATCCGCCGTCCGTCTGTCGTCTCGATGAACACGCCTTCGCCGCGCCGAATCTGCAGCGGCGCGGGATCGCTGCCTTCATGCGTGAACGGATGCCAGAGATGCAGGTTGGATGTGCTCATAATTCCGTAAACGCCCGCCGATCGAAATGCTTTTCAAACACATCCAGCAGCGCCGCCCGATGAATTTTTTCCAGCATGGGAATATGCCCAATCACGCGTACTTTTCCATAATGCTCAATGGCGCGGCGATTCTCGATATTTTCATGCCCAATCATCACCACACCCTGCACATGCAGATGCGCCGAACGAAGCGCAGCAAGCGTCATCAGCGTGTGATTGATCGTTCCCAGCGTAGTGCGCGTAGCGACAACAACAGGAAGCGCGAGACGTCGCATCAGGTCTAGCATTAAATCATGTTCATTCACCGGCACCATCGCGCCGCCCGCCCCTTCGACAATAATTGGGCGTGTCTCCGATGATGGAGGCAATCCAATCGCGTCGAGCGTAATCCGAACTCCTGCTTCCCGCGCTGCCAGGTGAGGAGAAACAGGTGGATCGAAGCAGTAGCGTTCCGGCAGCAGTCTTTCCTCCGGGCACTCAGCCCACACGCAAACCGAATTGCGGTCCGTACCTTCGATTGAGCCAGTCTGCACAGGTTTCCAATAAATCCCATCCAGCGCAGCGACCAGCAGCGCGGAAAGCACAGTCTTACCGATACCAGTGTCGGTGCCGGTTACAAAGAATCCCTTGACTGCACTTTTTGTCGAGCCATTCATTGTGTCATTTAGCGGCACAGTCATAATCTGCAAGCTTTTGTTTTTAGGAGGTCCGAGCTTCAGCTCGGACATTATGCCGTTTGAATCTGGGCTTCAGCCCCTGAAACTTCAGGGGTTAAAACCCCTGGTCGGAGGACTCTTCGTCGGGGCTGAAGCCCCGACCTCCTGAGGAATCGGACGATCACAATAACGTGCACAGGCACCACACATTCATTGAGGAAGGGAAGTCGCCTGTGCCGTAGAAATTTCGCTGCGAATTTGAATCAGCGCATCTACAAAATCCAAAAGTATGGCTCGCGTGAGTTTCGCAGTCAGCGACACGCGCAGTCGCGCAGTTCCAGGCGGAACGGTCGGCGGTCGAATCGCGCGAATGCCGTACCCGCGAGATTGCAGCAGAGAAGCATATGCGACTGCGGCATCATTGGACCCTAGGACAATCGGCACGATATGAGAGTCGCTCCCGGCGATATCGAAGCCATTTCCGAGCAGCGCATTCCGCAGAAAGATGCTAAGTTCCGCGAGTTGCGCGCGTTCGGCCTCAGCGGCAGCCGCGAGCTGCATTCCTGCAGCAACTTGCCCGGCAAAGTAAGGCGGCAAAGCGGTGTTGAAAATAAATGTGCGCGCGCGATTGATCAGAAACCGCTGAAGCGGCTCCGAGCCGCAAACGAACGCTCCTGCTGCGGCGAGCGCCTTGCCGCAAGTGTGGACAGTAGCAAACACGCGCCCGGTAAGCCCCGCCTCCGCGACGCATCCGCGTCCCTCAGGTCCAAACACGCCCGTAGCGTGAGCCTCGTCAACGATCAATTCAGCTTCATACCGCGCAGCCAGTGTGGCAATTTCGCGAAGCGGCGCGCGGTCGCCATCCATGCTGAAAATGCTTTCCACGACAATGAATCGCGCACCAGACCCGGAATGAGCCCAGCGAAGTTCCGCTTCCAGCGCATTCAGGTCGAGATGAGGAAGAATGACGCGCTTGGACTTCGCCAGGCGCATGCCGTCGATCAGGCTGGCATGATTGGCGCTGTCCGAGAAAATCACATCTTCAGGACGAAGGATCGAGCTAAGCAAACCGATGTTCGCCGCATAGCCGGAAGTAAAATAGAGCGCCGCTTCAGCGCCAGTCCACCGAGCAAAATTGTTTTCGACGGTTGTCCATCCCTCATCGTGTCCTGACAACAGGCGAGATCCAGTGGACGCGACACGCGGCGCGGCATCCAGCGCTTCGTGAACTGCCTGTTTCATTCGAGGATCCGTTGCCAGACCAAGATAATCGTTCGAGACAAGATCGATGCCGCGCGAAGTCTCCAGATGGCGTAGCTGCGCCCGCGATTCCAGATCGGCAAGTTCCGCGAGAATGCGCTGCTTCATTTTCACGTCAATTTCACGGCAGTGATTTTAGCGAAGCGGCAAAGGTTCGAGGCCCAAAGCCCTGAGCATGGCCATGTCGTCTTCCGGCTCCGGATTCGGCGTCGTAAGCAGTTTCTCACCAATGAACATGGAATTCGCCCCGGCAACAAAGCAAAGCGCGACAGCTTCCCGCGATAGCGAACGTCTTCCCGCGCTCAGCCGCACCATCGACGCAGGCATCAAAATTCGCGCCGTGGCGATCGTTCGAACGAATACCAAAGGATCGAGTGCCGTTTGCTGTCCCAGCGGCGTGCCAACCACGCTGACCAGAGCATTAATTGGAACGCTCTCCGGATGCGGCGTCAGATTCGAAAGCTGGTGAAGCAGTCCAACGCGGTCTTCGTCCGACTCCCCAAGGCCCACAATCCCGCCGCAGCATACCGTGATCCCAGCCTTGCGCACAGCCGCAAGCGTTCGAAGTCGGTCATCGTAATTTCGAGTGGTGATGATCTGCCCGTAAAACTCAGGTGATGTGTCCAGATTGTGGTTGTAAGCAGTCAGTCCGGCAGCGCTAAGTTTCTCAGCCTGAGTATCATCCAGCATCCCCAGCGAACAGCAGACCTCCATCCCCAAATTGGCAACGCGGCGAACCATTTCCAGAACGTTCTCGAAATCCTCGCCATCCTGCACCTGCCGCCATGCAGCGCCCATGCAGAACCGGGTCGCGCCTTCGCTGCGAGCGCGCTCGGCAAATTCGGTGACTTCGTCAACAGGGAGCAGCCCGGCGCGATCAACACCGGTCGAATAATGCGCGCTTTGCGGACAGTACGAGCAATCCTCAGGACAGCCGCCGGTCTTGATCGAAAGCAGGCGGCAGAATTGCACGCGGTTCGGGTCGTGGAATTGGCGATGAAGCGTCTGCGCGGAAAACAGAAGATCGGGCAGAGGCTGCCGGTAAATCTGATGAATTTCTTCGCGAGTCCAGTTATGACGAAGGGACGAACTGGCAGCCCACCGGTTTACATGATAGTCCGACAAACTCATCCTCCAGCACAGCAGTAACGCCCGATCCTGATCCTTGCCCCCTGCGGACTTGGGAAGAGACATTTTAGCCCAGAATCATTTCGAATACTGTACTCGAACCGACAAATTAAAGAGCGGTTGGGGTGATGCAATTCTCGAATCGTGCCGATAGTGAAATTGGATGGGTGATCGCGGGGAGTATTTCACTTATTAAGTTGACAACATAACTGTGTTTCTATAGATTCCAACGGACGGATGCGTTGAGTCTATTCGGGTCGTTGCCAAGGAGTTGGAGACAGCAATGAAGAGCAGACTGAAGGAACGAGTCGCGGTAGTGGCGACTCTTTTCCTCTGTTTTTTCGATCCTCGGGTTCTGCTCGCGCAGGAATCAGCTTCAACAACGAAGGGCTTGGGAACCGAAGCATCTTCCTTCGATCCCGCCCAGCCCAATATTCCTCCTGTCGCCAATGCGCGAAAATCCAGCGAAAACTGGCTTCCGGAAGACATTGATGCAACAGTACCCGCCGTTTCAAATGCGGTCGGGTGCCCGCTGCCTACTGTTTTACACGGAGCGGCCCAGCGAGTTGTAGAGCTTGTTAAGAACGTTGACCGATTTACGGCGACCGAAGTTCTTGAGCACCAGGATGTTAACAGTTCCGGCCTCGTAGGCCGCCCCGTCACGGTTAAGTTTGATTACCTGGTATCCATAGCGGAAGGTCGAGATGGTTCCCTGAATGTGGAAGAGCTAAGAAATCGTGGTAAGTCTCTTGCGTCCTTTCCAAATGGCATCGCGACGATCGGTACGCCAAGTATGGTGCTGATCTTTCATCCCCAATACATCGGCGATTTTCGAACCCAGTGTGAGGGCCTCGGAGAATGGCATGGGCAGCTCGCCTGGCAGGTCCGATTCGAACAGCGGAGCGATCGCCCCAGCCGCATGTGTTCGTTCGTCGTAAATAGAAAAAATTACGAAGTCAAACTGAGAGGTAGAGCATGGATCCTCGCCGATTCGTTGCAGGTGGCGAGGATCGAAACAGATTTAATCCAACCAATCCCTGCGATCCGTCTTTTTGTAAATCATGAAATTATAGAATATCGGCCAGTAAAGTTCGCTGCGGGGAATCTGAACCTTTGGCTTCCATTCAGCGCAGAACTCTATGTGGATTTGCTCGGCCACCGTTTTTACCGGAAGCACGCCTTCTCGGACTTTAAGATATTTTCCGTGGATATGCAGTACCGGACGAGAGACCCGAAGGAAACTACTCTAACCCAATAGTCCCGCCTACGCGATCTTGCACATTCGGCTGCTTACAGCTTCGCCTCTTCGGCGCGGTTCCTCTTGCTCGAGTGCGAATTCTGAGACGGTGAAGGCGTTTGCTTCACGGCCATATCCTTCTTGTGGCAGGACGTCGCCCACCAGCGGTTCTCATACTGCGGCAGTTCGCACATCTTGGTGCACTTCTTGCCCCCCGCCATCTGTTCGCACTTGCAATAGCACATCGGCGTTTGGGCCCCCGTGACCAGCAGGGGAGTCTGGTTGGCCAGTGCCCCAGCTGCGGCCGTTCCAATCAGAACTGCGATTCGGATTGCCTGGCGAAGTTTCTGTGTGTGTAAGCTCATGAACCATTCTGGAATGGGAATGCGGACAGACCGATAGGGCGATGGATGGGTTTACCTGGTATCGGGGTCATAGCCGTACTGGTCCGTGGTAATGGTACAAAACGGAAGAAAGGACAGGTTTTCTATTTTAAGTATGTCAATTATAATGAGTACTTTAGGAGCGATGCGGGGGTAGGCGGACGAGCCGGAATTGCCCTGGTACAGGTAAGGTACTTCGCGGGACCTCGTTGAGGATCAATGCGATCTACGACTTTGCGTCGCTGGAATCTTCGTCAAGGTCAGAGAGCTCCAGCCTAAGATTGCCTGCATTTGAGGCGTACCCAAGACCGACCTTCAGGTCAATGATCCCCGCCCGAATCAGGCGTTCTAATTCGCCGTCAAAGTGCTGCATGCCTTCTGTAGCGCCGTCCCGCATTGCATCCACAAGGGTCTTGCCCTCGCCTTCGCCTTTTTCGACGTATTCGCGCGTGCGCATAGTGGATTTCAGAATTTCAATTGCCGCAACGCGACCTGAGCCGTCTTTCTTGGCGATCAATCGCTGGGAGATAATGAAACGAAAGGCTTTAGAGACACGGGCGCGAATGGCCTGTTGGTCGGCCAGTGGGAATACTCCAATGATACGTTCGACAGTCTTTGACGCGTCAATGGTGTGCAATGTGGAAAATACGAGGTGTCCTGTCTCGGCTGCTTCGAGAGCAATTTCAATGGTCTCCTTGTCACGCATTTCCCCCACCAGGATCACCTTCGGTGCCTGGCGCAGTGCTGCTCGCAATGCCAAGGCAAAGCTCGGCGTATCGCTGTGAAGTTCGCGCTGGTGGATCGTTGACCTCTTATGACCATGAAGAAATTCTATGGGGTCTTCAATCGTCAGGACGTGGTATGCCTTTTCCTCATTGATTCTGTTCAGGATAGCGGCGAGGGTCGATGACTTACCAGAACCCGTCGGACCAGTCACTAACACTATGCCATTGCGCAATTCCACAACTTCACCCAATTGGGGAGGTAGGTTCAGCGTAGCAAAATCGGGGATTGTCTGGGGAATCACGCGCATCACAATTGCGTAGGTACCTCTTTGCCGAAAAACATTCACTCGAAATCGGGCAACCCCCGGCAAACTGTAGGACAAATCCGTCGAGCCATTTTTTTCGAGTGTGCTTGCCACAACTTCATTTCGTCCGATCAGGTCATCCGCGATGCGGCGAGTCGCGTCCGGCATAAGCTTGCCAACTCCGGCAATATTAACCTCCTTCAATTGGCCGTTGACCTCAATTTGGGGCGCCCTCCCAGGTGAAAAGATAAGGTCGCTCACCTGCTTTGACACTTTAAGCATGGTCGCAATAATCGCAGGGGTGGATGCCTTGGGCACAGAGGCCTGTGGCGTAGACGACTCCGGGCTGGTGCCGGTTGACAGTGCCGGTGGGGCCGTGGCTACCGAATCCATAAGAATCTCCTGGACAGTATTCTAAGTTCGGCAAAGGAATGCGCGTGCCGGAAGCCGCTTGCCGGGGATTCGGCCATTCTTCGGAGGTACGAATCCTCGATGTTCCCTAACCCGGTACCGGGAAGGCAATAGAAGACTTCGCTACGAGTCTGCAATTCTCAGTTCGATTGGGTCAAGGAAAATTCGGAGCACTGTTGCCTCCCCGTTGGCCTAGGCGAGCAGCACTTTATGCTCGACTGAGAGAGGGGATTTCAGTTTCGAATTCTTTTCAATCCCCCGGCTTGTTCCGCAAAAAGGGCAATACTGAAAAATGGGAAGCAGTTCATGCCCGCATCGGACGCATTCGAAGTGTTCCAGAGTGGCAAACGGGATGACCCGCTGAATTTCGTCCAGTGTCGTGACTCCCATCCAGACCTTCTTCAGGGCGTCCTCCTGCAAGCGCCGCATGCCGTTGGCTCGCGCAGCGTTTCGCAGAAGGTCTGGTTTGAACGTGCCGCGCAGAATGGAGCGGATGGAATCGTCGATCACCAGCAATTCATAGACTCCGACTCTTCCGCGGTAACCGGAGCGGTCGCACAAATCGCATCCGGCCGGCCACGCAACCTTGTCCGGGATTTGCGTCGAGCCGGCAAGCTTCAGGCGATTGGCATATTCCGGTGTCACGCGTTCGTAGGTGTGGCAGGAGCAAAGCCTTCGCACTAACCTCTGTGCCAGAATGCCAGTCAACGATGAAGCGATCATGTAGTTCTGGATCCCGAGGTCCAGCAGGCGCACGACGGAGGAAATGCTGTCGTTGGTGTGCAGTGTGGAAAGGACAAAATGGCCGGTTTGCGCCGCTTTCATCGCAATTTCGGCGGTTTCGACGTCGCGGATCTCTCCGACCATGATGACATTGGGGTCCTGCCGCAGGATGGAACGCAACGTACTCGCAAATGTCACGCCCGCGCGGGTATTCACGTGTACCTGGTTGATTCCTGGCAGGGCATACTCGACGGGATCTTCGATGGTAACGATGTTGACTGCCGGTTTCCTGAGCAAATTCAAACAGGAATAGAGCGTTGAACTTTTGCCGGAACCGGTAGGGCCGGTAACCAACAGCATGCCCTGCGGTTGCGCCAGAACTTGCGAAACGCGCTCGACAATATCTCCCGGAAAGCCCAGATCGGCAAAGCTCAACAGCGGAGCAGTGGCCTCCAGAAGCCGCATGACAACCTTTTCGCCGAACTGCGTAGGAAGCGAGGACACCCGCATATCCACCCTGCGCGAGCCGACTGCTACCATGAACCGGCCGTCTTGCGGCGCGCGTCTTTCGCCTATATCCATGTCGGAAAGAATCTTGATTCGCGAGACTAGTGAGTTCTGCAGCGTGAGGGGAATACTTTCCAGTTCCCGCAATACTCCATCCACGCGGATGCGCACCACGGTGGCCGTGGCCTGCGGCTCAATGTGAATATCGCTGGCTTGCTTATCCATCGCTTTCTGGATAATTTCCGATACCCGGCGGACCGCTGGAGTTTTCTGCTGATTTAATTCCGCTTGAACTTCCTGAATCGCCTCTCGATTTGCCTGCCTGCTGCTGGTAGAGATGAACTCCATCTGATCGAATTTTTCGGCGGAGACATCGCCGACATTGGGACTTGCAGCCCGGTCCGGCGCCGGAGCTTTTTCCTGCCCGTAGTTCCGCACAATTGCGGCTTGGATTTCGGAGCGAAACGCGAGCCGAGGTGAGATATCGCTTCCGGAAATGAATCGAAGTTCGTCGATGACCGCCAAATTTTGCGGCTCGGACATGGCAACGATCAGGGCACTATTCTCCATACGGATTGGCAGCACGGAAAGACGTTCAGCGACAGCACTGGAAATCGCTTGGAGAGCGCCCTTGTCGCAACGAATTTTGGAGCAATCGATGTAGGGAACGCGGCAGACCTGCTCGAGAGCCTCAATCAAGGATGGTTTGTCGACCAAACCGCGCTCCAGGACCAACTCGCCCAGGCGTATGACTTTGTCATTCTGCTCGTCGAATAATCGTTGAAGTTGCGTAGCGGAGATTTTCCCCCGTTCTTGCAGAACTTCGCCGAGCCGCTTCCGCTTCATGAAAAATTCCTCGATGGAATTCATGCATGCAGTATTCCAAAACCGAATCTCAGACGCACCGTAACCTTCGAAGAATCAGTTGTTATTGAAAACGTTTAGGGGAGTAAGAATGTTGGCAGTTCCAAAACGGTATTTGGTTATGAGCCTTCCCTTTTCCCAGCGCGCATCTGCTGGCAATTGGCGTTGTTTCCTAAGTTGGGATTGGCCGCTCCCGAATCGGGAGTCGGATGCGACTGCCGGAGACTATTCACGAAATGTGGATCTCAGAAGATCAACAAAAATAAGGGAATGTTTGGCACCGAGGCAGTAACTGGAATTGGTTACTGACCTGCATAGTCATAAAACGTGGACGCATTCCGGTAGACGATCTTCACGAGTCTTCGAGCGAGGGGGAAGGGGCTTGCTCCAGGATTTTGTGACGGTCGTTCCCACCTGCCTCTGAGAGGGAAGCTAGGATGGATGACCCCACGCGCCGGTCAAAAAAAGGCCGGCAAACGGAATGCGTCTTTCGGGGCTCTCGTTCCCAAGCGAGGGCCCCTTTTTATTTCTGCCCCTCTTTTATTTCTGAATGAACCCACACCCGCTTAAATCTGCGAAGTTGTCGCGACCGGCTCCACGCGGCGCAACACCGAAATCTGCGCCTGCCTGAGCACGTGCTCGACTTCGGTTTCCTTTAGCCGCGAGGCGTCATATTCGAACGTCAGGCGATTGGTGTCTTCATGCACGCGGAAGCGGCGCAGTCCGTAAGTGTTGGCGAAGCTGCCGAGTTTTTTGAGCTGGTCAGTATCGAGCGGCGACTGCAATTCGTAGGTGATTTCCATCAGAGTCATGCATCTATTATACCAGCAGAGCTGCAATCGGCCAGTAGCTTAGGCTTCAGGTAGCGTCTCAATTTGGAGAAATGTCCTTTGTGAAACTTGGGGCTGCGGCGTCGGAATCCTGCCTGGGAACGCCAATCTCCCGATTGGCGTTTGGTGCCTGCCCACCGTCGCCAATCGGGAGATTGGCGTTCCCAGGTTTCAACCCCAACAACTGGAATCGACCTGAAATTGGGACACTATCAGGTTCAGCCTGAGCGCATTTGGTTTAGTTGCAGAAATAGCACACAATAAGCAAGGAATAGAAAATGGAACCAACGCCACTTCCCCCGGTCCCTCCCCAAAAAGACCCAGTCTGCGGAATGACGGTCGATCCCGCGAAAGCCAAGGGGACTCACGAGCACGCTGGGAAGACGTACTACTTCTGCTGCGCGGGCTGCCAGCAAAAATTCAGCGCCGACCCGGCAAAATATCTTAACGCTCCACCGAAGGCGCTGATTGGCATTGCGCCGATGGGGTCAGCGCGTCCCATGCAGATCGCTCCCGCCCCTGCACGGACTGCTCCTTCGACACCTTCCGGCGCTGCTCCGAAAGTTTCGAACGAATATACGTGCCCTATGGACCCGGAAGTCCGACAGCAGGGTCCTGGCGACTGCCCGAAATGCGGCATGGCGCTGGAACCTACGGTGGCGGCGCTGCCGGTGACGAAAACGGAATACACGTGCCCCATGCATCCGGAAATTGTCCGGGACAAGCCAGGCGATTGCCCTATTTGCGGCATGGCACTGGAGCCGAGGACCATCAGCGTTGCGGAGGAGAAAAATCCGGAGCTGGTCGATATGACCCGGCGGTTCTGGATTTGCGTCGCGTTGACGATTCCCATTTTTCTGGTGGCCATGTCGGACCTGATTCCCTCGATGCCGCTGATGAAATTGGCATCGCCCCGCGCATGGCAGTTGTTCGAATTCATTGTCTCGACTCCGGTCGTTCTGTGGGGAGGCTGGCCGTTCTTTGAGCGCGCCTGGCGTTCACTGGTCACACGGAATTTCAATATGTTTACGCTGATTGGTCTGGGCGTAGGCGTTTCGTACAGCTTCAGCGTCGTAGGGGTACTGTTTCCGGGAATATTTCCGGCCTCGTTTCGAGGGATGGGCGGGGAAGTTGGGGTGTATTTTGAGGCTGCCGCTGCGATTACAACGCTGGTGCTGCTCGGTCAGGTGATGGAATTGCGCGCGCGGAGCCAGACCGGGGCGGCGATTAAGGCATTACTGGGTCTCGCCCCTAAGACAGCACGTAGAATACGTGACGATGAGGCGGAAGTGGACGTGCCGCTCGATCAGGTGCACCCCGGCGACCGGTTGCGTGTGCGTCCCGGAGAGAAAATCCCGGTGGACGGCGTCGTGCTGGATGGAACCAGCAGCGTGGACGAGTCCATGATCAGCGGCGAACCGGTCCCCGTTGAAAAAATAAAAGGCGCGCGAGTTACCGGGGCGACTGTGAACGGCACCGGCTCGCTGGTAATGAAGGCGGACCGCGTTGGGTCGGCAACGCTGCTCGCGCAGATCGTTCGAATGGTCGGGGAGGCGCAACGCAGCCGTGCGCCGATTCAGAAGCTGGCCGATGTGGTGGCTGGGTACTTTGTACCCATCGTCATTGCGTGCTCGGTGCTTACATTTGCCATCTGGGCTGTGTGGGGACCGGACCCGCGTATGGCGCACGCTATAGTCAACGCGGTGGCGGTGCTGATCATCGCTTGCCCATGCGCGCTGGGCCTTGCGACGCCGATGTCGATCATGGTGGCGACAGGCCGGGGCGCGAGTCTGGGCGTGCTGTTCAAGAATGCCGAGGCTATCGAACTGATGCGCAAGGTGGATACGCTGGTGGTGGATAAGACCGGCACGCTCACCGAAGGCAAGCCCAGGCTGGTGGCGGTCGAGTCTGCGGACGGATTTGATGTGGAACGGCTGCTGCGTCTTGCGGCGACGCTTGAGCGTGGGAGCGAACATCCCTTGGCCGCGGCGATTGTTAAAGGCGCGGAGGAACGTGGCGCCAAGCTCGGATCGACCGAGGCGTTCGAATCGCTGACTGGCCTAGGCGTGCGTGGCCGCGTGGAGAATGTTTCCGTCGCGCTGGGGAATGCGAAGCTGCTGGAAGAATTCAAAGTCGATGCCGGACCGCTTGCAGCGAAAGCGGAGGCCATGCGGGGAGACGGCCAGACGGTGATGTTCGTGGTGGTCGAAAACAAGATTGCGGGAATGCTCTCCGTGGCCGATCCGATCAAGCAGACTACTGCGGAGGCAATTCGCCAGCTTCATGCGGACGGCATTCGAATTGTAATGCTCACTGGCGATAGCCGCACGACGGCGCAGGCCGTTGCGGGAAAGCTTCAGATCGACGAGGTGATCGCTGAAGTTTTGCCGCAGGACAAGGCCGCCAACGTGAAACGGCTTCAGGCTGAAGGCCGCTTCGTGGCGATGGCCGGCGATGGAATTAACGATGCCCCCGCGCTGGCGCAGGCGCAGGTGGGAATCGCCATGGGCACCGGCACGGACGTCGCGATGGAAAGCGCCGGGGTAACGCTGGTGAAGGGCGACTTGCGCGGCATCGTCCGCGCACGCGCCTTGAGCCGCGCCACGATGAGCAACATCAAGCAGAACCTGTTTTTCGCGTTTGTGTATAACTCTCTCGGCGTGCCTATTGCGGCGGGAATTCTGTATCCGTTCTTCGGCTTGTTGCTTAGCCCGATGATTGCGGCGGCGGCTATGAGTTTTAGTTCGGTGTCGGTGATTACGAATGCGTTGCGGTTGCGGAAGCTCAATCTGACGGCACGATCCTGAATCCCGCACCAGTTGCGTTAAAGCGCCTCACGAACTGAATGTGTTTCGCTTCAAACTCGATTCGAAAAGCTTCATCGTATTTCCATTCGGTTGGACGGGGTGACCGATCTGAGCAAGAATCGCAGTATTTAGACTTGAATTCAGCAAGAGCCGAATCGAGGTCCTTCGCTTCGACATGATAATTGTGAAGTACGCAGTGAATGATCTTAGATCCCGCCGTTTGGATGCCAAAAAGTTGTTCTATCCGAAATACAGCCGGTCCCGTTGCACCTCTAGTTGACACCAGGTGCTCACACGTCCTAAGTGCCCTCTCAGGTGTGTTGTCTCTGGCGGCTATCCGCAATCCCTGCACGATTGGATCACTTTCATCTGATAAGTCTATTCCCAAAGAAGCCGCTGCGTTTTCTATGATCTGCTGCGCTGGATCGCGATAGAAGTCCCCTGCAGGTCTTTCGCCTTTCCATCTCTTCACTTGACGATCCGTAAGTTCAGTAGCTCTGTGCCTTAAGTCTGGATCATTTATCCGGTCTAGTGTTCTGACAGCCCATCTAAATGCGTCGGTCTCTACTGAAGTCACTGGCAGAAGCGCTCCGCCAACGGCCAAGGCGATTGCTTCTTCATTAGATGATTCCTCCGCAATCCATGCTATTAATTTACAAATTTGAAGGAGGGACGACTGGAATTGAGCGGATGTTCCCGCCATCTCTAGCAAGTCCATTCGCCCAATGCGTCCCACAAAAGACGCCGCAGCATGCACTATCCTAATTAGTGCTTGAGGCAAAATCCAACGAGCCTTGAAATGTGCAGCATATCTTGCGAGCCTCAAGCATTGATTGTACTTTGCAATTACGCGACGTGTACTTATGGCCAGATCGGCGTACATTCTGAGCAGCATGAGCGGGTTTCCGGCGCGCGAGTTGTGTTGATACAGGAGGATTGTTAAGCCTCAGTTATTCATTGTTAGTTGATCTAGCTCAGCAGCTTTTCTCATGGTCAGAGCAAAAAATTTCAGGTGCGGCGGTCCCGACTTAGTAAGGGCCTGCAGATCTTTCGCATTCCTCAAGTAAATCAAAGGGAGCTCAACTTGTGGTCGATCTTTGCTTACAGCTTCGGACCAATTTATAGTTCCGGTCTTTTGTGCCGCCCAGAATCTATTCTCAATTGAGGCGTCGGGATCAGACGAGATAGCTAGGGCGCGCGCGCGAGCTTCAGAGTATTGTCTTAGAATCAAAAATTCATGAATCTTGCGAAGTTTCAGCAGGTCATTCTTGTGTTGGAACTCTTCGCGCAACTTATCTTCGCCGGGCTGGTATTTTAGAGATTCCGCAAAAGACGATAGTGAAGAACCCGCTAAACTTCTATTTGCCAGCACTATGGAAATTTTCTCAGAGGCCTGAAGCAAGGCCGCTGCGGTGTCCGGGATTGAATTTGAAATAGGAATTCTGACTGTGATTGTTGACGCCGGGATACCACTCATAATTTTCCTGACTAGTTCGTTGTCCAGTTGGAGTGCATGCCAGTAAACCTTTTTCAACTGGAGATCGGCGTGAATGAGGAAAAGTGGTTCCTTCAACTCTAAGGCATAATGCTTCGCGTGATCGATATCCAGCTGCACCGAAATAAAGGACCCATCGGTTGAATGGGAACTGGACGCGGAACTCTTAAGTTGGATCTTAAACCAAAGACCGGTGGCGCTCCCGTCCGCGAAGACCTGGACGTCGTAGTCGATGCCATAATCCTCCTTGAACTCGGTTAGCACCCAGCCGAGAGGTTCCAGGGATTCTCGAAGCAACCGTTGCCCCTCGCGGTCAATGTCTTGCTGTTTAAACTTTTGGATCATTGGCAATCTCTAATAATAGAATGAGAAATAATACGCATCTATTCAATGTGGAGTCAACTCGTTTAGGCAAACTAGGGCGGCTTGCTTTGCAGATAAAACAAATCATAGAAAGTTTAGTTCTGTCTCAACTCCGCACATCAATTCATTCCATAATTTGGTAGCGTTCTAATTTGGAAATTGTCGTGAAGTATCTGAATTTTAGGAGGTCCGAGCTTTAGCTCGGACATAGACTTTGCTCTAACTGGGCTTTAGCCCCTGAAGCTTCAGGGGCTAAAGCCCAGTGCTAAACGACTTCAATGTCCGACCTAAAGGTCGGACCTCCGAAGGGTCAGACTCGATGCGGCGCTTTCGAAATTGGGACACTACCCGTAGAGGAACAATGTTGACGGACGGCTCTGCCTCGTCAACAATGCAGACACTATGAAAACTATACTTTCGGACAAACGGCTGGCCGTGCTTGGCGCCGGGAAGATTGGCGGAATCCTGCTGCGCGCATTTGTGGAGCAGAAGCTGGTTCAGCCGAAGCGTGTGCATGCGACGGTGCGGCACGCGGAGAAGGCTCGCGCGCTTGCGAAACAATTGGGCGTTGTGGCGTCCACCGACAATCGCGCGGCAGTGCGCGATGAGTTTTAGTTCGGTGTCGGTGATTACGAATGCGCTGAGGCTGCGGAGTATCAAACTTTCTGTGTAGCGACAATTTTCAATGTAAGAACCCGCCCTTGAGAAAAGCGCAAGGACGGGCCACCCGGCGCCGCGAATCGATCGCGGCGTTATTCTAATTCTGACTCAGCAACACATCAATCGAACCCATAATTTCGGGCGACTGCCAATCCTGGGGGCCTACGATCTTGCGGGCGAGGCGGCCATTGCGGTCGATCAGGTACGTTTCCGGGAACATGGACGTGCCGTAGTCTGCGGCGCTCTTTTTTGTGCCGTCGCGGTAGGTGGGGAAGACGACGTGATTGTCGTCGAGGAATTTTTGGTAGGCGGCGGCGTCTTCATCCACGCTGACGCCTAAAACTACGCCACCTCTTTGGGAGATATCCTCATGAAGGCGATTCAGGGATTGTGTCTCTTCGAGGCAGGGAGGGCACCAGGAGGCCCAGAAGTTCAGGACGACGACTTTGCCCTTCAGGTCGGAAAGGTGCGATGCGCCGGGAATCTGAATGTTGAAATCCTTGGGTCTGCGTCCGGCGAGGCTGGGTTCGCCCTGGCGGAAGCTGGGCGTTGCGAATGCGTACAGAAGTGCTGCTGCCATGACTAAACCTAAGGGGCCGAGGATTTTGTGCTTCAAAGTGTTTGCTCCGAGGTTTGTATAATACCTTAAATAGTCAGGTTCCCGGAATCGGCCGGTTTTTGTAGCACAGACTTCAGTCTGTGCGCTTTTGGTTTAGTGTGGTGAAAGACGAAAACCAAACCAAACCAAAACCAAAACCGCACAGACTGAAGTCTGTGCTACCTTTCGCGCACTATACGTATTGGCGGGGCTCTTGTAGCATACGGTTTGGATGGACGAAACCCTCAACCCAGAACCGCACAGACTGAAGTCTGTGCTGCCTTGCGTTTCCGCTATCGTGCCTGCGCGCAATGAGGGACCCTCGATTGCTGCGGCTGTCGAGTCTCTGGCTGCGCAGCCGGAAATTGCTGAAATTATTGTGGTTAACGACCAGTCTACCGATGGCACTGGCGCTGAGCTTGCTCGCTTGGCGTCGCGGATTCCGCAATTGCGCGTCATTGACATAGACGCGCTGCCAAGCGGTTGGGTAGGGAAGAATCACGCCGTCTCGGTGGGCGCTGCACAGTCTACCGGGGAATGGCTGCTGTTCACCGACGCCGACGGCGTGCATCTGCCCGGCTCGACGGCGCGCGCGCTTGCGGATGCTGCCGCCACTGGAGCGGGGTTGGTCTCCTATTCGCCTGAGCAGGAGACACTTACGTGGTGGGAGCGGGCGCTGATTCCGTATGTGTACACTCGGCTGGCGCAGAGATTCTCCTACGATGATGTGAATAATCCCTCGTCACCAGAAGCTGCGGCCAGCGGTCAGTACCTGATGATTCGGAGGGAGGACTATATACGGATCGGGGGGCATGGCGCCGTCGCGGGCGAAGTGCTGGAAGACGTGGCGCTGGCGCGGCTCGCCAAGCAGGCGGGGATACGGATTCACTTTGCCTCGGGATTCGGAATCATGCGCGTGCGGATGTACCGGACGTTCGGCGCGATGTGGCAGGGGTGGACGAAGAATCTCTATCCCCTGATGGGCGGGACGTCTCGCGCAGTAGGGCGCGAGCTGCGTGGGGTTGTTCCCTGGATACCTCTGATTTTGCTGGTGCTTACGCCTTGGCACCTCGTCCTGGGAGTTGTCGGATTGGCGTTGCTGCTTGGACGCCATGCGGAATATGCCGCCAAGCTGCGGCGAAATCGTTTTTCAGCCGCGCTTGCTTTATACTATGTAGTAGCTGTTCCGCTCTATGCAGCGGTGCTGCTGACATCGGAATGGCGATATATGCGCGGGAACGTCTCCTGGAAGGGGCGGGAGTACAAGGTGGGGCGTGATTCGTGAATCGTGATTTGTGATTCGTGTCCTTGGCCGATCATTGGTGCGTGAGGTTTTCACGATTTACGAATCACAAGTCACGAATCACGGTAAACCAATCCATGGTCTATCTGACACGCAAAATCGAGTTCTCAGCTTCGCACCTTTATCACAATCCCGCATTTTCGGCGGAGGAGAATCGGCGCGTCTTTGGGAAGTGCAATAATCCGCATGGGCATGGGCACAACTATGTGCTGGAAGTGACTGTGGCTGGGGAGCCAAATCCAGCGACTGGGATGGTGCTCGATCTGAAGGAATTGAAGGAAATTTTGCAGCGGGAAGTGACCGACCGGATGGATCATCGGTTTCTGAACTACGAGGTTCCGGAGCTTTCCGGGCAGATTCCTACTTGTGAGAACATTGCGGCGGTAATCTGGCGGTTGCTGGAGCCGAAGATTACGCAAGGGAGTTTGCACCGGGTGCGTCTATATGAAACACCCGACCTGTTTGTCGATTGTTACGGCGATGGAAACGGAGCGGTGGCGTTGCAATGAAAATTCATCTGACGCGGCGCTATAAATTTTGTGCTTCGCATCGCCTGCACAGCTCGCAGTTGGGCGCAGAAGAAAATCGGCGCGTCTATGGCAAGTGCAACAATCCGTATGGGCACGGGCACAATTACGTCGTTGAGATGGCTGTCTCGGGTCCTGTGGACCCGGCTACGGGAATGATCGCAAATTTGAGCGATCTGGATTCGTTTGTGGATAGGGAAGTGATCGAGCCGTTTGACCATAAATACCTGAATGTAGAGATCGAGGAGTTTCGCGACGTGGTGCCAACATCGGAAAATATCTGCATCGAAATTTTCAACCGGCTTCGGAAATTTCCTTTTGCCAAGCTTGAGCGCGTGCGTGTGGAAGAGACCAGCCTGAACAGTTTTGAATATACGGGAGAGCCCGTTGGGAGCAGTCGATGACAGAAAAAGGAAAACTTACGGAAGAGCTTTCGCTGGCCGAACCGGTCAGCGTGGAGAAATCGGAATCCATCGCCGACCTGGTGCGGCGAATGATTCAGTTGATCGGCGAGGATCCCGATCGCGACGGCTTGCGGCACACACCCGAACGATTTGAGAAGGCATTGCGGTATCTGACCAGCGGTTACCATCAGGACCCGGAAAAGCTGCTGAACGGCGCGATGTTCAGCGTGTGCTATGACCAGATGGTGCTGGTGAAGGACATCGAAATTTACAGCCTGTGCGAGCATCACATGCTTCCGTTTTTTGGGAAATGCCATGTGGCTTACATACCCGACAAGAAAGTTGTCGGGCTATCGAAAATTCCGCGGCTGGTGAATATGTACGCGCGCCGGTTGCAAATTCAGGAGCGGCTGACGAATCAGATTGCCAGCGCCATACAGCAGAAAATTTCACCGCTGGGTGTGGGCGTCGTGATTGAAGCGCGGCATCTTTGCATGGTGATGCGCGGGGTGGAGAAACAGAACTCGCAGACGGTTACCAGCGCGATGCTGGGTTCATTCCGCGACAACGTGCAGACGCGGGAAGAGTTCTTGTCGTTGATACGGGAGAAGTAACAGCCTTCATTCGAACAGATATTATTTACAGAAATATTTTGCGGGGGACTAGTACGTGTGATACTCTCCTACAGTCGAAGAGAAGACGAAACGAGAGTACATTTTTAGCATTCGCCGGAGAGGACGACTTGAAAGAAGCCAAGTCAACGTTGATCGAGCAATACCGAACGCACGGGACCGATACGGGCTCACCGGAAGTACAAATCGCGCTATTGAGCGACCGAATCACCTACCTGACGACGCATCTGAAGTCGCACCTCAAGGACCATGCGTCGCGACGCGGGCTGATCATGATGGTCAACAAGCGCCGTCGGCTGCTGGATTACCTGAACCGTCGCAATCCGGATCGGTATCGCGAGATTGTCGAACGCCTGAGTTTGCGTAAGTAAGCCTGCGCGAGTAAGTTTGCGCAAGTGATTGTCTCGCAAGCGGGACGCGTTCATGCAATAAAATCTCCGGGCCCTTGCGGAGCCCATTCGGTTTCTGGCGGCTTTTGGGCTAAACGGCCCAGCCGCTTTTTTTGTGGCCGATTCGGGCAATTCCTCTCGCACCTTTTCTCTTCCAAACAAAACGGGAAATTTTCCTCCCGCACTCGAATGGCTGTCCGTGCGCGCAATGCCCGATGGTTCGGGGCGCGGCGGACCAGCGAAAGGATTCAAACAGATGGCCCAATCAGGACCAGCTCCTTATCAGGTTACGGTAGAGGTCGGTGGACGTACGCTGACGCTCGAAACCGGGAAAATTGCAAAGCAGGCGAACGGCGCCGTTCTGGCGCGCTATGGCGATACAGTCGTGCTCGTCACGGCCTGCATGGATTCCCGGGCGAATGACCGGGACTTTCTTCCACTTACCGTGGACTATCGCGAATATACGTACTCGGCGGGAAAGATTCCCGGAGGCTTTTTCAAGCGCGAAGGGCGGCCCTCGGAGCGCGAAATTCTTACTTCGCGCATGATCGATCGCCCGCTGCGTCCGTTGTTCCCCGAATCGTGGCGCAATGAAACACAGATCGTCGCGATGGTACTTTCCGCGGACAGCGAGAACGACCCGGACATGATCGGAATCACCGGCGCCTCGGCTGCGGCGTTCATTTCCGATTTGCCGTTCACCGAGCCTGTCGCGGCCGTGCGCGTCGGGATGATCGACGGCAAATTCGTTGCGAACCCCACGGTTGCGGATCAGAAGACCAGCCTGCTGAATATCATCGTGGTTGCATCGGAACAAGCCATCGTAATGATCGAGGCGGGCGCACAGCAAGTCAGCGAGGACATGGTCGCGGATGCGCTGCAATTCGGGCACGACCAGATCAAGCTCATCATCGCGGCAATCCGCCAGCTGCACGATCTGATCAAGCCGAAAAAGGTTGTCGTAGCGCCGTTCGCCTTCGATGAAGCCCTCGCCAAGGAAATTGAGCAGAAATTCGGCGCGCGTTTACACGATGCGCTGGACACCGCCAAGCACCCCAAGAAGGAAAGCTATCACCTGATCGACGACATCAAGAAAGAGATTATGGCTTCGCTGCCGGAGGGGGACAAGGAAAAGCCCGTCTTGGCGGCGCGCGCGTTTGAGCGCCTGCGCGAGCAGTATTTCCGCGATGATATCCTCAACCGTAACAGGCGTCCCGATGGCCGCGGATTCGATGAGATTCGCCAGATTACGTGCGAAGTGGGCGTTCTGCCGCGAGCTCATGGATCCGCGTTGTTCACGCGTGGAGAGACACAGGCGCTGGCGACCACGACCCTCGGCACCAAAGAAGACAAGCAGCGGCTCGATCTGCTGTTTGAAGATGAGTCGTTCAAGCGTTTTATGTTGCACTACAACTTCCCGCCGTTCTCGGTGGGCGAAGTGAAATTTCTGCGTGGACCCGGACGGCGTGAGATCGGGCACGGTGCTCTGGCTGAGCGCGCGCTCGTCAGCCTGCTTCCGGCGGAAGCCGATTTCCCGTACGCGATGCGTTTGGTATCGGACATCATGGAATCGAACGGATCGTCGTCGATGGCTACCGTTTGCGGCGGCTCGCTTTGCCTGATGGATGCCGGCGTGCCGATTACTTCGGCTTGCGCTGGAATCGCGATGGGTCTGGTGGTCGAAGGCGAGAAGGCTGCTGTCCTCACCGACATCGCTGGAGCGGAAGACCATTACGGCGACATGGACTTCAAAGTTGCCGGAACCCGCACGGGAATCACCGCGCTGCAGATGGATATCAAGGTCGGCGGCGTCAGCGTGTCACTTATGCGCAAGGCTCTTGAGCAGGCTCGGCTTGGACGCTTGCACATTCTGGACATCATGGACCAGACGATTTCGGCGGCGCGTCCGAAGATGTCCATCTTCGCTCCGCGTCTGTACCTGCTGCAGATTCCCACCGACAAGATTCGCGACCTGATCGGGCCGGGCGGAAAGAAGATTCGCTCTATTATCGAAGTCACCGGCGTCAAGATCGACGTCATGGACGACGGCAAGGTGCATGTGTTTGCCGGAAACGGTAAAGCCGCGGAAGAGGCGTTGCAAATGATTCGCGACGTTACCGCGTCCGCGGAAATCGGCAAGACGTACCTCGGGAAAGTGGTGCGGCTGGCGGAGTTCGGCGCATTCGTCGAAATCTTCCCCGGCACCGACGGCCTGCTGCACATCAGCGAGATTGCCGAGCAGCGCATCAAGGATGTTCGCGACGAACTGAAGCTGGGCGATCAGGTGCTCGTCAAGGTCCTGGCCATCGAAGGCAACAAGATCAGGCTGTCGCGCAAGGCAGTGTTGCGCGAGCAGCGCGAGAAGCAACAGAAGGAAGCGGCGGGATCGTAACTGCTGGTCCCTCAAGCTTTCGCGCCTGACCGGTAAATCAAAATAAAAAGGGAGGCGATTGCTCGCCTCCCTTTTTTGTTTCAGTTTTCAGCCAAAAGCCCAAAAACTTACGGCCGCGGATAGTACGGCGGGATCGGCGCGTCCACGTTGACCCAAATGGATTTTGCTTCGGTGTATTCGTGCATGGCTTCGAATCCCATTTCGCGGCCGTAGCCGGATTGGCCAACGCCGCCGAAGGGTGAGCCGGGGTTGACGCGCTTGTACGTATTGACCCAGACCATGCCCGAGCGGATCGCGGCTGCCACACGATGGCCGCGCGGCAGATTGCTGGTCCAGAGTCCTCCGCCGAGTCCGTATTCGGTGGAATTGGCGATGTTGATCACTTCCGCCTCATCCTTGAAGCGCGTGACGGTGAGGAAGGGGCCGAAGACCTCTTCCTGGCAGACTCGATCGTTGGGCTGAGCGGTGGCGACCGTTGGTTCAATGTAATTTCCGGCTTGCAACTCCGGGTTGGAGGGCGCTTTGCCTCCGGTCAGGATGGTGCTTCCTTGTCCGCGGGCGACGTCCACAAAGCTGAGGACGCGATCTCGGTGGCTCTTCGATGTCAGCGGGCCCAGCTCGGTGGTGGGATCGAGAGGGTTGCCGATCTTGATGGATTTGGCCAGCGTAATGAATTTGTCGAGGAACTCGTCCGCAATCTTTTCCTGCAGAAGCAAGCGCGAACCGGCGATGCAGGCCTGGCCTTGATTGTGGAAGATAGCGAAGGCCGAGCCGTTGACCGCGGGGATGAGTGGTGCATCGTCGAACACGATGTTCGCTCCCTTGCCGCCAAGCTCGAGTTGAACGCGCTTCAGATTGCTGGCTGAGGCCGCCACGATTTTTCTGCCTACCGATGTCGATCCGGTAAAGGCGATCTTGTCGATGCCGGTATGCGCGGCCATGTATTCGCCGACAAGGGCCCCTGCGCCGGGAACGATATTCACCACTCCGGGCGGGATGCCAACGTTGGACATCAACTGCGCGATTCGGAGCGCGCTGAGAGGCGTGAGCGCGGCGGGCTTCAGCACGACGGTGTTACCGGCGGCAAGCGCCGGCCCCATCTTCCAACTCGTGAACATGACCGGGAAGTTCCAGGGCACGATCTGGCCGACCACGCCGAGCGGTTCGCGCGTGACGTAATTCAGGAATCCAGACTCCACCGGGACGATTCGGCCTTCGACCTTGTCCGCCATGCCGCCGAAATACCGGAACGTGGCAGCTGTGCGGGGAACGTCCAGGCCACGGCTGTCGCGGAGAGGATGCCCGGTACTGAGGCTTTCCAGCCACGCAAGATAGTCGATATCGGCTTCAATGGCGTCGGCCAGCTTCAGGAGCAGACGCCCACGGTCGGCGCCGGACATTCGCTTCCAGGCAGGGAATGCTTTTCGCGCGCAATCGACTGCGCGATCGATGTCCGCGGTTCTGGCTTCGGAGACCTCCGCAATGAGCGTATTGTCGTGCGGATTCAGGACGGGAATGCGCCCGCCTTCGGCGGAATCGACGAACTCTCCGCCAATGAACAAGCGGGTCTCAATCTGAAATGACTTGCTTTCTGTAGTTTTAGGCGTACCTATTGCTGTGCTCATCATGGTCTCCTGGAAAGGCGAATTGTGCTGGTTGCTAGGTCGACTGCAATGTTTTTCTACAAAGACTTCTGGAAACAATTAGGGCCGGGAAAACCTCCGCTGGACGAAAAGACCGTCCAGCCGGGCACCGCACAAGTACACCCATGTCCCGGATTCGAGCACAAATTACGCCGTTTCGGAGACGGCGTCAAGGGAAGAGGTTTGGAGGCAGAATCCGGAAAGCCGTCTATCAAGACTTGGTAATGTTGGGAGACTATGGGCGACCAAGTCCAAGCGCATTCCTCTTTTGTTGCACTATCAGAGCAACGCTATACTTCCTTTGCATGGGGAGTCGCTTTTACAACAACGTCCGCGACCTTGGTGTAGGTGGCTGGGTGATCATTGCAGGCGCTTTGTTACTCAATTTTTGGTTTGATTACTATCACCCCTTGGGGTTCTTCATTGATTTTGCCATTCTAGTGGCATTACTTGCGGGGATCCTCAAAACCGACGGGGAGGATGTCAAAAAACAGGTATTTTGAGGCCATTAGTCCTGATATTCCCGTAAGAGCATCGACCTCTGGAATTGACCCACGACCGAAATGTCCGGTTACTGAATCCGCCGGATGCGCGCGCCGACCGAGGAAAGTTTTTCTTCGATGCGTTCGTAGCCGCGGTCGATGTGATAGACGCGATCGATGATGGTTTCGCCCTGCGCGACGAGCGCGGCCAGGACCAGGGAAGCGCTGGCGCGCAGGTCGGATGCGATTACGCCGGTTCCGGATAGCGTTGTGGGACCGTGGACAACGGCGCGGCGTCCTTCGATGGAGATATTCGCGCCCATGCGCATCATTTCGCTGGCGTGAAGGAAGCGATTCTCGAAGATCGTTTCGGTGATCACCGAAGTGCCTTCGGCCTGCGTCGCGAGCGCCATAAACTGCGCCTGCATATCCGTGGCGAAGCCGGGATATTCCTCGGTGGTGACGTCGGCTGCGACCAGTTGTTTTGCGCCGTGAACGCACAATGTGCCGGGGGCGGTTTCGTGAATTTCGACGCCGGTTTCGCGCAGCTTGGCGATGACCGAGGTCAGGTGTTCGGGGGCGCAACCGGTAATTTCGAGTGAGCCATTGGTGATCGCGCCGGCGACCAGAAACGTGCCGGCTTCAATGCGGTCCGGGATGATGGTATGTTTCGCGCCGTGCAATTCTTTTTGACCCTGCACAAGAATTGTGGACGTTCCCGCGCCTTCGATTTTCGCGCCCATCTTGATCAGAAGTTCGGCGAGGTCGGTAATCTCCGGTTCGCGAGCGGCGTTTTCGATGCGGGTTTCGCCCTGCGCGAGCGCGGCGGCCATCAGGATGTTTTCCGTTCCGGTGACGGTAATCTTGTCGAAAACGACGTGACCGCCGCGAAGGCGGCCCTTGCCGGGAACGCGCGCCTCCACGTAGCCATGCGATGTTCCGATTTCCGCGCCCATTTGTTCCAGCGCTTTCAAGTGCAGGTCCACGGGGCGAGCGCCGATGGAGCAGCCTCCGGGAAGCGAGACGCGCGCGAACCCGTTCCGTGCGACGAGCGGGCCGAGCGTGAGGATCGAGGCGCGCATCGTGCGCACTAGTTCGTAGGGAGCCTCCGCGCCGTTCACCGTCTTTGCCTGGATCGCCATGGCGGTGGGCGGCACTTCGGGCATCTCGATGATCGCTGTCATGTGCGCGAGGAGCTTTCCCATCGTGACAATGTCGCGCACGCGCGGAATATTTTCCAGCTCAACGCGCTCCCGGGTCAGCAGCGCCGCAGCCATCGCAGGCAGCGCAGCATTTTTCGCGCCGCTGATGTGCACGGTTCCTTCGAGTTTTCTTCCGCCTTCGATGAGCAGTTTGTCCATTTTATTTTGGGGAACCCTTCGGTGTCTTATCCTTGATCGCGATAGCGCGGCGCACGTTGCCGCCCGCGTCGCGCAGCAGGCGACGGGCTTGCTCAGCCGTCGCACCGCTTCTTAACATTGTGAGTGCTAGATCCATTTTGTGTCCCGATTGACGCAGCGCGCGTGTCGCTTCGCCCACGGTTGCTCCCGATGCTTCTATCAATATCCTCAGCCCTCTTGCCTGCAACTTCTGATTTGTCAGCGCCACGCCGATCATCCAGTTGTCATAGACGCGGCCCAGCCGAACCATCGCAGCAGTAGAGAGCATGTTGAGGACCAATTTCTGGGCTGTGCCAGCCTTCATGCGCGTCGATCCGGTGATGGTTTCGGGGCCGGTCGGGGTGACAATACTGATTCGGACGGCCTTCGTGATTGGCGTCTTCGGATTCGACGTGATTCCTACGGTGGTTGCGCCCTTTTGGCTGGCATATTCGAGCGCCCCAAGCACGTATGGCGTCGATCCGCTGGCCGCAATCCCTACTACGACATCTTTGTCGTTCAGATTACGCGCGGCTAAATCGCATGCGCCTTGCGCTCGATTGTCTTCCGCGCCTTCCACTGCGTGTGTCAGCGCGCGGCGGCCTCCGGCGACTACTGCCTGAACCATACGCGCAGGAGTACCAAATGTCGGAGGCAATTCTGCGGCGTCCAGCGCGGCCAGGCGTGCGCTCGTCCCGGCTCCGACGTAGAACAAACGTCCGCCGTGTTGGAGGGCGTTCGCAATCGCATCCACAGCCCGCGCAATGGCGGGAATGGCAGTGGCGACAGCGCGCGTCACCGCAGCGTCTTCGCGATGGATGGCCTTCAGAATGTCCAGCGTGGATTTGGCGTCGAGGCCGCGTGTGCGCGGGTTGCGTTGCTCGGTCACCTTCACTAATTTGCTGGACATGACTGGCAACTATCTTCGCACGGGCGAGCGGCATTTCAGTGCGACGAATCCGTGGGCAATCGCTCATTCAGTAAGGGGCGATAACGAGTAAGTGGAAAGCCCTCGGCGCTACTTAGGAGGCGTGGCTAACCCGAGCGCTTCAATCACGGCATCATGCAGGGCTGGGCGGACAGCTGCAATCTTGTCGTTGGCGCGTGTGGGGTACACACGATTGGTGAGCAGGATTACGAACAGCTGGCGGTCCGGGTCAATCCAGATGGAGGTGCCGGTAAAGCCGAGATGCCCGAAGCTGTGGGCGGAAAAGTAGCGCCCACTGGTGGAATCGGCTGTGGGGACCATCCAGCCCAGGGTGCGCGTATGGTCAGCGAGCGGCTGGGAGGAAATGAATTGGGCGAGCGTCGCGCGAGTCAGGAGGCGCTTGTGCGCGTATATGCCTCCGTTGAGAAGCATCTGGCAAAACGCCGCGAGATCGGGCGCGGTTCCAAACATGCCGGCGTGTCCTGCGACGCCGCCGATGGCGAATGCGTTTTCGTCGTGTACTTCGCCTTGAAGCATGCGCTTGCGGTAGGTAGTGTCGTCCTCGGTGGGAGCAATCCGGTTCGCCAGCGATTTCGCCGGTTTGAATGTTGTATTCGCCATGCCCAGCGGCGCGAAGATTTGATCGTGCGCGAGTTGGTCCACGGTTCTGCCGGTCACGCGTTCCAGAATTTCACCGAGCAGGATGAAACCGAGATCGGAGTAGACCGTCTTGGTTCCAGGTTCGTATTCCAGGGCTTCCTTGCAAATATTGGCGACCGCCTCGCGCTGCGAATGAATGATGAGGAAATAGTCTTTGTGCGCAGGCAGCCCCGAGGAATGGGTCAGCAGGTGGCGGATGGTTACGGTCTTGCGCCATTCGGGGTTGGGACCAGAACTCCATTCGGGAATATAACGGGAGACGGGCGCGTCCAGCGCGATGCGTGCTGCCTGGACCTGCATGGCCAGAAGCGTCGTGGTCGCGACAGCTTTGGTGAGCGATGCAGCGTCATAGATTGTGTTTGGAGTGACTGCCGGCGACGTCTCATCGTACGTCTGCCGCCCGAACGCGTGCACGTGCAGTTCGCCGCGTAGGCCCACTGCCAGAACGCCTCCGGGAAACGCGTGGTCCGCGACAGCGCGGTCGAGCAAATCGTATGCGGGTTTCAGCTTGGCATCGGAAGCTGAATCGCTTGCGCGGAGCTTCATCGGATTGCCGGGCAGGTCGAGGCCTGAACCCAATGCCGCCACGCCCGGAATATTTACGGGCAGCCTGCCGCCGATGGGCGTCTGGCCAAAAATAGCGCGACCTACGGCGCGTTGCGCCACATCCGCAGTGCTGAATGCGGCGATCCAGGTTTTCGCAGCAGGGAAGCGCTCGGCCAGATAGGGGCTGCCAAAGCAGGCGACGATAACGGGTTTTCCGGCGGCGAGCAGACGGTCCACGAAGGCGGCTTCATCGTCCGGCAGGCCGACGCTGCCTTTGCGATCCGCAACTCGAACAAAGACCGCTGCGATTGCCACGTCGTATGTGTCGGGCGATGGCAGGCGCGCTGTTTCCGCGCGCACAAAGGTTGTGTCCATGCGCACGGTTGCGAGCGAATCCATGCGCCAGCGAATTTCGTTTTCCAGATTTCCGGCAGGGTAAGGGTCGTTGTCTCCGGAAACCGCAACCAGCAGAACGCGCAATGGCTTGGTCGCATCGAGCGGAAGAATATGCTGATCGTCGCGAAGAAGCGTGACGCCGCGATCGGCGATGTCCTGCGCGACACGATCGAATTCGGGCCTGTCGAAGCTGGTTGCCAAAGCGTCGAGGTCCACTAGTTTCGATTTGTATAATCCCAGCTTGGCCTTCGCGCGCAGAACCCTCGTGACAGCTTCGTCGAGACGCGACAACGGGATGCGGCCGGACGTTACTGCGTCGCCGACGGCTTCCAGCGCGGCATCGAGGACCGGCGGGACCAGTAGAACATCGGCGCCCGCAAGAATTGAGCGCACGGCGACTTCGCCCGGCGGATAGCGAACTGTTACGCCGCCCATATCCAGCGCGTCGGTTACGACCAGACCTTCGAAGCGCATTTGTTCTCGAAGCAGATCGGTGGTGATTTTGGGCGACATCGTGGCAGGGAGATCCGGATCGGGCTCGAGTGCAGGGACAGCGAGATGGCCGGTCATGATGGTGCTTGCTCCGGCCTCGATGGCTGCGCGGAACGGGGCCAGTTCGACGCGGTCGAGATGCTCGCGATTGCTGGTGACTGTCGGCAAGTCGAGATGCGAATCGGTACTGGTGTCGCCGTGTCCGGGGAAATGCTTTGCGGTGGCCAGACCGCCGTTTTCTTCGACTCCGCGAACGAATGCCGCGACGAATTCGCTAACGCGCGCCGGGTCTCCGCCGAAGGAACGCGTGTTGATGATGGGATTGTCGGGGTTGCTGTTGACATCGGCGTCTGGCGCGAAAATCCAGGGGACACCGGCGGCCTTCGCTTCCAACGCCGTGATCTTGCCCATCGTGTAGGCGTCTTCCGGGCGGCCCGTTGCGGCGACAGCCATGGAATGCGGGAAAGATGAGCCTTCCTCGATGCGCATCGACGTGCCGCGCTCGAAATCCGCAGCGACGAGCAGGGGAACCTTGGCGTGTTTCTGAAGCGTGTTCACCAGGACTGCCGTGGGGTACACCTGACTGCGCTCGATGCCGACCGGCGAGCCTTGCGTCTGGATGGCGAACGAGCCAATATGTTTTTCCTCGACGTCGCGGAGAAGTTCTTTATACTCGGGGCTCTCGGCGGACAGGAAGCCGCCATAGCACCAGACGGCGAATAGCTGCCCGATTTTTTCGTCGAGCGACATTTTCTTGAGCGTTTGTGCGACCCATCGCTCGCCTTCGGCGGAAAGTCTGGTGCGGTTCGGTGCGGCAGACGCGCGCGTAGGTTTCTGGGTTCTGCTTGTGGTGGCCATCACGGTTCTCGCAGGCTCCCCTTCCGAACTCAGATTGAACAGGGAAAACCCGCATCCGAGGAGAGCGATCAGCAGGAGCCAACGGTTCGATTTCACCATCGCACAAATTCCAAATTTGACGCCTGCATGACCTGCTATATATAGCACCGGGCCAGATGCGAAACAAACGCGATTGTTTCCACGGATGGACAGTGATTAACCCGTTTGGAACCACGGATTCACACAGATGAACACGGATAAAGACAGGGAAAACAAAATCTCTATTTTGGGATTTTCGGGTGGATCGAATTCCGCCGGCAGTCATGCGAACGACCACTTCGGAGCGACGGTTGTGCGATTTGTGTTATCGATCTTGTTCTTATCCGTGTTCATCTGTGTGAATCCGTGGTTTCAAATTCCGGTTTTCGCTGCCAATACACTGACTGGAATTGATGTGCTGGAGGCGCAGAAATTTGCTCCATTGGTCGGGAAGCGCGTTGGATTGATCACGAATCAGACCGGCGTAGATCGCACTGGCAGGAGCACGATTGATCTGCTGGCGCATGCGCCGGGTGTGAAACTGGTAGCACTGTTCAGTCCCGAGCATGGAATTCGTGGCGGGGCGGACGAGCGCATTCCTTCTTCGACAGTTGCGGCCACCGGACTTCCGGTTTACAGCCTTTACGGAGAAACCCTGCGGCCGACCGATGCAATGCTGGCCGGTATCGACGTTCTTGTGTTCGACATTCAGGATGCGGGAGTTCGCTTCTACACGTACATCACGACGATGGGTTACACGATGGAGACTGCGGCGGCGCATCACATTTCTTATTACGTTCTCGACCGCCCCGATCCGCTGGGGGGCGAGCGCATCGAAGGGCCGATGCTCGATGCCGACAAGACCAGTTTCGCCGGATATTTTCCAATGCCCGTGCGGATGGGTATGACGCTGGGCGAAATGGCGCAAATGTTTAATGCGGAAAATAAGATTGGATGCGATCTGCACATCATTGCCATGCGGAATTGGCGACGCCACGATTGGTTTGAAGACACGGGCTTGCCGTGGGTCAACCCCTCGCCGAATCTTCGTTCGCCTCGCGCGGAGATTTTGTATCCCGGATTGGAGATCCTACAAGCTGGGGGAGTTTCCGTTGGTCGCGGAACCGATGCTCCGTTCGAGCGCGTTGGCGCGCCGTGGATGCATGCAGCTGAATTCGTCGAATATATGAATCGCCGTGCATTGCCCGGAATGAGATTTGTTCCGGAGCGATTCACGCCAGATGCTGGTTTGTACAAGGGCGAACGTTGCGAGGGAGCCAAGGTGATCGTGACGGATCGCCGGTCGGTGGCGAACATGCGATTGGGCCTGGAAATCGCTGTGGCGCTGGCGAAGCTGTACCCGGGCAACTTCGACCCTGCGAAAATGATAGATCTCGTGGGGAATGCCGACACGATCAAGAGATTGAAGAATGGTGACGATCCAGCATCAATTGTTGCGAGCTGGAATGCAGACCTGAACGCCTTTCGCAAGATGCGCGCGAAATATCTCCTGTATCCCTGAAGCGTATATTCATTCAAGAGGTCAGAATTGATTTTGAACGGATGCTCAAAAGACTGGCCAGTACTCCCGTCACAAATGTAATCGTCGAACCAACCAGCACGTACCATGTCCACAAGAGGGGCGTGTAAAAGTGGATGTAAAGCATCGCGGCGAGTCCAATGAACATTCCCGTCAGAACTCCAAACGGCGTGGCGCGCCGCACCAGGAATGCCAGGAGAAAAAGTCCCAGCAAGCTGCCGAACGTGATCGAGGCGATGGTCAATCCAGCTTCGAGCATTGGGCCCCACTGGAATGTGGCGAGGACAACGAGTACGACGCCCCATAGAAGCGTCATCCAGCGAGAGAGGCGCAAAAAGCGCTGAGGATTTTCAGCCCCTGGAATCGAGGCGCCGCGCAATACGTGAAAATCCACCACGCTTGATGCAGCCAGGGAGTTGAGCGAGCCGCTGGCGTTGGACATTGCGACAGCAAAAATCGCAGCAATTACCAGACCGCGCAAGCCGGAGGGCATGGCTGTAACAATGAATTCCGGGAAGACCCAATCGTAGCTTTGTCCGATGTGAATAACAGGCGATGCGTGCCACGCGTACAGCATCACGCCGAGCACGAGAAACAGCGCGAATTGAAACAGGATGATCACGCCACTAGCGAGCAGCGCGATTTTGCTCTCGCGTTCGGATTTCGCGGCCAGCAGGCGTTGAACGATTGTCTGATCGGTGCCGTGGCTTGCCATCGTCAGAAATCCGCCGCCGATTACGCCGGACCAGAACGTATAAGTCTTCGCAGGGTTTACTAGACTGAAGGAAAAATCGAAGACGCGGAATTTGTTTGCCGCTGCGGCTGCGTGAACCACGGTTTCCCAACCTCCGGGAATCTTATGCAGCAACAGTAAGGACGCCGCGAGCGAGCCGGAAAGATAGAGCAGTAATTGCACGACGTCAGTCCAGATCACGGCTTTCATGCCGCCTTCAAACGTGTAGACCAGCATGAGGGCCATGATCAGGACGACGGAGACGCGCTGGTCAGCACCGAAGGCTGCTTTGACGACCAGGGCCACGGCTGCGATGCGCACACCTTCGGCAAGCGCCCGGGTGACGAGGAACGTGGAAGCCGCTACAGCCTTTACTCTTGCGCCAAAACGCCTTTCCATGAGTTGGTAGGCCGTATAATATTCACCGCGGAAGTAGTGCGGCAGGAACAGCAGCACGATGACAATGCGGCCCACCATGTATCCGAAGACCAGTTGCAGGAACGTGAGATTTCCGGCGAAGGCCAGCGCCGGTGTGCCGATGATCGTGAGTGTCGAGGTTTCCGTGGCGACGATTGAAAGCGCGATCGCCCACCACGGCGCTGTTCGACCGCCGAGGAAGTAATCCCGAACGGTGCTCTGCCCCCGGCGAAGCGCGATGCCAAACAGAGTTATGCCGATCAGGTACGCGATGACGATGGCGAGATCGAATGAAGTCAGCCGCATGACAAAGCCGGGCGATCATAAGAGCGGGTCCGCGCGGCGTCAAGCAAGTACAGTAATATAAGCGAGGAAGAATGCGTTGCTATCTAGGTTTTGACGGTGGAGGAACAAAGACGGAATGCGTGGTTGTCGACCGCGATGGAACGCTCATCGGGCTGGGAATAGGCGGGCCGTCAAATCCGTTGCGTTCCGGATTTGACGCCGCAAATGTCGCGCTGACCTCAGCGGCAGAAGACGCTCTCAAGAGCGCCGGGCTGCATTTCCACGATGTAGGCGGAATTTGCGCTGGACTGGCCGGCGCGAGCCAGCGCAACGTCGTCAAGCGAGTATTGGTTTTTTTGGTGCGGGAATTTCCACGCGCAGTCGCACATGTTACGACAGATTACGAAATTGCTCTTGAAGCCGCAGTTGGCGCCGGCCCAGGCGTGGTGCTGATTGCAGGCACCGGATCGTCCGCGTTTGGGCGCAATGCCGACGGCGCAACTGCGCGCGCAGGCGGATACGGCCCGTGGATCGGCGACGAAGGCAGCGCATTCGAGATTGGCCGTCGCGCGGTGGCTGCGGTAGCGAGAACGCGAGACAACGCTGCGCTCCCGACGCTGCTAAGCGAGATGATTCCTTCGTCTCTTCACTGCGCCGATTGGGACGAGTTGATGCAACGGATCATGAAGAATCCCGATGAGGTGTTTCCCGCGCTGTTCCCGGTAGTCGCACAAGCGGCAGAAATCGATGACAGCGCGGCCAAGGAGATCTTGTTCACGGCAGCGATCAGCCTGGCAAATCTTGCAATGATTGTTGGGCGCCGCCTGGGCATGAAGGAAAAAGAATTTCCTCTGGTGAAATGCGGCGGCGTGTTCGGACACAGCCGAATGCTGGATTCGCTTGTCGATTCCGTTCTCACGAGCGGCGCTCCGCGCGCGAAAGTTTCGCAGCTCACGACTTCTCCCGCTATGGGAGCGGCGAAAATTGCCGTGCGCCTTGCCGAATCTCCTGCTGCAGGAGCAGGAAGTGGTGTTTAAAGTGGATGCGAGTCTCGATGCCGCCCGCACGGCGCCACCTGAATCGATCCCCGATCTGGTTTCGACCTCCAATGAAGAGATTTTGCACGCATTAATCGAGAATCCCTCATTCGATGAAACTCATATCTGTCTGATTCTGGAACGGAAAGACCTGTCCGTCACGATTCTTGAAGAGGTCGCAAAACAAAAACAGTGGCGCGCAAATTATCGCATTCGCTACGCTCTGGCAGCGCATCCGCATACTCCGCGTCTGGTTGCCATGCGCCTGCTGCGCGATTTGCACTTGATGGACCTGGTGCGGATCAGCCTGCTGCCTGCTTCGCCCGTGGAACTTCGGCGCCTGGCCGAGGAGCGCGTCCTCACCCAATTGCCTCAATTGCCGCTGGGACAGAGAATCATGCTGGCGCGCCGGGGATCTGCCCGTATAGCCGGCGAACTGATCGCGCAGGGGCCATTGCAGGTGGCGCGCATTGCCCTGGACAATACTTTTTTGACCGAGTCGCAGCTGCTGAAACATCTGGCGAAGGATAGTCTCGGCGACCGAATTATCGCCGCCATTGCCAATCATGAGAAATGGTCAAAGCTTATGAATATCAGGATTGCGCTATTGCGGCACAGGCATTCGCCGGTCGATCGAGTAGTTACGTTCGTTCCATACCTCCCGCTGCGCGATGTCCGGGATTTGATTGGCCTCGCATCGCTATCCGAGCGAGTCCGCTCGCGCATGGCGGCCGAACTTGCGCGGTCCGAAAACAAATAGTTTTTTGATTCGCAGCCGGATTGCGGCGAGATGAACGCAACGCGGAGTCGAATCCAAACTTGACACTCCGTCGCATGACACTTAGCATCCACTTCGAGGGGTGTAGCAAATGACGTCCGACAGGTCGGATGGCGCGCTAAACCGAATCGAGCGCCGCGAGTTTCATCGCCGCAAATTTATAGGCACTCTCGAAATCGAATGGGGATCTTCGACGCTGACAGGTGTTGTCCGGGATATCGGCCCGCGAGGCCTGTTTGCTCTGCTGATGCCACCGCTGTGGGTTGGCGCATCTTTTTCCGCGCGCCTGATGCTGAATCCTCCTCTTCCGCTCAATTGCACGGTTCGCAGAGTTGAGCCCGGGAGTGGAATAGCTGTTACATTCGATTTGCCGGATGAACACACCAAAACCCAGTTGCAAGAACTCCTCGAAAAGCTGCCCAAGCTATGACGCGGTGTCTCGATTGCGGGGCCGATCGGTCGGCCGATCAATGTCCTGCGTGCGGATTAACCTCTGCCGCCGCCGAGCTGGTGGTGCGACGAAGATTAGTGCAACGCACGGCATTTTTTCTCGTCGGGATTATTATATTTGTCGTGGCCAGCCAGGTGTTTCCCCCGCTGGAGATCGACGCCATCCTCATTTTTGCCGGTCTTGTTTTCTTTTTATCTCTTGCGCTCGGGTATTTGATCGATTACCGCGCCCGGAAACATTTGGAAATCGAGGCGATCAAGCGGATTTACTTCGGGATGATTCCAGTGCCTTGGATATTCGCAGCCATGCTTTTTATGAACGGCAAATTGGACAATTCCCAGCCGGTTCGCGTTCCTGCAACCGTGGTTGGAAAATTCGCCACCAGTGGATTGCCTCGCAGCCGGCGCCTGGTGGTCACGTCCTGGCGCGGATCCCGAAAAATTGAACGCATTGCGGTGGACCAGAATGATTTCGACCGTTTTCAGAGGGGAGACGACATCGTGGTTCAGGCGCAGAAGGGAGCGTTGGGTCTTCCCTGGGTTTATGGAGTGTACCGTCCAGAGTCTTTCAGAGCGAAATAATCCTGCGCGCCCTAGGAAACTCCCGAGTACGTCTTCCTTCGCAGGAATTCTCCCGCTCCAACGCGACCAGTAAACTTTCCGTCATCGATAATCACCCGGCCGCGGGATAGCACCGTCTTCGTTACACCCTTCACGCGAAATCCCTCGAACATCGAATAATCTACGCGCATGTGGTGCGTCTTCGCGCTGATGATTTGTTCGGCGTTGGGATCGAAGATCACGATGTCCGCGTCCGATCCGACGGCGATTGTGCCTTTGCGCGGGTACAAGCCGAACAGCTTTGCCGGAGCTGTCGACACCAGTTGCACGAAGCGGTTCGCAGAAAACTTTCCCCCGTGCACGCCGCCGGAATAAATCAGGCTGAGCCGGTGCTCGACGCCGGGTCCGCCGTTGGGAATTTTTGTGAAATCATTCCTGCCCAGTTCCTTCTGCTCCTTGAAGCAAAACGGGCAGTGGTCGGTGGAGACGACCTGCAGGGTGTCTTGCGCAAGTCCTTGCCAGAGTTTTTCCTGATTCCATTTTTCGCGCAGCGGCGGAGTGAAGACGTACTTCGCGCCTTCGAATCCGGGGGCGTCCATATTTTCAATCGACAGGTGAAGGTACTGCGGACAAGTTTCCGCGTACGCGGGCAACCCGCGATCGCGCGCCTCGCGCACCTTCTCGAGGGCGTCGTTGCAGGAGAGATGCACGATATAAACTGGCGCTCCGGCCATCTCGGCCAGCGCAATGGCGCGCGAAGTGGCTTCGCCCTCTGCCGTGGTCGGACGAGTGAGCGCGTGATATTTCGGCGCTGTTTTTCCTTCGGCCAGCGCTCGCTGCACGAGGACATCGATCGCTCCGCCGTTTTCCGCGTGCATGCAGATCATGCCACCGTGCTTGGCGGCCTGAAGCATCGCGCGAAAGATTGAAGCGTCGTCCAGCATGAAAATGCCTGGATAGGCCATGAATAATTTGAATGACGAGACACCTTCGCGCACCAGCGCGCCCATTTCTTCGAGTTGCGATTCGCCCAGTTCGGTGACGATGCAGTGAAACGCATAGTCGGCGACGGCTTTGCCGTCGGCTTTTTTCATCCACGTGTCGAACGCGTGGCGCAGCGTTTGGCCTTTATATTGAATGGCGAAATCGATCAGCGTGGTGGTGCCGCCGAAGGCCGCCGCGCGCGTGCCAGTCTCGAAATCGTCCGCGCTAGTCGTGCCTCCGAACGGCATGTCCAGATGCGTGTGCACATCGATTCCACCGGGAATGACGAGGCAATCTTTGGCGTCGAGTAGCTTGTCCGCGTTCTCAATCGGAAGGTCCTTGCCGATGGCGGCGATCTGTCCGTTGGTGACGCCAACGTCTGCAGCATAAGTATCCGTCGCGGTGATGATCGTGCCGTTGCGAATTACAGTGTCGAATCGCATGATTTCTCCCAGTGGCGCGGCCTTGCGGCCAAGTTTGCATATTAGGCCAGTCTGCGGAACTAGGGCAAGCAGCACTCGCACGGAATGTTAGAATATCGCAGAAACGCGGCCCCGATGCCCGGTGGGAAGATCATTCCACCGGGTTGCGCATTTCAGGGCACGCGAAGAACTTGAGGTGAGCAGATGCTTCTCCGAGAGATCGCGCCGAAGCTGACGCCTGAGCAGTACAAAAAGAATTTTGCGGATATCACGCCGCCGATGAACGCGCGGCAGGCTGCCATCGAGGCTTCGCGCTGCCTGTATTGCTTCGACGCTCCGTGCATTCAAGCCTGTCCCACCAGTATCGATGTCCCCAGCTTTATTAAACGCATCATGACCGGAAATGTTCGCGGCGCGGCGCGCGTGATCCTCGAAGCGAATATTCTCGGCGAAAGTTGCGGGCGCGTGTGTCCCACCGAAGTGCTGTGCGAAGGCGCATGCGTGATGGTCGAGAAAGGCGAACGGGCCATCGAGATCGGACGCCTGCAACGCTACGCTGTCGATCACGTGCTCGACCGCAATATTCGCCTATTTCATGCAGGTGTGCCGAACGGACGCCGCGTGGCCTGCATCGGCTCGGGTCCGGCGTCGATTGCCTGCGCCGCCGAACTGGCTCGCCGGGGATATCGCGTCACCGTATTCGATCGCCGCGAACTGCCCGGTGGGCTGGACACGTATGGCATTGCCGCGTACAAACTGCGCGCGAGTGATTCGCTGCGCGAAGTCGAAATGGTGAAAACGCTGGGCGTCGAGTTTCGTCAGAAAACGGAAATCGGCCGGGACGTCACTTTCGTACAGCTTGAAAAGGATTTCGATGCGATCTTCATCGGCGTAGGCTTGGGAGAAACCTGGGCGATGGATATTCCTGGCGAAGATTTACAGGGCGTTTACGGCGCGCTGGAATTTATCGAGCGCACAAAGGTTCAGCCATTTGACCAGGTTCTACTAGGACGTCGCGTCGCCTGTATCGGAGCGGGAAACACGGCGATTGATGTCGTAACCGCCGCGCGGCGGCTTGGCGCGGAGACCGTTCATTTGATTTACCGGCGGAGCGAGCAGGAAATGTCGGCGTTCCGCTACGAATACGAACTCGCCAAGAAGGATGGCGTGAATTTCCTCTGGCAGACACAGCCTGTGCGGGTTCTTGGTTCGGAAGGGGCAGTTTCCGGATTGGAGTGCCTACGCACAACCCTCGGACCGCCCGATTCAAAAGGGCGTCGGACACCGGAACCTGTCACGAATAGTAATTTCACTATCGAAGCCGATATGGTGATTCGCGCTGTGGGACAAAAGCCGGTAACCGAATTCCTTCGCCCGGTGGCTGGAATTGAATTGCGCAAGAATGGCACGGTCGTGACGAACGAAAATCATCAGACCGGCAATCCAAAATATTTTGCCGGCGGCGATTGCACCAACGGCGGCAGGGAAGTGGTGGACGCCGTCGCCGAAGGCATGGCCGCGGCTCGCGGCATCGATTCGTGGCTCGGAGCATCGACAACTGCACAGGGCAGAAAGAATTAAGCCGATGGTAATCCGCGCAGCGCTCAGCGAAAGATTTCCATTTCTGGATGTGCTGGAAGAGCAGTGGGAGCCCGTCTCGCGAGGCGCTCTGATCGCATGGCTTGCTTTCTACATCGTCCTGCTCGGGAATGCGGCCTTTCAAGGAACATTATTTCAATGGTTCGATCTCGTCTTCGTCCCGATTCACGAAGGCGGCCACTTGCTGTTCGGATATTTTGGCCGCTGGATCATGGTGTTCGGTGGATCGTTTCTGCAATTATTCGTTCCCTTCGCCCTCGCCGCATTTTTCATGCTCAAGCGTCAACTCCCGGGAACAGCATTCTGCGCATTCTTTTTCTTCGAGCAGTTTCTGCCAGTAGGAACTTACATGGCCGATGCCAGATGCGTCTGCCTCGAATATGTCACCGTGGGAGACCCGGAACTGGCCGAGCACGATTGGACCTATCTTTTCACCCATGCGGGAGTCTTAGAACACGATATCCAAATCGGCAGCACCTTCCGTATGCTGGGCTGGATAGGAATGTTGGCAACAGTTTCATGGTTTGTCTGGCGCTCCTGTCGGAAAACTTGAAACCACAGATGAACGCTGATAAACACTGATGGGGATAAAACCGCAATAGTAAGGCTTGAATGGAAACGACTGGAACTGTCGCGATTTACCCGGAACAGGATCTGACGCAGAAGATCCTCGAGGCCGCGTTTGCTCTTCACAATGTGCTTGGGTGCGGCTTTCTTGAGAAGGTCTACGCGAATCCGTTGCTTCTCGAACTGCGTACGATGGGGCTTTCCCGCGAATCGGAAGTCAATTTTAGAGTAAATTACAGAAATGCGATTGTCGGTGATTATTGTGCAGATTTGATCGTCGAACGCCGGGGCTTAATCGAACTGAAAGCCTGCAAGGGACTAGAACCCATTCATGAAGCGCAAATCCTCAATTATTTAAAGGCCAGCGGAATTCGAGTTGGGTTGCTGATGAATTTCGGCAAGCCAAGGCTGGAATACCGAAGGTTCGTCCGATGAATCCTTCCTATGTTTTATCCGTGTCTATCAGTGTTCATCTGTGGTTCCAAAGGTTTCCCGAGGTGGCTCATGGCTGATTTACGCGTGAAATTCTGCGGCATTGAATCCCCCAATCCGTTTTGGCTCGCCTCCGGGCCGCCGACGAATACGGGCGGGCAGGTGATGCGCGCGTTCGACGCCGGATGGGGTGGCGCAGTCTGGAAAACCATTGGCGAGCCTATCGTAAACACTTCGTCGCGCTACGGCGCAATCGACTACAACGGCTCAAAGGTGATGGGCTTTAACAACATCGAACTCATCAGCGACCGACTCGCCGAAACGAATTTTCGCGAAATTGCCGAGGTCAAGAAACGATATCCGAAGAATCTGGTGATCGCATCGCTGATGGTGGAATCGAAACGCGAAACCTGGCACGACATCGTTCGCCGCGCCGAGGACGCCGGATCGGACGCGCTCGAACTGAATTTCGGCTGTCCGCACGGCATGAGCGAACGCGGCATGGGCGCATCGGTAGGCCAGGTGCCGGACTATACGGAAATGATTACCACGTGGGCCAAGGAAGCCGCAAAAACGCCGGTGATCGTCAAGCTCACGCCGAATGTCACAGACATCACACGCGTTGCGCTCGCTGCCGAAAAAGGCGGCGCGGACGCGGTCAGCCTGATTAACACAATCAATTCTCTCATGGGCGTGAATCTCGAGACGTTCGCGCCCAGTCCGAACGTGGGCGGAAAATCCTCGCACGGAGGTTACTGCGGCCCTGCGGTGAAGCCGATTGCGCTGCACCTGGTTTCGAGCGTGGCGAAAAAAGTAAAAATCCCGATTGTCGGTATCGGTGGCATCGGATATTGGAATGACGCCGCAGAGCATATCGCGCTGGGCGCTTCGATCGTGCAGGTCTGCACAGCGGCGATGCATTATGGATTTCGAATAGTCGAAGGCATGATCGACGGCCTCTCCGCTTACATGGACGACCACGGCTTCCGCACGATCGAGGATTTTCGCGGACGCGCCATCGCCAATGTGCAGGATTGGGGCGATCTGAATCTGAATTACAAAGTCATCGCCGACATCCATCATGACCTCTGCATTGGCTGCCAGCTTTGTTACGTTGCCTGCGAGGACGGCGCGCACCAGTGCATCGAGCCGCACACGCTGGCCGCCGCCGGAAAGAAAAATCCAAATGGGATGGGCGTACACGTTCCTCGCATCATGGAGGACGAATGCGTCGGCTGCAATCTCTGCGCGCTGGTGTGTCCCGTGGACAACTGCATTACGATGAAGGAAATCGACAACGGCCTGCCGTTTGAGAATTGGAAAATGCGAGTGCAGCGGCTCGGGTCAGCTCCGGGAATGTAACATTTCTTTCCGGGAGCGCATCAGAATCCAGTACACAACGAAGCTCGCGCCGAAGCCTACAAACCATGCGTAGTCATAAAGCACGCGCAGCGCCGGCACGATCAGTCCGATGAATGCCAAACCCGCTCCCGCAGCAAGCGCCGCCATGGCGCGCCAGTTGATCCCACTCGAAAATTCGTAGAAACTTCCACGCTTATACAAATCTTCGACGAGCAGGATTTTCTTTCGCACGATGAAATAGTCGCAGATCATCACACCCGCAATCGGCCCGAGAAATCCGGAGTACCCGACCAGCCAGCCGAAAATGTAATTACTGTAATTGGCCAGCAGCTTCCATGGCTGGAATACGGCGACGCCCAGGACGCACGTAATCAAACCGCCCGTCCGAAAACTGATCAGCCGAGGAGCAAGGTTGGAGAAGTCGTTCGACGGCGAAACCAGATTTGCCGCGACGTTTACGTTCAGCGTGGCCAGCAGCAACGCGAGTATTGCAATCACCACGGCAATCGGATTTCCCAATCGCGCAAGCACCTGCACGGGGTCCCAGATCGCTTGTCCAAAGATAATGGCCGTCGCCGATGTCACGGCGACGCCAATGAATGAATAAAATGTCATGGTCGCGGGCAGGCCGAGCGCCTGCCCGAGCACTTGCGCACGCTGGCTGCGCGCATACCGCGTGAAGTCTGGAATATTCAGGGCGACTGTGGCCCAGAAGCCAACCACGCCAGTCAGGGATGGAATAAAGAAGTGAAAGAATTCCCCGAACGTCTGAAATTTCGAAGGCGCGGCCAGCATCGTTCCAAAGCCGCCAGCTTTCACCACGGCCCACGCGAGCAGCGCGATGCCAATCACCAGAAGAAACGGCGCTGTGACGCCCTGCAGGAACTGGATCGTCCGAATACCGCGCATGATCACAATCACGTGCAGCAGCCAGAATCCGCCGAAGCAGATCCACACGCCCGCCGGATAATCGTGCCAGGAGGGAACCAGTGCGGCGACCATCGCGTTGATTGCCTCGCCGCCAATCCACGTCTGAATGCCAAACCAGCCGCAAGCCACCAATGCGCGCAGAATTGCCGGAACATTTGCGCCCAGAACGCCAAACGACGCGCGCGCAAAGACCGGGAAGGGAATTCCGTACTTCGCTCCGGCATGGGCATTCAACAGCATCGGCGCGAGCACCAGCACGTTCCCCAGAAACACAGTGAAGATGGCCTGCCGCCAACTCATTCCCCCGGCAATCATTCCGCTCGCCAGCATATACGTCGGAATATTCACACTCATGGCGACCCACAGCGCGGCGTAGTTGTACGTGCTCCAACTTCGGCGCGAGGCAGGGATCGGCGCAAGGTCTTCGTTATAAAGCGAACTGGAACGGATGGTTTCAGCGTCGAGCACGCCGGAATGGATGCCGTCTGTGTGGGCTTGGTCGGAATCGGTCATCGTCAGTAGAGCCCGCGCAAATCGGGCATTTGTGGAACTTGAATGTCGATCAGGCGGCCCTCCTCGGAAAGTTTCACCTGAATGCGCTGCGCAGAGCCAACATCGCGCAGAGTCCAGTCGGTGGTCGCGAGAGGCTTTTCAGGTTTGTCGGATTCCCGCCAGATCAAATCCTCGCCTTTGTGCTCGACCTTTGCAGGAGGAAGTTCGTAAACGGCCTGGTTGTGCACATAAATAGCCAAAACGCGAACGCCAAGTTGCAACAGGAGAGGATCGTATTTCTTTCCGGTGTGATACAGACCCCACTGTTTGGGGGCGCGATCGTCAATTCGCACCAGCGCGCCTTCGACCGTTTTCCAGGTGGACCTATCGGCGGCTTGCGCTCCCAGAGCGGCTACGAGCAGAAGCATTAAGCCGATTTGTCTTTGATATTTCATTGCAATGGTTTCAAGCGTCGGCCCTAAGGCCAATCCACCGCCAACTGCTTCTTATTTACAATCACATATTTGTTCTGCCTTGCAAACTTCATCAGGTCCACCAGCAGTTGCACATCGTTCTCGCAATATTTGCAGACTTCTTCCTTGCGGCCTTCGCGCCACCACTGGACGATATCGAGGCCATTGCCGGTTTTTTGCTGCCCCAAAGTATCTTTCGCAAGGTCGTCCAGTTTGATGCGAAACCCCAGCTTGCGGTGCAATTCGGCCAGCAGATCGAACGATCTGGGAACCAGATTGGCCACCGGATGGTAGCCGCGAAGGACTTCGAAGTCGAAGCGGTCCCCGTTGAAAGAAACGATGCGGTTAAACCCGCCCATTTCGGAAATGAGCGCCTTCACATCGGGCTCGAACCACCGCCGGAAGCCGTGCTCTGCGTCCCACGTTACGACCACGGCCACGCCAAAATTGGCGATGTTCGACCAGCCACCTTCGACCTCATGCGATAGACGCAGGGTCTCGATGTCGAAATAAATTTCTCTGTCGATTTCAGGGAAAAGGCTGGGGGTAGTTGACATCGTGTTTTAGCCGGCCTCAGAGTTTCTGCGCATTGTAGTCGATATAAACCGTTTTCAGTTCTGTGTAGAAATCGATGGCGATGCTGCCCATCTCGCGCAGGCCGATGCCGGTTCCCTTGGTGCCGCCGAACGGAAGATGTGCTTCGCTCCAAACCGTCGCGGAATTGACGTGCGTCATACCGGTTTCGATGCGGTCGATGAACGCGAACATCTTAGCGGAGTCGTTGGTATAAACGGAACTGGAGAGTCCATATTTCACGGAGTTCGCCACCCGCAGGGCCTCTTCAAAGTCCGGCACGCGAATCACCGACAGCACGGGGCCGAAGATTTCTTCTTGAGCGATTACGCTGTCCCACTTTACGTGGTCGAATACCGTGGGTTGCACAAATAGCCCGCGGTCGAACGCCCCGCCCGTGGCGCGGCCCCCGCCGAGGAGCAGTTTCGCTTCCTTCTTGCCGATTTCCAGGTAGCGCAGCACAGTCTCCAACTGATTCTCATCGACCAGCGGACCTAGCGTGGACTTTTCGTCGAAGCCGTCGCCCGCGCGGAATTGTTTGGCGCGCTCGACGAGCATCGATACAAACTGGTCGGCTATTTTGTCCTCCACCAGCACGCGGCTCGTTGCCGTGCAGCGTTGCCCGGAAGACCCGAACGCTCCGGTCGTAGCCGACTCGACAGCAAGCTTCATATCGGCGTCCGCAAGGACGACGATGGGATTCTTCCCACCCATCTCGCACTGGCATTTCTTCATCTTTTGCGCGCCCGAGGCGTAGATCAAGCCGCCGATTTCATTCGAGCCGGTGAACGAGATGGCATGCACGTCGGGATGCTGCACCAATTCGTCGCCGACATCTTCGCCCGAGCCCAGAATCAGATTCAGTACGCCAGCCGGCAATCCTGCCTCGACAAAAATCTCCACGATTTTCACCGCGGTCAGCGGCGTGATTTCCGCCGGCTTCAGCACCATGGTATTGCCGGTGACCAGCGCCGGAGCAGCTTTCCAAACGGGAATCGCCACTGGAAAATTCCACGGCGTAATCGCTCCCACCACGCCGAGCGGCTGCTTGATCGTATAGGCAAACGTTTTGGCCAATTCGCTGGGCAGAGTCTGGCCCGCCAGGCGGCGGCCTTCTCCGGACATGAATTCCAAAATATTGATGGACCGCTGCACTTCGACCAGCGATTCCTTGAATGTTTTTCCCTCTTCCAGCGTCAGAATGCGTGCGACTTCTTCCTTTTGTTCGGTCATCAGTGCCGCCGCTTTGGCGATGATGCGTCCGCGGGTAGGCGCAGGAGTATCCCGCCAAGCCGGAAACGCGGCCTTCGCCGCTGCGACTGCTTCGCGCGCCTCTTCCCGAGTGGATAGCGGTACGATGGCGACAACCTCGTCCAGGTTTGCAGGATTCACCCGCTGCATGGTTCGGCCGGAATGGGAGTCCACCCATTGGCCGTTGATGAAATTTCGGCAGTTTTGCGATGCAGGGGTCGCTGTTGCCATAAAATACTCCTAATTTCCAAACGGGCGCGAACGAAAACTAATAGTTCTATGTGTAAGGCTGAATGTTGGAGCCTGCGGGGGGAAACGTCAAGAGGGTGCTGACGTGGAGAATGCTGCTTTGTTATTTTGCTGCGCTCTGCTCTTGTATTTCTTGTTCAATGGCTTTGACCGTTTCAGGAGAAGGGTCGACAAATTCGACGCCAATTCCCACTCCCTTGAGGCAATATCGGACCTCGCAGCGAGTGTGGATAAGCACACCTGTGCGCGTCAGCCGGAAGCGCAGTTTTAGGACTGCGCTCTCAGGGTAATTTCTGCTCGTGTTTATGAACATCCCATGAGGGCTGAGGTCCGGTGGTCGCACGGAGACGTCTTCAGTGAATCCCTCGTATATCATGGAGAGTTCACAAAGTTGGGGATATCTGGTTTCTTGCCTAATCACAATATTCGCCTTATTTTCTATTGTGCTCATGTTTTAAGCACCTCTTCAGAAATTGAATCGGAATGTTGCACAACTGGTATCATACCACGTGGGTTGTTCCGAGTGCCACAATTTGGGCAGAATTTGAACGCCGGTAGTATATCCTGACCGCATTTTCCACATTCCGAATAAGTCATTGTTTCGACTGGAACGACTCGGAGAATCTCCTCAAGTGAGGTCATTCCCCTTCGCAGTTTTTCCATCGCGTCTTCCTGCATCAAGCGCATACCATTCGATCGAGCGGTTTCACGAATCTTGTCCATATTCCCGCTCGTGCGAATTACTGTTCGTATGGCCTCATCGAAGCGCAGCAACTCGTATATTCCAATGCGGCCTTTGTAGCCAGTTTGGTCGCATTTGTCACAGCCGATAGGAATGGACATGGTGGCAGGTGGTCTGTTCGTTCCCATTTGTACCAGACGCGCCTGGAATTCAGGAGTGGCGGGCTGGATCGAATGGCAAGAGCACAATTTTCGCACCAGTCGCTGCGCCAGAATTCCAGTGACTGAAGAACTGATAAGAAACCCTGGAATACCGAGGTCGAGCAGCCGAACGATCGCGGAGACGCTGTCGTTGGTGTGCAAAGTGGAAAGCACAAGGTGGCCGGTTTGCGCCGCCTTCATGGCTATTTCTGCGGTCTCCTTATCGCGGATTTCCCCCACCATGATGATGTTAGGATCTTGCCGCAAAATGGAGCGCAGACAACTCGCAAACGTCAGACCAGCCTTTATGTTTACGTGCGATTGGTTGATCCCCGGGAGAACATATTCTACGGGATCTTCAACGGTGACGATATTGACAGAAGGCTTGCGCAGCTTGTGAAGAGATCCGTACAGAGTAGTGCTCTTGCCCGATCCTGTGGGACCTGTCACCAGGATCATTCCTTGCGGCATGGATAACAATTCCGAAAGAGGATCGGAAACATCCGATGGGATTCCCAAGTCCTTGAATGAACTCAAGGGTGAGCTGGTTTCCAGAAGTCGAATCACTACTTTCTCCCCGTATTGTGTTGGAAGGGAAGAAACGCGCAGGTCGATCTGCTTTGCCCCGATGGAAACCATGAATCTGCCATCCTGAGGCGCGCGGCGTTCAGAGATATCCATATCCGATAAAATCTTGATGCGTGAGATGAGTGAAACTTGTATGTTCCTTGGAATCGATTGGACATCGCGCAACACCCCATCCACGCGGATCCTTACCGCGGTTTCCGATGCCCGCGGCTCGATGTGAATGTCACTGGCGTGTTTCGCTATCGCGATCTGGATGATTTCGGAAACCAATCGTACCGCCGGAGTTTTTCGCTGTCGCAGGTCGGCCTGCATTTCCTGAATTGCTTCCTGGTTGCTCTGCCGTGAACTCGTGGAAAAAAATTCAACTTCTTGCAGCTCTGTCTGCGGCGTATCCGCGGCTTGAATATTTGGTCGAGGGGCAGGCATGCCCGGCTCGCTCGAGTAATACTTTGCTATGGCAGCTTGTAGTTCAGAACGGAAGGATTGGCGCGCAGAAATTTCCAATCCGGTCGTAAAACGAAGTTCGTCAAGAATACTCAAATTTTGCGGTGTAGCCATGGCCACGACTAGTCGTTTTTGTTCAATTCGAATAGGCAGGACGCAGAATCGCTCCGCTGTAGCGCGGGAGATCAGTTTCAAGGCATCTGGCTCCGGCTCGACCTCCGCGCAGTCTATGTAAAGAACGTGCGAAGTTTCTTCAAGGGCAGCCGCCAGGTCTTCCTTTGCGACGAGTCCACGTTCGAGCATTAATTCGCCGAGGTGGATCATTTTTCCTTGTTGCTCGGCAATCATCAATTGGAGGTCAGTTGACGAGATCTTTCCTCGGTCACGAAGTACCTCTCCCAACTTTTTCTTTTTCACAGGGGCCTCATGGCTAGCGAAGCTCTTCCAAAGATTGGTTTCCGATTGTTTCCTTGGAAATCGGCATAACGCAGAGCTTATAAACCATGGTTTAAGCTAACAATACATAGCCCAGCTCGAAAGATGAATTTAATTTTGCTGTGCCAAAAAGGAACCTGTACTAGTCCCATTTTGGGATGGATTTGTGCGCTTATTCCCTGCCAGATCAATAGGTTAGCTATTTGAGGCGTATTCCCGATATTGAGCTGTCGAGCAACCGAACCGCTTCATCCACATCGGATTTTGCAATATTCAGCATCGGGGAAAGGCGGATCACATTGCCATAAAGACCGCCCTTGCCGACGAGCAGCCCATTCTCACGGGTGCGTTCCAGCAATTGCGTTGTGGCCTCAGGAGCGGGCTCTTTCGTATCGCGGTCATTGACCAGTTCGAGCGCCAGCATCAATCCTTTGCCGCGCACGTCGCCAATGATGGGATATTTCTGCTGGAGGTCTTCCAGTTTGCCTCGGAAATAGGCGCCAACGGTGTCGGCATTCTCCAGAAGCTTTTCTTCTTCGATGAATTCGATCGTAGCCTTTGCCGCTACGGAGGTAACCGGGTTGCCCCCGAACGTGGAGATCGTCAGCCCCTGAAAAGAAGCCGCGAGTTCCTTCGTAGTGATGGTTGCTCCGATGGGTGTGCCATTGGCCATCCCTTTCGCGCACGTCATGATGTCCGGCGTAACTTCCCAATGCTCGATGCCAAACCATTTCTTCCCGGTGCGCCCGAATCCGGTCTGCACTTCATCGGAAATGAAGAGTCCGCCATACTTTTTCACGGCCTTAAAAACGATCTTGAAATATTCAGGCGGTGGAGTAATGAAGCCGCCTACTCCTTGAATCGGTTCAGCAATGAAGGCAGCAATCTGTCCGCTCGTTCCTGTCTGGATCAGATTTTCAACGTCCTTGGCGCAGGCCACTTCGCAATCCGGGTACTTCAACCCTAACGGGCAGCGGTAACAATAGGGATTGATGGCGTGGGCGATCCCGACGCTGATAATTCCGGACTTGCGCCAGGGCGACTGGGCCGTGACGCTCTTCGCCAGCGCCGATCCGCCGGAGTAGGCGTGCCTCAGCGCGACGATGTCGTAACTACCGGTCGCCATGCGCGCCAGCAGGATGGCAGCTTCGTTCGCCTCGGTTCCCGAACTCGTAAAAAAGCTAGATTGCAACGCGCCGGGCGTGATCTGCGCCACCTTTTCCGCCAGCGCCACAATCGCTTCATTCGGGTAAAGCGTGGAGAGGTGCTGCAGCTTGTCAACCTGCGCTTTGATTGGACCCGTAATCCGGGGATTTGCATGGCCCACAGAAATGGTAAGGATGCCCCCAAAAAAATCCAGATACTTTCGCCCCTCCACGTCCCACACGTACTGCATCGAGGCGTGATCCGCCACCAACGGCTGCTGGTAGAAATTAGTGACCGCCGGCCAAAGGTATTCCTTGTGCTTTCGAATGACTTCGTCGCTGCGGGTGGTTTTCTTTGGCTGGGTCGTCATAGAAAATCTTTAATCCACTGATGAACACAGATAAACACTGATAAGAGCAAAAGGCTGATTGAAAAAACTCAAAACGACAAGCCATGAATTCGTATTTTCTTTACCCGGCGTTTGCGTCTTTGGTTTTTCTAATCAGTGTCGATCTGTGTTCATCAGTGGTTTCCCTCTCTCAATCCGCCGCCTGCGCGCTTCCGGCCGCCTGCGTGCGCGTAATCTCGCCGTAAGTTTCCGGGCGGCGATCGCGGTAGAACTGCCAGGTGGCGCGCACTTCCTGAATTTCATCGAGATTCAGGTCGGCGACGACCAGTTCATCCTTATCGCGGCTGGCTTGCGCCACGATCTTGCCGCGCGGGCTGCAGAAATAGCTCTTGCCGTAAAATTCGCCGATTTGCCAGGGTTTTTCTATGCCGACGCGATTGGATGCGGCGACGAAATAACCGTTCGCCACAGCGTGCGCGGGCTGTTCGAGCTCCCACAGGTATTCGGATAGTCCTGCGACCGTGGCGGACGGATTAAAGACAATTTCCGCGCCATTCAGACCCAGGATTCGCGCGCCTTCCGGGAAATGCCGGTCATAACAGATATAGACTCCTACTCGGCCGTAACGCGTTACAAACACCGGATAGCCCGCGTTGCCGGGCGTGAAATAAAATTTTTCCCAGAATCCGGGATGGCAGTGGGGGATATGGTGTTTGCGGTATTTACCGAGATATTTTCCATCGGCGTCAAATACGGCGGCGGTATTGTAAAAAACACCGGGCATCTCGATTTCATAAACTGGAACGACCAGAACCATCTTGTACTTTTTTGCTAGCTTTTGCATTCGGACAAGCGTCGGGCCGCCGGGCACCTGTTCGGTCAGGTCATACCACTTGGTTTGCTGTTCGGCGCAGAAGTAAGGGCCGTAGAAAAGTTCCTGCAAACCGAGGACCTGCACCTTGCGCTTTGCTGCGTCGGCGATGAGCCGCTCGTGCTTGGCGATCATTTTTTCTTTGATTTGTCCGAGCGTGAATTTTTCGGGCGACCATTCACACTGCGCCTGAATCAGACCGCAACGCACGATTCGAGCCATGGCTTACCTCCAGGGTTCCCTCAGTGCGAGTGTACTCTGCGCATGCGCAATGCGACAAGAGCAACGCGCATATCGTTAACGTCTACTGTATAATTCCACGGCCTGCTGATGAACACGTTTCTCCAACGGGTCTACCGCGCGGTTGGTCGCGTTATCCCTGCCTGCATTACGCAGACCCAAGCGGTTGCCTTCAACATGTTCCTGGCATTTTTCCCCATGCTGCTGATTGTCTTCGGAGCCGTGGCTGGTTCGGCCGCCTTCCGGCAGGCTTTGCAAGCGATGGTGGGAACTTTGCGTCCCGTGCTTCCTCCTGGAACGATCGCGATACTCAACGCCTTTGTGTCGCGAAACAACGCGCATCCATGGAAGTGGGTGCTACTGGGACTCAGCGGTACTCTTCTCACCGGCACACAAATGATGAAGTTGCTGATGGAAGGCTTTCGCATGGTTCATCGCGATGCCAACTCGGAGGGCTTTGTCGCCAGGTATGTTCGCGCGCTTTTGCTGCTGAGCGCAACCATCGTCCCGACCATTTTTATCATTACTCTTGTTGTCTTCGGAAAACCGGTGCGCAATCGGATGCTGCATCTTTCCACCATGCCGGTATTCGTTCGCTTTCTGTGGAGCGTTGCCTACGTGATGGCGTGCCTTCTAATTGCTATGATCGTGGTTTCGATTGTGTATCGCGTTGGCAGGCCCGCTTCCCAGCGCTGGGGTTCGGTTATACCCGGATCGACAGTTGCTACTGCGCTCTGGTGGGTAGTCAGCATAGCCCTGGGTTTCTACTTACGCCATGTGCCATACAGCGTCGTTTACGGGGGCTTGGCGGTCACAATTGGTCTCCTCATCTGGATGCAGATCAGCGCCACGATCCTCTTGATTGGTGCCGCCTATAACGCGGAATTGCAGCAATCCTCGAACTGATTTCCTCCCTCTATAGGAGTACACTGCGCTTATCAAAGTTTTGCCACGGGAGGCAGCGATGAGCGAATTGCGCGTTGAATGCTATGCCGGGTATCGAGCCGACCAGCGCCCCACAAGATTCGCCCTGCGCGGGCATGTTTTTGAAATCACCGAAGTCGAGGATCAGTGGTACTCCCCGGACGCGACCTATTTTCGCGTCCGCACACAGGACGGCGATTATTTTGTCCTGCGGCACGACGAACCCCAGGATGTTTGGACCCTGAACGCGTTTCGTTCGGCTCACGGACGGCAATCCTTGCCCGAGGCGCCGGAAGTTGGGCTGACCTGAGTTCATGAAAGCAATGTCCAGATGTTTGTGGGTCGCGGCTTCAGCCGCGACAAAGAGTGAGCACAATCAGATCGGCTTTGGCCGCTGGCCTGTTTCTTCCGAAGCAACCGTCATACGCCACCCGCAACTTTTTTGATTGGCAGGGGTTAACATAAACGTATGACTTCGGAGGCCTGAAACCCTCTCCATTCTCGTCATACGAATGCAGCTAAGGGAGCTGGAATCATGAACGGAAAGCCGCCCCGCAAGATCGAATCCCGCCACAAGAAAACAGTCAGCGGATTGGCGGCGTTGTCTCTGCTTGCTACCCTCACGTTCGCAGCACCGTATCTTTCCGCCGGAAAAGATAAGAAGGACAAGAATAAATCTTCCGAATCATCGAAGTCCGTGAAAGGCCTTCCAATTCAGGACCTGTCTGAAGAGGAGGCCATCCTGCAAGCGCTGAACCGCCTCGGATTTGGCCCCAGGCCGGGCGACATCGATCGCGTCAAGGAGATGGGCCTGCAGAAGTGGATCGACCAGCAACTCCATCCAGAATCCATCAACGACTCCGCACTGGAAGCCCGCGTTGATCGTTTCCCCACGTTGAAGATGTCCTCCACAAAACTTCTGGAAGAATTTCCGCAGCCGCAGGTCGCCGCGAAACGCGAGGGCGTTACCGTCGAGGAATACCGCAAAGAGCAGCAGGACCATGTCAAGCAGGCGATGGCGGCGAGCGGCGACGGCGGCGACATGAACATCATGGACAGCCAGATCCAATCGAAATTCGAAAAAGTGGATTCCGATCCGAACGCGGATATGGGCAAGGGCCAGGGAAAAGGCCAGGGCGGATTCAGCAACCAGATGTTCAATTACGCGGACATCAAAACGCCGCAGCGAATTGTCGCCGAGCTTTCCATGGCCAAGGTCACGCGCGCGGTTTACAGCGAGCGCCAGTTGGACGAAATGATGGTGGACTTCTGGTACAACCACTTCAACGTCTTTGCTAATAAGGGCCAGGAGCGTTGGCTGATCACGTCCTACGAACGCGATGCGATTCGCCCGCACGCGATGGGTAAGTTCCGCGATTTGCTCGAAGCCACCGCAAAAAGTCCGGCCATGCTCTTTTATCTCGATAACTGGCTTTCGGTCGACCCCGAAGCGTGGGCCAAGCTGCAACAGGAGCAGCAGCAACGCGGATTTCGCAGGGGCGGTTTCGGCGGCGGCCCGTTTGGAATACCGCGTTTTCCGCAAGGTACAGGAGCGCCGCAGGCGAACGCGGCAGCGAAGCAAAAGCAGGACCGTGGCCTGAATGAAAACTACGGCCGCGAGCTGATGGAACTGCACACGCTCGGCGTGGATGGCGGATACACGCAGGACGATGTCATCAACATCGCGAAAGCCTTCACCGGATGGACGATCAAGCAGCCGCGTCGAGATCCCGAGTTTTCCTTCGATGACCGCCTGCATGACAAGAGCACCAAGACGGTGCTCGGCCACAAGATTAACGCGGGCGGTATGAAGGACGGCGAGGAAGTGCTGGATATTCTGGCGCGCGATCCTCACACCGCGCACCATATCTCCTACGAAATTGCCCAGCGTTTCGTATCCGACGAGCCTCCCGCCGCGCTGGTCGATCGCATGGCGCAGACATTTCAGAAATCCGATGGCGATATCCGCGAAGTCCTGCGCACGATGATCTATTCGCCGGAGTTCTGGTCCAAAGACGTGTACCGCGCGAAGATCAAGACTCCATTTGAAGTCGTGGTCTCAGCCACACGCGCTGTCGGCGCCAATGTGGACGTGCCATTAGCTCTGGTCCAATGGACCACCCGCATCGGCCAGCCCCTCTACCAATGCGAGCCGCCCACCGGATATTCGGCAAGAGCCGACGCGTGGGTAAACACCGGCGCGCTGCTCAACAGAATGAACTTCTCGCTCGCGCTAACGGCAAATCGAGTCCGGGGAGCGCAAGTAGATACCGAAGCGTTGCTCAACAGCCAGGGTGCCACCGATCCCTACGCCTTGCTGGATCGCTCGATTCACGTGTTGCTGGGCTATCAGGTATCCAAGGAAACGCGTGCCACCCTTGAGCAGCAATTGAACGACCCGCAAATTTTGCAAGCAACGCTCGGCGATCCAATAAAACAGGTCAACGCGCCAATGATCGCTGGCTTAGTCCTGGGCTCGCCAGAGTTCCAACGGCGATGAACGATGCGCTGCACTCTCTGGCTGTTGTTGTCGGCATATCCTGAGTCCCGGAGGGACGGCATAACGTAGCCCACCGTGGAAACGGTGGGGAAGCGAGCGGGAAGTGCGGAAAACCCCGTAGGGGTGACACAAAGGGATCATCGAGGGAGTAAAGACTATGAATGTCTCCAGAAGAATCTTCCTAAAAAGCGGCGGCGTAGCCATGATCGGCATGAGCACCATTCCCGCGTTCCTCCAGCGCGCGGTAGCCGAAACAGCGATGCCCAACAAAAAGAAACTAATCGTCCTCTTCCAGCGCGGCGCCGCCGACGGCCTGAACATCGTGGTCCCATTCGGCGAACCGAGCTACTATCGCATTCGCCCGTCCATCGCGATCCCGCAACCGAGCCGAGGCGGCGAAGGCGCAGCGGTAGATCTCGACGGTTTCTTCGGCCTGCATCCAAGCCTCGCCCCGCTGGGCCCGCTATTTCACAACGGACAGCTAGCCATCGTTCATGCGGCAGGCTCCCCAGACACAACGCGCTCCCATTTCGACGCCCAGGATTTCATGGAATCTGGCACCCCCGGCGTAAAATCCACCGACGACGGCTGGCTAAACCGCACAGTGCAAGGCCCGCGCGAAGACAACGCCTCTCCATTCCGTGCCGTTGCGATGGGACCGAATCTTCCGCTGACATTACGTGGCAGTGCCCCGGCAATTGCCCTTGCCGACGTGAAGCAGTTCCGCGTCATTAGCCAGTCCACAGCCGTCCAGGGAGGTTTCGAAGCCCTGTACGCCCAAACCGTGGACAAAGTCCTGCGCGGCACCGGAACGGAAACCTTCGAAGCCATCGAAATGTTGCGCAAAGCCGATCCGTCGCGCTTCCAGCCGGAACATGGCGCGGAATATCCCAAGAGCAAGGTTGGACAGACGCTGCAACAGGTCGCCCAGCTGATCAAATCCGACATCGGCATGGAAGTGAGCTTCGTCGACACCGGAGGCTGGGACAATCACGTGAACGAAGGCGGCGCACAAGGCCAGTTGGCGAACTTGCTTCGCGACCTGGGACAGGGTCTCGCTGCGCTGCATCAGGATTTGGGCGACCGCATGGAGGATATCGTCGTCGTTACCATGTCCGAGTTCGGCCGCACAGCCCACGAAAACGGCAATCGCGGCACCGACCACGGCCACGCCAACTGCATGTTCGTGATGGGCGGCCCGGTAAAAGGCGGAAAAGTGTACGGCAAATGGCCGGGGCTTGCTCCGGAACAATTAAATGAAGGCCGCGACCTTAAGCTCACCACCGACTTCCGCTCGGTGCTGGGCGAAGTGATCAGCGGTCACCTGGGCAGCAAGAATCTCCAAACTGTTTTCCCTGGCTTCGACAATAGCCCGGCGAAATTCCCGCGTCTCCTGAAGGCGTGATTGGGATCGGACCGCGTTGAAAATAAAAATGGGAGCACATGCCTGCGATCTCATCGGCAAAATTTATATTAAGAATCTACAACAGCGTGTCCTCAACATCGATAACGCCAGCAAGTAAATGAATCACAGACGCTCTCCGGACCGGCGCGAGAATACCTTTCTCAAGAAAGTCTTTTTCGCGCAGCACGTTTTCGTGGGAAGACACGATTGTCTGGCATTTTATTGATCGCCGAAACTGTCACACACCACATTTCAAAATCGATCGACTCAACGCCGTGTGAGCGAACGATGTTCATGCGCAGACGCACTGGGATGATCCCGTTCTATGTCACTTGCAGAAACCGGTCGTAAATGTTGTTCACGCCCGTGAGGGCTGCCGCGGCCTTCGCCGCTTCCACCGCCTGGGCCGTCAATTGCGAACGCAATTTGCCATCCTGGTCACGCCTATAGAACTTTATTCAGAACGGCCTAAAGAAATTCCTGAGAGTGCCGATATATCAGATGAGCCCTTTGAATGCTTCTTCAGCTCGGTATCTCTGTCTCTTCGTCACTCTGCTATTATTGTGACAAAGGAACAAAGTCGGAAGAAAAGCAAGGAGCGATCGTCGGGCAGAGGTTTTTCTCGTTCTCTAGGACCAACAAGGGATTCACTATGATCCTTAACAGTCCTTCAGCAGACGTTAGGAAACCGCATCGGGTGATTCGAAGCGGTCGCAATTTGAGCGTCCTGGTTAGCGTTGCACTGCACGCATGGACGCTTTTCACCCGTTTCATATGAACTCTTTTGGAGTGTTTCTTCCGTGACCACAGTTCAGAGGAGCGATCAAAAAGCGGATATACCATGGGAATTGACTCAAGTTCCCCCGTTTCCTGCAGTCGCGATTAAGGCGCTCGAAGTCGTATCCAGCGAATACGGCCGAATGCGTGAACTGAGCAATCTTATCGTTACGGACGCAGCTTTATCTGGCGAAATCCTTCGGATCGCAAATTCCCCTCTTTTCGGTGTTCGCAAGGAGATAGTTAGCATATTTAACGCCATCGTCTTACTGGGGCTCGAACGGATCAAGGGTGTTGTTGCGACCGTCGCGATGAAATCCTACCTTGGCGGATCTTTGGAAGTTCCAGCTTTAAGAGCGTGCTGGCGCCACAGCTTGGCTTGCGCGATCATCTCCGGAGAATTCGCAAAACTGAACTTGATGGATGTGGATACGACCTATACCGCCGGATTACTGCACGACATCGGTCGTCTAGCTATGGTGACAGCTTATCCCCGGAAGTACGCCAACTTTCTGACGAGTACCGAAGAAGAACGCTCTGACACCCTTCAGAGAGAACGCGATTTGTTTGGAATCGATCATTGTCAGGCCGGCGGTTTAATGGTGTCGCAATGGAATCTTCCCAAGTCATTAATCGCAGTTGCTTCGCGGCATCATGATCAAACCTCCGCCGGCGAGCCCGCCGTTCTTGCGACGGTTCGCCACAGTTGTATGATGGCTGATGCTCTGGGTTTTACTGCCATCAGCTCGGCCCAGGTTCGGACTTATGAAGAAATCCTTAACGAAGTCCCTGCCGCCGAACGCTGCAAACTTCCTACCGATTCCTCAGAATTCTATTACCACATTGCGGGTAAGATCAATTCGATCGAGACCTGTTAGCAAAACCAGCCTTGCTTCTTCACACTTCACAAGTGGATATACTTTCCATAGGTTGAACATCACGCGCGAAACGGGCACTTTCACGGCTGCCCATCGCTTCCAGGCTGTAACTTTCTACTCGCACCCATCCACGTATTGGATCGCCTCAGCTCGACCCGCGTAGAAGGCCTGAATTTCCCCTTTTTCCGTTGCGAATTTGATTCCGTACCGCCCATCCGCGGACCGTGCCGTAAGGTAATGGCCTTCGGTATCGTGGCGCGGGGTTATTTCTAATCTGCGGCCGTAGGCTTTCAAAGCATGCGCCTCAGAATCGCCCACTTGGACGCCCTCTGCCGTAGAGATACCGGGTTCGTCCACATCGATTCGCGCCAACAGGTTTTGTTCAATCAGGAAGGTGACGGAAGTATGTTTCGCGGGGCTCACGGAGAAGCATGCCTGGTCTTCCCGATTTGGCGGCACTGCAAAGGTTTCGTGAAGAGTGGTATTCAATTGGGAAAGGCTCATGCCTATTTCGACAGGTCCGACGCCATTCTCGCGAACTAGCCACACATCATCCGCCATGGCAATGCCGGCGATTATGACGGTAAGGCCTAAGAGGAGGATCAGCCTGCGGGAAAACATTGGACTGGAAAAACTCGATCGCCTCACGGGCACACACCCTGCTTGCATCCCCGCTTCTTTTCATCAGGAATATCCGCAAACTTCTGCGGGACGAATCCATTCCGATTCGGCATCTGCACCTTCGGCAGCGACTTCGCGTCCATCACGTCGCCTTCCTGAATGACGCCGCTTCTGGCGAGAATGAATGCCGTGAGAGCGTACACCTCATCCGGCTTAAGCGTTCCGCCATTGTTCCGAGGCATGCCACGATTGATGTAATCCCAGATCGTAGTGGCGTATGGCCAGTAACTCCCGGCGATTCTGGATGGCTTCAATGTGGTTAGCGATTCCATGTCAGCTTTGGTTCCGATTAGTCGAGGGCCGACCTTGCCCCCCATACCGTCCGGGCCATGGCAGGAGGCGCATTTTGCCGCAAGGATTGTTGCGCCCTCTTCAGCTGTTCCATGTCCGACAGGCAATCCTCTCCCATCCGGTCCGACGGAGATGTCCCACGCCTGAATTTCCTCTTTCGTCGGCGTCCTGCCAACATTCTTGTAGGACGGCGTCTGCGTCAGCGCTATGCGAGCGCCCAACAATACGATTCCGGCAGCAAGCAGCTTAGAAAAGCGCATTTTCGACGCTCCCATCGCGGTTCACCTTCCAAGGCTGGATGGCGTTAAAGTTCCCAACGATGAGGGACGTCTTTCGAAACGTCTCAGGATCGGTATTCCAGAGTTTCGCCACCTCGGCCATCGTTGGCTGAACGGTTCCCTGATCGTCGGTGCATCTGGAGTGGAGGATTGCCTCCTCGCCGCTCCAATTCCACGCCATTGAAAATCGTGTATGCGCCTTTCGAACGACTGGGCCATGCAGTTGCGCGTCCTTCCAGGTGTGTCCGCCGTCGGTGGAGACCTCTACTCGCTTAATCGTCCCACCGCCGGACCATGCAAGGCCGGTGATTTCATAGAATCCAGTCACTGGCAGCCGCTGTCCCCCGGATGGCCGCGTAATCACCGATTTCGGCCCCAATTCGAATTCGAACCATCGCGATTTCCCGTCCAGCTTCAGCGAAGGGTACCGGGCGGTTTCCAGCATCGACATATAAGGCTCGTCGGTCAGGGCGATCCGCCTGAGCCATTTGACGTTATTAATCCCTTGCCAGCCGGGAACGACCAACCGCAAAGGATAACCCTGCTCGGGACGGATCGCCTCGCCATTTTGTCCGTATGCCACGATGACGTCATCCAGGGCCTTCGCCAGCGGAAAGCTTTTCGAATGCTTATTCGCGTCCGCGCCTTCGGCCACGATCCAGGCTGCGCTTTTCTGCACCCCAGCTTCCTTGAGCAGCAAGGAAAGGGGCACCCCGGTCCACTGGCTGCAGCTGGTGAATCCGTGCGTCTGCTGAACCGTAGCAGACTTCGCAATTCGCTCCGGTCCGCCAGCGCCGGCGGTGCTGCTATTGCCGTGGCACTCGATGAAATGAAACCGAGATACCGAGGGCAGCCGCTTCAGTTCGTCCACTGTGAAAATCAGCGGGCGGTCCACCATGCCGTGAATCAGCAGGCGATGCTCCTGCGGATCGATTTCCGGCGATTCGAAACCGTGGTTGACGATGAAGTGCAGCGAAGACGGCGTAATCATTCCCACCGAATCCTGCAGGGGAGTTGCGAGGCCGAACGCCACAGGTTCATTTTCCAAGTGGCGCTCGGGATTATTGATGCTGCCGATTCGAACGGAATTCACGAAATGCGAGCGCTCGCCGTAGGCGTGCAAATCGTCGATGCGTTCTGGGGCGGGCTCGGCTGTTGCAGGAATCGCGCTAGAGGATGCTCCAACGGCGAGGCCTGCCAGCGCCGCGCTGTTCTTCAGAAAGCGCCGACGATCGGATTTCTTCGGATTCATGAATCCCCCAGAACGCCCAATATTGCGTGCTGGGATTGTTAGCAGAGGCAGGATTTGAAGTCAATTTAAGAAGTGAAGGGTCTTAAGTGGCATACGCTTCAGCGTGTGCGCTTTTGGTTTCTGTCAGGCCAAGAAAAACCAAAACCACGCGCGCTAAAGCGTTCGCCACTGTTGCGAAATCTAGTTCGATTGCCGGATGCGCATGCTGTAGAACGACCGGTACACGAACACGAAAGAGACGGCAAAGAATGCTGCCGATAGCACGTGGGTCAACATGCCGCCGGTCTCCGCGGTAAGTTTCACGGCCAGCTCGACGGCCAGCAATCCGAACAGCGTGGTGAACTTGATCACCGGGTTGAGCGCCACGGAAGAAGTGTCCTTGAACGGATCGCCAACGGTATCACCGATGACGGTGGCGTCATGCAGCGGCGTGCCTTTTTGCTTCATTTCCACTTCCACGATCTTTTTCGCGTTGTCCCATGCGCCACCCGCATTGGCCATGAATATGGCTTGGTAGAGACCGAAGATCGCGATGGAGATCAGGTACCCGATGAAGAAGAACGGTTCGAGGAAGGAGAAGGACAGCGTGGCAAAGAATACGGCGATGAAGATGTTGAGCATGCCCTTCTGCGCGTACTTGGTACAGATCTCAACAACCTTCTTGCTGTCTTCGACCGATGCTTTCTCGACGCCTTCCAGCTTGATGTTGGCCTTGATGAACTCGACGGCACGGTACGCGCCAGTGGTCACGGCCTGTGTGGAAGCGCCGGTAAACCAGTAGATCATCGCCCCGCCGGTAATTAGCCCGAGCATGAACGGCGCATGCAGCAGGGAAAGTTTCTCGACGTTGACGGTCAGGCCGTTGGTCAGCGCCATGATGATCGAGAAGATCATCGTGGTCGCGCCGACTACTGCGGTTCCGATCAACACTGGCTTGGCTGTCGCTTTGAAGGTGTTACCCGCGCCGTCGTTTTCTTCGAGCAGGTCCTTGGCGCGTTCGAAATTGGCGTCGATATTGAAATCCTTCTTCAGTTCTTCCTTGATGTTGGGAATCTGTTCGATCAGGGAGAGTTCATACACCGACTGCGCGTTGTCCGTGACCGGGCCGTAGGAATCGACCGCGATGGTTACCGGACCCATCCCGAGGAAGCCGAACGCCACCAGGCCGAAAGCGAAAACAGGCGCGGCGATCATCAAGTCGCCAAGTCCTTGCCGGGCGAAGAGATAACTGACCGACATCAGGAAGACCATGGCGAGTCCGAGATAGTACGCCGAGAAGTTTCCAGCGACGAAGCCGGACAGAATACCGAGCGATGCTCCGCCTTCTTCCGCCGAAGTCACCACTTCCTTGACGTGTCGCGATTCTGTGGACGTGAACGCCTTGACCAACTCCGGAATCACAGCTCCGGCAAGCGTCCCGCAGGAGATGATTGACGCCAGCTTCCACCATTGTGTGCCGTCGCCCATCGCCGGAATGATTACGTAGGAGATGGCGAAGGTCATGGCGATGGAAATAAAGGAAGTGAGCCAGACCAGGGAAGTGAGCGGCGATTCGAAATTCATCTTGTCGGCGTTGCCATATTTTGCTTTGGCGATTGCGCCGTTCAGGAAGTACGCCGCTGCGCTCGCGACCAGCATGGCGATGCGCATAACGAAAATCCAGACCAGCAATTGGACCTGCACAGTCGGGTCTTTGACGCCTAGCAGGATGAACGTAATCAGTGCCACGCCGGTAACGCCATAAGTCTCAAAACCATCGGCGCTGGGCCCCACCGAGTCTCCCGCGTTGTCTCCGGTGCAGTCCGCGATCACTCCCGGATTGCGCGCGTCGTCTTCCTTGATCTTGAAAACTATCTTCATCAGGTCGGAGCCGATGTCGGCAATCTTGGTGAAGATGCCCCCCGCAATTCGCAGCGCAGCCGCGCCGAGGGACTCGCCGATGGCGAAGCCGATGAAGCACGGCCCCGCGTAATCGCCGGGGACAAACAGAAGAATGAACAGCATCATCAGCAGTTCAACACTGATCAGCATCATGCCGATGCTCATGCCCGCTTCCAGTGGAATCTGATAGATCGGGTAGGGTTTGCCGCGCAGTCCGGCAAAGGCCGTTCGCGAGTTGGCAAACGTATTCACGCGGATGCCGAACCAGGCCACTCCGTAGCTTCCGGCGATTCCGATCAAGCTGAATAGCAAAATAATCGGGAGCGTGGTGCTGACGGGCTTATTCGGCACAGGGGAGAGAACGCCGAAGTACAGCACGATAATGACAGCGATGAACAGCCACAGGAACATCAGGAACTTGCCCTGTGTGAACAGGTACGTCTTGCAAGTCTCGTAAATCAGCTCGGAAACTTCGCGCATCGACCGGTGCACCGGCAGATTTTTTAACCGGTTATAGATCACGAGGCCGAAAATCAGCCCTAGGACGCAGAATAAAATGCCAACCGTCAAGAGCTTGTGACCATCTATTCCGAGGAAGGAAACCGTGGAAAGGTCGGGAAGTTTCAGGCCAGCTTCACCGCCGGCGGTATCCTGCGCCATCGCGGCTCCGGCATTGGACAACATCAAAATCAGGGCGGCGCATACGGCGCCTGCCTTCACAATTCGGCTTCGAAGCGAGCATAGGCCCGCAAGCCAGGTGCGCATCAGATTTCCTCCACAAAAATTCATATTCAAGGCTAATTGCCCATTATTCAATCTGTCGGACTTCGGCTCCCGGCACACCCATTCGCCCTGGAGATTTTTCTTCAGGGCGCCGAATCAATGCTGACCGGATTTGCTACAGGTTGCCAGCTCAAGGCTGGACAGGTGTGCTTCCCTAAGCATTCAGGAACCGTTCCACCCAGGATTGCCACAGGTTGGACACACAACCCGCGCAATGCGCAGCGTAATGCTTGATTTTTATAACATGCCCGGAGTGGGTGGTCAAACCGTTCCCCCAATGGCGTTACCAATATGGAACGGCATTTAGAGGCTACTTTTTGCGGACTGGAATATTTGGGAACTGGCCCGTCATTGCGCGATATCAATGTGCGGAACTATGATACGCGGGTAATGTTTGAGGAGCGCGATTCGACCGTTCTGGGAGGCACCTCGTGAGCAAACACTCTACATCCCGCAGGGATTTTTTGAAGGTGGCAGGCGCTCTTGCCGGGACCGGTCTGAGCGGTCTCGGAGGTCGGGTTGGTTTGGCGTCCCCCCTCCCGCCATTTTCCGCCCAATCCGAGGCAGGCAAGCCGGACTATACCTTGCGTATAGGTGCAAGCCCGATCGAAATCGCGCCCCATCGCTTCGTCTCGACAGTCAGCTACAACGGCCAGTTTCCCGGTCCTTTGCTGCGATTTAAGGAGGGGCAGCCGGCAACAGTAGAAATCCACAACGACACCGATACCCCCGAGCAGCTCCACTGGCACGGGCAGTTCGTTTCCCCTGACGTGGACGGTGCGGCGGAGGAGGGAACGCCTTTCATTCCCGCGCAGGGAATGCGCCGGATCACATTCACGCCACGGCCTGCCGGCTTCCGCTTCTATCACACCCACAATCGCGCCGGCGCGAATCTCAGCGCGGGCCAATACAGCGGCCAGGTCGGGCCGGTTTACATTGAACCGAAGCATGACCCGGGGAGCTACGACCGCGAAGTCTTTTTGGTCCTAAAAGAGTTCGAACCATCGCTTAGCCAGGGCGGCGATATGGACATGAACTTTCTGGCTCCTGCCACCCGTGAAAAGCAACTGGAAACGGCGGGCGAGTCCTCCATGAAGGCGTCGCTGGCAAAGGGCATGCCGCATGGCTTTGAAGTGGGCTATCGCTATTTCACGATTAACGGGCGCATGTTGGGACACGGCGAGCCAGTGCGGGTGAAACATGGCGAGCGAGTGCTGTTCCACGTGCTGAACGGCAGTGCAACCGAGATTCGCAGCCTGGCGTTGCCGGGTCATACCTTCAAGGTGGTTGCGCTGGACAGTAATCCCGTGCCGGCACCTGCGGACGTTCCGGTGCTCTGGCTGGGAACGGCAGAATGCATCTCCGCCATCGTCGAGATGAAAAATCCGGGCGTTTGGGTCATGGGCGACCTGGCGGATGACGATCGCGGCCACGGCATGGGGATTGTCGTCGAGTACGCAGGTCACAAAGGCAAGTCCGTCTGGACGCCGCCGAAGCCGTTCCATTGGAACTATGCGCGCTTTGCCAAGCTAAACGGTGCTGCTGCCGAGCCGGACGAAATCATTGACATGACCTTTACCAAGAAGAACGCAGCCGATGGTGGTTTTAACTCCTGGGCAATCAACGACAAGGTGTTTTCGAACGATGCCATGGCTGCGGCATACCGTTTAAAACAAGGGAAGCGCTACAGAATTCGAATGCGAAATGCCAGCGATGATATCCATCCCATCCACCTTCACCGGCACAGTTTCGAACTAACCAGGATTGCGGGCAAGCCGCTCTCGGGCGTCATAAAAGACGTGGTCATGGTGGGCGGCTACCAGCAAGTGGAAGTGGATTTCGTTGCCGATAACCCCGGGCTGACACTTTTTCATTGCCATCAGCAGCTGCACATGGATTTTGGATTTATGACGTTGTTCGAATATAAGTAGGCTTTTTGTCTTTGTTCATGCGTCCTCGGTTCCTGCTAATGATTTGTATAGGACTATTTTCTGAAAAGACCTGTTGAGTCCACACCGCTTTTCGTAAACCGACACGCTGCTGACCAATCGCGCCATAAACGTCCAATTGAAATCTTCTGATACAATCTATTTTTTTTCGGCGGCTAAGAATGGATTTACCGACACCACCAATTCACTTGCCGCACTGGCTCCAAGCCATTGTCGCCGCAACGGGCGGACTGGGCCTTTTCCTGATCGCATTTCTGGACTCCTCGGTCCTTACATTTCCAGTCATCAACGATCTTCTTCTGATTAACCTTTCCATCAAATATCCGGCTCGGATGCCGTATTACGCCTTGATGGCGACACTGGGTTCGGTGGGTGGATGTTTGCTGCTTTATTACCTTGCGCGGAAGGGGGGCGAAGCCATGTTTCACAAGCATGCTGGGGCCCGTGCCCGCCACATCCATGCTTGGATCAACCGGAACGGTTTCGTCAGCATCCTGGTAACGGCGCTGCTGCCCCCGCCGACGCCGTTTAAAGTGTTTGTGATTGCTGCGGGCGCGCTGGAAATGCCGGTGGGCACGTTTGTCCTCGGATTATTGGCGGCGCGCTCAGTTCGGTTTTTCGGCGAAGGATTCCTGGCGATAAAATACGGAGACCATGCGAGTCAATTCTTATTGGCACACAAACTTGAAGTTGCCGGGATCACCCTTGCTGCAGTCCTGATTCTCTATCTTGGGTCCCATCTTGCATTTAGGCGCCCGGTCTCGTCCTGACGCCCTCTGATGGCAGGGCCTTTTTTAATCTCTAATAAAGTAGATGGAACTAATATTCAATTCACGGACGGGGCGTCGAATTCCAGATGCTCACCGATAACGAGGTTTTGGGCGTTCAGGTCAATGACAGCGACGATTCCTCGGCGGCCGGAAAGTTCGGAGGCGAAGCGCATGTCGCGCAGGCGGACCTGAAAGCCGGCACCTTCGGGCTCGACGTGGGCCAGCGGAAATCTTGCATAGCTCAGGAAGTCGATAGCGGTCGCGCTGCTTATGGCGTTTTTGAGGGTTAGGGATTGCTCCGGCTTGAAATGGATATCGGCAAGCTCCGGATCGAAGACGGAGATAGGTCCCAGCGGGACTTCCACATTCACGAGCGCGTTGTCGGTTTCCACTACGCCGGACCAGGCTAAAAGATTCGATGGGCGCGGGAAAGCCGCCGTTTCGATTGGAACCTGGCCGCGATATTCGCGGGAATCGAGAAGGGCAATGGCTCGCTGGTGCGCGAAGGCACGGCCTGCGATGAACAGACCAACAAAAACCAGACCCACAATGGCTCCACGCTGCCGTCCGCGCTTCTTCGGCCTCGATCCGATTTCCTCCAGGACCAGACGGAACAGTTCCGGAAGCAGCAATCCGGCCAGCAGGAAAAAAAGGATCCCGGCATCGACAGAATCCGCCAGATCCCATGCGAACCATTGTCCGTTGAAAGGCCATAGAAGTTTCACGCCGTAGCCGTTCAGCAGGTCGAGGAGCAAGTGGACTCCTGCGCCTACTGTGCATATCGATAGCGCCGGTAAAATTCCGACTGCGAACTTCGGATATTTGCGTCCCGCCAGCCAGAAAGCGGCTGAGGCAAGTGCAGCAATCGCAGCCGTGCCAATCAGGGAGTGCGTCGCCGTGCGGTGTCCATGCAGGAATGCGCTTGCACCGCCCAAACGCGTGACCCAATCCACATCGGCCGCAAGGCCGGAGACGAGGAGCATGGGCGTCGCCATCCACGTCACTTTATTGAGTCCGGCACGTCCGAGAGCGATGGATGTCAGCGCGTGGGTTACAGGTTCCATGGCATTGGTATACGGTCTTGTGGCTGTGCTACCTGTCTTTACGATCTGCCAGATACTACAACGAATCGGGCATGGCGAGTGTAAGCGCGTCTGGGATAATGCGGAATTCGGCCGGAAGGCAGCCGGCGGGCTCACCGTCAACCTGAATCAAGACAGGTGAGGAATCGGTCGCGGTACATTGCAGGGAAGTGGTTTTGCAGTGCTCCACGTAACGCGCGTTCCGCAGTTGACCGGTCCAGATGAGTGGAAGGTAGGCGATGTAACGCCAGGCGCTTCTTGTTGTCACGAAGACGAGTTCGAATTCCGGTTCGAGAAGATCGGCCCCGGTGGTGATCTTGAATGGGCCGCCGTAATGTTTTGTGCGTCCCACAACCACCATGGTGGCGTTGATTACACGATCGCCAGAGGTCACGTCGAAACGCGGGAAATTGTAGCGCGTCAATTGGCTGAAGCCTTCCTGCCAGTACGCCAGAATCCCCGCTTTCAGCTTGATTTCGGGGCGAACCGCGGCAACCAAGGCTCCGTCCGGGCCCGCGCCGGCGACGCTCAGGAAATAGCGGGGCGCGCCGCTGGATTTTTCAGGAGTGGCGAGTCCGAGTGCGATTCGACGGAATTTAGCGCGGACAAGGTGCTCGGCGGCGCGTGGCAAATTCCAAGGCAGGGAAAGCTCTTTCGCGAGGACGTTGGCCGTGCCCGCGGGCAGTACAGCCAGCGGTACCTGACTGCAAGCGAGGCCGTTCACGGCTTCGTTCACCGTGCCGTCACCGCCGCAGACGATGGCGAGTTGCCGCGATTGTTCCACGGCTCGGCGCGCGAGATCGGTTGCATCGCCGGGACCAGTGGTCTGTTGCAGTTCCGTTTCGATTCCGGCTGCGCGGAGAATGCGCCGCGCCTGGTCAAGTTGCGGGAATCGTTTTCCGCCGCCCGCGCGAGGATTGACGATCAATACAGCATCTTTTATTTTCGAAGACACGTTACCCGCTTCGTTTTCCTGCAAGGGCGAATTTGCGGTCAGAGTGTTCATCCTCATTCAGTTTCGACGCCGGGACACGCATTGTATACTAGAAGCTATTGCACAACCCTCCGCAAGACGATCATGAAGCAAGCGATATGA